>JACPDR010000031.1 GCA_016183935.1 Caulobacterales bacterium
CGGCCCGCTTGTCGGCGTATTTCGCGACGAGGGCTTTCACCATCTCGTTGCGGTTCACGGCGCTCTTCTTAGCCATTGTGCTCTATCCCTTCCCGCTCAGTTCACGAACGGGAACTTGAACTCGGTGAGGAGAGCCTTGGCCTCCTCATCGGTCTTGGCCGTGGTGCAGACGATGATGTCCATGCCCCACATCTGGTCGATCTGGTCGTAGTTGATCTCCGGGAACACGATGTGCTCCTTCAGACCGGTGGCGTAGTTGCCGCGACCGTCGAATGAGGTGCCCTTCAGGCCCCGGAAGTCCTTCACCCGCGGCAGCGCGATGGTGATCAGACGGTCCAGGAACTCGTACATCTGGTCGCCGCGCAGCGTAACCTTGCCGCCGATGACCATGCCCTCGCGCAGCTTGAAGCCGGCGATGGAGTTGCGAGCCTTGGTCGGCACGGGCTTCTGGCCGGCGATGGCGGCGAGATCCTTGAGGGCGGCGGTCGCCTTCTTGGTGTCAGCCACGGCTTCGCCGATGCCCATGTTGAGGACGATCTTGTCCAGCTTGGGCACCTGCATCGGGTTGGTGTAGCCGAACTTCTCGGTCATCACCGCGCGGATGCGAGCCTGGTACTCGTCCTTCAGACGAGGCGTGTACTTGGTGTCGGCCATCAGATGACGTCTCCCGTCGTCTTGGCGAAGCGCACTTTCTTGTCGCCTTCCACGCGGAAGCCGACGCGGGTGGCCTTGCCGTTGGCGTCGGCGATCGCGACGTTCGACAGGTGAAGCGACGCTTCCTTGTTCTTGATGCCGCCTTGCGGGTCAGCCTGGGTCGGGCGCGTGTGGCGCTGAACCATGTTGACGCCTTGCACGACGACGCGATTTTCGGTCGGCAGGACCTTGGTGACGGAGCCGGTGCGGCCCTTGTCCTTGCCGGTGAGGACGACGACGCGGTCGCCCTTCTTGATCTTGGCGGCCATGACTACAGGACCTCCGGAGCCAGCGAGATGATCTTCATGTGGTTCTTGGCGCGCAGTTCGCGGGGAACCGGGCCGAAGATCCGCGTGCCGACGGGCTCGTTCTGCTTGTTGACGATGACGGCGGCCGACTTGTCGAAGCGAATGACAGAGCCGTCCTTGCGCATGATGTCCTTGGCGGTGCGCACGACGATGGCGCGCACGACGTCGCCCTTCTTCACGCGGCCGCGGGGAATGGCTTCCTTGACGGAAGCGACGATCGTGTCGCCCACCGAGGCGTAGCGGCGCTTGGAGCCGCCCAACACCTTGATGCACATGACCCGGCGAGCGCCCGAATTGTCGGCCACCTCCAGGTTAGTTTGCATCTGGATCATGGGATCCGATCCTTCTGAGTTACGAGGCCGAGGCGGTGGAAAGGACTTCCCAACGCTTCAGCTTGGACTTCGGGGCGCACTCGACGATACGGGCCAGGTCACCGACCTTGAGGGCGTTCGCTTCGTCGTGAGCGTGATACTTCTTGGACAGACGGACGGTCTTTTTGAGGACGGGGTGCAGCAGGGTGCGCTCCACCTTCACCACGACGGTCTTGTCGCCCTTGTCGGAGACGACCACGCCTTCGAGAATTCGTTTCGGCATCTTCGTTTCCCTACGCGTTCACTCGCTTCTCGCGCAGAAGCGTCGAGATGCGGGCGATGTCCTTGCGCACTTCCGAGACCCGGTGGGTCTTTTCCATCTGGCCGGTGGCGGCCTGGAAGCGCAGGTTGAACTGTTCCTTCTTGAGCTTCAGCAGCTCGTCGGACAGCTGGTCGGGGGTCTGGCCCCGGAGGTCGGCGATCTTGGTCATGCTCCGACGTGCTCCACGTGCGAGACACCGGCGTCGAGGCGGGTGACCACCTTCGTACGGACCGGCAGCTTGGCGGCGCCGAGACGCAGGGCCTCGCGGGCGATGTCGTCCGGCACGCCGTCGATTTCAAACAGGATCCGGCCCGGGTGGCAGCGCGCCGCCCAGTGGTCCACGGCGCCCTTGCCCTTGCCCATCCGGACTTCGGCCGGCTTGCCCGTGACGGGCAGGTCGGGGAAGACGCGGATCCAGACGCGGCCCTGACGCTTCATCTGGCGGGTGATCGCGCGGCGGGCCGCCTCGATCTGACGCGCCGTGATGCGTTCCGGCTCGACCGTCTTCAGCCCGTACGAGCCGAAGTTCAGCGAGAAGCCGCCCTTGGCGGAGCCGTGGATACGGCCCTTGAAGGCCTTGCGGTACTTGGTCTTTTTGGGTTGCAGCATGACCTAGTTCTCACGTCCCCGGTCACGGCGCGGGCCGCGGTCGCCGCGGGGTCCACGTTCACGACCTTCGTTGGAAGACGGGCCGGCAGCTTCCTGGGCCCAGCGCTTGTCCTGCGCCATCGGGTCGTGCTCCAGCACCTCGCCCTTGAAGACCCACACTTTGACACCGATGATGCCGTAGGTCGTCTTGGCCTGGATGAAGCCGTAGTCGATGTCGGCGCGCAGGGTGTGCAGCGGCACGCGGCCTTCGCGGTACCATTCCATCCGCGCGATTTCCGCGCCGCCGAGGCGGCCCGAAACGTTGATGCGGACGCCCTTGGCGCCGAGGCGCATGGCCGACTGCATCGCGCGCTTCATGGCGCGGCGGAAGGCGATACGGCGTTCCAGCTGCTGCGCGATGTTCTCGGCGATCAGCTGGGCGTCGGTCTCGGGCTTGCGCACTTCGACGATGTTCAGGTGAACCTCGCCCTCGGTCTGGGCCGAGATGTCCTTGCGCAGCTTCTCGATGTCCGCGCCCTTCTTGCCGATCACGACACCCGGACGGGCGGCGTAGATCGTCACGCGGCACTTCTTGTGCGGACGCTCGATGATGATGCGCGACACGCCGGCGGCGTTGAGGCGTTCCTTCAGCCACGTGCGCAGCTTCAGGTCCTGGTGCAGCAGCTTGGCGTAGTCGGCGCCGCCGGCGAACCAGCGGCTGTCCCACGTACGGTTGACGCCAAGGCGCAGACCGATCGGATTTACTTTCTGACCCATCAGGCGGCCTCACCGGCTTCGCGGACCACGATGGTGATCTCCGCGAAAGGTTTCAGGATGCGCGACGAGCGGCCACGAGCGCGGCTCGCGAAACGCTTCATCACCAGGTTCTTGCCCACGAAGGCCTCGGCGACGACCAGGTTGTCGATGTCGAGGTTGTGGTTGTTCTCGGCGTTGGAAACGGCCGAATACAGGACCTTGCGAACGTCGGTGGCGATGCGCTTGCGGCTGAATTCCAGCTCGTTCAGCGCCTTCTGCACCGGCAGGCCGCGGATCGACTGGGCGACCAGGTTCAGCTTCTGAGGGCTGATCCGGACATTCACCAGCTTGGCGCGGGCTTCGGTCGGGGCGACCCGACGGGGGTTCTTGGTCTGGGCCATGGACTACTTCCTCTTGGCCTTCTTGTCCGCCGCGTGGCCCGGGAAGTTCCGGGTCGGGGCGAACTCGCCGAGCTTCATGCCGACCATTTCTTCGGAGACCGACACCGGCACATGCTTCTGGCCGTTGTGGACGCCGAACGTCAGGCCGACGAACTGCGGCAGGATGGTGGAGCGGCGCGACCACGTCTTGATCACGTCCTTGCGGCCCGACGTCGAGACGGCGTCGGCCTTCTTGAGCAGATACCCGTCGACAAACGGGCCTTTCCAGGAGGAGCGGGCCATCTTTAGCGAGCCTTCTTAACGTGGCGGGTACGGATGATGAACTTGTCCGTAGCCTTGTTCTTGCGGGTGCGGGTGCCCTTGGTGTCCTTGCCCCACGGCGTAACCGGGGTGCGACCGCCAGAGGTCCGGCCTTCACCACCACCGTGCGGGTGGTCGATCGGGTTCATGGCGACGCCGCGAACGTGCGGACGCCAGCCCATGTGACGGACGCGGCCGGCCTTGCCGAGGTTCTGGTTCATGTGGTCGGGGTTCGAAACCGCGCCCACCGTGGCCATGCAGCCGTCCAGCACCATGCGAAGCTCGCCCGAGCCGAGACGGATCTGGGCGTAGCCCTGGTCGCGGCCGACCAGCTGGGCGTAGGCGCCGGCCGAACGGGCCAGCTGGGCGCCCTTGCCCGGCTTCATCTCGATGTTGTGGATGATCGTACCCACGGGCATCGAGCGCAGCGGCATGGCGTTGCCCGGCTTCACGTCGACCTTTTCGCCGGCCACCACCGTGTCGCCCGCCTTCAGGCGTTGCGGCGCGATGATGTAGGCCTTTTCGCCGTCCTCATAGGTGATGAGGGCGATGAAGGCGGTCCGGTTCGGATCGTATTCCAGGCGCTCGACGGTCGCCGAGGCGAACTTGCGGCGCTTGAAGTCGATCTTGCGGTACAGCGTCTTGGCGCCGCCGCCGCGGAAGCGGACAGCGATACGACCGCCCTGACCGCGTCCGCCCGACTTGGTCAGGCCTTCGGTCAGCGACTTTTCCGGGCGCCCCTTGTGGAGCTCCGAACGGTCGATCAGCACCAGGGCGCGGCGGCCCGGCGACGTCGGATTGTAATGCTTCAGAGCCATCTGATCAGAGCCCCGTGGTGACGTCGATCGACTGGCCTTCAGCCAGCGTCACGATCGCTTTTTTGATGTCGACCCGACGGCCCATGATGCCGCGGAAACGCTTGGTCTTGCCCTTCTGGACGAGGGTGTTGACCTTCAGCACATTGACCTTGAACAGGGCCTCGACCGCCGCGGCGATCTCGTCCTTGGTCGAGGTCCCCGAAACGCGGAAGACGACCTTGTTCTGTTCCGACAGGATCGTGGCCTTCTCGGTGATCACCGGAGCCAGGATGGTGTCGTAGTGCTTGGCGGTGGGTTGAGCGCCGGCCATTACGCGGCCTCCTTCTCAGAGAAGCGCGCCTCGATGGCCTCGACGGCCGCCTTGGTCAGCACCAGCTTGTCGGCCCGCAGGATGTCATAGACGTTCAGGCCGGCGTTCGGCAGCACGTCGATGTGCGGGATGTTGCGAGCGGCCAGGCCGAAGTTCGTGTCGACTTCCGGACCGCCGATGATCAGGGCCTTGTTCCAGCCCAGCTTGCCGAGGGTGACGCGAAGACCGGCGGTCTTGGCGTCCTTCAGGGCGATGCTGTCGACCACGATCAGGTCGCCGGCCTTGGCCTTCGACGAGAGCGCGTGACGCAGGGCCAGGGCGCGGACCTTCTTCGGCAGCGAGAAGCCGTGATCGCGGACGATCGGGCCGAAGGCGCGCGAGCCGCCAACGAACTGCGGCGCACGGCGCGAACCGTGACGGGCGCCGCCGGTGCCCTTCTGCTTGTACATCTTCTTGCCGGTGCGAGAGTTCTCGTTCCGGGTCTGGACCTTGTGGGTGCCGGCGCGGCGCTTGGCCAACTGCCAGTTGACGTAACGGGCCAGCAGGTCGCCGCGGATGTCGGTGATGCCGAAGACGGCGTCCGACAGTTCAACGTCGCCCGAGGCCTTGCCGTCGAGTTTGATGACCGAGAGTTTCATTACGCTTCACCGCCTCCGGTGGTCTCGACAGCCGGGGCTTCCTCGGCCGGCGTTTCGGCCGGTTCAGCAGCGGCAGCGGCGGTCTTCGACGACTTCACGCCGCCCGGGAAGGGGGCTTCAGCCGGACGGGCCTTCTTCACGGCGTCGCGGATCTTGACCCACGTGCCTTCGTGACCGGGGACGGCGCCCTTGATCATGATCAGGCCGCGGTCGGCGTCGACGCGGAAGACGGTCAGGTTCTGGGTGGTGACGACTTCCTGGCCGAGGTGGCCGGCCATCTTCTTGCCCGGGAACGTGCGGCCCGGGTCCTGACGGTTACCCGTGGAGCCGTGCGAACGGTGCGAGACCGAGACGCCGTGGGTGGCGCGCAGACCGCCGAAGTTCCAGCGCTTCATGGCGCCGGCGAAGCCCTTGCCGATGGTCTCGGCCTGGACGTCGACCTTCTGGCCGGCGACGAAGTGATCGGCCGAGAACTCGGCGCCCACATCCATCATGGCGTCCGCATCGATGCGGAACTCGGTGACATAGGCCTTCGGCTCCACTTCCAGCTTCGCGAAAGCTTCGCGTTGAGCCTTGTTGGTCTTCTTGGCCTTCTTGGCGCCGGCACCCAGCTGCAGGGCGACGTAGCCGTCCCGCTCTTGAGTACGTTGGCCCACGACCTGGCAGCCATCCAGCTGCAAGACCGTGACTGGAACATGCGCGCCGTCTTCAGCGAAGACACGCGTCATACCCAGTTTCTTGGCGATCACGCCCGTGCGCATCGGATCCCGCCTCTTTCTACTTAAATCTTGATCTCGACGTCCACGCCGGCGGACAGGTCGAGCTTCATGAGCGCGTCCACGGTCTGCGGGGTGGGGTCGACGATGTCGAGGACACGCTTGTGCGTGCGGATTTCAAACTGCTCACGCGACTTCTTGTCGACGTGCGGCGAGCGGTTCACGGTGAACTTTTCGATCAGGGTCGGCAGCGGGATCGGACCACGAACGGTCGCGCCCGTGCGCTTGGCGGTGTTGACGATCTCGCGCGTCGAAAAGTCGAGGACGCGGTGATCGAAGGCCTTGAGCCTGATGCGGATGCTTTGATCCATATCGGTAGCTATTCCCAAGCAGGCGAACCTGCGTCCCTGTGAACCATTTCAAAGACCGGAGTCTTCAGGCGCGAAGCCTTCAGAGTACGCACGTCCGCAAAAACGATCGGCCCACGCAGTCTCCCGCGAAGGCCGTTGAAGTCCTGGGTCACTGCAAAGAACAGGGTCTCAGGTCGTTCCTGCGGACCGCGTCTGCACCCCATACTCAAAGCGAGGTGCACAGCCGGTCCAACAAGAGTGGGGGCTTATGCAGATCGATTCCGCTTCCGTCAAGCGGCGAAAGCGTGGCGGAGGCCGATGAGCGCGACATTCGGCCGGTTCGACGGCGGTCGCGACCGGGCCGTAAAGCGGCGCTTGTGACGCCCAGTTGAGAATGCGCCGTTATGCCTCCGCGGAGTTGTCACCGAGCGGCCACAATGCGTGGCGGCGTCGCCACAGCGGGCCTCCCCGCGCCGTTCATGACGGGTTTGTAATGGCTACGCTCGCGCCTTCCTTGATAGCGCAGCCGCCCGCCACGGCGAATCCGGCCGCGGCCTGCAACGGAAAAACAAAAATGAAGTCTCTCTTCCTCGCCACCGCCGCCGTCGCCGCCCTCGCCGCGGCCCCCGCCCTGGCCCAGGACGGCGTCGGCTCGATCGGCGTCGTCTACTCGAACAGCGACGTCGATGTCGCCGGTTCCGAGGCCGAACTCGAAAGCGCCACGGTTGACGCCGCCTTCGCCGTGCCGGTCACCGCCGACTGGACGGTCACCCTCGACGGTGCCTTCAACTACGGGCTGGACGACCTGGCGGACGACAACACCAACGTCAACGGCCGCATCCACGCCACGACCCTGGTCAGCGGCGTCCGCGTCGGCGCCTTCGCGGGCGGCTCGGAAGTCTATGGCGAACAGCTGTGGAGCTTCGGCGCCGAGGCCCAGACCTACCTCGACAAGGTCACCCTGACCGGCTCGCTGGCCTATGAGACGCTGGAAGGCTCCGACGCCGAGGCCTGGACCGTGGCCGGCGACGCGTCCTACTTCATCAACCCGAACTTCCGCGTCAACGGCGGCGCCGGCTGGACGACCGTGGAAGCGAGCGGCGGGGACGTCGACGGCTGGCAGGCCAACGTCGGCGGCGAATACCGCATCCCCGGCACCGGCATGGGCGTGGTCGGCGGCTTCACCCACGCCGAGCTGGAAGACGTCGACGTGTCGATCGACACCATCAGCATCGGCCTGCGCTTCTCGTTCGGCGGCGACCTGCAGTCGCGCGAACGCGCGGGCGCCGACCTCGGCCGCACCGCCGCTGGCATCGGCGGCATGGCCGGCGCGCTCCTGTAAGCGAGACGGCTCAAGACCGGGGCCGCACGGCCCCGAAACGACTGGCCCCGGCGGAGCGATCCGCCGGGGCTTTTCGTTGGGCGGCGGACAGGAAAAAGGCCCGGGGGGTTCCACGCTCCCGGGCCTTCCTTCCGCATCGGCGCCGGGGGCTCAGCGGCCGATGTGGATGTCTCCCGAGCCGACGATGCTACGGCTGACGCTGCCGGTCGCCTCGGCGATGCGGATGTCGCCGGAGCCGGCGATGGAGACGCTGACGTCCCCGGCCGTACCGCCGAAGTCGATGTCGCCCGAACCGGCGATGGAAATGTCGAGGTTCGGAGACCGGCCACGGCGGACGGCGACCTCGCCGGACCCTGCGATCGAGATATCCGTGTCGCCGTTCACCTCGGCGATGGCGGCGCCGCCGGACCCGGCGAGGCTCAGGTCGAGACCGCCTGTCGCCCCGGCCGTCAGGTCGCCGGAACCGGCCAGGCTGACCTCCAGGGACCGCGTGGTTCCCACCATGACGTCGCCCGATCCACCCACGGAGGCGTCGACCGGTCCGTCGGTGTTGGCGATCACCCAGTCGCCGCAGCCGCCGTTGCCCATATCGACCGAGGTCGCGCCGCGGCCGATCGAGCCGTAGACGGCTCCCCCGGCGTCGATATTTACGTTGCGCGGCGAGCGGATGACGATCAGCGGGGCGTCCTCGAGATTGACCCGGCCGATGTCGCGCACCTCGACCGAGGCGCCCTGCCCCGGTCGCGTGCGGTCCGGGCCGGAGCGGCAGTCGCGGATGCTGTCGCCGACGCGGAGGCCGGCGACGCGACGGCCGAGGCCGCCGTCGATGCGCACCTCGTCGCCGCGCCGCTCCACCCGAAGCGGGGGCAGGCGCGAGGAGCCCTGCTCGATCTCCACGCCGATATCGGCGCGGTCCTCGACGATGACCACGACGCGGGCGACGGCGTGTTCGATCTCGACCTGGGGCGATTGGGCCAGCACGGGGCCGGCGGCGGCGAGCGTCGCGGCGGCGGCGGCGGCGGCGGCGGCGGACAGCAGGATGGTTTTCATGGCGGGGGCTCCCTCTCCGGAATGTGCGGGGAAGGTGCGACCGGTCCGCCGCCGAGTCACTTTAAATCGAGGTCATGACCTCGTTGTAAGGATGGCCGGTCAGCGCATCGCCAGCGGCGAGATCAGGCCCTTGTCCGGCGCCGGCGGTTCGTCGCCCAGTTCGAAGGCGCGCTCGTAGGACTCCAGCCGGGTCCTGACCAGCCCCAGCCGGCGCAGGCCCAGCGAGGCGCTCCACAGGGCGGCCCGGGCCGCCATGGGGGCCCGGTCGGCCGGCAGCACCGGCGCGCCCCAGCGGCGCAGCACGCCGTTCGTATAGTGCGCCCCGTTGGTCATCCGCGACCGCCAGGTCTGGTAGTCGCAGGACAGCGAGACGTTGAAACTGCCCTGGTTCTCGATCCGGTGCGGCGCGTGCAGCGGCCAGGCGACGGCCATGCCCGGCTTCAGGTCGAACACCTCGGCGGCGGCGTCCATCTCGCGCCGGTACGGCAGGTCCTCGGTCTGCTGCTCCAGCACGATGTTCTCCATCGAGCGGCTCGGCATATGGGTTTCGTCGACCGGATAGATCCAGATGCGCTTCTCGCCGCGCAGGTGGAACAGCGTCACCCCGGGCGGATCGGCGTGGAACGGCACCTTGGCCGAAGGGGCCGACAGGATCAGCTGGCCGGTCACCTGCACCGGGTTGAAGCCCGGCACATGATCGGTCAGGTCCGCGAAGGTCCGCCGCATCACGGCGGCCAGTTCGGGCCAGTGGTCCTGGATGCGGCGCATCTGAATCCACATCCGCCCGGCCTTGGCCGCTTCCAGCAGGGCCGCCCCGCCGCGCCGGCCCTTGGTCCCGGTCTGCAGCATGGCCTGGTCGTCGGGGCCGTAGTGAAAGATGTTGATGTCGAACAGCTCGGCCGGGTGGCGCTCCAGCTGGCGGGCCAGCGCCTCGTCCTCGAACAGGCCGGTCTCCAGCAGCCGGTGGGCGTAGGCGACCGGCGTCCGGCCGAAGGCGTCGCGCCGGGCGGCGTCGAACGCGGGGATCAGGCGATCGATCATGCGGAGGCTCCCAGGCTCTTGCGCGCCGCGGCGGCGGCGGCCCCGGCGGCGCCCGCCCACCAGTGGGCGGCGCGGGTCTCGCAGGCGTTGATGATGTCGAACCGGCGGCTCAGGCTCAGCTCGAACCGGCGCAGTGGGGCCGGGCCGCCGGCCAGCAGCCGCCCCGCCCGCCACGCCAGGTCGGGGCGCGGTCCCTCGACCACGCCCTCGAACACCGCCCCGGAGGGCTCGGCGAGCGCCGTCTTGTAGCCCTCGTCCCCAGCCCCGAAGTCGACCAGCCGGTAGCCGAGGTCGGCCGCCTGCTCCATTTCCAGCCGGGTCAGCAGGGTGCCGACCCCATGGCGCGCGAAGGCTGGATCGTAGGTCGGAAACCACAGGTGCAGGGTGCGGCCGTCGTCCAGCGAGGCCTCGGCCGCGACCAGCTCGCCCGCCGCCGTGCGCAGGCTCGACACGCGCAGGCCGAAATCGGCGGTCCGGGTCTCCAGCAGGGCGTGCAGCAGGTCCGCCGTCCAGCCGCAGGCGAACACGTCGTGACGCCGCGAGCGCCGGTACTGGTCGCGCTTGTGGGCGATGATCCAGTCCAGCACCGCCGGGTCGCGCTCGTCCCAGGTGAAGAGCGGCTCGCCGTACTCGCGCTCGAAGCCGCGCCGCAGCCGCCGCATGTTCTTGAAGAAGCGGTGGCTGCGGTCCTCGAGCCGGGCCGACAGGGCGTCTCGCCCGCCGGTCACGTCGGTCGCCATGCGCGTGCGGACGATGAAGCCGGGAACCGCCGCCGCCGGCGACATCCAGCCGCCGACGCGCAGCACGCCGCCCAGGCGCCGCGCCACCGTGGCCGGATCGAGGCCCTCGCCGGCGGCGGCGATGACGCCGTGATAGTCGGTCAGGGGCGCGCCCAGCGGCTGGATCAGCCGTCCGCGCCGCTGGAAGGGGAAGAAGCCGACGGCCGCGCCGCCGCGCCGGAACACCGCCAGCGCCGCCCCGGGGATCGTCGCCGCCGCAAGGGCGTAGCGGGGATCCAGATAGGGATGGTCCAGCCCGGGCTCGGTGGCGCGCAGGGCGTCCCAGGCCGCGCGGTCGTCCGGCCGCACCGCGTCCGGCCGGATGATCTCGATGTCCGAAGTCTGGCCCATCTTTCGCCCGTCTGCCCCCTTGTCCGGTCGTGAACCATGCCCCGGCCGCCGTTGCGGTACGGTTTAGAGGCTTGGTGAACGAGATGCTGCGGAGCCGCCCGCGCACGCGGGCGTTGCCTTTCGGTCCATCCCGTTCTTCAGTGGAGCTTCGCATGACCGCCTTCCCCGAAACGGGCCGCCAGCCCGGCCGCCAGAACGAGTACGAGCAGGAGCGCCGCCCGCCCCGCGACGGCGAGCCGCCCCGACCCGCCCAGGAGCCGCCGGGTTCCGAAGGCAGCAGCAACAGCGGCGAGACCGCCACCGATCCCGCCACCGGAGAGCCGAATCCTTGAAATCCGCCGTCGCCGTCGCCCTCGCCCTTCTCGCCGGCGCCCCCGCCGCCTTCGCCCAGTCCTCGACGCCCGCCGCGCCCGCCGCCTGCCCGGTCGCCGCGGATCATGTCGTCGCCAACGGGGGTCTCGACCGCAGCCGCGCCGCGGTCGCCATGGGACGATTGACCATCCTCGCCATGGGCTCGTCCTCGATCGAGGGGGTCGGGGCCAGCCGGCCGGAACTGGGTTTCGTCCCGCGGCTCGAGGCCGGGCTGGAACGGCGCCTGCCGGGCGTCGAGGTCACCGTAGTCAACAAGGGCATAGGCGGCGAGACGGCGAAGGAGACCGCCGACCGGCTGGCCCGTGAGATCGAGGCGGCGGATCCGGACCTGGTGGTCTGGCAGTTGGGCACCAACGACATGCTGCGCGACCGGCCGATGGACGCGGTGTTCGCCGACTTCCGCCGCGGCGAGGCGGTGCTCGACCGGGCCGGGGTCGACGTCCTGCTGGTCGATCCGCAGCGCCTGCCGGAGGGGACGACCAATCCGTCCTTCCGGGGCCGCAATCCGGCGCTCGGCGAAATGGCGCGACTGATCGACCTGGAGGGCGGCCGGGTCGGCTACGCCGTGCTGCACCGCTTCGCCGCCATGTCGGACTGGACCGGCCTCGAGCGGGGCGGCGTCGGCCCCGACGACCTGCACCTGAACGACCCGGGTTATGCCTGCTGGGCCGAGGTCACCGCCGAAGGCCTCGCCGCCGCCCTGCGCTGACCGGACGGGAACGCCGCGGCGCGAGAGGGATTGAGTCCGGACGCCAACTGTCCGGAATCCCATGTCCTTTCGCCTGATCGCCGCCGCCCACGCCGTCCTCATCCTCGGCCTCGCGCCCGCAGCCTGCGGCGCCCCCGAACCCGACGGACCGCCGTCGCAATCCGCTCCGCCGGCGACGGGCGCCCGGCTCACCGTCGAACAGATCGAGGCGGGCGTGCCGCGCCCCCCCGCCCCGCCGCCCGCGACGCCCCCGGCCGAAGGGCAGGCGCCCGCCGCCTACGCCCCCGACCCGGGGCTGGTCCGGCTGCAGATCCTGCTCGACCGTTCGCCCTTCTCGCCGGGCGTGATCGACGGCCTCGCCGGCGACAACACCCGCCAGGCCATCGCCGCCTGGCGCAAGGCCGCAGGCCTCGGCGAGGGCGACGCCGCCGACGCGGCCTTGGTCGAGCGGCTCGCCGCCGCCGACACGGCCCGGGTGATGACCACCTACGTCCTGACCGGCGCCGATGTCGCCGGGCCGTTCAGCCCGGCGCCCGGCGACCTCGCCGCCCAGGCCGCCCGGGGCGTGCACTACAGCTCCGCCCGCGAGCGGCTGGCCGAGCGCTTCCATGTCACCGAGGCCCTGCTGCAGGCTTTGAACCCCGGCGTCGACTTCCGCCGCGCCGGCCAGACCCTCGTCGTGCCCGCCGTCGCCGACCGTCCGCTGGGCGAGGTCGCCCGCATCGTCGTCGACAAGACCGAGCGTTCGGCCCGCGCCTTCGACGCCTCGGGCCGGCTGCTGGCCTTCTATCCCGCCACCATCGGCTCCAGCGAACGCCCCGCCCCCTCGGGAACCCTGCGCGTGGTCGGCGTCGCCAACGAGCCGGACTACACCTACGACCCGGCCAAACTCAGCTACGACCGCGGCGACCGGAAGGTCGTCGTCCCCGCCGGGCCCAACAATCCGGTCGGCTCGGTATGGATCGAGCTGTCGCGCGACAGCTACGGCATCCACGGCACGCCCGACCCGTCGAAGATCGCCAAGACCGCCTCCAACGGCTGCATCCGGATGACCAACTGGGACGCCGAACAGCTGGCGGCGGCGGTGAAGCCGGGGGTCGAGGTGCGGTTCATTTAAGAGGCCGACCGCGCCCGTTTTTCCCCGTCGTCATCCTCGGGCTTGACCCGAGGATCAGACCATCCGGTGCTCCGTGGGAGGTCGCACGGGCGACGTCGCAGGGCCACCGCTGCCAGACAGTTCGCCCCTACATCTGATCCTCGGGTCAAGCCCGAGGATGACGATCGTGAGAATGCGCATAGCAAAACGGCCCCGGGTTTCCCCGGGGCCGTTCTGTCGTTCAGATCGTCCTGGCCTCAAGTAGCGCGTGAGCGCGGTAGGCCAGACAGGATTCTGATTACTCGGTGATCTTGGAGACCACGCCGGCGCCGACGGTGCGGCCGCCTTCGCGGATGGCGAAGCGCAGCTTCTCTTCCATGGCGATCGGGGTGATCAGCTCGACGTTCAGCTCGGCGTTGTCGCCGGGCATGATCATC
>JACPDR010000002.1 GCA_016183935.1 Caulobacterales bacterium
ACAGCCGCTCCCACAGCTCGGCCCATCGGGCGCCGGACTTGCCTTCGTCGAGGGCGCGGAGTTTCACGGCGGCGATCAGGCGGTCCATCAGGATTTCGAACCGCTCCTGGCCCTCGACGCCGCGGAATTTGTCGGCGACGGCCATGACCTCGGCGCGGTCGAGCGAGGGCGCGGCGACCCAGGCCTGGGCCAGCTGGTCCGCCTCGAGCGTGGCGCCGGACGCCAGGGCCAGCGCCTGACCCGGCGAGCCGGCGGCCATGCCGGCGATGCGGACGGCCTCGGCGGAGCTCACGCCGGTGCGGTTGCGGACCAGATCCTCCAGCGCGTGCAGCGGCCAGACCGGGAAGGCCAGACGGCGGCACCGCGAACGGATGGTGGCCAGCAGGCGGCCGGGGGCGTGGGTGACGAGGAACAGCACGCCCCGCTCCGGCGGCTCCTCAAGAACCTTCAACAAGGCATTGGCGGCGTTGAGGTTCAGATCGTCTGCTGCGTCGATGATGGCGACGCGATACTTCGCCTGCGACGGGCTCTTGGAGAAAAACTCCGGCAGGTCGCGGGCCTGGTCGACCGAGATGGATTTCTTCGTCTTGCCGCTTTCGACGGCGCGTTCGAGCACCAGCAGGTCGGGGTGCGACTGGGCGGTGATCAGCTGGGCCACCCGATCGTCGGGACGGGTTCCCAGCAGGCCGCGCGACGGATCGGGCGCGGCGCCCAGCAGACGGCGGGCGGCGCGGTAGGCGAAGGTGGCCTTGCCCGAGCCCTCGACCCCGCACAGCAGCCAGGCGTGATGCAGCCGGCCCTTGTCGAAGGCGTCGAGAAACGCGGCCTCGGCGGCGGCGTCGGGGATCAGATCGAAGCGGTCGCGCGGATGTTCGTTCACGGCAGCCGCGCCTCGACGGCGGCCCAGACCCGGGCCTCGACCGTATCCTGATCGCCGTCGGCGTCGATCACGGCGCAGCGTTCCGGATGGGCGGCGGCGATATCGAGGAAGCCGCGCCGCAGGCGCTCGTGGAATTCCAGCCCCTTGGACTCGAACCGGGTCTCGAACAGCCCCCGGCCGAAAGCGCGACCCAGCCCGACCTCGACCGGCAGGTCGAAGATCAGGGTCAGGTCGGGCTGGGTCGCGCCGACGATGGCGGCGTCGAGAGTCTCGATGAAGGCGGCCGGGGTTCCGCCGCCGACGCCCTGATAGGCGCGGCTGGAATCGGCGAATCGGTCGCAGACCACCCAGCGGCCGGCCTCGAGCGCGGGGCGGATGGTGCGCTCGAGATGGTCCGAGCGGGCCGCGAACATAAGCAGGGTCTCGGTCATCGGCGACCAGCGGCCGGCGTCGCCGTTAAGGGCGAGGTTGCGGATCTCCTCGGCGCCCGGCGAACCGCCGGGCTCGCGGGTCTGGACGACCTCGAGGCCCCGGGCGCGCAGGCGCTCGACCAGACGCGCCACCTGGGTCGACTTGCCGGTCCCCTCGCCGCCTTCGAATGTAATGAATCTGCCCTGGGTCACCGGCGCACAATGGCGGCGCCGGTCCGGTTCCGGAAGGGTCTAGGTTCCGGAAATCATCGTAGCTTCGGGATAACCCCGGGAGATCACGGCGCGGCGCGAGCGCTCGGCCGCGCCGGCGTCCGGCCACGGACCGACCAGAACCCGGAATTGGCCCGGCGAAGCCTCCTCGACGGTCGCGCTTCCGCCCAGGCGGGCCGCCGCTCTTCGCGCCTCCCGGGGATCGGCCCAGGTCCCGGCCTGAATCCAGATGCCGGGGCGGGGCGCCGCCGTGACCGTCGGCGCGGGCGCGACATAAGCGGCCGGGGTGTAGGGAACAGGAGCGGGAGCCATCGGCGCCGGCGTGGGCGCAGGCTCCGGCGCGGGCGGCGTGGGAGCTTCGGCGTACTGCAGGGTCGTTCCCCCGCCGACGCGAGGCGCACGGCCCAGGTAACGCACCCGCACCTCGCCGACGCCCGCCCGGCGCAGGTCGAGCGCGTCGGCGGCGCCGCGCGACAGATCGATGATTCGGCCGTCGACGAACGGCCCGCGGTCGTTGACCCGCACCACGACCCGGCGACCGTTGGCGAGGTTGGTGACCTCGACCAGGCCCGGCAGCGGCAGGGTCTTGTGGGCCGCCGTAAGGGCGTTCATGTCGAAACGCTCGCCGGTCGCGGTGGGGCGGCCGTGGAACTGGTCGCCGTACCACGAGGCCATGCCGGTCTCCTGATAGTCGGGCTGTTCGGCCGGATGGTACCAGCGGCCCCGGATCTGATAGGGCCGCATGGTCCCGGAGACGATCGGAGCCGGATCGGTGACCACAGGGATCCCTCGCCCGACCGAGCCGGCGCCGCCGGCGCAGGCCCCGAGCAGCGACAGCACTCCCGCGATCCCCACGCCCTTGAGAAGTTTCGCCGTCATGACCTCGCCCTTGATCGGCGCGAGCATGGCGAAAGACATTTCCGCTTTGGTTAACGAGGTGTTTGGCGCTATGCGGCGGGTCCGCTCGCGGGACACGGACAGGTGGCCGAGTGGTTTAAGGCAGCGGTCTTGAAAACCGCCGTAGGTGTGAGCCTACCGTGGGTTCGAATCCCACCCTGTCCGCCAACCTCAGCACCGGCTTCCACCCGTTGAGCCGCGCCGCGTCAGGCATCGTCAGATTTCCACGATTGACCAGTCGACCGGCGCGCTCCACCCATGGTGAAGCTCGATGGGGCATGGGGAACAGAGACATGTCGAACAGAACGATAATCAAGGTCGTGGCGATCGCCTCGGTCCTGCTGCTGGCAGGCTGTGCGGAGACGGCGGCGATGCTGGACGCGACGGCGAACCAGATGTGCCAGCAGAACCCGACCCCGGACTGCTACGACCAGGGCCGACTGTGAAGCCCGCCCCGGTGACGGGCGGTTCTGCTTCCGGGACGCGGCCCGCCGCCTGAGTCCGCCAGCCGGGCATGGCCTGGCCGGAACGGTGTCTGTCTCCAGACGTTTGAGGAGCCTCCACGAGAGGTTTCCATGAACAAGATCATCCCCACAGCCGCCGCGCTCGCCCTGGCGCTCACCCTGCCCGGCGCGGTGCTCGCGCAAAACCAGGGCCAGGGCAAGGGCCACGGCGGCGAACACGCCCGGCAGGACAAGGGCGGCGGTCAGGAGAAAGGCGGCGGCCAGGACAGAGCCGACCGCGGAAATCGCGGCCAGGGCGGCGAGGCCCGCGGCCGTGGTCAGGACCGCGCCGATCGGGACCGGCCGACGCCGCAAGTCGTTCGCCAGGCGGAGCGCGGCCGCGATCAGGATCGCGGCCGGGGACGCGACGATGACCGCGGCGAGCGCTCTGTCGTGCGGGACGCGCGGCGCGCCGTCGTCGCGAGCGGCCCGGTAGCCGTGTTCCGCCTGGAACCGGATCGGGGCCTGATCGCCGGCTGTCCGCCGGGGCTGGCCAAGCGCAACAACGGCTGCCTGCCGCCGGGGCAGGAACGCCGTATCGAGCGCGCCCGCTACGACTGGCTGTGGGGATCGCGGAACGACGACGCCCGCTATCGCTATGACGACGGCTATCTATACCGGCTGGACCGGAGCGGCTCGGTGATGGGCTGGCTGCCGGTGCTGGGCGGGGCGCTGTCGCCGGGGGCGGTCTGGCCCGCGCAGTACGGTTATCAGCCGGTTCCGTCCTACTACACCAACTATTTTGGCCTGAACCAGCCGTACGATTATCGCTACGCCAACGGGGCGCTGTACGGCGTCGATCCGCGGACGCAGGCGATCACCCAGGTGGCGGCCCTGCTGACCGGCCAGCCGATCACCGTCGGCCAGCCGATGCCCGCCGGCTACGACGTCTACAACGTGCCGTACGCGTACCGCAGCCAGTACATGGACTCGCCCAACAGCCTGTATCGATACAACGACGGCTACGTCTATCGGGTCGATCCGACAACCCAGCTGGTCCAGGCGGCCATCCAGCTGCTCACCTGAACACCCCGGCAGGAGACAGAACTATGCGGATCATCATGCGCCGGGCGTTGACGCCCCTCGCCGTCCTCTTGCTCGCGGCCTGCGGCGGCGGCGACGAGGACGGAAAGACGGGCGGGGACGCGGCCGAACAGACCCAGCCTTCTTCGCGGACGCTGGCGGCCACCCTCCAGGGCGAGGACGGCTTCGGAACGCTTCGGGAGACGGCGACGAACGCCGGACTCACCAGCGTGCTGGAGGGGGTCGGCCCCTATACGGTGTTCGCCCCGGCCGACGCGGCCTTCACGGCGGGCGGGACGGCCACCGATCTCACCGACGAGAGCCTGCGGGCCCAGAGCGCGGCCCTGTTGCGCGCCCACATCGTGCCGGGCGCCCTGACCCGGGAAGACATCGTGGCGGCGATCGAGCGTGATGGCGGCGGCGACGTCCAGATGCGCACCATGGCCAATACGCTGCTGACCTTCTCGCGGGACGGCGAGGCCATCGTCGTCAGCGCCGAGAACGGCGCCCGCGGCCGGCTGACCGGCGAAGAGCGGCTGGCCAGCAACGGCGTGTTCCAGCCCGTCGACGCCCTGCTGGTGCGACCGGAGACGCCGCCCGCCTGACGAGCCCGCCTAGACCAGCCGGCTCTGCACCACGGCGGCTTCGATGAAGCCGGCGAACAGGGGGTGCGGGGCGAAGGGGCGGCTCTTCAGCTCGGGGTGGTACTGCACGCCGATGAACCAGGGGTGGTCCTCGCGCTCGACCGTCTCGGGCAGGACGCCGTCGGGCGACAGGCCGGCGAAGGTCAGGCCCGCCTTCTGCTCGATCGCCTCGCGATAGTTGATGTTGACCTCGTAGCGGTGGCGGTGGCGCTCGCTGATCGTGGTCGACCCGTACATCTCCGCGATCTTCGAGCCCGGCTTGAGCGTGGAATCGTAGGCGCCGAGGCGCATGGTGCCGCCCAGGTCGTCGCCCTGCTGGCGCAGGACCCGCTGGTTGCCCTGGGTCCATTCGGTCATCAGGCCCACGACCGGCTCGGACGTGGGGCCGAATTCCGTTGAGGAGGCCTCGGGGAAGCCTGCCAGGTTCCGGGCCGCCTCGATGACGGCCATCTGCATGCCGAAGCAGATGCCGAAATAGGGAATGTTGCGGGTGCGGGCGAAGCGGGCCGCCTCGATCTTGCCCTCGGAGCCGCGCTCGCCGAAGCCGCCGGGGACCAGCACCGCGTGGGCGCCCTGCAGGCGGGCCTCGCAGGCCTCGCGGTCGCCCTCGAAGGTCTCAGCCTCGACCCAGTCGATGTTGACCTTGACGTTGTTGGCGACGCCGCCGTGGTGCAGCGCCTCGATCAGGGATTTGTAGGCGTCCTTGAGCACCGTGTACTTGCCGACCACGGCCACGGTGACCTCGCCGTCGGGGTGCAGGCGGCGGCGGGCGATCTCCTGCCAGCGCGACAGGTCGGGCGCGGGCGCGTCGGCGATGCCGAAGTGGGCCAGCACCTCGGCGTCGAGGCCTTCCTGGTGATAGTCGAGCGGCACGGCGTAGATGTCGGCCGAGTCCATGGCCTGGATGACGCCGCTCTCACGGACGTTGCAGAACAGGCCGATCTTGCGCTTTTCTTCGGGCGGGATCGGGAATTCGCAGCGGCACAGCAGGATGTCGGGCTGGATGCCGATCGAGCGCAGCTCCTTGACCGAGTGCTGCGTCGGCTTGGTCTTCATCTCGCCGGCGGTCTTGATGAAGGGCAGCAGGGTCAGGTGCACGAAGCAGGACTGGCCGCGCGGGAGGTCCTGGCCGAGCTGGCGGATGGCCTCGAAGAACGGCAGGCCCTCGATGTCGCCGACGGTGCCGCCGATCTCGACCAGCACGAAGTCGACCTCCTCGCCGCCGTCGGTCAGGGCGGGGGTCAGGCAGAACTGCTTGATCTGGTCGGTGACGTGCGGAATGACCTGCACCGTCGCGCCCAGATAGTCGCCGCGCCGCTCCTTCTCGAGGATGGTCGAGTAGATGCGGCCGGTGGTGATGTTGTCGGACTTCGCCGCCGAGACGCCGGTGAAGCGCTCGTAGTGGCCCAGGTCGAGATCGGTCTCGGCCCCGTCGTCAGTGACGAAGACCTCGCCGTGCTGATACGGGCTCATCGTGCCCGGATCGACGTTGAGATACGGGTCCAGCTTGCGCAGCCGGACCTTGTAGCCGCGCGCTTGCAGAAGCGCGCCGAGAGCGGCGGAGGCGAGGCCTTTTCCCAATGAGGAAACCACGCCGCCGGTGATGAACACGTAACGGGCCATGGGAGATCACTCTACCGCTGATTCGAGCGGCGTACTGCGGAGACTATGAGGGCGGGAGAGGAAGGCGGGGATAAGGGCCCCGCCCACGTCTATTGCGCCGGTGCGGGTTGAGCCGGAGCAGGCTGGGCGGCGGGCGCCGAGCCGCTCAGGAAGTCGTCGAGCGACGGACCGGTCGGCTGGGCCGGAGCCGTGGCCGGATCGGCGGCCGGGGCCGCTTGGTCCGCGCCGGTCGGGGCGACCAGGGCGCCGACGGCGTCCGGGTCGACGATCGACTGTTGCGAGCGGGTGACGTTGCCCGCGATGGTCAGGCCGATGGCGCAGGCGAAGAAGGCGAACGCCAGCCACCAGGTCGTCACGGTCAGCAGGTTGCCGGCGCCGCGGGCGGTCATGAAGCCCGACGGACCGCCGCCCATGCCCAGCGCCCCGCCTTCGGACTTCTGCAGCAGGATCAGCCCGGCGAGGGCGACCGAGATGAGGATCATGACGACGAGGAGAATGGTCTGGAGCATGGCAGCCGATATGTGTGGCGCCGAACCGCGCCGATCAAGCGGCGGCGTCTATCATTGATGAGGAGTGGGAGCAAACGGGGGTTGGCGGCGTCAGGCGGCGCGGATGATCGGCAGGAAGTCCGCCGCCTTCAGGGAGGCCCCGCCGACCAGGGCGCCGCCGACCTCGGGCACGGCGAGGATGTCGCGGGCGTTGTCGGGCTTGACCGAGCCGCCGTACAGGATCGGGGCCGCTGCGCTGGCCAGCCCCAGCCGTTCGAGCATGGCCGCGCGGACCGCCCGGTGGACTTCCTCGATCTGCTCCAGCGTCGGCGTCAGGCCCGTGCCGATGGCCCAGACCGGCTCGTAGGCGACCGCGAAATCCTGGCCGGTCACAGCCTGCGGCAGCGAGTTTATGATCTGGCCGCGGACGACCTCGACCGCCCTGCCCGCCTCGCGCTGCTGCAGGGTTTCGCCGACGCAGACGATCGGGGCCAGGCCGGCGCGGACGGCCGCCTCGGCCTTGGCGGAGACCAGCAGATCGGTTTCGCCGAATTCCTGCCGGCGCTCCGAGTGGCCGACGATGACGAGGCCGGCCCCGGCGTCCTTCAGCATCGCGGCCGAAACGCCGCCGGTGTAGGCCCCGTTGCTCTCGGCCCGGCAGTCCTGACCGCCCACCTCGATCGGATGGTCCCGAACGGCGTCCGCCAGTCGGCTGATCAGGGTCGCGGGGGGGCAAATCGCCACCCGGCAGGGCGCGGGCTCCGCCTGGAGCGCGAGTTTCAGGTCATGCACGACGGCGCTGAGATCGGCGGCGAGGCCGTTCATCTTCCAGTTGCCGGCGATCAGCTTCACGGATTGTTTCATCAAGCCTGTCTAGGCGGAGCTTTTCGCCAAGCCAAGCCGTCAGGCGCGGCGATCCACCGCCATTGTCTTGCCGTGCTGGCCCGTCACCCCCTATAGGCCGAAGCGACTATCGTTCGTCGCCCTCCGCCAGGACCGCTCGCCCATGATCGCCATCTTCCGCAATTTCGCGAGGTCCAAGTTCGCGATGGGCCTGCTGATCCTCACGGCCCTGGGCCTGCTGATCACCGGCGGCACGCAGACCGACCTGCTGGGCAGCCTGCAGGCGCCCAAGGTGGTCTCGGCCGGCGAGCGCGGCCTCAGCCCGCTGGAGTTCCGGACGGAGATGGATCGCCGGCTCGAGCAGATCCAGGCCGAGCAGCGCCGCGCCGTCACCTATGAGGAGTTGTTCGCCCAGGCCAGCCTGGCGGCCGTGCTGAAAAGCCGCGCCGAAGAACTGGGCTTCTACGCCTGGGCCTGGAAGACCGGCATCCGCCCGGGCAACGAACTGATCCTGCGCCAGATCCGGGCCATCCCGGCCTTCTTCGATCCGGTCACCAGCCAGTTCAACGAGGACCTCTACCGGTCGCGCCTGGCCGAGGCCAAGATGACCCCCGCGCTTCTGGAGCAGGAAGCCCGCGACCAGTACAGCCGCGCGCACTACGGCTCAGCCCTGGTGGCCGGCCTGCGCCTGCCGCGCATCTACGGCGCCGCGATCGCCAACCACACCCAACAGGCCCGCGACGGCCAGTGGTTCCTCCTGACCCAGAGCATGGCCGGAACCGCGCCGCGCCCGACGGACGCCCAACTGGCCTCGTTCATGAGCCAGAACGCCGCCCAGCTTCGCCTGCCGGAGCTGCGGAGCGGCGCGCTGGTCGGCTTCAGCAGCCCGGCCGACCAGAACCTCGCCATCACGGACGCGAAGATCCAGGAGCGGTTCGAGTTCCGCAAGGACGCCCTGTCCCTGCCGGAGCGCCGGACCTTCACCACCCTGACGGCGCCGACCCAGGCGGCCGCGGAACGGATCGCCGCCGCCCTGCGCGCCGGCCAGACCCCCGCCGCCGTCGGCCAGGCCAATGACCTGCAGGCGGCGCAGTTCACCGACACCCCGCGCAGCGCGATCAGCGACCCCGCCGTCGCCGGCGCCGTATTCGGCCTGAATGTCGATGGCGTGTCGGCCCCGGTGCAGGCCCGCGTCGGCTTCGTCGTCGCCAAGGTGAGCGGGATCACCCCCGGGCGGGAGGTGACGCTGGAGGACGTGCGCGAGCAGATCGTCGAGGAACTGCGGGGCCAGGAGGGCCGCGCGGCCATCGCCCGCCGGGTCGAGGCGTTCGAAGCGGCGCGCCGCGAAGGCAAGAGCCTGGACGACGCCGTGCGCGAGGTCGGGGCCGTGATCGTTCCGATCCCGGCGGTCAGCCGTGAGGGCCGCACCCGCGACGGTCAACAACTCGGCGTGCCGGCCGAGGTCCTGGAGCAGATGTGGAAGCTGTCCAAGGGCCGGACCGGCGAGGTCGTCAGCGCCGGGGAAGGCCGCTATTTCGTGGTTCGCGTCGACGACGTCATTCCGGCCGCCATGCCCAAGCTCGACGACATTCGCGACGAGCTGACCCAGGCCTGGACGGCGCGCGAGAACGTCCGGCTGCTGTCGGCCCGTTCCGACGCCCTGATGGCGCGCCTGCGCGGCGGCGAGGATATCGCGGCCGTCGCCGCCTCGGTCGGCGCCACGGTGACCAGCCGGACCGGCGTGAAGCAGGACCAGGAGACGATGGCGCAACTCGGCCAGGGCGTGATGACCGGCCTGTTCAGCGCCGGGCGGGGCCAACCCTTCGCCCAGCCGCAGTCCCGGGACAGCATCGCCATCGGCCGCGTCAACCGGGTCACCCCGCCCACGGCCGCCCTCGCCGCCGGTGAGGCCCAGCAATGGCGGGCCCGTCTCGGCCAGGCCACGACCGATCCGCTGTTCGCGGGCGCCGTGGCCGCGGCCGCCGAGCGGATGAAGGCGACCTACGACGAGGAACTGGCCCGCCAGGCGCTCGGGCTGGAAGCCACGCCGACCCCGCCGGCGCAATGAGCGCAGCGGGCGCCGCGTCGCCCCCGGCCGGCTTCGAACGCGGCTGGTCGGAGGGCCGGCCGCAGGTCGTCGTCCGCCGCCTCGTCGATGACCTCGAGACGCCGGTCTCGGCCTTCCTGAAGGTCGGGCACGGCCGCACCCACGCCTTCCTGCTGGAGTCGGTCGAGGGGGGCGCGGTCAACGGGCGCTATTCGATCATCACCCGCGAGCCGGATGTGGTCTGGCGCTGCCGGGACGGTCAGGCCGAACTGGCGCGGGGCGCAGACGTGGCGGCCGGGGCCTATGAAGCCGAAGCGGGCGATCCCCTGGCGTCGCTGCGCCGCCTCATCGCCGCCTCGCGTCTCGACCTGCCCGTCGACCTGCCGCCGATGGCCGCGGGCCTGTTCGGGGTGTTCGGCTATGACATGGTGCGGCTGCTCGAGCCGCTGGGGCCTCCCAATCCCGATCCCCTGGACCTGCCCGACGCGGTCCTGACCCGGCCGGCGCTGGTGGCCATCTTCGATTCGGTGAAGCACGAGATCGTGCTGGTCTCGGCCGCCTGGCCGGATGGCGGCCTGACGGCCGATGCGGCCTTCGACGCCGCCACGGCCCGGCTGGACGCGTTCGAGGCCGAGCTGCGCGCGCCCCTGCCCGCCATCCCGGCGCCGGTGGAGACCGCGGTCGCGCCGTTCCGCTCGCCCGTGGACGAGCCGGCGTTCGGGGCGATGGTGGCGAGGGCCAAGGACTACATCGCCGCCGGCGACATCTTCCAGGTGGTGCTGAGCCACCGTTTCGCCGCGCCGTGGGCCGGCGATCCGTTCGCCTTCTACCGGGCCCTGCGGCGTCAGAACCCGTCGCCCTATCTGTTCTTCCTCGATTTCGGCGATTTCCAGCTGGCCGGGTCGAGCCCGGAAATCCTGGTGCGGCTCAAGGACGGGCGGGTGACCATCCGCCCCCTGGCCGGGACGCGGCCGCGCGGCCAGACCCCGGAAGCCGACCGGGCGCTGGAGGCCGAACTGCTGGCCGATCCGAAGGAGCGCGCCGAGCATCTGATGTTGCTGGACCTGGGCCGCAACGACGTCGGCCGCGTGGCCGCCCCGGGCACGGTCGAGGTCACGGAAAGCTTCAAGGTCGAGCGCTACAGCTCTGTCATGCATATCGTTTCCGACGTGCAGGGTCAGGCCAATCCGCAGCTGGACGCGGTCGACACCCTGCTGGCAGCCCTGCCCGCCGGCACCCTGTCGGGCGCGCCCAAGGTGCGGGCGATGGAGATCATCGACGAGCTGGAGAGCGACAAGCGCGGCGTCGGCTATGGCGGCGGCGTCGGCTACATCTCGACCGGCGGCGAGGCCGACATCTGCATCGTGCTGAGAACCGCCCTGTTCGCCGACGGCAAGATCCACGTGCAGGCCGGAGCGGGCGTGGTGGCGGACAGCGATCCGGCCGCCGAATACGCCGAGACCCGGGCCAAGGCGCGGGCGCCGATGCAGGCGGCGGAGGAAGCCTGGCGCTATCCGTTCGGGAACAGGGGCTGAGCCACCGCCGGCTCCTCGAACCGGACCCCCGGGCCCAGAACCATGACGCCGGCCATCAGCATCGCGCCCGTCGCGGCCAGCGCCGCCGCGCCCAGCGCCGTCCACGGACTGGCGCCCCGCGCCTCCGGAGGCGTCAGCAGGCCGCGCGCCTTGTCGATCCTGGTGTCGGCCATGCGAGCCCCTCCGCTGGAGGCCCCAGTTCGACCGAACGTGGTTAATGAACACTTACCCTTGTGCCTGCTTGGCGCGGGGGCGCGCACCCCCTAGAAGCCCAAGCATGATCCTCGTCGTCGACAACTACGACAGCTTCACCTGGAACCTGGTCCACTACCTCGCGGAACTGGGCGCGGAGACGCGCGTGGTGCGCAACGACGATCTGACCGCGGCCGAGGCCTGGGCGCTGAAGCCGGAAGCGGTGCTGCTGTCGCCGGGGCCCTGCACGCCGAATGAGGCGGGCGTCTGTCTGGCCTTGCTGGACAGTGCGCCGCTGGAGATGCCGATCTTCGGGGTCTGCCTCGGCCATCAGGCCATGGGCCAGGCCTTCGGCGGCGACGTGATCCGCGCCAAGAGTCTCATGCACGGCAAGACCTCGCCGATCGAGCACGAAGGCAAGAGCGTGTTCGCCGGCCTGCCCTCGCCGTTCACGGCGACTCGCTATCACAGCCTGGCGGTGAAGCGGGAAACCCTGCCGGACGTGCTGGACGTCACCGCCTGGACCGCCGACGGCGAGATCATGGGGCTGGCGCACCGGACCCGCCCGATCCACGGGGTGCAGTTCCACCCCGAATCGATCGCCACCGAGCACGGCCACGACCTGCTGGCCAACTTCCTCGAACTGGCCGGCGTCAAGCGCCGGGCGATGGTCTGACGTGGCCGACGGATTCAAGCCACTGCTGGCCAGGCTGGTCGAAGGCCGCGTGTTGTCGGCGGACGAGGCGCACGCCTTCTTCGCGGCCTGCCTGAGGGGCGAGCCGACCCCGGCCCAGGTCGCCGCCGCCGTCACCGCCCTGCGCATCCGCGGCGAGACGGTCGAGGAGATCGCCGCCTTCGCCACGGCCATGCGCGAGGCGGCCCTGACGCTGGATCACCCCTACGAGGTCATCGACACCTGCGGCACCGGCGGCGACGGCCAGCACACCTTCAACATCTCGACGGCCGCGGCGCTGGTGTTGGCCGGCGCGGGACTGAAGGTGGCCAAGCACGGCAACCGGGCGATGAGCTCCAAATCCGGCTCGTCGGACGTGCTGTCGGTTCTTGGGGTCAACCTGGCCGCCACCCCCGCCCAGCAGCGGCGCTCGCTGGACCGGGCCGGCATCGCCTTCCTGTTCGCCCCCACCTACCATGGAGCCATGCGGCATGTCGGGCCGGTGCGGGCCGAGATCGGCTTCCGCACCGTGTTCAACCTTCTGGGCCCGCTGTCGAACCCGGCCAAGGCGAAGCGTCAGGTCATGGGCGTCTATGATCCGCGCCTGCTGGAGCCGCTGGCCGAAGTGCTGGGACGGCTCGGCGCGGTGCGGGCCTGGACCGTGCATGGGCAGGGTCTGGACGAATTGACCACCACGGGCGCGACCGAGGTGGCGGAGTGGAAGGACGGGGCGGTGCGCCGCTTCGCCGTCACGCCCGAGGACGCCGGCCTTCCGCGCGCCGACCTCGCCGATCTGCGCGGCGGCGACGCCGAGGAGAACGCCGCGGCGCTGCGGGCGCTGCTGGACGGGGCAAAGGGAGCCTATCGGGACATCGTGCTGCTCAATGCGGCGGCAGCGCTGGTCGTGGGCGACAAGGCGGCGGATCTGGCGGAGGGCGCGGCGCTGGCGGCCGCCGTGATCGACGACGGCCGGGCGGCGACGGCGCTGGCGGATCTGGTCGACGCCACCAACACGCCGATCGAGGAAGAGCCGGCGTGACCGACGTGCTGGAGCGGATCGCCGCCTACAAGCGCGAGGACGTGGCGACGCGGAAGGCCGTCCTGCCGCAGGCCGCCGTCGAGGCGCGGGCGCGGCAGGCGTCGCCCCCGCGAGGCTTCCGGGCCGCCTTGGAGCGGCATGTCGAGGCGACCGGCAGGCCGGCGCTGATCGCCGAGATCAAGAAGGCCAGCCCGTCCAAGGGGCTGATCCGCGAGGACTTCGACCCGCCGGCGTTGGCCCGGGCCTATGAGCGCGGCGGGGCCTCGTGCCTGTCAGTGCTGACCGACGGGCCGAGCTTCCAAGGGGACGACGCCTTCCTCGGACAGGCGCGCGACGCCGTCGCCCTGCCCTGCCTGCGCAAGGATTTCCTCGTCGACCCGTGGCAGGTGGCCGAGAGCCGGGCGCTGGGGGCCGACTGCATCCTGATCATCCTCGCCATGGTCGACGACGCCCTCGCCGCCGACCTGCTGGCCGAGGCGGGGCGGTTCGGCATGGACGCCCTGATCGAGACCCACGACGAGGCCGAGATGGCCCGCGCCTGCAAGCTGGGCGGAGATCTGGTCGGGATCAACAACCGGTCGCTGCGCACCTTCGAGGTCCATCTGGAGGTCACCGAACGGCTGGCCATGCTGAGCCCGGTGCGGGCCCTGCTGGTCGCCGAGAGCGGCATCTTCACGCCTCACGACCTGGCGCGGGTGTCCGATGCCCATGCGCAGGCGGTGCTGGTCGGGGAGAGCCTGATGCGGCAGGCGGACGTCGAGGCGGCGACGCGGGCGTTGCTGGCGTGACTGTCATTGCCCGTCAGGATCGACGACGGGCGACGCTTTCGATGGTGATCCTTGCCGGGCTGTTCGCCTTCATCTGGGCGCAGCCGGTCACCGCCGGTGGGTTGGAAGCTTTCCTGGTCACCGAAGCTCAGCCCGGTCGTTGGGTGATGGCTGCTCTCTGCTCTCCCCTAATTCTCTGGATCGTGATCAGGCAAGCTTGGGTCGCTGCGAGATGGCGGGCCCGCGCGATCTACGTGCAGGACGAACGTTTGTGGCTGGCGACCCGATGGAGTCCGGTCCCGTTCAACGGGGTCGTGGAAGTTGGCCTCACCGACAGGATATCGGTCGCCGGCATGACCTTCCTACCGCAGGCGCTTCTGCTCAAGCGTCCCGGAAAACGCGATCAACGACTGGCGCTCGGGTACACGAAGGAGCCCGCGGACGAAATCGCTGCCCGCCTTCGGGAGTGCCTCAGGCCAGCTTAGCCGCCGTTAAGTTGACATTAGGCAAGAACACTTACAGAACATCGGCAACGGTTCACGCCTTGTTCTGGACGATTCGACGCCATGCTCACGCGCAAACAGCACGAACTGCTGATGTTCATCCACGAACGGATCAAGGAGACCGGCGTCTCCCCCTCGTTCGACGAGATGAAGGAGGCGCTGGATCTGGCGTCCAAGTCGGGCATCCACCGGCTGATCACGGCGCTGGAGGAGCGCGGCTTCATTCGCCGCCTGGCGCACCGCGCCCGGGCGCTGGAGGTGGTCAAGCTGCCGGAGCAGGCCACGGCGCAGACGCGCAGCCGGCAGCCGTTCCGCCCGGATGTCATCGAGGGCGGCGGACGGCCCCTCGCCGCCGAGCCCGCCAACGACACCCGCGAACTGTCGGTCATGGGCAAGATCGCCGCCGGCACGCCGATCGCCGCCATCGAGCACGAGCAGGCCCGCTATCCGGTGCCCGAGACCATGTTGGGAGCCGGCGAGCACTACATGCGCGAGATCGAGGGCGATTCGATGATCGAGGCCGGCATCCTCAATGGCGACCTGGTGATCATCAAATCCGTCGACACCGCCTCGTCGGGCGAGATCGTCGTGGCCCTGGTCGAGGGCGAGGAAGCGACGCTGAAGCGGCTGCGCAAGAAGGGCGGCTCGATCGCCCTGGAGCCGGCCAACCGCAACTACGAGACCCGCATCTTCGGCCCGGACCAGGTCGAGGTGCAGGGCAAGCTGGTCGGCCTCATCCGCCGCTATCACTGACCTCGGGAACGCCGCGCGGACTCCACGGCCGGTCGCCGCGCACCTGTGACGACCAGACGGCGCGCCAGCGGTTGGCCGCCGGAGCTCCCACACGCCACAGTTCGACCGCCCCGCCGCGGGCGTAGTCGACGCCGTCCAGCACCAGCCGGCCCTCGCATGAGGCCGGCAGGACGTGGACGGGCGCGCGGACGCTGAGGACCGGCGCGGCCCGGCACAGGGCGTCCAGTTGTTCCCCCGACGGCGCGCGCTTGCCCCACCACAGGGCCAGCGGGCCGGCCGACGGCGTCGCCGGGGCGCAGGAAAAGCGGGTGCAGGTCCAGCCCTCGTCCGGCCGCTCGACCGGCGTGACGCCGCGTCGACGGGACCAGACGTCGATCGCGAACTGGCGCACGCCGGGGCGGGCCACGACCGCCTCCCCCGCCTCTACCCAAGCGGCGTTGGTCCCGCCGTCGCCGATCCACAGGTCGGGCGTAGGCGCGCGCGGCCACAGCATCACCGCCGCCGCGAACGGCAGGCCCAGCCAGCGCAGCGGCCCTCGCCACAGGCAGCAGAACAGCACGCCGAGGAAGGCGATCGGCAGCACGAAGTCGGGTGCGCTGGCCACCGTCCGCACCGCTCCGGGCAGCGCGGCCGTCCAGGCGCCGATGGCCAGCATCAGCTCGATCCCCCGCGCCGCCAGCCACAGGAAGGGCGCGCCCAGCCCCAGCGGCTCCAGCAGGGCCCCGAGGGCCAGCGCGGGCATGATCAGGAAGTCCGACACCGGGGCCGTCGCGAGGTTGGCGGCGAGGCCGTACATGGCGGTGCGGTTGAAATGCTGCATGGCGAACGGCCCGGTGGCCGCGCCCGCGACCAGGCTGGCGAGGACCGCCGCCCCGATCCAGGCCGCGCTCCGCTGGACGACCAGGATGGGCAGCGGCGTCGAGATCTCGCGCGGACGGACCGGCCAGGCCTCGACCAACGCCACCAGCGCCGCCGTGGCCGCGAACGACATCTGGAAGCCGGGCGTGACGATGGCCTCGGGCTGGAGCAGCAGGACCACGAAGGCCGCGACGGCGAGCGCATGCATGGTGATCGCCTGCCGGTCCAGCAGGATGGCGAGGAAGGCGATCGAGGCGGTGATCGCCGCCCGCTCGGCCGGCGGCGGCGCGCCAGACACGACCAGATAGGTCGCCACCGCCAGCAGCCCGCCCCAGGCCGCCACCTTCTTGCCGGGCACGCGCAGCGCCAGCCACGGCCAGGCGGCGACCAGCAGCCGCACCAGGAAGAAGGCGAAGCCGCCGATGACCGCCATGTGCAGGCCCGAGATCGACAGGATGTGGGCCAGCCCCGAGTCGCGCATCACGTCGACGTCGTCGGGGTCGAGCCAGGCTTCGTGGCCCGTGGTCATGGCCGCCGCGATCCCGCCGGCCCGCTCGCCCTGCCGCGCCACGATTCGGCGGGCCAGGTCATAGCGCAGGCCGTTGACCGCCATCGCCGCGCGCAGCCGCCACGGCGGCTCCGGCAGGTACGCCGGCCGGACCTCGCCCAAACCGAAGGCCACCCCGCCCAGGCCCTGGAAAAAGGCGTTGCGGCCGAAGTCGTAGGCGCCGGGGCTGGCCGGCGCGGGCGGCGGATTGAGGATGGCGAACAGACGGATCGCCTCTCCGGGTTCGGGCGCGACGCCGCGCACCGTGGCGCGCAGGCGCACCGGCGTGTCCTCCGGCGCGAGGCCGCGGATGCGAACGGGCGCGATCACCACCCGCGGACCGGCGGCGCCGGGGCTGTCGACGTCGACGACCCAGCCCTCGACCACGGTCGGCTCGCTCAGGGCCGGAGCGATCGGGGCCGTGACCGCATCGGTACGCAGTTTGGCGACGGCCAGTCCGAGCGCGAAACACGCCAGAAGCATCAGCGGCAGGGTCCAGATACGGCTTGCCCGGAGCCGCCGCGCGCCCAGCCAGGCCGCGGCCGTCGCGACCGCGAACAACAGCAGCGGCGCAGCCGCCGGCTCGGACTTCAGGGAGAAGTAGACCGCGCAGCCGCCGCCCAGCGCCACCGGGGCCCACAGCCGCCAGCGCAGCGCCTGGGCGGCGATCTGGGCGTGCAGAAATCCGTCGAAGCGCGAGCGGAGACTGTGCATCGCCGGAGCGGACGGTATAACGCCCGCCATGACCTCCCCGTCCACCTCCACGCCCGAAGTCGTCACCCGCTTCGCCCCCTCGCCGACCGGCTTCCTGCACATAGGCGGCGCTCGCACGGCGCTTTTCAACTATTTGTATGCCCAGCGCCACAACGGGAAGTTCCTGGTGCGGGTCGAGGACACCGATCGGGAGCGCTCGACCGAGGCGGCCGTGCAGGCGATTTTCGACGGCCTGAGCTGGCTCGGCCTCTTCGCCGACGACGAGCCCGTGTTCCAGCACGCCCGCGCCGACCGGCATCGCGAGGTCGTCAACGAATTGCTGGAGCGGGGTGCGGCCTACCGCGATTTCACCTCGGCCGAAGAGACGGGACGCCTGCGCGACCTGGCCAAGGCCGAGCGGCGCACCTTCGAGTCGCCGTGGCGCGACCGCGAGCCGACCGTCGACGACCTGACCCAGGCCCATGTTGTCCGCTTCCGCCGTCCCCTGCCCGGCCAGGTGGTCGTCGAGGACGAGGTCCAGGGCACGGTCAGTTGGGCCAACGAGGACCTCGACGACCTCGTGCTGCTGCGCTCGGACGGCGCGCCGACATACAACCTCGCCGTGGTGGTCGACGACCATGACATGGGCGTGACCCATGTCATCCGCGGCGATGACCACCTGAACAACGCCGCGCGCCAGAGCCTGATCTACGACGCCCTCGGCTGGACCCGGCCGACCTTCGCCCACATCCCGCTCATCCACGGCCCCGACGGGGCCAAGCTGTCGAAGCGGCACGGCGCGCAGGCGGTGCACGAATACGCCGAGATGGGCTATCTGCCCGAAGCCATGCGCAACTATCTGGCCCGGCTGGGCTGGTCGCACGGCGACGATGAACTGTTCTCGGACGCCCAGGCGGCCGAATGGTTCGATCTGGCCGGCGTCGGCAAGGCTCCGGCCCGGCTGGACTTCGACAAGCTGGCCCACGTCAACGCCCACTGGATCCGGCTGGCCGACGACGACCGGCTGGCCAAGCTGACGCTCGACGTGCACCTGGCCCGCGGCCATGCGCTCGGACCGGACGACGAGGTCCGGCTGACCCGGGCCCTGCCCTTCATCAAGGACCGGGCGAAGACGACGCTCGAACTGGCCGACCAGACCGCCTTCGTGCTCAAGCCGCGGCCGATCGCCATTGAACCGAAGGGCCGGGACTTGCTCGCCGGGGAGGCCGGCGAGCGGATCGGGCGGCTGCGCGACCGGCTGGCCCTGTTCGAAAGCTGGGATGTCTTCGCGCTCGAAGCCGAACTCAAGGTCTTCGCCGAGGAAGAGGCGGTCGGCTTCGGCAAGATCGGCCCGGCCGCCCGCGCGGCCCTGACCGGCGGCTCCACATCACCCGACATCGCGAAAACGTTGGCGGCGCTCGGCCGGGAAGAAAGCCTCGGCCGTTTGAATGATGCGCTGCAACAGACTATCTGAACTCCGTACCGAAACACGACCCGCCGCCTCCCCGCGCGAGGCCGCCGTCTGACCAAGGGGCTTATATGACTGAACTCGCCAAACCCGCCGGCTCGGCCACCCTCACCTACGGCGACAAGTCCGTGGAATTGCCGGTGCTGTCGGGTTCGACCGGTCCCGATGTGATCGACATCCGCAAGCTGTACGGCGCGACCGAGGCCTTCACCTACGACCCCGGCTTCACCTCGACCGCGGCTTGCGAGAGCGCCCTGACCTTCATCGACGGCGACGCGGGCACCCTGCTGCACCGCGGCTATCCGATCGACCAGCTGGCCTCGCGGTCCAATTTCGTCGAGGTCTGCCACCTGCTGCTGCACGGCGAACTGCCGACGGCCTCGGAATACGAGGCGTTCGAGCGCAACATCACCATGCACACCATGCTGCACTCGCAGTTCGAACGCTTCTTCGAGGGCTTCCGCCGCGACGCCCATCCGATGGCGATCATGGTCGGGACGGTCGGGGCGCTGTCGGCGTTCTATCACGACAGCCTGGACATTCATGATCCGGTGCAGCGGAACATCTCAGCGATCCGGCTGATCGCCAAGATGCCGACGATCGCGGCGCGGGCGTACAAATACCACGTCGGCCAGCCGTTCATCTCGCCGCGCAACGACCTGAGCTACGCCGAGAATTTCCTGCGCATGTGCTTCGCCGTTCCGGCCGAGGACTATGTGGTCAATCCGGTGCTGGCCAGGGCCATGGACCGCATCTTCATCCTGCACGCCGACCACGAGCAGAACGCCTCGACCTCGACCGTCCGCCTGGCCGGTTCGTCGGGCGCGAATCCCTTCGCCTGCATCGCCGCCGGCATCGCCTGCCTGTGGGGCCCGAGCCATGGGGGCGCCAACGAGGAGGCGCTGAACATGCTCAAGGAGATCGGCACGCCGGACAGGATCCCGGAGTTCATCGAGGGCGTGAAGGCCAAGAAATACAAGCTGATGGGCTTCGGCCATCGCGTCTACAAGAACTACGATCCGCGCGCCAAGGTGATGAAGGAGAGCGCCGACGAGGTGCTCGAGGCGGTCGGCGACAAGAACGACCCGCTGTTCCAGGTGGCCAAGGAACTGGAGCGAATCGCGCTGAGCGACGAGTATTTCATCGAGCGCAAGCTGTTCCCGAACGTCGACTTCTATTCGGGCATCACCCTGTCGGCGATGGGCTTCCCGACCTCGATGTTCACCGTGCTGTTCTCGCTGGCCCGCACGGTCGGCTGGATCGCCCAGTGGCAGGAGATGATCGGCGATCCGACCCAGAAGATCGGCCGCCCGCGCCAGCTCTACACGGGTCCGACCGAACGCGACTACGTGCCGATCCAGTCGCGCGGCTAGGAGCGCGACACCATCGATGACGGCGCCGGGGGTCCGCCCCGGCGTCCATTGATCAGACCGGCGGCGCCTTGCAGTAGCGGTCGATGAAGGCCTGGTGAGTCGGCATCTCGGCCGCGGCGTGGGCCACCACGTCCCGGAAGCGCTCCATGCGCCGGCGGATGGCGTCGGGATCGTGCGCCGCCGCCACCGGATCGAAGCCGCGCGGCTCGATGCCCTGCCCGAGCATGACCGCGACCCAGCTGGTTTCCGAAAAGAGCTCCTCGTCCTCGCGCAGGAAGCGGCCCTGCCCCCTGAACAGGGCCAGCTTGTGCTGCAGGGTCTCTGGAACCTCCATGGTCCGCACGTGATCCCAGAGCGGCGAATCGGACCGCGTGGTGGCGTGGTAGTGCAGGATCACGAAGTCGCGCAGCCGGGCGTACTCGGTCGCGGTCCGGCGGTTGTATTCGTCGGTCAGGGCTGGGTCGAAGGCGCGGTCGGGGAACAGCGCCAGGAGCCGGAAGAGCCCGCTCTGGATCATGTGGATGCTGGTCGACTCCAGCGGCTCGAGAAAACCGGAAGCCAGGCCGAGGGCGACGCAGTTCTTGATCCACGAGCGGCGGCGGCGGCCGGTCGTGAAACGCAGGGTCCTGGGCTCCGCCACGGCCTCGCCGTCCAGGGCCGCCAGAAGATCGGCCGTGGCTTCGTCCTCGCTGATGAACCGGCTGCAGTGGACATAGCCGTTGCCGGTGCGGTGCTGCAGGGGGATGCGCCACTGCCATCCGGCGGTACGCGCCGTCGAGCGGGTATAGGGCTCGGGCTCGCCGACATTCTCGCTGGCGACGGCTACGGCCCGGTCGCAGGGCAGCCAGTGGGTCCAGTCCTCGAACCCCGCCTCCAGCGTCTGTTCGATCAGCACCCCACGGAAGCCGGTGCAGTCGATGAACAGCTCCGCCTCGACGACCTCCCCCGATTCCAGCCGCACGCCTTCGATGAAGCCGTCGAGCGGGCGCTGCACGACCTCGATGATCCGGCCCTCGCGCCGGACTACGCCCCGCTCCTCCGCATAGGCGCGCAGGAAGGCGGCGTAGAGGGCGGCGTCGAAGTGGAAGGCATGGGCCAGCATCGACAGGATGTTCCGCGGATCCTTCACCGGCCGGAAAAATTTCCCGGCCCGGGCCGCGACCGCCGGCAGGCAGTACTGGTCCAGCGGCCCGGGGTCGCCGAGGGTCCGCTGACGCAGCCAGTGCTGGTGAAACGGCGTGTCGTCGAAATCGAGGCCATAGCGGCCGAACGGGTGCAGATAGCGGTCACCCAGCGCGCCCCAGTCGCGCAGCTCGATGCCGAGCTTGAAACTGGCCTGCGTCGCTCGGACGAAGGCGTCCTCATCGAGGCCGAGAAAGTTGTTGAAGTCGACGATGGGAGGAATCGTCGCCTCGCCCACGCCCACCGTGCCGATCTCGGCCGACTCCACGAGGGTGATCCGGACCGTATCGCGGAGTTTTCGGGCCAGCGCCGCGGCGGCCATCCAGCCCGCCGTGCCGCCGCCGATGACGGCGATGGTCTCTATGGGTTGTTGGGTCATCGACCGAGCCTAGCGGCTCGACCCCCGATGACAAGGCGGGGTCTGGCGTTCAGCCCGGGATCGCCGCCCCGCTCCGCCGCTCGACGATGGTCCGCAGCACGGCGTCGGCGGCGATCTCGGACGGATCGCGCCCCTCCCGCCCCATCAGATCCAACGCCGCCGTCTGGCGCGCCGCCTGCTCGGCCCGGGCCTCGGGATCGGCGAGCAGATGGCCCACGGCGTCGGCCAGCCTGGCGGGCGTCGCGTCCGCCTGAATCAGTTCGGGCGCGATCTCCTCGCCGGCGGCGTGGTTGAACAGGGTCGCGTACTTGCCGGTGAAGAACGGCTTCATGATCGCGTAGCTGAGCGGCTGGAAGCGGTAGGCGATGACCATGGGCGCGCCGGCCAGCGCGAGTTCGGTGGAAACCGTGCCGCTGGTCGCCAGGGCCACGGTGGCGGCCTTCATGGCGGCGTACTTCTCCGACTCCGGAACCATGTGCGCGCGGAAGGGCCAGGCGGCCACCCGGGCGGTGACGTCGTCGGCGACCGTGCCGGCGGCGACGACGGCGATCTCCAGCGACGGGTCGTGGCGTTTCAGGCGGGCCACGGCGGCCTCGTAGACCGGAGTCATCAGCCGGATTTCGGAGGGACGGCTGCCCGGCAGCACCAGCAGCAGCGGTGTCTCCGGGGCGATGCCGCGCGAGGCCCGGAAGGCGGCGGCGTCCGCCCCGCCCATGTCGACGTGCAGGGCCTGCGAGCCCACGACCGTCGTCGGCAGGCCCTCCTTCTCGAACCAGGGCGCGTCGAAGGCGTAGAGGGCCAGCAGGTGGTCGACGGAGGCGGCGAGCGTCTTCGCCCGACCCGGCCGCGAAGCCCAGACCTGGGGGCCCACATACTTGATCAGCGGCGCCCCCGGCAGTTCGGCGCGAAGCGCCTTGGCGACCCGGATGGTGAAACCCCAGCTGTCGATCAGGACCACCGCGTCGGGCCGTTCGGCGCGGGCCAGAGCCACGGTGTCGGCCACCCGCCGTTTGACCACGCCATAGGCCTTGAGGCCCTCCAGCCAGCCGAGGACCGACAGGTCGGCGATGTCGAACGGGCTGGCCACGCCCTCCTCGGCCATCTTCGGACCGCCGACGCCGACGAAGACAACGTCCTTGCCCAGCCGGGCCCTGAGCGCGCGCGCCAGCCCCGCCCCGAGCGCGTCGCCCGAAGCCTCGGCGGCGACGAGCATGACCTTCAGGGCGCGGCTCACCGGGTCTCTCCCCAGACGAACAGGCCCAGCCTGTCGGCGGCCTCGACAATGGCCGGGTGGTCGATGAGGATCAGCTGCCCCGCCACGCCACCGACCCCGGCCAGCCCGGCGGCGGCGGCGAGTTCGATGGTCCGGGCGCCCATCACGGGCATGTCGACGCGCAGGTCCTGGATCGGCTTGGGCGCCTTGCCGAGCGCGCCCTTGCGACCGGCCGCCGAGCCGCGCAGGTCGGCGGGCAGGCCGGCGACCCGGGCCAGCATGGCGTCGGTGCCCTCCTGGGCCTCGACAGCGAGCACCAGGCCATCGCAGACGACCGCGCCCTGACCAATGTCAAGCTCTCCGGCCTTTTCCGCGACATGAAGGGCTTTCTTCAAGTCCTGCAGCTGTTCCGGCGTCGGCGTGATCGCGCCGAGCGCGCCCGCGGGCATAGTCTCGCCGCCGAGGATGTCGTCGGCGCCCTGGATGGCGTAGCCCTCGGCCTCGAACACCGAGAGAATCTTGCGCAGCAGGGCGTCGTCACCCTTGGTCGCCGCGGCGACGATGCCGGGCAGCAGGGTGGCGCCCCTAAAGTCGGGTTTCAGGCTCTTGAAGTCCGGGCGGCTGACCGTGCCGGCGAAGCAGACGGCGTCGCAGCCCGCCTTCTTCAGCGCCGAGAGCACACGGCCGATTTCGGCCATGCCCGCGTCCACGCCCGGATAGCGGGCCAGATGCGGGTCGGCGAACCCAGCGAGCCGGACCACGAACACCGGCCGCCCCTCGGCCTCGCAACGGGCGGCGACGGACAGCGGCAGGGCCCCTCCGCCCGCGATCAGGCCCAGTTTGCTCATTCGCCGGGCAGGCACAGCGGACGTTTGCCGTCCTCACGGATGAACGCGACGATCTCCATGATTTCGGGGAGGTCCGCGTAGTCGGCCGCCACGGCGTCGACGCGGCCGGCGAACGTCCCTTGCTCCTCGAACAGGTCGCGATAGGCCGCGAGCATCCGACGGATGGCGTCCTTCCCGTATCCCTTGCGCTTCAGGCCGACCAGGTTGAGGCCGTGGAGTTGCGCGTGATTGCCCCAGGCCGAGCCGTAGGGGATGACGTCGCGGGTCACCGCCGCCAGCCCGCCGACGATGGCCCCCTGCCCGACCCGTCCGAACTGGTGCACCGCGCAAAGCCCGCCCAGGAAGACCCGGTCTCCGATCCGGGCATGCCCGCCCAGGGTGGCCTGGTTGGCGAAGGTGACATTGTTTCCCACCACGGCGTCATGGCCGACGTGGGCGCCGGTCATGAACAGATTGTGGGAGCCGACGCGGGTCACGCCCCCGCCCTGCGGCGTGCCGCGGTTGAAGGTGGAATGCTCGCGGATCAGGCAGTCCTCGCCGATCTCCAGCCGGACCGTCTCGCCCTTGTAGCCGCCATGCTGCGGATCGCCGCCGATGACCGCGAACGGGTGCATGACGGTGCGGGCGCCGACCGTCGTGTCCTGCTGGACCACGACGTGGCTGACCAGCCGCACGTCCTCGTGCAGGACCACGCCGGGGCCGACAATGCACCACGGGCCGATCTCGACGCCGTCCGCGAGTTGCGACCCGGCGTCGACGAGGGCGGTCGGATGGATGCTCACGGCGTGACCGGTTGATCGACGGTGACCACCATGGCGGCGAAGTCGGCCTCGGCGGCCAGTTTGCCGTCGATGAAGGTCTCGCCCCGGAACTTGAAGATGTCGCCGCGCTGCTTCGTCACCACCACCTTCATGCGCAGCTGGTCGCCGGGCCGGGCCGGCTTGCGGAAGCGGACGCCGTCGATCGACATGAACATGATGATCTTGCCGTCGACCTCGACGTCCATGGTCTTGGACATCATCAGCGCGCCGGTCTGGGCCATGGCCTCGACGATCATCACGCCCGGCATGACCGGATCGATCGGGAAGTGGCCGGGGAAATAGGGCTCGTTGTGGGTGACGTTCTTGACGCCGGTGATCGAGGTCCCGGACACGAAGTCCTCGGCCCTGTCGACGAGCAGGAACGGATAGCGGTGCGGCAGGCGTCGCATCACCTCGGCGTAGTCGATCGTCCCCCCGGCTCCCGTTTGGTCACTCATTCCCGGCCTTCCCTGCGCGTGCCTTTCCGCTCGCCTGTTTGGCGAGCCAGATCGTTTCGCGCAAGAACTGTCGAAGCGGTTTCGCGGGATAGCCGGACCAGGTCTCACCCGCGGGAATGTCCTGCAGCACGCCGGCGCCGGCGGCCACGCGCGCGCCCTCGCCGATGGCCAGGTGGTCGCCGACGCCCGCCTTGCCGCCGAAAATGACGCCGTCGCCGACGGTGACCGACCCGGAAATGCCGGTGTTGGCCGCCATCAGGCAGTTGCGGCCGATCACGCAGTTGTGGCCGATCATGACCAGGTTATCGATCTTGGTGTTCTCGCCGACGACCGTGTCGTCATAGGCCCCGCGGTCGATGCAGGAGTTCGCCCCGACGCTGACGCCGTCCTGCAGGATAACCCGGCCCAACTGGGGCACGTCGACGGGTCCGGTGCGTGATCCGGCGGCGCCGAAGCCCGGCTCGCCGATCCGCGCGCCCGACAGCAGGCGGACGCGGTCGCCGATCAGAGCGAAGCCGAGACTGACGTTCGAACCTATGACGCAGTCCCGGCCGCTCTGGACGCCGGGACCGACGACGGTGTTGGCGCCGATGCGGGTGCCGCGGCCGACGCGGGCGCCCTGCCCCAGCACCACGCCCGGCGCGAGCACGACCGTGTCGTCCTCGATGACGTCAGCGGCGGCGGCGGCGCTGACCAACGGAACCGGACGGTGGAACAGCAGCGAGGCGCGGGCCCAGGCGGCCTGGCTCTCGCTCGAGACGATGACGGCGGCGTCGGCGGGAGCCGCCTCGACGGCGGAGGCCGGGACGATGACGCAGCCGGCGGCGGTGCCGGCCAGCGCCGTCAGGAATTTGCGGTCGCCGAGAAAGGCGACGTCGTCGGCGCCGGCGGTCGCCAGAGGCGCGACGGCGGAGACCCTACGGTCCCCGCCACGCGAAAGTTCGCCCCCGATCCGTCCCGCAAGCTCGCCGACCGTCAGGGCCGGCAGCTGCTCGAAGAAGCGCGCATCGGGGCCTCGGCCCATATTACTGGGCCGGTTGCTGGGCCGGGACCGGCATGCGGCTGAACGACAGCGACGGCAGGGCCGCGTTGACGCGCTGGATCGCCGCCTCGGTGAGATCCATCGAGGGGTTCACCCGGAGGACCGTGTCCCGCGAGATCAGGATGCCGCAGCCGCGCTCGGTGTAGAGCGCCAGGATGATCGGATCGGCCGCCTGGGAGATCTGCTGGAGCTGCATCGCCTGGGTGTAGCGCAGTTCGCCTTCGCGGGTCTGGGCCAGGTTGCGGGCTTCCTGGTAGCGGGTCGCCAGCGCCTGTTCGGCGGTGGCGAACTCGGCCTGCGGGATGGTGCCGCGGCCCTGCTGCAGCCGCTGGCTTTCCGTCTGGATGTACTGTTCGTAGGGGCCCAGCTCGGTCTGCACTTCCTGTTGCAGGCGCTGCATGCCCGTCTGGACGGACTGGCCGGCGGTCGATTGGGCCAGCAGGCGGTCGTGGTGGTAGACGCAGACGCCGGGAATGGCGGGTCCGAAATTCTGGTCCTGGGCGGCCGCGGCCGAGCCGGCCAGCATGGCGAGGGCGAAGGCGCCGAAAGCGAGGGTTTTCATCATGATGCCTTTGAGCGGGCCGAAGGCCCGTCGGTTAGAACTGGGTTGAAGTCGAGAAGCGGAAGGTCTCGGTCTTGTCGTAGTCTTCCTTGCCGAGAATTTTGCTGAGATCGAAGCGGATCGGCCCCATGGGCGAGCGCCAGTGGATGCTGAGGCCGGCCGAGGCGCGCAGCTCCAGGTCGTCGACGATGCGGGTGCTGGGCGTGCCGTCCGGGTTCACGGTGTAGCGCTCGTCCAGGGCGCCGACGGTGCCGACGTCGGTGAACAGGGAGGTGCGGATGCCGTATTCTTCCGGCAAGCCGTTCGGGACGGTGAGCTCGAGCGTGCCGATAGCGTAGAAATTACCGCCGAGGGCGTCGGTCGTGTTCAGGTCGCGCGGGCCGATGCCCGCCGTCTCGAAGCCGCGGAAGCTGTTGCCGCCCTTGAAGAAGCGGTCGTTGATCCGGATCGGATCGCCGCCCCAGCCGGCCACATAGCCGGTCGATGCCGAGGTGGAGACGACCCAGTTCGGCGTGATGCCCCAGTAGGCCGAGATTTCGGCTTCGGTCTTCACGTAGTTCACATCGCCGCCGAGGCCGGCGAAGTCCTGGATGAGACGTCCGGTCCAGCCACGGGTCGGCCGAACCGGATCGTTCCTGCGATCGACGAACAACGTGTATCCGGCCGACGAGTTCAGGAAAGACCCGACCTGGTCGCAGAGCGCGTTCGAACCCGTGCCGCCGGTGTTGCAGAAGTTGAACGGGACGATGATCTCGTCGGACTTCAGGAAGTAGCGGGTGCTGAGCAGGGTGTAGGCGTTCAGCGGATAGGACAGGCGCACGCCGCCGCCCGTCGAGCGGTAGTCGTACGACGAATATTCGCTCAGGTCGTAGCGCGAGTGGAAGGCGTCGAAACCGGCCCGCAGGTCGCGGCCGAGGAATCTCGGCTCGGTGAAGCGGAAGTCGATCTGCTGGCGCAGCGAGCCCCATTCGACGCGGGCGACGACGTTCTGGCCGCGGCCGCGGAAGTTCCGCTCGGTGATGCCCAGGTTGACGACGAAGGAGTCGACGGAGCTGAAGCCGGCCCCGACGGACAGTTCGCCGGTCGGCTGTTCAGTGACCGTGACGTTGACGACGGAGCGATCGGGGGCGGACCCCCGCGCTTCCTCGACGGTCACGTCCTTGAAGAAGCCCAGGGCGCGCAGATTGTTGCGCGAGCGCTCCAGCAGGGTCCGGTTGAAGGCGTCGCCCTCGGTCAGCATCATCTCGCGGCGGATGACGTTGTCCAGGGTGCGGGTGTTGCCGATGACGTTGATGCGGTCGACGTAGACGCGCTGGCCCTCGCGGACGTTGAAGGTGACGTCGACGGTGTCGGTCTCGGGATTGGCCTGGTAGGTCGGATCGATCTCGACGAAGGCGTAGCCCGCCGATCCGGCCGCGAAGGTCAGGGCGTCGACGGCCGATTCGATCTTGTCGCTCTCGTACAGCTGGCCCGACCGGACCGGCAGCAGGCGCTGGAGGAAGTCCGGGTTCAGGCGGTCGTTCTCGGTGACCACCTTGACCTCGCCGAAGTTGTAGCGGTCGCCCTCGTCCAGGGTGATGGTGATGCCGAAGGCGCTGTCGTCGGGGGCCAGTTCGGCGATGGCCGAGAGCACCCGGAAATCATAGTAGCCGCGGTTGGTGTAGAATTTCCGCAGCTGTTCCCGGTCGTAATCGAGGCGGTTGGGGTCGTAGTTGTCGTTCGAGCCGAACAGACGCCACCACTCCGACCGCTTGGTGACCATGACCTCCTGCAGATCGCCGTCCGAGAAGGCGGTGTTGCCGAGGAAGGTGATCGCCCGGACGCCGGTCTCGGGGCCTTCGTCGATCTCGAAGACGACATCGACGCGGTTCTGGTCGAGCTGAACCAGCTTGGGCGTGACGGTGGCCGAGATGCGGCCGGACAGGCGGTACAGCTCGACGATCTTGCCGACATCCTCCTGGACCCGGGCGCGGGTGTAGATGCCGCGGGGCGCCAGGGTGACCTCCTCGCGCAGCTTGTCCTCGCTGATCGCGCCGTTCCCCTCGAACACCACCTGGTTGATGATCGGATTCTCGACGATCTCGACGATCAGGTCGCCGTTCGGCTGGATGCCCAGCTGGATGTCGGCGAAAAGGCGGGTGCGGTCGAGGGTGCGGACGGCCACGTCCAGAACCGCCGGGTCGACCGTGTCGCCGGGCTGGATGGGCAGGTAGGACAGGATCGTGGTCTGGTCGATGCGCTGGTTGCCACGCACCAGGATGCGGTTGACCTGCACGCGCTGCACCTCGGCCGGAGGCGGCGCCTCCTGCGGCTGGATCACGATGGTCGGCTCGGCCGCTGGCGCTGTCTGGGCCAGGGCCGGGCCGGTCAGACCGGCGGCGACCACGAGGGCCAGCAGGCTCGGGCTCAGGCCACGAGCGAAACGAAGGGCGGACGCGTCTTGTTGGATCATGCGGGAAACCATCGGGGGCTGGCGTCGGCTCATCAAGCGAGCCCGCCGAGGAATTTGAACAGGCTCAGCTTCTGCAGGTCGTTCCAGGTGGCGAACAACATCAATCCCGCCAGCAAAGCAAGACCGACGCGGTAGCCGACTTCCTGAACGTGCGCGGGGACTGGCCTGCGCGCCACAGCTTCATAGCCGTAGAACAGAAGGTGGCCGCCGTCGAGAACGGGTATCGGCAACAGGTTCACGATGCCGATGCCGATCGACACCAGGGCCGCGAAGCTGAGGAAGGTCAGCGCCAGGTTGGCGGCCATCAGACCGGGATCGGGATTGGCCTCGACCGCCAGCCGGGTCACGCCGCCGGCCGCCTTGGCGATGCCGATCGGGCCGTTGAGCAGATCGCCCGATTCCTTGCCGATGAAGATGCGGCCGATGTAGGTCGCCGTCGTGCCAACGGTGGCGCCGATCATTTCAACGCCCTTGCCGGCGGCTTCGACAGGATTCAGCCGGCGGAACCGGTAGTCCGCGCTGACGAGCGGGCCCAGTCCCAGGCCGATGCGGGCGATACGTACGCGGCCGGCGAGTTCGTCGTTCTCGAGGCGGCGCACCGGGGTCGCGGTCAGGGTCACCGGACCGTCCGCCCGCTGGACGCTGAAGGTCAGGGGATCGCCGGCGCTCATCATCACGAGGCGGGTGACCTCGGCGCCGTCCTCGACCGGCCGGCCGTTGACGGCCACGATCAGGTCGCCGGGGCGGAAGCCAGCGGCCGCCGCGGGCGTGCCTTCGCTGACGGTGGCCACCCGGGGCGCGAAGGTCCGCTCGCCGATCACGCTGAACAGGACGGTGAACAACACCATGGCCAGGACGAAGTTGGCCGCCGGTCCGGCCGCCACGATCAGGGCGCGCTGCCAGATCGGCTTGAAATGGAAATAGTCGCGCTCGGCGCCGGGGCCGTTCTCGGCGATGACGCGCTGGCGCAGTTCGTCCAGCCCCGCCTGGTCCGGCACGCTGGAGGCGTCGAGGTCGCCCGAGAATTTGACGTAGCCGCCCAGCGGCAGCCAGGCCATCCGCCATTCCGTGCCGTGGCGGTCGGTCCGGCCGAAGATGGTCTTGCCGAAGCCGACCGAGAACCGGTCGATCTTCACGCCGAAGGCGCGCGCGACAAGGAAGTGGCCCAGCTCATGGATGGTGACGATGAACGTCAGCACCAGCAGGAACGGCACGATGTAGAGCAGCGCCTGGCCCAGGAAGCCCGTCATGCCGATATGATATCCTCCGCCGTTCAGGCCGCCGCGGCCAGACCCCGGACGATCGACTCCGCCTCTCGCCGCGCCTGCGCATCCACGGCCAGAGCCGCATCGCAGGCGTTGCGGGAACCGGAATCCACCCCCGACGCCGTTACGCGCGACAAGGTGTCGGCGACGACTGCGGCAATATTGAGAAAGCCCAGCCGGCGGTCAAGAAACGCCAGGGCCGCGACCTCGTTGGCCGCGTTGAACACGATGGGCGCCGAACCGCCCGCCCGAAGCGCCTGCCGGGCCAGTCCGAGGGCGGGAAATTGCGCCTCGTCCGGCGCCTCGAAGGTCAGCCGGCCCAACGCCGGGAGGTCCAGCCGGGGCGCCGGCCAGGCGATCCGTTCCGGCCAGGCCAGGGCGCAGGCGATCGGCGTCTTCATGTCCGGCGGGCCCAACTGGGCCAGGGTCGAGCCGTCGACGTATTCGACGAGGCTGTGGATGATCGATTCGGGATGTACGACCACGTCGATGCGGTCGGCCGGCATGTCGAACAGATAGGCCGCCTCGATCGCCTCCAGCCCCTTGTTGGCCATGGTGGCGCTGTCGACCGAGATCTTGGCGCCCATGCTCCAGTTGGGGTGGGCCACCGCCTGTTCAGGGGTGATGTCGGCCAGCGACTCGCGCGGCATGCCCCGGAACGGTCCGCCGGACGCGGTCAGGACCAGCTTCCGGACCTGGTGCGGGGCGTGATGCGGGAACACCTGGAAGATGGCCGAATGCTCGGAATCGACCGGAATCACGCTCCCGCCCGCCCGGCGCACGCGCTCGAGCAGGGCCGGACCGCAGCAGACGAGGCTCTCCTTGTTGGCCAGCGCCAGGGTCGCGCCGGTGTCGGCCGCCGCCCAGGCGGAGCGCAGGCCCGCCGCGCCGACAATGGCGGCCATGACCCAGTCCACGGGCCGGGCGGCGGCCTCGATCACAGCCCCCTCCCCCGCCGCGGCCTCGACCCCGGTTCCGGCCAGCGCCTGCCGCAATTCGTCGAGACGGGCCGGATCGGCCGTGACCGCCAGTTTCGGCTTCCAGCGCCGGGCCTGTTCGACCAGCCGCGCGATATTGGCGCCGCCGGTCAGGGCCTCGACCTCGAACGCTCCGGTCCCGGCCGCCTCGGCCTGGTCCATCAGCTCCAGCGTCGAGGAGCCGACCGATCCGGTGGAACCCAGGACGGTGACGCGGCGCCGGATCATGACCCCGCCCCGAACAGCACGAACAGCAGACGGCCGCACGCCACCACGACGACGGCGAACATCAGCCCGTCGACCCGATCCAGCAGGCCGCCGTGGCCCGGGATCAGCTTGCCCGCGTCCTTGACGCCGTAGCGCCGCTTGAGGGCTGATTCCCAGAGATCGCCGGCCATGGTGGCCAGCGCCGCCCCGAGACCCAGCACCCCGCCCCAGACGGGTCCGATGCCCATGTCGAGGAAGGTCGCCAGCAGCACGCCGGCCGCGGTCCCGGCCGCCAGTCCGCCGATGAAGCCGGACCAGGTCTTGTTGGGCGAGAAGCGCGGCCACAGCTTTCGTCCGCCGATCAGGCTGCCGACCAGATAGGCCATGATGTCCGAGGCCCAGGCGATAATGAAGGCCGAGACGGTCCACGCCAGACCGCTGGCTTCGGTTCCGTTGCGGAGCCAGATCAGCAGCACCGCCGGCCAGCCGAGATAGAGGACGCCATAGGCCGCATCCAGCGCCTCCTGGCCGCGGCTGCGTGCGAACAGGCCGGCGGCGGCGGCGCAGAAGACCAGCATCACCAGGGCCAGCGACAGCTGCTCGACATGAGCCGAGATCACCGCCGCGAACAGGCCGAAGGCGACAGCCCCGGCCATGACCCGCCAGGCCGGCGCGGCGCTCATCATCGCCCACTCGATCGCCAGCAGCGCGCAGGCCAGCAACATCAGGGCGAGGAACCACAGGCCGCCGGCCCAGATGGCGAGGACCGCCGCCGGAGCCAGCACCACGGCCGACGCGGCCCTGAGGCCTATGTCACCGGCCCGAACCGCCATCAGCAGGCCGCGAGCGCCGGGGTGGCCGACAAGCCCCCGAAGCGCCGGTCACGGTTGCGGTATTGTTCGACGACGTCGGCCAGCGCTTTCGGGCCGTAATCCGGCCACAGCACGTTCTGGAAGACGAGTTCGGCGTAGGCGGCTTCCCACAGCAGGAAGTTGGACAGCCGCTGCTCGCCGGAGGTGCGGACGATGACGTCGACCGGCGGACCGCCGGCGGTCGACAGCCCCTGCCCCAGCGTTTCCTCGTCCAGCGGGCCGACGGCCTCGCCGGCGAGCACCCGATCCGCATAGCGCCGCGCGGCGTCGACGATGTCGGCGCGGCCGCCGTAGTTGAACGCCACCTGCAGCAGGAATTTGTCGTTGTGGGCGGTCGTCTCCTCGGCCCGCTCGATGATGGCGACGATGTCGGCGGGCAGGCCGGCCCGGCTGCCCAGCACGCGAACCCGGACGCCCTCGCGCTCCAGCCGCTTCAGGTCGCTGGCGACATAGGAGCGGACCAGTCCCATCAGATCGGAGACTTCCTCGGCCGGCCGGCGCCAGTTCTCGGTCGAGAAGCCGAATACGGTCAGGCAGCGGATGCCGAGGGCCGGCGCGGCCTGCACCGTGCGCTTCAGCGCCTGCACGCCCTCCCGATGGCCGATGGCCCGCGGAAGGCCGCGCGCCTGCGCCCAGCGCCCATTGCCGTCCATGATCAGGGCGACGTGGCGGGGCCCTTCAGACGCGGGCGGGGACTCGGGGGGTTCGACGGGCATGACCGGCGCGTATCCTACGGCAAAACGCGCCGTCAAACCTGCATGATCTCAACTTCCTTGGCCTTCAAGGTCTCGTCGATCCGCTTGATGGCGGCGTCGGTGTCCTTCTGGACCTCGGCTTCCATCTTCTTCTGCTCGTCCTGGCTGATCTCCGAGGCCTTCTCGGCCTTCTTGAGATCGTCGTTGGCGTCGCGGCGGACGTTGCGGACGGCGATCTTCTGCTGCTCGGCGTATTTCCCGGCCAGCTTGGCCAGATCCTTGCGGCGCTCCTCGGTCAGAGGCGGGACCGGGATGCGCAGGGTCTGGCCGTCGACGATCGGATTGAGGCCCAGGCCGGCGGCGCGGATGGCCTTCTCGACCGGCGTGACCATGCTCTTGTCCCAGACGCTGACCGAGATCATGCGCGGCTCAGGCACGCTGATCGCGGCGACCGAGTGAAGCGGCGACATCGAGCCGTAGGCCTCGACCTGGACCGGCTCCAGCAGGCCGGCGTTGGCCCGACCGGTGCGCAGGCCGGAGAACTCTTCCTTCAGCGCGGTGACCGCCCTGTCCATCCGGTCGCGGTAGGTCTTGAGATCAGGCTTGGCCATGGTCTTTTCTCTCGTTCTTTAATGGCTTGTCAGGCTGATTTAGCTTTTGAGGTGATCACCGTGAAGGTCCCCTCGCCGGTCAGGGTCTTGCGCAACGAGCCGTCCTCGCGGATCGAGAAGACCACGATCGGAATGCCCGAGTCACGCATCAGGGCGATGGCCGAAGCGTCCATGACCTTGAGGTCCTTCGCCAGCACGTCGTGATAGGTCAGGGTGTCGTAGCGGGTCGCCGTCGGATCCTTCTTGGGGTCCGCGGTATAGACGCCGTCGACGCTGGTGCCCTTCAACAGGGCGTCGCAGCCCATTTCGGCGGCCCGCAGGGCGGCGCCCGAGTCGGTGGTGAAGAAGGGCGCGCCGACGCCGGCGGCGAAGATCACCACCCTTCCCTTCTCGAGATGGCGCAAGGCCCGGCGGCGCACATAGGGCTCGGCCACGGCGTTCATGGTCAGGGCGCTCTGCACCCGCGTCTGGACGCCGATTTTCTCCAGCGCCGCCTGCATGGCCAGGGCGTTCATGACCGTGGCCAGCATGCCCATGTAGTCGGCGGTGGCGCGCTCCATGTCCCCGGCGGCCTTGCTCAGCCCGCGGAAGATGTTGCCGCCGCCGATGACGAGGCAGATCTCGACGCCCTCGCGCGCCACCTGGGCCACGGCCTCGGCCACGGTGGCCACCGTCTTCATGTCGATGCCGTAGGGCTGATCGCCCATCAGCACCTCGCCGGAGACCTTCAGCAGGACGCGCTTGTAGCGGAACTCGGGCGGGGCGGCGGGCATGGGACGTCCTTGGGCGGAGGAATCGGCTCCTTATAGGAAGCCCCGCCGTGGGTTCAAAGGCCTCACTGCCCCGATTACAGCCTCAGGATGACCGTCTCGACGATGGGGCGGCGGTCCCAGATCTGCTGGCTGGCCTTCTTGAGCGCCCGCGACACGGCCTGTTCGATGACCATCTCGTCCTGCAGCGCCTCGCCCTTCAGCTTCATCACCGCCGCCTCGGCCCGTTCGGCCAGATCGTCGAGGGCGTCGCCCAGCGGCGATTCCGCGTCGCCCGGCAGGCCGATGGCGCGCACGTCGATGTCGCTGACGATCTTACCGCGCCGGTCCATGGCGAAGCTGACGATCAGCACGCCGTTGGTCGAGGCGTGACGGCGCTCGTGCAGGGCCTCGCCCTGTTCGGTGACCAGACGGCCGCCGTCGACGTACAGCCGGCCGCTCGGCACCTCGTCGATGATCGCGGCGGGTCCGGGCGCGAGACGCACCATGTCGCCGTTGCGCGGCGTCACCGTCTCCGGCACGCCGATGTCCTTGGCCAGGTTGGCGTGCTCGGCCAGATGGCGGCGCATGCCGTGGGTCGGGACGGCGATCTTCGGCCGGGCCCAGGCGTACATCTGGCGCAGCTCCTCCCGGCACGGGTGCCCGGAGACGTGGATGCCGGGGTGGTCCTTCTCGGTGTAGATGCGCACGCCGCGGTCGGTCAGCTTGTCCTGCAGACGGCCGATCGACAGCTCGTTGCCCGGGATGACCCGCGACGAGAAGATGCAGTGATCGCCCTTGCTGAGCTTGATGTAGGGATGGGTGCCCTCGGCCACGCGCGACAGGGCGGCGCGGGCTTCGCCCTGACTGCCGGTGCACAGGTACAGGATCTCGTCGGCCGGCCAGACGCGGGCCTCCTGTTCCGACAGGAAGGGCTTGATGTCCTGCATCATGCCGACGGACTTGGCGGCGGAGGTGATGCGGTGCATCGACCGGCCCGCCAGCGATACGCGCCGCCCGGCGGCCTCGGCCGCGCGGATCACGCTGTCCATGCGCGCCACGTTCGAGGCGAAGCAGCCGACGGCGATCCGGCCCTTCAGCCCGCCGATCAGCTCGGCCAGGGCGTCGCGCACCGTGCCCTCGGACCCCGCCACGCCCTCGACGAAGACGTTGGTGGAATCGCAGACCATGGCCAGCACGCCCTCGTCGCCGAGGCGGCTGATGGCGCCGGCGTCGGTGACCCCGCCGACGATCGGATCGTCGTCGATCTTCCAGTCGCCGGTGTGCAGCACCGTGCCCAGCGGCGTCTTGATCGCCAGTCCGTTCGGCTCGGCGATCGAATGGGTCATGGTGATGAAGTCGACCGTGAACGGGCCGAGATCGACCGTGCCGCCCAGCGGAACCTCGATGATCTCGACCTGGTCCAGAATGCCGGCCTCGCGCAGCTTCTCGCGGATCAGGAAGGCGGTGAACGGTGTGGCGTAGAGCGGCGCCTTCATGCGCGACCACAGCCAGCCGGGGGCGCCGATATGGTCCTCGTGGGCATGGGTCAGGACGATGCCGCGGATGGTCTCGCCCTCGAGGAAGGCCGGGTCGGGCACGATGACGTCG
>JACPDR010000035.1 GCA_016183935.1 Caulobacterales bacterium
AACCAGCGGTCGTGGGAGATGACCACGGCGCAGCCGGCGAAACCTTCCAGGGCCTCCTCGAGGTTCTGCAGCGTCTCGATGTCCAGGTCGTTGGTCGGTTCGTCGAGCAGCAGCAGGTTGCCGCCGGTGGCCAGGGTCTTGGCCAGGTGCACGCGGTTGCGCTCACCCCCCGACAGCTGACCGACCTTCTTCTGCTGGTCGCCGCCCTTGAAGTTGAAGCTGCCGACATAGGCGCGGGTATTGATCTCGCGTTTGCCGACCATCATCACGTCGGTGCCGCCCGAGATGGCCTGCCAGATGGTCTCGTCCGGCTTCAGGTCGTCGCGGCTCTGGTCGACATAGGCCAGCTTGACCGTCTCGCCGACGCGGATCGAGCCGGCGTCCGGCTGCTCCTGGCCGGTGATCAGGCGGAACAGGGTCGACTTGCCCGCCCCGTTCGGACCGATGACGCCGACGATGCCGTTCGGCGGCAGCTTGAAGGTCAGGTCCTTGAACAGCAGCTTGTCGCCGTAGGACTTCTCCAGCCCCTCGGCCTCCAGCACGAGGTTGCCGAGGCGCGGGCCGGGCGGAATCTGGATGACGGCGTGGGTCTGGGCCCCGCGCATGCTCTCCTGCTCGTCGACCATCCGCTCATAGGCGGCCAGACGGGCCTTGGACTTGGCCTGACGGGCCTTGGCGCCCGAGCGGACCCACTCCAGTTCGCGGGTCAGGGCGCGCTGGCGGGCTTCGGATTCCGACTGCTCCTGCACGACGCGCTTGGTCTTGGCCTCCAGCCAGCTGGAGTAGTTGCCCTCGTGCGGGTGGCCCTTGCCGCGGTCCAGCTCCAGCGTCCACTTGGTGACGAGATCGAGGAAGTAGCGGTCGGGGGTCACCAGGATGACGCAGCCGGGGAAGTTCTCGAGGTGGTGCTGCAGCCACGCCACCGACTCGGCGTCGAGGTGGTTGGTCGGTTCGTCGAGCAGCAGCATGTCCGGCTTGGACAGCAGGAGCCGGGCCAGCGCCACGCGGCGCTTCTCGCCGCCCGAGAGGTTGGTCACCTCCCAGTCGTCGGGCGGGCAGCGCAGGGCGTCCATGGCCATCTCGATGCGGCTGTCGATGTCCCAGACGTCGCCGGCGTCGATCTTCTCCTGGAGGGCGGTCATCTCCTCCATCAGCTCGTCGGAATAATTCTCGGCCATCTCCATAGCGATGGCGTTGAAGCGGGTGACCCACTGCTTCTCCTCGCACCAGGCCTCGACGTTCTCGCGCACGTTCAGGGCCGGATCGAGCTGGGGCTCCTGCTCCAGATAGCCGCGCTTGACGCCTTCGGCGGCTTTGGCCTCGCCGGTGAATTCGCTGTCCAGCCCGGCCATGATCTTCAGCAGGGTGGATTTACCCGAGCCGTTGACCCCGACCACGCCGATCTTGGCGTCGTTGTAGAAGCTCAGCCAGATGTTCTCGAAGATCTTCTTGCCGCCGGGAAAGGTCTTGGTCAGACCCTGCATCTGGAAAATGTATTGCTGCGCCATGAGGTGCGGTGCGCCCTGTCGTCCGGAAATGGGGGGAGGTTGGCGCGGGATGTAGCGACCGCGCGCCGTCAGGGCAAATGTCTAGCGACGGCGCGCGGCGGTTTGAAGGCGGCGCGGGCATGATACAGTGGCGCGTCACACAGAGGCGTCACCATGGATCTTTGGGAAGTGCGCGGAATATCGGCCGTTTGCGCGGGGCTGCTGTGCGGGCTCACGCCGCACCCGGCGTCGGCGCAGACGCCCGCGGCGCCGAACGCCTTCCGCGTCGACCTGGTGGCTGAGCGTCGTGTCGCCGTCCTGCCCACCGGCCCGCTTCATTGGCGCGTGGAGACGGCCCCAACGGGGGCGGAGGTCGGGTCGGCCGATCCTCATCTGTCCCTGACAGGCGAGGCGGACGGCCGGGTGTGGCGCTTCACCCTTGGTCCGCCAGGCGAACGCACGCCGGGCATGCGGCTTGAAGCCGAGATCGGACCCGTGCCTCTCCCGGAGGCGTCGGCATGGGTGTTGCGGCTCAACCGCGCCGGCGGCCCGCCCGGCGCCCAAACTCCCGTGCACAGGCATCCGGGTTCGGAAGCGTTCTTCGTCCGGTCGGGCCGCCTGTGCCAGAAAACCACGCATGGCGACGCGGAGGCCGGGGCCGGTCAGGCCATGAACGGTCACGACCCGGGCGCGGTCATGCAGCTGACCAGCTGCGGCGTGAGCGACCTCGACCAGTGGGTGATGTTCGTGCTGGACGCGTCGAAGTCGTTCTCCTCGCCCGCCAGTTTCGACTAAGGGCGCGCGCGAACACGGAAATACCCGCGTCCCGCCGGGAACGTCCGGGCGTTCGAAGCGGTTTGTCGGCTTTCCCCCTGCCAAAGGAGAGTGCCGTGCAAAACCAGGATCACGCCGTCAAGGTCCTCAACAGCCTCATCGAGACCACCCTCGACAGCGCCAACGGCTACCACGACGCGGCGGAAGGCGCCGAGAGCCCGCCGATCCGTTCCCTGCTGGCGCGCAAGGCCTCCACCCGCGAGGAGCTGTCGCGCCGTCTCCAGTCCGAGGTCCGCAGCTTCGGCGGCGAACCGGAAACCGACCAGTCCGCCATGGGCAAGGCGCACAACATTTTCACCGAGCTGAAGGGCAAGGTGATGGGCCGTGATGACGAGAGCGTGCTCGCCGAGGTCGACCGGGGCGAGAGCTTCATCGAGGAGAAGTTCGAGAGCGCCTCACGGGACCCCGACCTGCCCGACCATGTGCGCCGCCTGATCGAATCCGAATGCGCCGCGATCCGCACGGATCACGAGGAGATGAAGCGGATGAAGTCCGGGATGCACTAGCCGGGTCGGGCCGGCCGCGCCGCGAGGGTCAGGCGTAGTTGAAGCTCACCGAGATTCGCTCGCTCTTCGCGGCGTTCGGCGGCACCTCGTGGCGCAGCCAGCTTTCCCACATCAGCACGGTTCCGGCCTGCGGAGCGAGGTAGACGAAGGGGCGTTCGGCCTCCGGCGCGTCGGCATGGACGGCCGGCCGAGCCATCATCATCGGGAGGCGCGGGTCCTCAAGCTTCAGGGCCGAGGCCCCGTCCGGAACCTCGACATAGACGGTGCCGCTCAGGAAGGCGTGCGGATGGATGTGGCCGCTGTGGCCGCCGCCCGGCTTGAGGATGTTGACCCACAGGCTGTCCAGCCTCGGCTTGCGCGCCAGGTCGAAGTTCAGCGCCTTCGCATAGAGCAGGGCGTGCCGGTCCAGATGCCGCTTCAGCTCGGCGAACTCGGGCATCCGGTGCGGCAGGTCGGCCAGCGAGCCGTAGGAGGTGTAGCCGCGATAGCCGTGCTCGCGGCACCAGGCGCGCCCGGCCTGATCCTCGGCCGCCAGCATGCGGCAGGCATCGGCGAGGGCGGTGTTGAAGGCGGCAAAGCCCGGCGCGGCCGCCAGCGACGCTTCATAGACCTGGGTGACGAACAGCGGGCGCAGGGACATGGCGGCTGTCTAGCGCAAGGGGCGGGGGATCAGAAGGGCAGGGCCGCTTCCCCGCGCAGGATCGCCTCCGCCTCGGCCGTGTGCTTGCCGCCGGACCGGTCGTGCAGCACCAGCGCCGGCAGCAGCCGCAGCGGCGCCTTGCCGGTCTTGATCGCCTGCACCAGCACCCGCTTGGCCGGTTCGTCCGCATAGGGATGCAGCGGCCGCACCGAGAAGGACCCGGCCTTCTCGCCCAGCAAGGCCAGCAGGTCGGCCAGCCGGTCGGCGCGGTGGATGACCACGATCCGCCCGCCCTCGCGCACCGCCTTGAGCAGGAACCCCGTCCACGCCGCCAGCCCGTCGTCGGCCATCCACGCCCCGTGCTTGCCCGCCGCCGGGGCCCGCAACGCGCCCGGATCGTCGAAGAAGGGCGGATTGCTGATCGCCCGGTCGAACGGCTCCAGCCCCAGCGCCCGGAAGCCCGCCGCCACGTCGGCGGCGACGATCCCGGCCTCGACCCCGTTCAGCGCCGCATTCTCCCGGGCCAGCGCCGCCATGGTCGAATCCCGCTCGACGCCGGTCAGGCGCACCTCCGGCGCCCGGGCCGCCACCTGCATCAGGACCGCGCCCGCGCCGCACCCCGCTTCGATCACCCGCTCGCCCGATCCGGCGCCCGTCGCGGCCGCCAGCAAGGCCGCGTCCATGCCGGCGCGATAGCCCCGCGCCGGCTGACGCAGCCGGACGCGCCCGCCCAGCAAGGCGTTCTCGACGATGTCTCCGCCCTGCGGAACGTACGGTGCGACCGTCACGTGGCTTGACCCTTCATGGCCCGATCACCATTGTGCGCCGCGTCGTCGCCCTGCAAGCGGCGAGCGGATTTTCAGGCGCGATCCTCCCGCGCGCCGTGCCCATGAGCTCTACGTTGGACGCAGTCACCGTCGCCCAATCCCGTCCCAAGGGAGACGTAGAACCGCTGGTGCGGCTGGCGCAGCGCGACATGGTCAGGGTCGACGCCCTCATCATCGAACGGATGCAGTCGCAGGTGCCGGTGATTCCGCTGCTGGCCGAGCACCTCGTCTCCGCGGGCGGCAAGCGTCTGCGCCCGCTGCTCACCGTGGCCGCGGCGCGTGCGTCCGGCCCGGCCGACGACATCGAGGCCTCGCGCAAGCTGGCCGCGGCGGTCGAGTTCATCCACACCGCCACCCTGCTGCACGACGACGTCGTCGACGGCTCCAACCTGCGCCGCGGCAAGACCGCCGCCCACCTGATCTGGGGCGCCCCCTCCAGCGTGCTGGTCGGCGACTTCCTGTTCGCCCGCGCCTTCGAGCTGATGGTCGAGACCGGCCAGATGCGGGCCCTCGGCATTCTCGCCACCGCGTCCAGCGTCATCGCCGAGGGCGAGGTCCTGCAGCTGACCCGCGCCCACGACCTGAACCTCGACCAGGACACCTATCTGCGCATCATCTCGGCCAAGACGGCCGAACTGTTCGCCGCCGCCGCCGAGGCCGGCGCGGTCGGGGCCGGAGCGGGCGAGGCGGCGGTGCAGGCCTTGCGCGCCTACGGCCTCAACCTCGGCATCGCCTTCCAGCTGGCCGACGACGCGCTCGACTACGGCGGCGCCTCTGCGACCCTGGGCAAGAACGCCGGCGACGACTTCCATGAGGGCAAGGTGACCATGCCCCTGCTGCTCGCCGCCGCTCGCACGCGCGGCCGCGAGGACGCCTTCTGGGACCGCACCATCAACAAGGGCGAGCGGACCGACGACGATTTCCGCCGCGCCCGCGAACTGATCGTCGGCACGGGCGCCATCGGGTCGACCCTCGACACCGCCTGGGACTACGCCGCCGCCGCCCAGGAGGCGCTGAAGTCGCTCCCGGCCAGCGACTGGCGCTCGGCGCTGGAACAGCTGGCCGACTTCGCCGTCAGCCGGGCGGCCTGACGTCCGACCCCATTTACGCCCGTCATCCTCGGGCTTGACCCGAGGATCAGAGGTTGGGGCGAACTGTGCGACGGGGGCGGCCCTCCGGCGGCGCCCATGCGCCGTATCACGGAGCACCAGACGGTCTGATCCTCGGGTCAAGCCCGAGGATGACGGCGGAGAGGAGCGTAGGACGCCTAGCGCAGCCCCGCGCAGAAGCGCTGGATGCGCCGGCAGGCTTCCTCCAGCGCGGTCTCGGACGTCGCGTAGCTGATGCGGAAATACGGGCTCAATCCGAAGGCCGAGCCCTGCACCACCGCCACGCCCTCGGCGTCCAGCAGTTCGGCGGCGAACGTATCGTCTCCGTCGATCACGGCGCCGCCTTCCGTGGTCTTGCCGATCAGTCCCTCGATCGACGGATAGACGTAGAAGGCGCCTTCCGGCGTGGCGCAGCGGATGCCGGCCGCCTGGTTGAGCATCGACACGACCAGGTCGCGGCGGGCCTCGAAATGCTTCGCCCGCTCAGCGATGAAGTCCTGCGGCCCGTTCAGCGCCTCGACCGCCGCCCATTGGCTGATCGACGAGGGGTTCGACGTCGTCTGCCCGGCCATTTTGCGCATCAGGTCGATCAGCGGCTTGGGCCCCGCGCCGTAGCCGATGCGCCAGCCGGTCATGGCGTAGGCCTTGGACACGCCGTTCACCGTCAGCGTCCGGTCGTAAAGATCCGGCGCCACCTCGGCGATGGTGCGGTAGTCGAAGTCGCCGTAGATCAGGTGCTCGTACATGTCGTCGGTCATCACCCACACCTGCTGGTGACGGCGCAGCACGGCGGCCAACGCCTCCAGCTCCGCCCCTTTATAGGCGGCCCCGGTCGGGTTCGACGGCGAGTTGAGGATCAGCCACTTCGTCCGCGGCGTGATCGCGGCCTCCAGCGCCTCGGGCCTCAGCTTGAAGCCGTCCGCCTCGTGCCCGACCACCGTCACCGGTTCGCCGCCGGCCAGCAGCACCATATCGGGATACGACACCCAGTAGGGCGCGGGCACGATCACCTCGTCGCCGGGCGACAGCGTCGCCACCAGCGCATTGTAGATCACCGTCTTGCCGCCCGGGGCGACGTGGATCTGGCTGGTCTCGTAGCTGAGGCCGTTCTCGCGTTTGAACTTGGCGGCCACGGCCGCCTTCAGCTCGGGGATGCCGTCGACGTCCGTGTACTTGGTCTCGCCCCGGCGGATCGCCGCGATCGCCGCTTCCTTGATGTTGTCGGGCGTGTCGAAGTCCGGCTCGCCGGCGCCCAGGCCGATGACGTCACGCCCCTCGCGCTTCAGCTCCCGCGCCCGGGCGGTCACCGCCAGGGTGGCCGACGGCTTGACGCGGGCGAGGGCGGCGGACTGCAGGCTGGACATGGCGACTCCCGGGAACGGCGGCGCAATCCTTACGCAGTTGCGAAAGGACGATCAAATGCCGCGCCTCAGACGTCCTTCGACGTGTTCAGGGCCACGGCGGCGCGGATCAGCGCCTTCAGGGCCTCTTCGTCGATCACGTCGCCTTGATGGAAGTCGATGGCGCGGCGGGTGTTTCCGTCCAGGCTCGAGTTGAACAGGCCGGACGGGTCCTCCAGCGAGGCGCCCCTGGCGAAGGTCATCTTCACGGCGGTCTTGTAGGTCTCGCCCTTGGTGAGAATGCCGGCGTGCTCCCACACCGGGACGCGCCCCCATTTCACCGTCTCGACCACCTCGGGGTCCGCCTGGTGGATGATCTTGCGGATCCGGGCCAGGGTTTCGCCGCGCCAGTCCCCGAGGGCCGCGATCTTCGCGTCGATCCGTTGCGACGCGGAGGCGTTGTCGGCCGCGTCGGCGGTCATCCTGTTCATGGCTGTCGTTCCTCCCATTCACATGCGTTCGCCGGGCAACCGGCTGGCCTGCCGAATCCAGTCGGCGAGCTGGGCTTCGTCGACCGGCTCGTCCTCGTGGATGTGGAAATAGCGCACGTCCTTCTGCTTCGACCCGACCGGGGGCAGGGGATCCAGCGCCGCGCCGCGGAAAAAGGCCACCTTCAGATAGCGGTCGAAGGCGTGGAAGCTGGCGAACCAGGTCCCGTCCTCGACCCCGTACAGCGGCGTGTTCCACTTGACCGCCTTCTTCACGCCCGGAACCGTGCGCTCGATCAGGGTGTCGAGGCGGCGCCCGACGTCGCCTTTCCAGCTTGGCGCGGCCGCGATCCAGGCCTGCACGGGGGCGTCGCCGTAGCCTTTGGCGATCTGGGGGTTGCCGCCCGAGAGCAGGGCCGGTTTGGCGGCTTTCTTCGGTTTCTCGGCCATGGCCTTACTCCGGTCCGGGCCCGCGCCAACGGGCCGCATAGGGCAGGGCGAACATGTACAGGCCGGTGAGCGCAAGCAAGGCGAGCGGGGCCAGCGGCAGGAAATACACCCATTCGACAGGCTGCTTTCCCAGTCCCAGGGCGATGAAGATGGCGGCGACCACGAGGACGAAGACGATCGACGTCCAGCGGTGAAACGACCGGATCCAGGTGTTCATGGGAGACTCCTCTCAGACCGACCGGGCGGGATCGTCTTCCCGCGCCAGCAACTGCTCCAGGTTTTCCAGGAACTGCCGCCAGCCGGCGTGGGCGCCGCCGAAGGCCTGCTTCTGGTCGGGGCGGAAGCCCGCCTGCTCGACGCGCAGATGGGTGCCCGCGCCCGAGGGGGTCAGTGTGAAGGTCACGACGCTCTTCAGCGCATAGGCCGGATCGTCGTGCGCGAAATCCCAGGTGTAGGACAGGGTCCGGTTCGGCTCGACGGCCAGGACCTCGCAATCCAGCACGCCGCCCCATTCGCCCCTGAGCTTGAAGCCGTGGCCGACGACCGGCTTGAAGTCGTTCTTCATCAGCCATTCCTCCATCAGTTGCGGCTGGGTCAGCGCGCGCCACAGCTTCTCCGGCGGAAACGGGATCTCCCGCTCGACCACGACGGAGTGGGTTTCGGTTGCGGCGTCGGTCATTGGTCCATCCTTTTGAGCAGGTCTTCGAGGTGGTCGAGCCGGGTTTCCCAGAACCCGGCCATCTCGCTGGTCCAGTCGATCAGCGGGGCGAGGGCGCCCAGTTGCGCGCTGTAGTGGGTCTGGCGACCGGCCGGGCGATCGCGCACCAGCCCGGCCTGCTTCAGAACACCGAGGTGCTTGGAGACGGCCGGTTGCGAGACCCCGGCGCGAGCCGTCAGGGCCCCGACCGTCTGCTCTCCCTCGCGGCACAGCCGCTCGAAGATGGCCCGACGCGTCGGATCGGCGAGCGTTCGGAAGAGCATGTCGGGGGCGGTGGGCATGAGATATCGATAACCCGTTGGCTATGAGTTGACGTATAACCGTGCAGATATGCATGAGTCAAACCTCGCTGCGGCCCGCTCCCGCGACCCTCGCCGCCGCCCGCGCCGGATGCTAATCGCCGTCCATGCGTCGCCTTCTCGACTTCATCCTCAACATGGAAGGCCGCCGCTGGCGGACCTTGCTGGCGACGGCGCTGCTGCTCGGCGCCACCGTCGGCCTGCTGGCCATCGGCAAGAGCCAGCTGGGTCTGGCGGCCGAGGAGAATCTCGAAGCCTGGCTCCAGGGTTACGCCGGCAGCCCCTGGGCCTTCGCCGCGACGGTCGTGCTGTTCATCCTCGCCGCCTTCATCGGCGCGCCACAGTTCATCCTGATCGCCGCCTGCGTGGTCGCCTTCGGGCCGTGGATGGGCTTCCTCTACAGCTGGGTGGCGACCATCGCCTCGGCCGGGGTGACCTACTGGCTGGGGCGGGGCCCGACGGCGCGGATGCTCGACCGTTACGGCGGCCGCACCCTGCGGAGGCTGCGGGGCTTCATCGGCAAGAACGCCTTCTACGCCAGCTTCATGATCCGCAACGTGCCCTCGGCGCCGTTCATCGTCGTCAACATGGCCTTCGGCGCGACCCGCGCGGCCTTTCCGGCCTATCTGCTGGGCTGCGGGCTGGGCGTGTTGCCCAAGACCGCTCTGGTGGCCTTCTTCGGCGGGGCGGTGGTGTCGGCGGTCAGCGGCGACGGGGTGTGGACCTCGCTGATCCTCGCCGGCGTCGCCGTGGTCTGGCTGGGCCTGATGCTGGGCGTCCGCGAACTGGTCAAGCGGCGCGAACGCGCGGCCGGCGCGCCGGACTAGCGGCAAGGCCGACGGCAAGCTTGGCTGACGGGAACGTGAACGGCCAAGCCGGGGATACCGGGGGCGGGGGCGCCGGACGCGTCGCATGGGACTTGTAATCCCCTCCGCACAAGGGCAAACGGGCCTTCGGTCGGTCAGGCGATAACGATCAGGAGGCGGTGTGCAGGGGATGCGCGCCGCCGGGGCGTCGCCGAAGCGAATCGAGACAGCGAACGCCCTTTCCAGGCCCGAACGAACGGTATCCCGAAACCATGTTCAACAGTATTTTCGGCGCGATCTCCAACGACATCGCCATCGACCTCGGCACCGCCAACACCCTGATCTACATGAAGGGCAAGGGCATCGTGCTGAACGAGCCGTCCGTCGTCGCGCTCAGGAACGTCGGGGGACGCAAGATCGTCCATGCCGTGGGCATAGAGGCCAAGCAGATGCTGGGCCGCACCCCGGGCCACATGGAAGCCATCCGTCCCATGCGCGACGGGGTCATCGCCGACTTCGAAGTCGCCGAGGAGATGATCAAGCACTTCATCCGCAAGGTGCATAACCGCAAGGGCTTCGTGAACCCCAAGGTCATCGTCTGCGTGCCGTCGGGCGCCACCGCCGTCGAGCGCCGCGCCATCAACGATTCCTGCCTCAACGCCTCGGCCCGCCGCGTCGGCCTGATCGATGAGCCGATGGCCGCCGCGATCGGCGCCGGCCTGCCGATCCATGAGCCGACCGGTTCGATGGTCGTCGACATCGGCGGCGGCACCACCGAGGTGGCCGTGCTGTCCCTGTCGGGCATCGTCTATTCGCGCTCGGTCCGCGTCGGCGGCGACAAGATGGACGAGGCGATCATCTCCTACATGCGCCGCAACCATAACCTGCTGATCGGCGAGACCACCGCCGAGCGCATCAAGAAGGATATCGGCACCGCCCGCATCCCCGCCGACGGCGAGGGCCTGTCGATCGACGTCAAGGGCCGCGACCTGATGCAGGGCGTGCCCCGGGAGGTCCGCATCTCCGAGCGCCAGGCCGCCGAGGCCCTGGCCGAGCCGGTCACCCAGATCGTCGAGGCCGTGAAGGTCGCGCTGGAAGCCACCCCGCCGGAACTGGCGGCCGACATCGCCGACAAGGGCATCATGCTGACGGGCGGCGGCGCGCTGCTGCGCGGCCTGGACGCCGAGATCCGCGACCACACCGGCCTGCCGGTGTCGGTGGCCGACGATCCGCTGTCCTGCGTGGCCATCGGCTGCGGCCGCGTGCTCGAGCATCCGCGCTGGATGAAGGGCGTCCTCGACTCGGCCCTCTGACACGGCGTTTGCGGCTCAGGTCGAACGACCGCCTCAAATCCCTGTCATTACGGGCCGTCCGCCGGTTCCCAACCGGGCCGGATTTTGCGATAGGCTGACATGTCAGCGGGGGGCGTCCCGTTGATTCCCTCATTTCAGGAAGGCGCGCCGTGGCGTTTCGCGACGGACCGTTCGAAAATATCAGGGTGCCGCTGGTCTGGACCGCGGCGGTCGCTGTCGTGGTCGCCGCCGTCGGCTGCGTGCTGCTGCTGATCAGCGACGCCCGGGCCCAGAACTCCCCCTACCAGCCGGTGCGCGCCGGCGTCGAAAGCGTGTCCGGCCCGGTGGGCGGCGTGTTCGCGGCCCCGGTCCGCTGGTTCGGCCACGCCTCCGACTATGTCGGCGGCTATTTCTTCGCCGTCTCCGAGAACCGCCGGCTCAAGCGCGAACTGGCCGAACTGCAGCCGTGGCGCGACCAGGCCATCGCCCTGAAGAACGTCAACGCCCGCTACGAGGCGATGCTCGGCATCCGGCCCGAGCCGCCGGTCGAGATGCGCACCGCCCGCTCCATCTCCGACACCCGCGGCCCCTTCTCCAAGGCCCGCCTGCTCGACGTCGGCGCTGCCAAGGGCGTCAAGGTCGGCAATCCGGTGATCAACGAGCACGGCCTGGTCGGCCGGGTGGTCGGAACCTCGAACAACGTCAGCCGCATGCTGCTGCTGACCGACGTCGCCAGCCGCACCCCCGTGCTGGTCGACCGCACCGACGCCCGCGCCCTGCTGACCGGCGACGGCTCGGGCAATCCGCGGCTCGAGTTTGTGCGAGGGGTCGGCTCGGTCCAGGTCGGCGACCGCATCCTGTCCTCCGGCGACGGCGGCGGCTTCCCGCGCGGCGTGCCGATCGGCGTCGCCGCCAAGGGCATCGACGGTTCGTGGCGGGTCAAGCTGTTCAGCGACCGCGGGGCCATCGACTACGTCCGCATCATGCTGTTCGAGGACTTCGGCCAGCTGATCGGCGCCGACGATCTGAACGCCCCGCCGCTGGCCGCGCTCGACACCCTGGCGGAGGCGACCCCCGCCCAGACCACCGCCATCGCCGACTCCGCCGCCCGCCGCACCGCCGCGCGCGAGGCCGCCGCACCGGCCACGCTGTCCGCCCAGCCCACGCCGTCAGCCCAGCCCACGCCGGGAGGGACCGAATGAGACGCCCCGTCGCGGTCCGCGTCGTCGGACCGATGCAGTGGATCGTCTATCCGGCCCTGATCGCCGTCGCGGCCACCATCGTCCTCCAGACACCCGTCGAGCTGTTCGGCCTGCACCTGCCCGAGCCAGTCATCCCCATGGTGCTGGCCTTCGCCTGGCCGCTGATCCGGCCCTCGGTCCTGGCGCCGGCGGTGCTCGTCGTCCTCGGGCTGGTGCTCGACATCCTGACATGGGGTCCGCTCGGCCTCTGGGGCCTGACCTTCCTGGCCATCTACAGCGTCGTCCTGGCCTCGCGCAGCTTCCTGGCGGGACAGGACACGGCGGTGCTGTTCGTCTGGTACGCCGCCTGCTGCGCCCTGGCCTTCCTGCTGGCCTATGTGGTCATGCTGTTCATCGCCCCGACCCCGGCCAGCCTGATCTCGGTCTTCCTCCAGATCCTGCCGACCCTGCTGCTGTTCCCGTTCGCGCACCGGCTGATCGAACGGTTCGAGGACGGCGACGTGAGGTTCCGATGAGCTCGGAACCGCACATCTTCTTCGCGGACACCAACGAGCGGCAGGGCTCCTTCCTGCGCCGCACCTTCGTGATGGGCGCGCTGACCACCCTCGGCGGCGTGGCCCTGACCGGCCGGTTGGCCCAGCTGCAGGTCTTCCAGGCGGGCGAATACGCCACCCTCGCCACCAACAACCAGTTCAACTTCCGCCTCGTGCCGCCGCCTCGCGGCCGCATCCTCGACCGCAACGGCGTGGTCATCGCCGGCAACCGCCCCAGTTTCCGCGTGCTGGTCGTCCGCGACGAGACCAAGGACCTGGACCAGACCCTCGACCTGCTCGGCCGCCTGCTGCCCGACACCCTCGATCGCCGCCGCTCGATCATCCGCGAGGTCAACGCCGCCCCGCGCTTCAGCCCCGTTCCGGTCAAGAGCGACCTGAGCTGGGAGGAGTTCGCCCGCGTCAACCTCTACGCCAACGAGCTGCCCGGCGTGATGGCCGACATGAACGAGGCCCGCTACTACCCGTTCGGCGGCTCGTTCGCCCACGTCATCGGCTATGTCGCCAAGCCCAACGACCGCGACATCAAGGCCATCCAGGACCGCGGCGAAAAGGTTCCGGAGATCCTCTACAACCCCGGCTTCCGCATCGGCCGGCAGGGGGTCGAGAAGGCCTTCGACGCCGACCTGCGCGGCGAGGCCGGCGGCAACCGGGTCGAGGTCGACGCCCGCGGCCGCGTCGTGGCCGAGGACATCGGCGGGTCCAGGCCCGCCGTTCCGGGCAAGGACATTGTGCTGACCCTCGACGCCGACGTGCAGAACCGCGCGCTCGAGGTCTATGGCGAGGAGTCCGGCGGCTGCGTGGTCATGGATGTCCGCAACGGCGACATCCTGTGCATGGTCTCGGCCCCGTCGTTCGACCCTAACCTGTTCGTCGGCGGCGTGCCGTCCAGCGTCTACAACGCCCTGCGCGATTACGAGCGCCTGCCGCTGCTGGACAAGGCGATCTACGGCACCTTCCCGCCGGGCTCGACCTTCAAGATGACCTCCGCGCTGGCGTTCCTCAACGCCGGCATCGACCCGACCGAGCGGGTGGTCTGCACCGGCGGCTATCGCTACGGCGCCCGCACCTTCCGCTGCTGGCGGGCCGGCGGCCACGGCGCGATGGACATGCACAACGCCATCAAGAACTCCTGCGACACCTATTTCTATCACCTGTGCAACCGGGCCGGCGTGGACCGGATCGCCCAGGCGGCAAAGGCCCTGGGCTTCGGCCAGGTGTACGAGATCGGCATCGCCGGCCAGTCCGACGGCACGGTTCCCTCGACCAAATGGAAGCGCGATTACACAGAAGCGACCAGCTGGGACGACGACGGCACCTGGTATCCGGGTGAGACCCTTTCGGTGGCGATCGGGCAGGGGGCGCTCGAGGTGAACGCCCTGCAGCTGGCGGTGATGACCTCCCGCCTCGCCAACGGCCGAAAGGCCGTCCAGCCGCGCCTGGTCAAGTCGGTCGGCGGCGAGGAACGCGAGGCGGCGGCCGCCTTCCCCGACCTGCCGTTCAGCAAGGAGCATCTGGACATCGTCCGCGGCGGCATGGCGGCCGTGGCCAACGACGTCACCGGCACCGCCTACCGCGCGTCCCAGCTTGGCCTCGGCGATATCCAGATGGCGGGCAAAACCGGCACCGCCCAGTCGCGCGACTACAAGCCCGGCGAGTCGCGAGGCCCCCGCAACGCCCAGTGGACCCGGCGCGACCACGCCCTGTTCGTCGCCTTCGCGCCGCATGACGCGCCGCGCTACGCCATCGCCCTGATCATTCAGCACGCCCCGGCCGGCGGCGCGGCCGACGCTGCGCCCAAGGCCCGCGAGATCATGAAGACCGTGCTGCTCAAGGATCCCGACATGCGCGCCCGCATCGAGCGTCCGTTGCCGCCCGAGCCCGTGGCGCCCGCCGGCGTCGACGAGGGCGAGGGCGGGACGGGGCCCGGCGGCGAGGTCACGGGCCCCGCCGCGGCGGAAGTCGCGCCGCCCCCGGTCACGCGGCCGGCGCCCACCGCCACCTCGGGCCCGCGCCCCTATCTGTCGGAGCCGCGCCGATGACCGCTTCCGCCCTGACCCGCCCCGGCGAACGCGACCGCCTCTCGACCAAGATCGCCGAACTGGACTGGCGTCTCGTTGGCCTGCTGTGCCTGATCGCCGGCGTCGGCGGGGCCATGCTCTATTCGATCGCCGGCGGTCGCTGGCAGCCCTGGGCCGCGGACCAGATGATCCGCTTCGGCGTCATGCTGATCGCCATGCTGGGCCTCGCCATGGTTCACCCCAAATGGTGGTTCCGCGGCGCCTATCCGCTCTACGGCCTGCTGCTCGTCCTCGTGCTGATGATTGAGTTCACGCCGCTGGGCTATACGGCCGGGGGCGCGCGGAACTGGCTCAACCTCGGCTTCATGCGCATCCAGCCAGCCGAGTTCATGAAACTGGGCCTCGTTCTGGCTCTGGCGCGCTGGTACCACAACCACTCGGCCCAGGATGCCCGCTGGTCGTGGAAACTGCTGATCCCGGCGGGAATGATCGGCCTGCCGTTCCTGCTGGTGGCCAAGCAGCCCGACCTGGGCTCGGCCATGGTCATCGGGCTGACGGGCGGCGTGATGATGTTCGTGGCAGGCCTCAGCTGGCGGGTCATCGCCGCCGGGGCCGCCGCCGCCGTCGCCGTCATCCCGCCATTCGTGATGTTCGGCATGCACGAATACCAGCGCAACCGCGTGCTCACCTTCCTGAGCCCCGAGTCCGATCCCGCGGGCACGGGCTACAACATCATCCAGTCCAAGATCGCCCTCGGCTCGGGCGGGCTCTTGGGCAAGGGCTACGGCCTGGGCAGCCAGAGCCAGCTCGAATTCCTGCCCGAGCGGCATACCGACTTCATCTTCTCGACCCTGGCCGAGGAGTTCGGTTTCGTCGGCTCGTTCACGGTGCTGGCCTGCTACGTCGCCGTCATCCTGATCGCACTGCGCATCGCTTCGCTGGCGCATAGCCATTTCGGCCGCATCGCCGCGGCGGGGATGACGGCCTTCTTCGCCCTGTTCGTGCTGATCAACGGCGCGATGGTCATGGGGCTGGCGCCGGTCGTCGGCGTGCCGATGCCGCTGCTGTCGTACGGCGGATCGTCGATGATGACGGTGATGATCGGCTTCGGCCTGGTGCTGGCCACGCGCGTCCACCGCTACGCCGAACTGCCGAAGGGCCACGGGCTGTTCTGATCGGGGGCAGAGGCGTTAGGCTGGAGCCATGACCCAAGCCAAAGCCGATTCCGCCGCCCCCAAAGCCGACGCGCCCGTGGTCGCGCCGGCCTCGATGTTCTCCGACTGCGGCGACGCCCCGTGTCCTGAGCCGGTCCTTCCCGCCGCATCGCCCGAACAGACCGCCGCCCTGATGGACGGCGTGCGCATGCGCGAGAACCCGGCCGAATGGGCCTTTGTCCGCCTGTCCAAACTGATCGAGGACTTCGAGAAGGGCCTCGACAAGGACGAGGAGGTGGGCGCCCGCATCGTCGGCCTGCCCGGCGACGGCACCATGTCGATCGACGACGTCGGCTTCTGGGGCCCGGACTTCATCCTGTTCCTCGGCAAGAACGCCGACGGCCGGCCGGTGCGCCTGATCCAGCACTACGCCCAGATCAACGTCTTCCTCGATATCCGCAAGAAGCCCGAGGAACGCCCGGCCCGCCGCATCGGCTTCCAGCTCTCCGAAATGGTCCAGAAGACCAACCCGAAGTGAGGACCTAGGCAGCGGGGGCCACGGCGACCGACTGCCTACCGCCTGATCCCTACAGCGAAGCGGCCCAGTCCGTCGCCCGCAGCAGGCTGTCGATGATGCCCGGCTCGGTCGAGGCGTGGCCGGCGTCCTTGACGATGTCCAGCTTCGCCTCGGGCCAGGCCCGGTGCAGCGCCCAGGCCCCCGACATCGGCGTCACCACGTCGAACCGTCCCTGGGCGATCCAGCACGGGATATGGCGGATACGCCCGATGTTCTTGAGCAACCAGCCTTCCTCGGGGAAGAAGCCGCCGTTGGTGAAATACCAGTTCTCGATCCGCGCGAAGGCCACCGCGAACTCGGGCTCGGCGAACTTGTCGGGCTTGGCGTCCGGTCCCTGGACGCTGACCGTCTCGCCTTCCCAGCTCGACCAGGCGATGGCGCAGCGTTCCCGCTCGGCCTGGTCGTCGCCGATCAGCCGCTTGTAATAGGCCCCCATCAGGTCGTGGCGTTCGTCCTCCGGAATCGGCGCGACGAACCGCTCCCAGGCGTCCGGGAACAGGTTCGAGGCCCCGTCCTGGTAGAACCACTCAAGTTCGGGCCGGGTCAGCAGGAAGATGCCGCGCAGCACCAGCGCCGCCGCCCGCTCGGGATGGGTGATCGCATAGGCCATCGACAGCGTCGAACCCCAGCTGCCGCCGAAGACCACCCATTTGTCGATGCCCAGCAGCTCGCGCAGTCGCTCGATGTCCTCGATCAGGGTCCAGGTGGTGTTGTCCTCCAGAGAGGCGTTCGGCCGGCTGTTGCCGCAGCCGCGCTGATCGAACAGTACGATCCGGTATTTCGACGGATCGAAATAGCGCCGCATGCCCGGATTGACCGCCCCGCCCGGGCCGCCGTGCAGCACCACGACCGGGAGCCCCTGCGGGTTGCCGCACTCCTCGTAATAGATTTCGTGCACGCCGGCGGTCGGCATGAAGCCGGTGGCGTAGGGTTCGATCTCGGGAAACAGGTCGCGGCGGGGCGTTTCGGGCACGGGGAAGGCCATACGGTACTCGGTCTCGTTTCGTGTCAGACGGGGGTGGTTTGTGTCCGCAATGCGGCAAAGCCGATCAAAAGCCAAGCCGCGATCATCAGCAGCCCGCCGACTGGAGCGACCGCGCCCATGACCGGCAGGCCCAGCAGGGCGACGCCCGAAAGGGCGAGGGCGAAGACCAGGCCGCCCCCGGCGGCCAGCCAGCCGGCGAGGACGATCGTCCGGTTCCGGACGGGCCAGACGGCGCAGACGAGGGCGAGCACCGCATGCGCCAGCTCGTAGTGTGCGCCGGTGGTCAGCAACGGCTTGACCTGCGGTCCCGCGCCATGCGCCGCGAAGGCGCCCACCGCCACGGCGAGCGCGCCGTTCAGCGCGGCGAACGCCGCCAGACTGCGAGACACTGTCATGAAAAGAACGCTAGCCGACAGAAGCCCGCGCGTCTGCTATTCGCCCGCCATGACCGCCGCCCAGCGCCTGGCTTTGCAGTATGTGTTGCTCTTTGGCGCCAGTGGCGTGTCCCTTCCGTTTGCAGGCCTGTGGTTTCGCGCGCAGGGGTTGAGCGGGGCCGAGATCGGGACCCTGCTGGCCGCCCCCATGCTGGCCCGCGTCGTCACTGGCCCGCTGCTGGCGGTCTGGGCCGACGGATTTGGCCGCCGCCGCACGCCGATCGCCCTGCTGGGCCTGGCCATGGCGGCCGGCTACGGCGGGGCGGGTCTGGTCGAGGGGGTCGCGGCCTGGGCGGCGTTCTGGTTCGTCGGCGCGACGGCCGCCGCGGCCCTGATCCCGCTGACCGACGTCCTGACCCTTCGGCTGGCGGCGCGCGAGGGCTTCAGCTTCTCCCTGCCGCGCGGCTGCGGCTCGGCCGCCTTCGTCGCCGCCAATGTCGGCATGGGCGCGCTGCTGGTGGCCGCGCCGGTCGATGTGATCATCGTCTGGGTGACGCTGGCCGCCCTGGGCGTCGCCGCCGTCGCCGCCTTCGCCCTGCCGCCCGAACCGGTCGCCGAAGGGGCGGCGCTGCCCGGGCTCGAGCGGTTCCACGGCCTCGGCCGCCTGCTCGCCGACCCGGTCTTCCTGACCGCCATCTTCGCTGTCGGCGCCGTTCAGGCCGCCCACGCCTTCCAGTACGGCTTCTCAGCCATCCTGTGGAAAACCCAGGGGATAAGTGAGGCAGTGACGGGCCAGCTCTGGGCCTTCGGCGTCGGCGTCGAGATCGCCCTGATGTGGATGTTCGAGCCGTGGCGCCGCCGCGTCGGGATCGGCCCGTGGAGTCTGCTGATGACGGGCTCGGCCGCGGCGGTGCTGCGCTGGAGCGCCATGGCCTTCGCGCCGCCGCTGTGGCTGCTCTGGCCGTTGCAGGCCCTGCACGCCCTGACCTTCGCCGCCACCTTCCTGGCCGGGGTGCAGATCGTCGAACGCCTGTCGCCGCCCGACAGCCAGACAGCGGCCCAGACGCTCAGCTCGGTGCTGTCGGCCGGATTGCTGATCGGTCTCGCCACGGCGGCGTCGGGGCCGCTCTATGATCGCTTCGGCGCCGGCGGCTACTGGGCCATGGCCGCAATGGCCGTCGCCGGCCTGCTCGCCGCCGTTCCATTGCGGCGCAGGCTGAGCGACGTCAGGCCAGATCGCCGATCGCGGCGTCCAGCAGCATGAAGGCGCGGCCGCCGTCGGACGTCAGCCGTCCCAGCACGCCCGCCTCGTCCCGGGCCGCCGCCCGCCCGGACAGGTCGCTGGAAAAGACCCGCACGAACGCCTCGGCGTCGGCGCGAAGGTCGGTGTCGGTCAGCACCCGCCGCGACACGCTGCGCACCGCCGCCGGCGCGACCCGGCGCACGATCTGCCGGGCCCGATCGGGGTCGCCCCCCGCCACCGCCTGGGCGGCTTCCTCGACACGCGCGCGGGGCAGCAGGGCGTTGGGATCGACGCCCATCCGGCGGATGGCGGCGGTGATCCGCTCTTCAAGCGCCTCGCCGTCGGCCGCGGGCATCATGGGCGTGTCGAGATCCAGCGGGGCCTCGCCCGGTCCTCCGTCCTCCAGATCGCTCCAGCCCAGCCGGTCCTTCTCCGGCTGGTTCGGAACGGTGGAACCCGGCATCGGCGCCAGCTTCAGCCGTCCGCGCAGGCCGAAGCCGCGTGGCTCGGCGGACCGCTCGGGGCGCGGGCGCGGCGGCGTCTCGGGCTCCGGCTCGACGGTTGGCGCCACGGTCTCGCGGCGGCGGGTGGTCGGGCTGTCGCCCGAGACCACGCCCATCAGCCGGACGGCCTCGGTCAGCATGTCGTAGTTGCGCCGCACCCGCTCCTGGAAGCCGGCGTCCAGCGCCTCGGTGTCCGCGGCGGCCTTCTGCGAGGCCGCCGACAGGGCGGCGAGGCCTTCCTCGACCGAGGCGCGCACGGCCTCGACCCGCTGCTGGGCTTCCTCCGGCAGGCGGGACGCCCGCTCATCCAGATTGGCCATGGCCTCGTCGATGCGGGCCAGCGCCGCATTCATGCGCTCGACGGTGGTTTCGAGCTGCTCGAGCGCCCTCTGGCCGGTCTCGTCGACCAGCCCGCTGGTCTCGGCGACGATGCGCCGGGCGCTGTCGACCCGCGCATCGGCGGCCTGATCGGCCTTCTGCGCCGCCTCGAACAGGGCTTCGCCCAGCCTGTCGGCGCGGACCTGCGCCTGTTCGGCCGCTTCTGCGGCGGCGGACCGGGAGTCTTCGGCCGTGGCCTGCAGCGCGGCGAGGGCCCGGCGGGTCTCCTCGACCAGGGCGTCGCGGGCTTCCGCGGCCAGGCTCTCGAACTTGTCGAGGGCCAGCTTGGTCGCGCTGTCGAAGCCGTCCGCCTCGCGCTGGGACATCTCGACCAGGGCCCGGAACTGGTCCGTGGCGGCCTCGACCAGATCCTTGATGCTCTCGGTGGTCCTCGCGGACGTCACGCCCAGTTCGTCGGTGACGGCGCGGGTGGCGGACAGCTGCTCGGTCAGCTGGGCGCGCTGGCTCTCGACCTGGGCCGAGAAATCCTCCTGGTCGGTGCGCAGGGCGTAGGCTGCGGTGACCAGGGCGGCGCGCTGCTGGCCGAGGCCTTCCTCGACCGACTGGATCTGTTCGGCCACGCCGGAGCCGGCGTTCTCCAGCCGCAGGGTCTGGCGAGCCAGATCGTCGGCGGCCACGCGGGCGGCGTCCTGCGCCTCGCCGGCGGCGGCGGCCAGGTCGGCGGCGCGGGCGGCCAGCGCGGCCTCGGCCTCGCGCAGCTGCGTCTGGGCCAGGTCGGAGGCGTCGACGACCATGCGCGACTGCCGCTCAACCGCGTCGAGGACGCCGGTCGCCTGGCTGTCGAGCTGGACGCCCAGGGTCTGCATCTGGTCGCGTTCCTGGCCGAGTTGCTCGACCAGCCGGCGGGCGGTCCGGCCGGCGGTCTCGGCGGCCTCGTTGAGGCGGATGGTTTCCTGCGCCAACGCCTCGCGCAGCAAGGTCATGTCGTTGCGCGCCCGTTCGGCGGCGAGCGAAGCCTGGTCGATGTCGTTGCGCAGCGAGTGCAGCACCTCGCCGGTCTGCTGGGCCGCCAGCGCCGTCGGGGCGACCAGCGCCTCGGACAGGTTTCGAGCCCGGCGGGTCTCGGCGGCCAGTCCGGCGCCCTGCCGGATGGCGTGGGCCAGCATGATGGCGAGGCCGGCCGGGGCGAGGGCGATCAGAGCGTAGATGGCCAGTCGAAGCGGCTCCAGCTCGGCCGCGCCCGACCCGATCTCATAGGCCAGCCAGGCCGCTACGCCGCCCATCCACAGGACCGCCGCCACCCCCGCAAGCAGATAGGCGTGCTGGCCGGACGGGGCCGGCTCCGACGGTCGCCGCAGCGGTGCGGGGGGCGGGGGCGGGTCGTAGGCGACCGGCGGCGCGTCGGCGGACTGGTTCATTTCGGGGGCGCCGACGGGGCTTTGCGCCGCTTCCGCGCGCCTGGCCGCCTCGGCCGCCCTTTGCTCGGCCTGTCGACGTTCCTCGGCGAGCCGGCGACGGCGGCGTTCGGACATCGGGCGCTCGGTCGTCGTCTCAGGCTCCGGCGTCGGCTCGTCGGGCGCTTCAAGCGCGGCCTTGATCTCGGCCATGGCGTCGACCTCCGGCTCGGGGTCGGTCAGGTTCAGCGGCGGCCGTTGGCGGGACTTCATGAGGCGGCGATCTCGTCAGGATGCGACGTCGCGCAGCCGGGGCGCGCGACCCGGCGGAACCCTAGCGGCTCATTCGCGGCGCGCAAAGGCGAGCGCCGACAAAACGACGGTCGGCTCAGCAGTCCTGCTGGCGGTCGGCCGCGGCGAGGACGGTCGCGGCCGGCCTGTCGCCGCCGCAATCGCGGACGCGGTGGACCTCGCGTTGGGGCTTCTCGGGGGCGTCCAGCTGCAAGCCGAACTGCGACAGGGCCGCGGCGGCGAGCATGGCGACGAAGCCGATGATCATTTCGATCAGCGCCTGCATCGCCGACCTCCCTTGTCCGGAATGAACAGCGTCTTATGCCTTTAAAACGACGTTCCAGCAATCCGGGCATGGAACGGAACCGGGCGGCATGCGTCCTGTAAAGCTTGGGCGCATGCCGCCGTCATGCGAATCGGTCAGGCTGCATCCATGAGCCTCTCGGCGGACGAACAGAACGAGCCCTGGCTGGCGCCGGGGGAGAACTGCTGGCGAACGGAGACCGCCGGGCGGTTCGCCGTGCTGATGGAGAACGCCGCCTATTTCGAGGCGCTGCGGTCGGCGCTCGAGAAGGCGCAGCGCTCCGTCGTGATGCTGGGCTGGCAGTTCGATCCCAGAACCCGGCTGGACCCCGAGACCGATCCCGGCGATCACCAGGCGGAGATCGGCCATCAGCTGCGCATGCTGGTGAAGGCCCGGCCTGATGTCGACGTCCGGCTGCTGATCTGGAAATCCCCGCTGGTCATCGCCGCCTCGCAAGGCTTCTTCCCGCACCGCGCCCAGAGCTGGTTCCGCAAGCGGATGGTGGAGTTCCGGCTCGACCGGGCGGGTCCGCCCGGCGCGTGCCATCACCAGAAGGTCGTCATCATCGATGACGCCGTCGCCTTCTGCGGCGGCGGGGACATCGGCACCGACCGCTGGGATTCCGTCGAGCATCTGGACGGCGATCCCCGCCGTTGCCAGCCCTCCGGCCTGATCCCCTCGCCGCGGCATGAGGTCATGTGCGTGATGGACGGGCCCGCCGCCCGGGCCTTGGGCGATCTGGCCCGCGAACGATGGTTCCGGGCGACATCGGAACGGGTTTTCACCGTGGACGTCGACAACGATCCCTGGCCGGACGGCGTCGAGCCCGACCTGCTGGACACCCCGGTGGGGATCGCCCGGACCGAACCGGCCTGGGGCGGCAGGGCGGAGGTGCGCGAGAACGAACGCCTGCACCTGGACGCCATCGGTCGGGCGCGCCGGCTGATCTATCTCGAGAACCAGTATTTCACCTCGCCGAAGATCGCCGAGGCGCTGGCGCGACGGCTGTCCGAGCCCGACAGCCCCGAGGTGGTGCTGGTTTCGACGGGCGGCAGCCCCAGCTGGTTCGACCAGATGACCATGGATACCGCCCGTTCTGAGGTGCTGTTCCGGCTCGAGCAGGCGGACAGAAACAACCGCTTCTTCGCCTTCGCGCCGCACACCACGGGCGGCGAGCGGATCATCGTGCACGCCAAGGTCTCGATCTACGACGACGAGGTGCTGCGGATCGGATCCACCAATCTGAACAACCGCTCCTTCGGGTTCGACACCGAATGCGACGTGGCGGCCGCGCCGACCACGGAGGCCGGCCGGGCCGCCATCCAGCGGTTCCGTCACCGCACCATCGGCCACTGGATCGGGGAAAGCGCGGAGGAGTTCGCCTCTGCCGAGGCTTTGGTCGGGTCCGTCGGCGAGGCCATCCAGCGCTTCGACACCGGCCGGATGCAGATGCTGGGCGCGACTCCGCCGTCGCCTGTCGAGCGCTTCATCGCCGAGTTCCAGCTGGGGGATCCGACCTCGCCGGCCGACGCCTTCCGGCCGTGGAAGCGGCGGAGTCCGTCGCAGCGAAACCGGCCGCCGCGGATCAGGTCCTGATCTCGAAGTCCACGATCAGCGGCAGGTGATCCGACGCCATGCGGGCGAGGGGCGAGAACGGCGCCGTCACCCCGGTCACCACGATCTCCGGGCTGGTGAAGCAGTGGTCGATGCGGATCGCCGGAAAGCTGGAGGGGAAGGTCTTGACCGACGGCCGGAGCCCCAGCGCGCGCTGGCAGTCGGATAACCGCCGCGCCAGCGCCTGATAGGGCCGGGTGATCGATGTCGCGTTGAAGTCGCCGGTCAGCAGGGTGGGGCCGACGCACGAGGGATGACCGAGCCACCCTTCGCCGAGCAGGGCCGCCGCCTGCAGGCGCTGTTCGCGCGGCACGAGTCCGAGGTGGGTGTTGATGACATTCAGGGTGACGCCGTCGAAATCGATCGCCACCCAAAGCGCCCCGCGCGGCTCCAGCCCCGGGACGCCGCGAATGCTCGGCAGAGCCCCCGACTTGACCAGCCGCTCGGGCCGCAGGGTCAGGATGGCGTCGCCATACTGTTCGGCCTCGACCTTCATGGCGGCGTGGAAGTGGAAGGTCATGGCGAGGCGGTCGGCGATGGCGCTGGCCTGGTCCACCAGCCCCGTGCGCACGCGACCGACGTCGAGTTCCTGAAGGCAGACGACGTCCGGCTCGTGTTCGGCGATCACCGCCGCGATCCGCCCGACATCCAGCCGGCGATCGACGCCGACGCAGCGATGCACATTGTAGGTCAGCAGGCGGGGCATGAAGTCCTGGACGGGCCGGAGCGCTCGACGGCCGGGCTAGGCCATTTCCATAAGGAATGCGACCCCCGGCGGGCGCGTTCCGGTCTGCCTCAGATCACCACGAGGCGGTCGACGACTTCATTGGGGTTGTCCGAGCCTGGCGGGAAATGCGTCGCGAGAACCTCGCCGCACAGCCGCACCGCCGCCTCGAAGCCGTCGGCTGGATCATCCCGCTTCAGACCTTGCGACAGGGCCTCGGCCGCGTCGCCCCAGACCGACTGGTCCACCTTGGCGTGGATACCCTTGTCCGCAACCACCTCCACCTGGTGATCGCCCAGGGCCGCGAAGATCAGCACCCCGGTGCGGGCCTCGGTGACGTGGAGACCATGCGCAAGGAACTGCTGCACGGCCGCGTCGCGGACGCGGGCGCGTCGAACGGCGCGCGGCGTCACCCAGCGGGTCACCGCCGGCGCCCGCGTGAGCAGGTAGACGGTCAGGAACACCACTGCCTGGACCAGGGCGTAGGCGCCGAGGGCCTGTCCGAGCGAGACATCGCGCGCCGCCAGGTGAGCCGCTTCCCATCCGTCGGCGAAGCCCGGAATCCAGGCGGGCTCGAATCCCAGGGGGATCAGGGCGAGCGGCAGGATCAGCGCGGCCGCGGCCGCCCAAGCCAGCGAGACGTCGTGGTAGGACGACACGCGGCGGGCCAGAACGCAGAAGATTTCACCCGAGGTGCGCGCCTCCGCCGCGGCGATGGCCGTGGCGATCCGGTCGTGGGCCTCGGTCGTGAGCTTGATCACCATCCGCCGGACGCGCCCCCGCCGCCAAAGCTGCCCCCGCCGCCGCCGAAGCCGCCGCCGCCCCATGACGAGCCGCCGCCGCGGCCGCTGCTGCGCATCGCCTCGGCCGCCGCCCAGATCAGGATCGGAGCCACGCCGGAGCCACGCCGGGGCCGGCCGCCCCGCGCCAGACCGCCGATCACGCTCGTGAAGAGCAGGAAGAAAATGAAACCGATCATGATCATGGGCCCGACCGGAATCCCCGCCCTGGGCGCGGCGGCCGCGGCCGCCCGGGCCTGGGCCTCGGCCGGATCGAGCCGGAGCTGGGCGTCGATGGCGGCCACACCCTGCTGAACGCCTCGTTCGAAATAGCCGTCGCGGAACGAGGGCAGGATCTCGTTGTGAATGATCAGGGCGGAGAGGGCGTCGGTCAGCACGGGCTCAAGGCCGTAGCCGACCTCGATCCGGACCTTCCGCTCCTCCGGGGCGACGATCAGCAGGACGCCGTTGTCGTCCTCGGCCTGGCCGATGCCCCAGGCTCGGCCGAGCTGATAGCCGTATTCCTCGATCTCGCGATCCTGCAGGCTGTCGACGGTGACCACCACCAGCTGGTCGGAGGTGTCACGCTCGAGCGCCTCAAGCTTGGCCGTGAGCGCGGTCTCGGCTTCCGGCGACAGCAACTGCGCCTGGTCTACGACCCGGCCGGTCAGGGCGGGGAAGGTCGGCTGGTTGGAGGCCTGCGCCGCCGCGGCGTCGGCCAGGCACAGCCAAGCCGCTGCGGACAGGGCGATCAGCAGCCCGGCGAGACCCGTCCGTGCTCTGGTCGGGACGGCGATCACGGAGCGGGCGGCGCCGAACCGGGCTGGGTCGGGGCCGCGGTCCCGCCAGGCGCGGCGGGATTGATCGCATCGAAATTGACCGTCGGCGCGGTCTGGGCGGCCTCGGTGGCGGTGAACAGCTGCATCGGCTCGGAGCCCGCGTGGATCGTCTTGGCCCAGATCACGGTCGGGAAAGTTCGCAGCGATGTATTGTAGTCGCGCACCGCCTCATTGTAGTCGCGCCGGGCCACCGAGATGCGGTTCTCGGTGCCCTCCAGCTGGGACTGCAGGGCGATGAAATTCTGGTTGGAGCGGACTTCCGGATAACGCTCGACCACCAGCATAAGGCGCGACAGGGCCTGGGTCAGTTCACCCTGGGCGGCCTGATAACGCTGGAAGGCGGCCGGATCGTTCAGGGTTTCCGGCGTCACCGTGACGCCGGTGGCGCGGGAGCGGGCCTCGATCACCTGGGTCAGGGTGGTGCGCTCGGCGATGGCCGCGCCCTGCACCGTGGCGACGAGGTTGGGGATCAGGTCCGAGCGCCGCTGATACTGGGACTGAACGTCGGCCCAGCGCGCCTCGGCGGTCTCTTCCTTGGTCGGGATGGCGTTGACGCCGCAGCCGGTGACGGCGGGGGCCAGGACCACCACGGCGGCGAGGGCGGCCGCGCGAGCGTTCAAGGGAATCATCGTCGTCTCCTGACAGGCTGTAGTCCCAATCAGGTGACTATCGGAGGTTAGGCTCCGCCGTTCAAGCGTCCAGCGGCTCGGGCGCGACGCCGGCCGCGCGGCAGGCGGCCGTATAGGTGTTGGCCAGCAGGCAGGCGATGGTCATCGGGCCGACGCCGCCGGGAACCGGGGTGATCCGCCCCGCGACCGCCGCTGCCTCGTCGAAGGCCACGTCGCCCACGACGCGTGTCTTGCCCTGCGCCGCCTTCATCGGATCGCGGGACGGGACCCGGTTGATGCCCACGTCGATGACCGTCGCGCCGGGCCGGATCCAGTCGCCGCGGATCATTTCGGCGCGACCGACGGCGGCGACGAGGATATCGGCGGTGCGGCACAGGGCGGGGAGGTCGCGGGTGCGCGAATGGGCGATGGTCACCGTGCAGCTCTCGCCCAACAGCAGTTGGGCCATCGGCTTGCCGACGATGTTGGACCGCCCGACTATCACCGCGTTTAGGCCCGACAGGTCGCCCAGCTCGTGCTTCAGCAGCATCAGGCAGCCCAGCGGCGTGCACGGCACCAGGCCGGGCAGGCCGACCGCCAGCCGCCCGGCGTTGACGACGTGGAAGCCGTCGACGTCCTTGTCCGGGTCGATCGCGCCCAGCACCGCCGCCGAGTCGATGTGGCGGGGCAGGGGCAGCTGGACGAGGATGCCGTGGATGCCCCGGTCGGCGTTCAGCGCCGCGATCAGCTCCAGCAGCGTCTCCTGATCGGTCTCGTCGGGCAGGCGGTGAGTGTCCGAACGCAGGCCGGCGCGCAGCGTCGTCTCGCCCTTGTTCCGGACGTAGATCTGGCTGGCCGGGTCGTCGCCGACGATGACCACGGCGAGGCCGGGCTTGACCCGGTGGGCCGCCTCCAGCCGGGCCGAGGCGGCGGCGACGCGCTCGACCAGTCCGGCCGCGAAGGCCTTGCCGTCGATCAGGGTCGCGCGGGTGGGATCGGCCGTCATGGTTTCGGCTCCGGTCGTCAGGAATCGTGCGGTGAGCGCGATTTACAGATGGGGCGGTTCGGCGTCTATGATCGAGACCGTATTCAGGGGGACCGCATGCGCCGTCAGACCATCCTCGCCGCCGCCAGCGGCCTTGCGCTCGTTCTGGGCGCCGGCTCCGCCCTGGCGCAGGCCGCCTCGCCCCTCGCGCCGGGCGCGACGGTGGAGGGCGCGATCGAGGACGGCGATCTGACCGCGGTCGAGGACTCGTACCGCTACGACGACTACGCGGTCACCGCTCGGGCCGGGCAGCGGTTCGAGGCCGTTCTGCGGTCCGGTGAGTTCGACACCTATCTGGAGGTGTTCCCGCCGGCCGAGGCGGCGGACGCGCTGGCCTCCGATGACGACGGCCTCGGCGAGGGCACCGATTCCCGCCTGCGCTTCACGGCGCCCGAAGCCGGAACATACATCCTGCGCGCCCGCCCGCTGTCTGGACTCGAGGGCGGCGCCTATACGCTCAGCCTGACCGAACGGCCGCCGGCGCCCCGCGCGCCGCGCCCGTCCGGGGTCCGTGTCGGGCAGACCGTCAACGGCGAACTGTCGAGCCGTGATCCGGAAACCGACGACGGCCTGCCGTACGACGCCTTCAGCTTCCGCGCCCGCCAGGGCGACCGGCTGGCGGTGGCGCTGGACAGCGAAGCCTTCGATCCGGTGCTGAGGCTCGGCCGGATGACCGACGGCGTCTTCGTCGAACTGGCGGAGAATGACGACGGTCCCGACAGCGGCCTCAACTCGCGCCTGCTCTTCACCGCGCCGGACAACGGCGAATACCTGATCCGGGTGACGCCGCTGAACGGGACCGACGCCGGGGCGTACAGGCTGAGCCTTCAGGAGGGTCCGCCCCCGGCTGCGGCCCGGTCCATCGCCATCGGCGCCACCATCGAGGGCGAGCTGACGGAGGATGACGGCAAAAGCGAGAGCGACACGCCCGCTGACGCCTACAGGTTCGAAGGACGGGAGGGCCAACGGGTCCGGATCGACATGACCTCCCGTGACTTCGACACCTATCTCGAACTGTTCGACGAGAACCGCGTCAGTCTCGACGACGACGACGACGGCGGGCCGGAGGGGACCAACTCGCGGCTGACCTTCACCCTGCCGGCTACGGGCTCCTACATCATCGAGGCGCGGGCCTTCGCCGAGGCCACCGGCGACTACAGCCTGTCGATCAGCGAGGTCGAGCCGGATCGCCTGCCGGACAGCATCGCCTTCGGCGCCACCGTGCAGGGCGAGGTCGGCGAGGACGACCCACGCGACGATAACGACCGCGGCTACGACTCCTTCACCTTCTCCGGCCGCGAAGGGCAGAGAATCCAGGCGATCATGCGGTCGGGAGACTTCGACACCTTCCTGCAGATCGGCAAGGCGGGCGGCGAGTTCACCGCCTTGGCCTCGGATGATGACGGTCTGATGGAGGGCACGGACTCGCGGTTGAACTTCACCTTGCCCGACGCGGGCGAATACATCCTGCGCGCCTTGCCGTACGGCTCGGAGGGCAAGGGGCTCTATGCGCTCGAACTGATCGACCGCGGTCCCCAGCCCCAGCCGGGCAGCATCCTGGTCGGCTCCACGGCCTGGGGGACGTTGACGGAGACCGACGCCACCACGGACAGCAACAGCCATTACGATGCCTACCGCGTCACCCTGCGCGAGGACGAGAAGCTGCTCATCACCATGGTCTCGAACGACGTCGACAGCTTTGTCGTCATCGGGCGCGAGAAGGATAACGGGGAGTTCGAGGTGCTGGGCTCGGATGATGATGGCCTGGCCGACACCCACGCCAAACTGGAATGGACGGCGCCGGACGACGGGACTTTCGAGATCCGCGCAGGGGCGTATCAGTACGGACAGACCGGGGCCTACGCCCTGACGGTCGAAAAGCAGCCCTGAGCCTTCTTCGGGCCACCGCGTTGGGCGGAGTATGCGTTTGACCGACATCACCGCCCGCAAGGACCAGCATCTCGACGTGATCCTGGCGGGAAAGGCGCGACACGGGCGGAGCAGCGGCTTCGCCGACATTCATTTCGTGCACGAGGCGCTGCCCGATCTCGACCACGGCAAGATCGACCTCGGCGCGGACTTCCTCGGTCGCCGCCTGAAGGCGCCCCTGCTGATCAGTTCGATGACGGGCGGGCCGACCCGGGCCGAGGCCATCAACGCCCGGCTGGCCGAGGCCGCCCAGCATCTGGGCATCGCCCTGGCGGTCGGCTCCCAGCGGGCGGCGCTGGAGGCCGAAGGAACGACGCCCGGGCTGGACATGGCGCTGCGGTTGAAGGCCCCGGACACGCCGATCCTGGCCAATATCGGCGCGGCCCAGCTGACCCGCGGCTTTGGCGTCGACGAGGCGCGGCGGGTGCTGGACATGATCGCCGCGGACGGGCTGATCGTGCACCTCAACCCCTTGCAGGAGGCCTGCCAGCCCGAGGGTGATCGCGACTGGTGGGGCGTCGGCGCGGCGCTGGAGGCCCTGGTCAAGGCGCTGGACGCCCCGGTGGTGATCAAGGAGACCGGCGCCGGCCTTTCGGCGGCGACGTCGAGGCGGTTGATCGAGATGGGCGTGGCCGCGATCGACGTGGCGGGGGCGGGCGGCTCGAACTGGGCCACGGTCGAGGGCGAGCGCGCGACCGAAGCGGACGACAAGGCCCATGCCGCAGCCTTCGCCGAGTGGGGCATCCCGACGGCCATGGCGATCGCCGAAGCGCGCAAGGCCTGTCCGAAAGCGACGATCATCGGTTCCGGCGGCGTGGCCGACGGCGTCGACGCGGCCAAGGCCATCCGGCTGGGGGCCGACATGGTCGGGCAGGCGGCGGGGGTCCTGGCCGCCGCGACCGTCTCGACCGAGGCGGTGGTCGAGCATTTCCAGACTGTGATCCGCCAGCTGAGGACCGTCTGCTTCTGCACCGGCTCGGCCAATCTGACCGCCCTGCGCCGGGCCCCGCTGCAGGGGTGAGAGGGTCCGGGATGGCAGGGTTCATCCCAAAAAAAGCGATGCGGTCGTTTTCATGAGGGCGAGCGGGGACGCCAACCCGCCCCGGGTCGGGCCTGGAGGGCGGCGCGGCGTAGGTCAGGGATGTCAAAGACCAGGCCCGGCGGGCGTTTGAGCACTAGAGCACGGGCCTGCGACAGGAGCGGTCGTAGGGGCGAGAACGCGCGTGCGGCCCGGCCGCGGAAGGGTGCGGGATGACCGCTCGCGACCCCTGAAGTGTCGGGATGACAGGGTATGGGAGTGTCGCGTCAGATATCGTGGGAGGCGCCACGCGAAACTGGGCCTTACAACGGCAAAGGTTTCAGATAACGCTGCGGCGTCAACTCAACAGGAAGATCGACATGAAGCGGTTCACCAGTGTGCTCTTGGCGGGCGGTCTCCTCGTCACAGCCTTGCCGGCGGCGGCCCAGTCCACGATCCGGGCCGGCGACAGCGTGCAGGGCTCGCTGAGCTCTTCCGACCCCTCGCTTGAAGACGGCAGCTATTACGACTGCTTCAACCTGCAGGCCGGGGCCGGAGAGCGGGTCAGCGTCACCCTGAGATCGAATGATTTCGACGCCTATCTGGCCGTTGTGGAGGGGCGGAACTGCTCGTCCGACGCAAGCCCGGAGACCGACGACGACAGTGGCGGCGGCACCGATTCCCGCGTTGAGATGACGCTCGGGTCGGGTCCCTATTCGATCCGCGCGAACAGCCTGGGCGAAGGCGAGGTCGGCCGTTACACCCTGGCCGTCGAGGGCCTGGCGGCTGTCCGGCCGGTGGATCCGATCTATCTCGGCCGCGCGTCGAGCCAGTGGTTCGGGGACCTGGCCACGGGGGACGCCCTGGCCGGCGACGAGTCCTGGTACGACTGCTACGCCTTCGACGCCCGATCGGGCCAAACGGTCGGGATCGGCCTGACGTCGCAGGATTTCGACGCCTACCTCTCGCTCCATGAAGGCGGGACCTGCGACGCCGAGATCGTCTCCGACGACGACGGCCTCGGCGACGGAACCGACGCCTACATCGAGCACGCCATCGAGCGCAGCGGCCGGTATTCGATCCGCGCCAACAGCTTCACTTCAGGCGAGACGGGCCGCTACGCCCTGGTGCTCGAAATCGAGTAGGGGTCAGGCCGAAGGCGGCAGGTCTCCGGCGAAGACCCGATAGCGCCCGGCGCGGACGCCGTCGGTCGCCCGGGCGATGTCCGGCGCGAAATAGTGGTCGCTGCCATAGGCGGCGGCCGCTTCGCGCACGATGGCGAAGACCTGTTCAAGCGCGGGCGAGGAGGCGAGCGGGCGGTGGAACTCGATCCCCTGCGCCGCCGCCAGCAGTTCGATGGCCACGACCGTGGCGGTGTTCTCGGCCATGTCGAGCAGGCGTCGGGCGCCGTGCGTCGCCATCGACACGTGGTCTTCCTGATTGGCGCTCGTCGGCACGGTGTCGATGCTGCACGGGTGGGCCACCATCCGGTTCTCGGCCACCAGCGCCGCCGCCGTCACCTGGGCGATCATGAAGCCGGAGTTCAGGCCGCTCTCTTTCACCAGGAAGGCGGGCAGGTCGCTCATCTTCGGATCGACGAGGATGGAGGTGCGGCGCTCGGAGATGTTGCCGATCTCGCAAAGCGCCATGGCGATCTGATCCGCTGCGAAAGCAACGGGTTCGGCGTGGAAGTTTCCGCCTGAAATAACGTCGCCGTCCTCGATGAAGACCAGCGGATTGTCGGTGACGGCGTTGGCCTCGCGCTCCAGCGTGGCGGCGGCGTTCTTCAGCACGTCGAGCACCGCGCCCATGACCTGCGGCTGGCAGCGCAGGGAGTAGGGGTCCTGCACCTTGGCGCAGTCGTGGCGGTGGCTCTCGCGGATGGCGCTGCCGGACATCAGGTCGCGCAGGCGGGCGGCGACGGCGATCTGGCCGGGCTGGCCGCGCAGGGCGTGGATGCGGGCGTCGAACGGCGCGTCCGAGCCCTTCAGCGCATCGACCGACAGGGCCCCGGCGGCGATCCCGGCGGCGAAGGCGGCCTCGGCGGCGAACAGGCCGGCCAGCGCCAGCGCGGTCGAGCACTGGGTGCCGTTGAGCAGGGCCAGACCCTCCTTGGGGCCCAGCACGATCGGTTTCAGCCCCACCGTGGCCAGCGCCGCCTCGGCCGGCAGGGTCTCGCCGTTCACCCGCGCCTCGCCGACGCCGATCAGGACGCAGCTCATATGGGCCAGCGGCGCCAGGTCGCCCGACGCGCCGACCGAACCCTTCGACGGGATGCACGGCAGCACGCCGCCGTTCACCATCGCGATCAGCGCCTGAAGCGTCTCGCGGCGGATGCCCGACGCGCCCTTCGACAGGCTGGCGATCTTGAGCACCATCAGCAGCCGCACCACGGCGTCGTCGAGCAGGGGCCCGACCCCGCAGGCGTGGCTGAGCACGAGGTTCTTCTGCAGGGTCTCAAGGTCGGCCGTGGCGATCGAGGTGTTGGCCAGCAGGCCGAAGCCGGTGTTGACGCCGTAGACCGTGCGGCCCTCGGCGACGATGGCCGCGACGACGGCCGCGCCCTTGTCGACATTGGCCCAGGCGGCCTCGGTCAGGGAGACGGTGGCGGGATCGTCGAGCACGCCCCGAAGCTGGGTGAGCGTGAGCGGCGATTGGCCGATGGTGAGGGTGGTCATGTTCAGGCCTTCAGGCTCGGCAGGTTGAGGCCGTGTTCGCGCGCGGCGGCCTTCGCGATCTCGTAGCCGGCGTCGGCATGGCGCATCACCCCGGTGGCAGGGTCGTTCCAGAGGACACGTTCGAGCCGCTTCGCCGCTTCCGGCGTGCCGTCGGCGACGATGACCACGCCCGAGTGCTGGGAATAGCCCATGCCGACGCCGCCGCCGTGATGCAGCGACACCCAGCTGGCGCCCGACGCGGTGTTGAGCAGGGCGTTGAGCAGCGGCCAGTCGGAGACGGCGTCGGAGCCGTCCATCATGGCCTCGGTCTCGCGGTTGGGGCTGGCGACGGAGCCGCTGTCCAGGTGATCGCGGCCGATGACGATGGGGCCGGAGAGCTCGCCCGACGCCACCATCTCGTTGAACATCAGACCCGCGCGGTGGCGGTCGCCGAGGCCAATCCAGCAGATGCGGGCGGGCAGGCCCTGGAAGGCGATCCGCTCGCCCGCCATGTCGAGCCAGCGGTGCAGGCCGGCGTTGTCGGGGAACAGCTTTTTCATCGCCGCGTCGGTCTTGCGGATATCTTCCGGGTCGCCGGTCAGGGCGGCCCAGCGGAACGGCCCGATCCCGCGGCAGAACAGCGGGCGGATGTAGGCGGGGACGAAGCCGGGGAAGTCGAAGGCCTCAGCCACGCCCTCGTCGAAGGCGACCTGGCGGATGTTGTTGCCGTAGTCGGTGACCGGCACGCCCATCTTCTGGAAATCGAGCATGGCGCGGACGTGGACGGCGCAGGACCGGCGCGCCGCCTCCTTGACCGCCTCGGGGTCGGAGACGCGCTTGTCTTCCCACTCGGCGACGGTCCAGCCCTGCGGCAGATAGCCGTTGACGAGGTCGTGGGCGCTGGTCTGGTCGGTGACCAGATCGGGGCGCACGCCGCGCTTCACCAATTCAGGCAGAACATCAGCCGCGTTGCCCAACAGCCCGACAGATATCGGCTTTTTATCGATTTTCGATTGCTCGATCAGGGCCAGGGCCTCGTCCAGCGTCTCGGCCATGACGTCGAGGTAGCGGGTCTTCAGCCGCATCTCGATCCGGCTGCGCTGGCATTCCACCGCCAGGCAGGAAGCGCCGGCCATGGTCGCCGCCAGCGGCTGGGCCCCGCCCATGCCGCCGAGGCCGGCGGTCAGGATCCACTTGCCTGACCAGTCGCCGCCGTGGTGCTGGCGCCCGGCCTCCATGAAGGTCTCGTAGGTGCCCTGAACGATGCCCTGGGTGCCGATGTAGATCCACGAGCCGGCCGTCATCTGGCCGTACATCATCAGCCCCTTGCGATCGAGTTCGTTGAAATGCTCCCAGGTCGCCCATTTGGGCACCAGGTTGGAGTTGGCGATCAGCACCCGCGGGGCGTCGGGATGGGTGCGGAACACGCCGACCGGCTTGCCCGACTGAACCAGCAGCGTCTGGTCGGCCTCGAGCTCGCGCAGCTCGGCCACGATCCGGTCGAACGACGCCCAGTCGCGGGCGGCCTTGCCGATGCCGCCGTAGACCACGAGGTCCTCGGGGCGTTCGGCCACCTCGGGGTCGAGGTTGTTCATCAGCATGCGCAGGGCGGCCTCGGCGGCCCAGGTCTTCGCCGTCATCTCCGGGCCGCGGGGCGCGCGGACGACACGGGCGTTCGACGTAGTGCTCATGGAGGCCTCCTGTTCGGCGCATCATTATGTCTAGACATATATCGGCGCAAGCCGGATAGTTCGCCCATGGACATGACGGTCATCCACCGGCGGATCGAGAGCGACATCGAGCGGCGCATCCTGTCCGGCGAGTGGCGGCCGGGCCATCGGCTGCCGACCGAGAGCGAACTGATGGCCGAGTACGGCTGCGCCCGCATGACGGCCTCGAAAGCGATGTCGGGGCTGGCGGCGCGGGGTCTGGTGACGCGTCGGCGACGGGCCGGGACCATCGTGGCCCATCCGCCCCTGCACTCGGCGGCGCTGGTGGCGATCCCCGACATCCAGGTCGAGGTCGAGGGACGCGGCCTGGCCTGGTCGCATCGTTTGCTGGCGCGAAGAGTCCGCGCGGCAGGCGAGGCTGAGGCCTGGCTGGCCGAAGACGGCCGGGTGATCGAACTCGAGACCCTGCACTTCGCCGACGGGTCGCCCTTCGTGCACGAGCGCCGGCTGATCTCGCTGTCAGGGGCGCCCGAGGCCGAGACAGCCGACTTCACCGAGCAGGCGGCGGGCAGCTGGCTGCTGGCCCATACGCCGTGGACCGAGGCCGAACACCGCATTTCCGCCGTGGGCGCCACCGGCGAGGTCGCCGAACGTCTGCTGTTGCCTCCGGGCGCGCCGTGCCTGAGGCTGGAGCGAAGGACGTGGCGGGACGGGCTCGGGGTGACCTGGGCCTGGCAGACCTTTCCCGGCGACGCCTACGATCTGGTCGCCCGTTTCCAGCCGACGAAAGCCTGACGCATGAGCCAGACCTCTTCCGAAGCCCAGTCCGAGGCCCTGTCGTGGCGGTCGATCGCCGATCTGGTCGGCAGCCATGCCGAGGCGTCGGTGGCCATCGTCGGCGCCGGCGTCAACGAACGCTCGCTGACGCCGGGGCGATGCGACCTGGGCCCCAAGGCCTTCCGGGCCGTGCTGCCGCGCTTCTCGACCTATGACGTGGAGACCGGCGTCGAGCTGTCGACAAAGGTCCATGACGCCGGGGACGTAGCGGTGAAGGCGCTGTCGCCCGCCGACGCCTTCGGGCCCGTGCGCGACGCGGTGAGGAAGCAGGCGGACCGGGCGCTGACCGTGCTGATCGGCGGCAACAACGCCATCACCCGGCCGGGCGTGCACGGGCTCGGGCTGGCCCGGACGGGACTGCTGACGCTGGACGCCCATTTCGACCTGCGCGACACCGATCAGGGGCTGACCAACGGCAATCCGGTGCAGGCGCTGCTGGAAGACGGGCTGGAGGGGCGGCGGATCAGCCAGGTGGGGCTGGCGCCCTTCGCCAACACCCGGCGGGCGCACGACAAGGCGACGGCGGCGGGGATCTCGGTGCGGATGGCGCGGGAGTGCCGCGAGCGCGGGCTGGCCGCCGTGGTCGACGAGGAGCTCGAGCGGCTGTCGAGCCTGTGCGAGGTCATCTACGTCGACTTCGACATCGACGTCATCGACCGCAGCCAGTGGCCGGCCTCGCCGGGGGCGCGGCCGGGCGGGGTGTCGGTTCAGGACTTCTTCGACGCCACGCGGCTGATCGGGACCCATCCGAAGGTGAGGGCCGTGGACCTGACCGAATACGATCCGTCGCTGGAGATCGGCGACCTCGGCTCGCTGACGGCGGGGCGGTGGTTCTGCGAACTGCTGGCGGGGTTTGAAGGACGATGAGGCTGATCACCGACTGTCGCCTGGCCACCATGGTCGAGGGCGAGGAGCCCTATGGCGCCATCGACGACGGGGCGATCCTGGTTGCGGACGGGCGCATCGTCTGGGCCGGGCCCCGCGAGGACATGCCCGCCCATGATGCGCAGCAGACCGACCGGCTGGATGGGCGCTGGGTCACGCCGGGGCTGATCGACTGCCATACGCATCTGGTCTTCGGCGGCGACCGGTCGGGGGAGTTCGAGCAGCGGCTGGGCGGCGCGACCTACGAGGAGATCGCGCGGGCCGGAGGCGGCATCGTCTCGTCGGTGGCGGCGACGCGGGCGGCGTCGGAGGACCAGCTGTATGCGAGCGCCCTGGGGCGGCTGGCGGGGCTGACGGCGACGGGCGTGACCACGGTGGAGATCAAGTCGGGCTACGGCCTCGACCGGGACAGCGAGTTGAAGATGCTGCGCGTGGCGCGGCGCATCGGGCGCGAGGCCGGCGCAAGGGTGCGGACCAGCTATCTGGGTCTGCACGCGGTGCCGCCGGAGCATCGCGCCGACCGCGCGGCCTATGTGGACAAGGCTGTGGATGAAATCCTGCCCGCGGCCCACGCCGAGGGGCTGGTCGACGCCGTCGACGCCTATTGCGAGCCCATCGCCTTCTCGACCGGGGAGGTCGGGCGGCTGTTCGACAAGGCGAAGTCGCTGGGCCTGCCGGTCAAGCTGCACGCCGACCAGCTGTCGGACGGGGGCGGAGCGGCGCTGGCGGCGAAATATGGCGCGCTGTCGGCCGACCACATCGAGCACACCGGCGAGGCGGGGGTGAAGGCGATGGCGGAGGCCGGGGTCGTCGCGGTGCTGCTGCCCGGGGCCTATCTGATGTTGCGCGAGACCACGCCGCCGCCGATCGAGCTGCTGCGGCGGCACGGCGTCGCCATGGCGGTGGCGACGGACTGCAATCCGGGCACCTCGCCCGTGGCCTCGATGACGGCGGCGCTGAACCTGGCCTGCGTGCAGTTCCGCCTGACCCCGGAGGAGGCGCTGGCGGGGGCGACGCGGATCGCGGCGAAGGCGCTGGGCCTTGCCAACGAGGCCGGGACCCTTGAGGCGGGCAAGGTGGCCGACCTGGCGGTGTGGGACATCGAGCGGCCGGCCGAGCTCTGCTACTGGCTGGGCAAGCCGCTGCTGGCGCGGCGTTATGTCGGCGGCGTGGCGGCCTGAGCCGTCAGGGGCGGTGGACGACCAGGGCTGACAGGTCGGGTCTGGGGCGCTCCAGCGGCGGCTCCGCCAGCGTACCGATGTGAATGAAGCCCGCGACCTGCTCGTTGGATGTTACGCCCAGCAGTTCAAGAGCTTGCGGGTCATAGCTGTACCAATCCGTGATCCAGCTGGCCGAATAGCCGAAGGCGTTGGCCGCGTGTTCGAGGTTCATGCACACGGCTCCGGCGGAGAGCTGCTGCTCCCAGACCGGCTTGGCGCTGTCGACCGGCGCGGAGATCACGAGGATGGTCAGGGGCGGGGCGGTCAACTTGGCCAGCACCTTGCGGGCCTTGCCCGGGTCCGGCTGTCGCGCGGCGTGCGGGAGCAGGGCCTCGGCGAGCGCGGCGCGGCTTTTCGGCCCCATGACCACGAAGCGCCACGGGAACAGCTTGCCGTGGTCGGGGGAGCGGGCTCCGAGGGTCAGGATACGCTCGATCTCGGCGGGCGAGGGCCCGGGGGCGACCAAGGCTTGCGCGGGCGCGGAGCGGCGCGTGGCGAGCCGCGTCTGCAGCTCGATCGAGGGAGCGGGGAGGGGGAGGGCCTGGCCCAGGTCGGCGTCGGACATGCCGCCTAGCTAGGCGTCCGCGCCGCGCTGCGCCATATGCGGCGGATGACCGACTCCCGCGACCTTTTCGACGCCGACCGCCCGACGCCCGCCTGGGACGACCCCGCCGACCGTCCGCCGCCGTGGCGCAGCGACGGCGAGGCGGTGATCTTCGAGAGCCCGTGGATGCAGTTGACGCGGCATCCGGCGACGGCGCCGACGGGGCTGGCGTGCGATTATGTGGTGATGCGGCCGAGGAACCTGTCGGTCGGGGTGCTGCCGATCCATGAGGACGGGACCGTGACCCTGGTCGGCCAGCAGCGCTTCGCCCTGATGAACTGGTCGTGGGAGATGCCCGAGGGCGGCGCGCCGTTCGACGAGGATCCGATCGAGGGCGCCCGCCGCGAACTGGCCGAGGAGGCGGGGCTGCAGGCCGCCCACTGGCGCGAGGCCCTGAAAGCCGAGATGACCAACTCCATCACCGACGAACGCGCTATGGCCTGGATCGCCTGGGGTCTGACGCCCGTGCCCGTCGCGCCGGACCCGACCGAGGTGATCCGCGTCGCCCGCGTACCGTTCGGCGACCTGCTGCGCGAGGTCGGACGCGGCGCGGTGCGCGACATGTTCACGGTGGCGACCACCCTGCGCGCCTACCATATGGCGCGCGAGGGCGAACTGCCGGCGGAATTGGCGAAGGCCATGCTGGCGAGCGTATGATGCCGCCGAAGGAGATGCCGATGCCCAAGCTCGAAGTCGTCGCCGCGCGCTCCGACACATGGAGCCAGTTGCGCTCGGCCGCCGAGGCGACGGCCCGCGCCGAGCCGCATCTGGCCTCGCAGATGAACGCGGTGATCCTGTCGCACGCCGAACTGGCCGCGGCGCTGGGCTTCCAGATCGCGCGCAAGCTGGGCGACGCCGAACTGGGTCCGATGTCGGTGCGCGAGATTTGCCGCGACGCCTTCGAGGCCGACCCGTCGATCATCGCGGCGGCCGAGGCCGACCTGCGCGCCGTGGCCGAGCGCGATCCGGCCATCAAGTCGCTGTTGCAGCCCTTCCTCTACTTCAAGGGATTCCAGGCCCTGCAGGGGCACCGCGTGGCGCACTGGCTGTGGACCCAGGGTCGCGAGGCGCTGGCCTTCCATTTCCAGAGCCGGATGTCGGAGCTGTTCCAGGTCGACATCCACCCGGCCGCGCGGCTGGGCTCGGGCCTGTTCCTCGACCACGGCACCGGCATCGTCATTGGCGAGACGGCCGTGGTCGGCGACGAGGTGTCGATGCTGCACGCCGTGACCCTGGGCGGAACCGGGGCCGAACGCGGCGACCGCCACCCCAAGATCGGCAGGGGCGTGCTGCTGGGGGCCGGGGCCAAGGTGCTGGGCAACATCACCGTCGGCGACTACGCCAAGGTGGCGTCGGGCTCGGTGGTGCTGAAGCCGGTGCCGGCGGGCTGCACCGTGGCGGGCGTGCCGGCCCGGCTGGTCAACTGCCCCACCGAGGCGGCGCCGGCGCGGACCATGGACCATACGCTGGCCGACATCGTCTATGACTTCGTGATCTGAGGCTTAGAGGCTTTCCCTCCGGCGGGGCTTTCTCTAGGGTCCGCCGCTTCAAGACAGACCTGAGGCCGACCATGAACACCGCCGACATGAAGCGCGTCGAGACGCACCTGAAGCGCACCTTCAACACCGGCGGCATCATCCTGAAGCCGCGCGGCAAGCCCAGCGACTCGGCCGAGGTCTATGTCGGCGACGAATTCATTGGCGTGGTCTTCGAGGACGAGGACGAGGCCGGCAGCTTCATGTTCGAGATGGCCATCCTGGCGGAAGACCTGCCGGAAGCCTGATCCACACCAGACGAGCGCGCACGAAAAAGCGCCGGAGGAGCGATCCTCCGGCGCTTCGTCGTTTCAGGTCCCGTTTCCGGAGCCGATCAGTTGGTCTTGCCGAAGATCGCGTCGAGCAGGCCGGTCAGGAAGCCCTTCTTCTCGGCCGGCCGGGCGGCGGCCGGAGCGGCGGCGGCGGGGGCGGCGGCCGGCTTCGGAGCCGGAGCCGGCGCAGCGGCGGGCTTCGGAGCCGGGGCGGCGGCCTTCGGAGCGGCCTTGGCGGCGGGCTTCCTGGCGGCGGGGTTCTTCGCGGCGACCGGCTTCTTCGCGGCGGCGGCCTTCGGAGCCGCAGCCTTGGCCGCAGGCTTGGCGGCGGCCTTCGGAGCGGCCTTGGCGACCGGCTTCTTCACGGCGGCGGGCTTGGCGGCGGCCTTGGGCGCGACGGCCTTGGCCGTGGGCTTGGCGGTCGCGGCTTTCGCGGCGCTCGACTTTGTCGCCGGTTTCGGCTTGGAAGCGGCGGCCGCCTTCGGTTTGGCGGTGCTCGGCTTGGACGGTGCTTTAGCCATGGTTTCCCCGACCCCTCGGTTCAGTTGGTTGATGCTGGCGCGGGAGAGCACGCCAGCGCGTGTCTCGATTCGCAATGATAGCGGTGTTTGAGAAATGTCCGAGTCCGCAGTTCAAATAATCGCGAGAGGTCCCCGAACCATCGCCGAGGCCGCGGCCGCGTCGCTGGATTCAGACCCGTTGCTGGAGGGCGCCACCTATTCGATTCTTGAAGAGGACGAAGACCGCGGCATCTGGCGCATCGACGCCTTTCCCAATGATGAAGATGACGCCCTGGGCATCGAGGGGCGGCTCAAGGCGCACGAAGGCCTGACGGTCATCGTCGAGAAGCTGGCCGACGCGGACTGGCTGGCCATGTCGCTGTCCGGCCTGCCGCCGGTGCGGGCCGGCCGCTTCTTCATCTACGGCGCCCACGACCAGGGCGTCGTGCCGAAGAACACCGTCAATCTGAAGATCGACGCGGGCGCCGCCTTCGGCACCGGCCACCACGGCACCACGGTGGGCTGCCTGCTGGCCTTTGACGAACTGCTGAAACGCGAGCGGTTCGAACGGGTCCTCGACGTCGGCTGCGGCACCGGGGTGCTGGCCATCGCCGCGGCGAAGACCGGTTCGAAGGCTGCTCTGGGCACCGACATCGACGCGCCGTCGGTGCGCATCGCCAACGAGAACGCGAAGCTGAACATCGCCGACGCGCGGTTCGTGCACGCCTTTGGTCTCAACGACCGCAAGGTGCGGGGGCAGGGGCCTTACGATCTGGTCTTCGCCAACATCCTCGCCCCGCCGCTGGTCAGCCTCTCCCAGGATATCAAGGGCGCGCTGAAGCTGGGCGGCGTGGCCATCCTGTCGGGGCTTCTGCGCACCCAGGAGCGTCGGGTGACGGCGGCCTATCTGTCGCGTGGCTTCGTGCTGGAGCGGCGCATCCGCCGCGACGCGTGGAGCGCGCTGGTGCTGCGCCGGGTGGGCTGACGGCGGAACGGACCGCAACCGGAGCCGTTGCGGTGGTTCAATGGAGAACCGCCCGTGACCCAGTACGATCCGAACACCGATCCGACCCGCACCCGTCCGGGTGAGCCGACCTACAGCGAAACCACTACCGAGACCGTGGTGGTGCGGGAGTCCAACACCGGCTGGTGGATCGCCGGCATCCTCGGCGGCCTGGTGCTGCTGGCGGTGCTGTGGATCCTGTTCGCCCGCGGCGGCGCGCCGCAGACCGACGAGGAGGTGCTGGAAGCCCGGCTCGACGCCGCCGAGGCCCAGGCCCAGGCCGACGCCGCCTTGGTGCAGGGCCAGGTCGCCGGCGCCCAGGCCAGCGTCGACATCGCCCGCGCCAACGCGGCCGCGGCCGCCGCCGAGGCCCGTGCGGCCGAAGCCCGCGCCGCCGAGCCGGTGATCATCGAGCGTGAAGTCCCCGTGCCGGTTCCGACGCCGGCGCCCGACACCCCGGTGGTGTCGCCCACCGCGCCGCAGAATTAGCGCCCCCGGAAGGCGGCCGGGGGTGAAAAGCGCGGGGCGACGGTGCTATGCCGTCGGCCATGCGCCAGTCCTTCGATGAAACCACCGATCCGTCCTTCGGGGCGAAACACTTGCCGCGCGTCCGCGCGAAAATGGCCGAGCAGGGTCTCGACGGCCTGCTGGTCCCGCACGAGGACGAGCACCAGAACGAGTACCTGCCGCCGGCCAACGAGCGGCTGGCGTGGCTGACCGGCTTCACCGGTTCGGCCGGGGCGGGCGCGGTGCTGACCGACCGGGCCGCGGTTTTCGCCGACGGCCGCTACACGGTGCAGGTCCGGGCCCAGGTCGATCCCGCCCAGTTCGAAATTCTTAGCCTCGAGAACGGCGGCGTGGCCGCGTGGCTGGAGCGGGCGCCGCAGGGGGCGGTGATCGGCTACGATCCGCGCCTGCACAGTCCCGACGCGCTGGCGACCTTGGCGCGGGCGGCGGCCAAGGCCGGGGCCGAACTGAAGCCTGTCGATCCCAATCCGCTGGACCTGGCCTGGGCCGACGAACGTCCGGAGCAGCCCGCCGCGCCCGTGGTCCCGCACGAGGATCGCTACACCGGCGAGAGCAGCGCCTCGAAGCGCGCCCGCATCGGCGGGGCCATCCGCGACGCTGGCGCCGGGGCCGCCGTGCTGACGGCGCCGGCGTCGATCGCCTGGCTGTTCAACATCCGCGGCGGCGACGTGATCCGCACGCCGTTGCCGCTGGGCCAGGCGGTGGTGCGGGCTGACGGGACGGCGCGGCTGTTCCTCGATCCGCGCAAGGTCACCAACGAACTGCCCGGCTGGCTCGGCGACGCCGTGACGCTGGAAGCGCCCGAGGCGCTGTCGGCCGCGCTGGACGGCCTGTCAGGCCAGTCGGTGCTGATCGATCCGGGCCAGTCGTCGGCCTGGTATTTCGATCGTCTGAAGGCCGCCGGCGCAACGGTGGTGCGCGGCGCCGATCCGTGCGCCCTGCCGCGCGCCTGCAAGAACCCGGTCGAGATCGAAGGCAGCCGCCGGGCCCATATCCGCGACGGCGCCGCCCTGACGCGGTTCCTGCACTGGGTCGACACGGTGGCGCAGCGGACCCTGCCCAGCGAGCGCGAGATCGCCGAGGCGCTGGAGGGCTTCCGCGAAGAGACCGGCGCGCTGAAGGACCTGTCGTTCGACACCATCGCCGGGGCCGGGCCCAACGGGGCCCTGCCGCATTACAAGCCGGTCGGCGACAAGATCCGCCGCATCGAGAAGGGCTCCCTGCTGCTGGTCGACGGCGGCGGCCAGTATCTGGACGGCACCACCGACGTGACCCGCACCATGGCCGTGGGCGAGCCGACGGCGGACCAGCGCCGCATGTTCACCCTGGTCCTCAAGGGCCACATCGCCATGGCTGTGGTGCGCTTCCCCGAGGGGACCACCGGGCATCAACTGGACGTCCTGGCGCGGCTGCCGATGTGGATGGCGGGTCTCGACTACGACCATGGAACCGGTCACGGCGTCGGCAGCTATCTCGGCGTCCACGAGGGGCCGCAGCGGATCGCCAAGGCGGTGAATGCGCAACCGCTGCTGAGCGGCATGATCCTGTCCAACGAGCCGGGTTATTATCGCGAGGGCCACTGGGGCATCCGCATCGAGACCTTGCAGGTGGTGACCCCGCCCGAGCCGATCCCGGGCGGCGAGCGGCCGATGCACGGGTTCGAACAGCTGACCCTGGCCCCGCTCGACCGGCGGCTGATCGACGTCGCCCTGCTGACGGCCGACGAGCGCGCCTACGTCGACGGCTATCACGCCGAGGTGCTGGCCAAGGTCGGGCCGCTGCTCGACGGCGAGGCGAAAGCGTGGCTGGAGGCGCAGGCCGCGCCCTTGAAATAAGGCGGAACGGCGCCCATCTCCGGTGGGTCGGCGAATGCGTCGCCGGCTTCCCACATTTCAGGAGACGCGCTGATGAAGACGCGCAGGCTGGGCCGTTCGGGCCCTGAGGTTTCGGCCATCGGCCTCGGCTGCATGGGCATGAGCGCCTTTTACGGCGCGCCCTCCGACGAGGCGCAGTCGATCGGGGTCATCCATCGGGCGCTGGACCTCGGCGTCACCCTCTTCGACACCGCCGAGATGTACGGCCCCCACACCAATGAGGTGCTGCTGGGCAAGGCGCTGGCGGGCCGGCGGGACGAGGCCTTCATCGCCACCAAATTCGGCATCAACCGCCAGGCCGACGGCTCGGTGATCACGGACGGCTCGCGGGCCAATGTTCGCCGCGCCGTCGAGGGTAGCCTGCGGCGGCTGAACGTCGACCACGTCGACCTTTATTATCTGCACCGCGTCGACCCGAACACGCCGATCGAGGAGACGGTCGGGGCGATGGCCGAGCTGGTGACCGAGGGCAAGGTGCGGTTCCTGGGTCTGTCGGAAGCGGCGCCGGAAACCCTGCGCCGGGGCCATGCGACCCACCCGATTACCGCCCTGCAGACCGAATATTCGCTGTGGAGCCGGGAGCCGGAGGACGAACTGCTGGCCGTCTGCGAGGAACTGGGCGTCGGCTTCGTGCCCTACAGCCCGCTGGGCCGGGGCTTCCTGTCGGGCGAGATCAAATCGATCGACGATCTCGCCCTCGACGATTTCCGCCGGAGCAACCCGCGCTTCGAGGGCGAGAACTTCCAGAAGAATCTCGATCTGGTCGCGGCGGTGCAGGCCATCGCGGCGGACAAGGGTGTGACCGCCGCGCAACTCGCGCTGGCGTGGGTGCTGGCGCAAGGCGAGCATCTCGTGCCGATCCCCGGCACGCGGCGCATCCGGACGCTGGAGGAGAATGTCGCGGCGACGGAGATCGCGCTGTCGGCGGACGATCTCGCGCGGATCGGGGCGGTGTTCCCCAAGGGCGCGGCGTCGGGCCACCGCTACGCCGAGGCCGCGCGGTCGGCGTTGAACCGATAGGGCGAGGACCATGATCACCTGCGTTGTCGACTACGTCATCGACCCAGCCAAGATCGAAGCGTTCGAACGGTTCGGTCGCCGCTGGATCGAGCTCGTGGAGCGCCACGGCGGACAGCACCACGGATATTTCCTGCCGTCGGAGGGGGCCAGCGATCGCGCGCTCGCTCTCTTCAGCTTTCCGAGCCTGGCGAAATACGAAGAGTATCGATCGCATTTCGGCGGCGACCCCGACTTCATCGCCGCGGATCGCATTCGTGACGAAAGCGGTTGCGTGATCCGCTACGACCGGAGCTTCATGCGGCCGCTCCTCGGGTAGCGGCGCGGTCAGCGCTGAACCGCTAGCCCCCGATCAGCGCCAGCCACTCGTCCTCGGTCAGCACCGCGACGCCGTGCTTCTGCGCCTCGGCCAGCTTGGAGCCGGCGCCGGGGCCGGCGACGAGGTAGTCGGTCTTCTTCGACACCGAGCCCGAGACCTTGGCCCCGAGTGCTTCCGCCCGGGCCTTGGCCTCGTCGCGGGTGAAGCGTTCAAGGGCGCCGGTGAAGACCACGGTCTTGCCGGCGACGGCGGTGTCGGACTTGGGCTTCTCGGCGTCCTCGATCCGGTCCAGCTCGGCCACGAGGGCGTCGACCATGGCGCGGTTGTGGGTCTCGCGGAAGAACAGCGCCAGCGCCCGCGCCGCCACGGGGCCGACGCCCGAGACGCCGGCGATCTGGCCGAGGCCCTCGGACGGACCCTCGCTCCGCGCCACCCCGGCCAACCGCACCAGACCGGCCCAGTCGTCGGCCAGGGTGGCCAGCCCGCGCCGGGCGGGGGCGGCGAGGCCGGGGAAGGCGAGGGCGGTCTTCTGGTCGATGGGCGCGTCCGGCCACGGGTCTTCGGCCGGGGGCGACGCCTCGGCCAGCGCCGCCACCACGCGCGGCGACACGGCGTGGGCCTCGTTCAGCCGCACCCAGTCCTCGCTCGGGATGCCGTCGGCGGCGGCGAGGCAGGCGGCCTCGAAGGCGGGCCAGGTCTCGAACGCCCGGGCCAGAACGATCGAGGTCTGCTCCCCGATGTCGCGCACTCCGAGGCCGTAGATGAAGCGGTCCAGGGCGATGGTGCGGCGGGCGTCGATGCCGGCGACCAGATTGCGCACGCTGGTCTCGCCGTAGCCGTCCTCGGCGCGCAGGGCGTTCAGTTTTTCCTCGTCGCGGGCGAGGCGGAAGATGTCGGCGGGCTCGCTGATCCAGCCGCGTTCGTGGAAGGCGATCAGTTGCTTTTCCCCAAGCCCTTCAATGTCGAAGGCTCGGCGGCTGACGAAATGCTTGAGGTGCTCGATGCGCTGGAACGGGCAGGCCAGTTCGCCGGTGCAGCGCCGCACCACCGACTCGACGCCCGAGGCGTTGGTCTCCTTCACCAGCGCCGTCTTCAGCGGGCAGATGCAGATGTGCGGAAACTCATACGGCTGGCCTCGCCCCGGCCGGTCGGCGTCGACCACGCCGAGGATCTGCGGGATCACGTCGCCGGCGCGCTGCAGGGTGACGGTATCGCCGATGCGCACGTCCAGCCGGGCGATCTCGTCGGCGTTGTGCAGGGTGGCGTTGCGGACCACCACGCCGCCGACCGTGACCGGATGTAGCCGGGCCACCGGCGTGTGCGAGCCGGTGCGGCCGACCTGGATGTCGATGCCTTCCAGCACCGTCTGGGCCTGCTGGGCGGGGAATTTGTGGGCGATGGCCCAGCGCGGGGTGCGGGCGACGAAGCCGAGGCGGTCCTGCCAGTCCAGCCGGTCGACCTTGTAGACCACGCCGTCGATGTCATAGCCGAGCGCGGCCCGGTCCGTTTGCAGCCCGTCGTACAGCGCCATCAGCCCGGCCGCGTCCTCGACCCGCTGTGAGCGGTCGTTGACGGGGAAGCCCCAGGAACGGAGGGCCTGCAGCGCGCCCCATTGGGTCTCCGCGAACGACGACGAGACCTCGCCCCAGGCGTAGGCGAAGAAGCGCAGGGGACGTCTGGCGGTGATCGCCGCATCCTTCTGGCGCAGCGAACCGGCGGCGAAATTCCGCGGGTTGGCGTAGGTGCGGGTCCCCGCCGCCTCGGCCGCGGCGTTGAAGGCGTCGAAGGCGTCGTTGGGGGCGTAGACCTCGCCGCGCACCTCGATCACCTCGGGCCAGCCGGCGCCGGACAGGCGCTCGGGGATGTCGGCGATCGTGCGCAGGTTGGCGGTGACGTCCTCGCCGGTCCGCCCGTCGCCCCGCGTCGCGCCGCGCACCAGCACGCCGTTTTCGTAGCGCAGACTGGCCGACAGCCCGTCGATCTTCGGCTCGGCGACGAAGGCGACGTGCTCGTCAGCCGGCAGCTTCAGGAAGCGGCGGATGCGGGCCTCGAAGTCGGCGACCTCGCCGGGGTCGAAGGCGTTGTCGAGCGACAGCATCGGCACGCCGTGACGGACCGGGGCGAACTGGCTGGAGACCGCCGCGCCGACCACCTGCGACGGCGAATCGGCCATGGTCAGTTCGGGGAAGCGGCTCTCGATCTCCAGCGCCCGGCGCTTCAGGGCGTCGTAGTCCGCGTCGGAAATCTCGGGCGCGTCGTGGCCGTGATAAAGGGCGTCGTGGCGGGCCAGCTCGGTCGTCAGGCGGGTGAATTCCTCCCGCGCCTGGGCCTCGGTCAGCTGATCGACGGCGGTGTCGGCCATGGGAATCGCGTTCGCTCCAACTCTTCGACCGACTTCTAGCACCCGAAGCGAACGCCGCGAGGGCGTGGTCCGTTTCCACCCGGTCGCGGCATGACAGGACGTTAATCTGACGCCGCCGGTTTCGGCTGCTAGCGTCTCGGAGTCTCGAGGGAATCTCTCCATGCGTCATCTCCGCCTCGCCGCCCTTTCGCCGCTGGCCGCGGTTCTGCTGCTCAGCGCCTGCGAGACCGCCGTCCCGCCCGAAGCTCCGGTCGCGCCACAGCCGTCGGCCATGCACGCCCAACTGCTGGAGGATGTCCGCATCCTCGCCGCCGACGACATGCAGGGCCGCGACACCGGGGCCGAGGGCGGGGCGAAGGCCCGCGCCTATATCGTCGGCCGGCTCGAGGCGATCGGCGTCGCGGCCCCGCCCATGGGCCGCGAGCAGCCGTGGGAGATGCAGGGCCGCACCCGCGAGGGTCCGAAGACCTTCAATGGCGTCAACGTCCTCGGGGTGATCCCGGGCACGCGCGTCACCGACCGCTACATCGTCGTCACCGCCCACTACGATCACGTCGGGGTCAACGAGGGCCAGATTTACAACGGCGCCGACGACAACGCCTCGGGTGTGGCCACCATGCTGGCGCTGGCGGCGGACCTGAAGCGCGACGCGCCGGACCACAGCGTGATCATCGTGGCGCTCGATGGCGAGGAGCGCGGCCTGCTGGGCGCGAAGCACTTCGTCGAGGCGCCGCCGGTGCCCCTCTCGTCGATCTCGATGAACCTGAATTTCGACATGACCGCCCGGGCCGAGACCGACGGCAAGCTGTGGGTCACCGGGACCTATCAGCACCCGACGTTCCGCCCGCTGCTCGAGACCATTCCGGCCAACGGCGCGGTGGCGCTGGCCTTCGGCAAGGACACGCCGCAGGACACCGGCGAGGACAACTGGGTCAATTCCTCGGACCACGCCGCCTTCCACCGGGCCCAGGTGCCGTTCCTGTATTTCGGCGTGAATTATCACCCCGACTATCACCGCCCGTCGGACGACTTCGAGCGGATCACCCCGTCGGTGTTCATCAGCGCCACCGAGCTGTCGATCGCCGGCTTCCGCGCGCTGGATCGAGGGCTGGACCGCTGAGGCTGGGCATGATGATCTGGCGGCCGGAGGGTCCCATGCACATCAGATGTCTCGCCGGCGCCGCGATTCTGGCGGCGCTCGCCGTCGCGGCCTGCGACCGAACGTCCGCGCCCGCCGGGGCGCCGGCGGCGGCGGCCTTCAACCACGCCGCGACCGCCGACATCTCGGGCTACTACATGCCCGTGGCGCCGGTCCGGATCGGCCAATGGAGCCTCGATCATCTCTTCGTCGGCCAAGCCCCGGAGTTCGAGAGCTGGGAAGGCGGTTCGCGCAGCGAGACCTTCGCGCCGGTGATGCTGCAGTTCGACGACGCCGCCAGCCCGATGGTGGAGACCGAGCTGGGCGAGGCGCACAGCGTCACGGCCCGCGTGCTGCCGACGCGTTATGAAGTGACCGACACCGCCGTCCGGTTCGAGGGGGAGTCGCCCGAACTCGGCCGGGTGCGGTTCGAGGGTCAGCTGGATCAAGGGGCGCTGGCCACCGCCAGACGCAATCTCGGCGGCGACGGCGTCGTGCTGACGGGAAACCTGACCGCGGCCGGACAGACGGTCCGCGGGGTTCGCCTGACGTGGTGGATGGGCGACTGAGCGTCAGGCGCCGTTGCGGATATCCAGTTTCAGACCCATCAAATCGGCCAGCGCTTTGCCGCGTCGCCGCGTCTGCTCGCCAAGCAGCACGTCGGCGTAGCCCTTGGAGGCGCTCAGCACGAGCACCCCGTCGGTGACCGCGACGTGGGCGTTGACCAGCAGCTGCGGCGCCCGGCCCGACAGGTCGCAGGCCAGGCGAATGGCGAGGCCGAGCGCGCGGCCGGCGGTGCGCTGCTTCTCGGTCAGCAGGCGCGCGACCGTGTCCGGCTCGGGCGTATTCGCGCCGCCGCCGTAGCGGGCGTTGACCGCGGTGGCGAGATAGGCGCGCTCGGCGTGGGTCTGGCCGGGGATCGGGGCGCGCAGAACCTGGTCGAAGGCCAGTTCGACGCGGTGGTCGGGGTGCAGCCGGGCGCCCAGATCGGCGAGACGGCAGGCCGCGTCGGCCAAGGTCCGGTCGCGCTCGGCCCCGAACGCCTCGGGCAGGGCCTCGATGATCGGCTGCAGCCAGCCGAACAGCGCCCCCGGCAGGCCCGGTGATATGCCCTGCCGCGCCCCAAGGGCGGTGCAGCCGGCCAGCAGGGGATCCGAGCCGAGGTCGTCGTCGTCCAGCGCCTCGTAGAGCAGTCCTTCGCGCACGCCCCAGGCCGACAGCACGATGCGCTTGAGGCCGAGGCGCTCGATCAGCCCCTCCAGGACCAGGGCGGCGTGCGGCAGGGTCTCGGCCCGCTTCTTCGACAGGCCCTTCCAGCTCTCCAGCGAGGCGCGCGAGGAGCGGGCGACCAGCCGGGCGATGTCGCGCGCGTCTGCGGCGTCCATCACATACTGGTGCACGATGTGCAGCGGATAACGGACGTGGCCCATGTGGACCTGCGCGAGGGTCCGCCACGCGCCGCCGACGGCGTAGAGGGTGTCGGTTCTGAAATCGTCGGCGGGCCTGAGCCGTTTGGCGATGCTCTCCCGCAACCGGCCGGCGTCGAAGGGCCCCTCATTCGACAGGGAGAACGGGCCGAGTGGCAGGGTGACGCCCCGCTCGACGCCCTGGTCGCCGATGCGGATCAGTTCGAGGCTGGCCCCGCCCAGGTCGGCGGCGACGCCCCGCGCCGTCGGCATGCCGGCGATGACGCCCAGCGCGGCGTAGCGCGCCTCCTCCTCGCCCGAGAGGACGCGGATGATCAGGCCTGTCTCGGCCGCCACCCGCTCGCAGAAGGCCTGGCCATCGGCGGCCTCGCGGACCGCGGCCGTGGCGGCGACGAAGGTCAGGGCCGGCTTGACCCCGTCGATCACCGCCGCGAACCGCTTCAGCGCCGTCAGCGCCATCGCCGCCCCGTCCTCCGACAGGCGGCCCGTCGAGGCGAGATCGCGGCCGAGGCCGGCCAGCACCTTCTCGTTGAACACCGTCCAGACGGCGCGGCCCTCCAGCCGGTACAGCACCATCCGGACCGAGTTGGAGCCGATGTCGACGGCGGCGAATTCACGGGGCGTCGCGAACGCCGAGACAAGCGCCTCGGGCATCAGCGCTTCTTCCGTGACGGCTCGTAGCTCAGATGGCCGGGCAGGGTCTTCACCTTGCGGCCGCGGCCCGACAGGCTGGGATTGGTCATGAAATACCTGTGGGCCGAGAAGGGACGATCGGGATCAACGGGCGTGACCCGACGGTAGTCGCCGTCAGCGTCGAGCACCCAGCTCTGGGCGTCGTCCTTCAGGTTGGCGACCATGATCTGGTCGAGCACCTGGTCGTGGACGGTGGCGTTCAGCACGGGCGTCATCAACTCCACGCGGCGGTCGAGGTTGCGCGTCATCCAGTCGGCCGACGAGATGAAAACCTTCGCCTTGTCGTGCGGCAGGTCGCGGCCGTTGGCGAAGGCGACGATGCGGGCGTGCTCGAGGAAGCGGCCGACGATCGACTTGACCCGGATGTTCTCCGACAGGCCCGGCACGCCGGGCCTCAAACAGCAGATGCCGCGCACCACCAGCTCGATACGCACGCCCCACTGGCTGGCGCGATAGAGGGCGTCGATGACGGCGGGATCGACCAGGGAGTTCAGCTTGGCCCAGATGGCGGCCGGCTTGCCCTTGGCCGCCGCGGCCATTTCGGCGCCGATCAGGTCGATCAGCGTGGCCTTCATGTTCAGCGGTGAGACGACCAGCGCCTCGAGTTCGTCCGGGGTGGCGTAGCCGGTGATGTAGTTGAACACCCGCGAGGCGTCGCGGGCGAGCACCGGCTCGCAGGTGAACAGGCTCAGGTCGGTGTAAACCCGCGCCGTCACCGGGTGATAGTTGCCGGTGCCGAAGTGGCAGTAGGTCTTGAGGCCCTCGCCCTCGCGTCGCACCACCACGCTGAGCTTGGCGTGGGTCTTGTACTCGACGAAGCCGAAGACGACGTGGACGCCGGCCCGCTCCATGGCCCGGGCCCATTTCAGGTTGGCCTCCTCGTCGAAGCGCGCCTTGATCTCGACCAGGGCGGTGACGTTCTTGCCGTTCTCCGCCGCCTCGATCAGGGCGGCGACGATCGGGCTGTCGCGCGAGGTCCGGTACAGGGTTTGCTTGATGGCGATGACATGCGGATCGCGCGCCGCCTGGCGCAGGAACTGCACCACCACGTCGAAGCTCTCGAACGGGTGGTGGATCAGCATGTCCTTCTCGCGGACCGCCGCGAAGATGTCGCCGCCGTTGTCACGCACGCGTTCGGGATAGCGCGGCTCGTAGCCGGGGAATTTCAGGTCGGGATGGCCGGTCGGGATGATGTCCGAGACCTGGGCGAGGCCGAGCATGCCGTCGACCATGACGGTATCCTGCGGCGCGGCGTCGAGTTCGTTGGTGATGAATGTGCGCAGGTCATCGGGCATCGACGCCTCGATCTTGATCCGCACCACCGAGCCGAGCCGGCGCTGCTTCAGCGCCTCCTCGAACTCCATGACCAGGTCCTCGGCCTCCTCCTCGATCTCGATGTCGGAATCACGGATCAGGCGGAACACGCCCCGCTCCAGCACGTCGCAGCCGGGGAAGAGGTGATCGATGAAGAGCATCAGCAGGCTCTCCAGCGTCAGGTAACGCTTGCGGCCCGGCGTGGAGCGGCCGTCGGTGGCCAGCGGCCAGAACCGCTTCACCTGCGTCGGCACCGGCACCAGGGCGTAGAGGGTCCGGTTGTCGGACCGACGCCGAAGCTTGAGGGCCAGCGAGAAGCCGAGGTTGGGCAGGAAGGGGAAGGGATGGGCCGGATCGATGGCCATCGGCGTCAGGATGGCGAACAGCTGGCTGAGGAATTCCGGCTCCAGCCGCTCGCGCTCGGTGCGGGTGATCTTCGCTGGATCGACCACCTCGATGCCGACGCCGGTCAGTTCCTTGCGCAGCTTGCGCCAGCGGCGCTGCTGCTCGTCCATCAGCAGGCCGGCGGCGACGTTGACCTTGGCCAGCTGCTCGGCGGGGGTCAGGCCGTCGGCGGACAGGACCCGGACCCGCTCGCGCACCTGGCCCTTGAGGCCGGCGACGCGGGTCATGAAGAATTCGTCGAGGTTGTTGGCCGAGATCGACAGGAAGCGCAGCCGCTCCAGCAGCGGATGGGCCGGATTGGCCGCTTCCTCCAGCACCCGCCCATTGAACTTCAACCACGAGATTTCGCGATTGAAGAAGCGGGCCGGCGAGGCCAGCAGCTCCTCCGACAGGCGCAGCTGGGGCGCGCGGGAGGAGGGGACCTCCTCGCCCGTGGTCGTGTCGCTGATCGCCGCGTCGCTCATGCGTCCGGTTCTGACGCGGTGCGAGGGCGGCTGCAACCTCGGTCTCGAACAGCGAAACGCCGGCCGATCGGGGGATCGGCCGGCGTTCCTTCCGTACGCTGACGGCTTACCAGCGCCAGGCGTCGTAGATGACGTCGATGATGTAGCCGTCGTACTGATCGATCAGGTAGATGTGATTGTCGACCAGCACCCAGCGCGTGCCCTCGGGCGGATAGCCGAGGCCGTAGGTGCGCCAGTCATCCAGCCGGTAGCGCCAGAAGATCGACGGCAGGTACTCGCCGACGCTCCAGCGCTGGTGCCAGTAGTTGCGCGGCACATTGTAGTAGCCGTAGCCCGGGGCGAAATAGAAGCCGACGCGGAGGCCGCGGTAGCCGCGCCAGCGCCGGTCGTTGCGCCACCAGTCGCGGCCGTGGCGCCGACTCCAGTCCTGCCGCCAGCGGTCGCTGTTGAAGCGCTGGCGGAACTCGCGGTACTCACGCCGGTCCTGCCGGCGTTCCTGGCGATCCTCGCGACGGTCCTGCCGGTTTTCGCGGCGGTCTTCCCGGCGCTCCTGCCGGTTCTCGCGCCGCTCCTCGCGGTTCTCGGGGCGATTGGGCCGATCCTCACGCCGCTCCTGCCGGTTTTCCCGGCGCTCCTCGCGACGCTCCTGGCGGTTTTCGCGCCGGTCTTCGCGGCGATCCTGCCGGATTTCGGGCGCAGCGGGACGGCTGGGCCGCTCGGCGCGCCGCTCCTGGCGATCCTCGCGCCGGTCCTCACGCCGTTCCTGGCGGTCCTCACGTCGTTCCTGCCGGACGGCCGGGCGATCCGGTCGTTCGGCCCGGGGCTGGGGCGCCGGGGTTTCGCGCCGGGCCGGCGGGGCCGGGCGCTCAGCCCGGGGCTGCGTCGCCGGACGCTCGGCCCGACGTTCGGCGCGGGCTTCGCGCCGCTGTTCGCGGGCTTCCTCGCGGGCTTCCCTGCTCGGGGCGTCCTGGGCCAGCGCGGTGAGCGGCGCGGCCGCGGGAACGACGAAGGCCGCGAGCGCCGCGGCGACCATCAATGAGCGTTTCATTCTCGTTTCTTCCTGCACGCCCCTGTCAGACGGCTTGGAGACACCGTCGCGCTTGTCGCATGAACCGTGACTGAACGAATAATGGCGCCGCAACCCCGGCGTTCGACATGGAAACGCCCCGCGAGCGAATGCTGCAGGGCGTTTCCTGACGATCAGCCGAGGTCGGGCTAGAACACGTCGCTCAGCACGCTGGCGATCAGGCCCGTGGCGATGGCGATCATCACGATATCGTCGCCGGCGTGGACGTAGCGGTAGCCGCGGGGCGCCGGACCCAGGCCGTAGACGTACGGGTCGCGCACATAATAGCCCCGGTAGGAGGACGGCAGGTAGCCGCCACGCCGCCAGCTGTAGCCGTAGTAGCGTGGCTCGACCCGGTAGTAGCCGTAGCTCGGCGCGTACCAGTAGCCGCTGCGGGATCCGCGATAGTCCCGGAAGTCGTCGCGGCCGCGCCACCAGTCGCGGTTGCTGCGATCCCATCGGCGGTCCTGGCGGAAGTCGCGGCGATCCTCGCGGCGTTCCTGGCGGTACTCGCGCCGGTCCTCGCGACGATCCTGACGGTATTCGCGGCGGCTGTCGTATTCGCCCCGCCGCCAGTCGCGGCGGTCTTCACGGCGCTCCTGCCGATGTTCGCGGCGATCTTCGCGGCGGTCCTGGCGATATTCGCGGCGATCCTCGCGGCGTTCACGGCGGTCGCCGCGGTTCTGGGCCTCGGCCGCCAGCGGGGCGGCCGTGGTCGCCAGCGCCAGGCCGATGATCGCGGCCTTCGTCAAGCGGTTCATTGGGTTCTCCATCACACGGCGGGACGGAAGAGCGGAACCGGCCCGTTAATCATGGTCCCAAGCTCCACCGCAGCCGATGAACTGCGCCTGAACGTCTCTGTCAGGTTCGGGGGCGAGGGCGGCGCGATCCGGCGACGTCGACAGGCGGTCAGGCGGTGACCTTCGCAAGCCGCGGGAACATGACTCGTTAGGCTGTGTGAATCGGGGATTGCCGAAATATTTCATAGGTCTGAACGGGCCGTGGAGTATTCATTCAGCCTTTACTGAAAAGTCCGCAAGGGCCTGTTCGCTGTTAACTTTAACTTCAAACCGCGGGTATTTGATCGCGTTTCAAAGGACGGGGCCAGAAAGGCTCCGGTTCGGGAGATACGGTGATGATCGCGCAAGAAACGGCGCCCACGACCAAGGAAGAGCAGGGCCTGCCCCTGCCGACCGCCGACATGAGCGGGGATGACCTGTTCCGTCTGGGCATGATGTATTCGAGCGGCCAGGGCGGTTGCCCGATGGATCGCGTGTCGGCCCACATGATCTTCAACCTGGCGGCCATGAAAGGCTCGATCGAAGCGCGCGTCTATCGCCGCGAAATGAGCCAGGAAATGGAGCAGGAAGAGATCGCCGAAGCCCAGAAGGCGGCCCGCCGCTGGATCGACGCCGGCGTCGTCTCGCTCGCGGCCTGAGGCGGCGGAAGGCGGGCAGGGGCCGGCCCAGAGTGTAGTCCGTCCGGCTTGGCGGCTTTTCAGGGCGCGGCAAGGGGCGGGGGCGCGCCGATCACCTCCGCCATGAACGCTTCCGGCGACCGCGGCCGGGGCGCGGGCCGTTCGAGCGCCATGTCGATCGTCGGATCCCCTTCGCCGTCCCGCCACACCACGACCCCGCGCCGGTCGAATGTTGGGCTGTCGAGCATCGCCGCGTTGTTGGTGATCAATACGATTCCGAGGCTGCGGGCCTCGGTCGAGCGCATTGTGGCTCCGGTCTGTTTCGGGTGCGCGTAGTCGAGGGTGAACTGCGACTGGGCCAGCACCTGCGCATAGGCCTCGTAGTCCATCGGTGTGAAATGGATCTGTCGTCGCCACCTCCAGTAGAGCCGCGGGTGGCGAAGCGCGTTGAACGCAAAGCTCAGCAGGTCCTTCTCGTAGAGATAGATCAGGGCGCCTTCCCGTCCCATCCGCGACAGCACCCGATCGACGAACACCAGACGATGCGAGTGATTTCTCAGGATCGCCGATACGCGATATCGAACCGGGGGGCGTGGCTCCGGCGGACGGGTGGCGGAAAACAGCTCCACGACCGGCCAGCCGTTCGCCGCCGCGTCGCGGTAGTCGAACGTCGACACGCGGTCGACCTCGGACCCCCAGTGCGCGGACGCCGGCTCATAGGCCAGCGAGTCATAATGATAGCCGACAATCCTGTCCGAGCATCGGCGCATGTCCGCCACCAGTTCGGGGCCGACGCCACGCCCCTTGATGATAACGACCAGGTTGTAGTGGCGGCCGGACAGGAAGCGGCGGTTGACGACCCGGCGGGTCCAGCGCCGCCCTACGGCGAGATCCAGCTTGTTCAACGCCTTGCCCAGAGGGTTTGCGGGATACTCGTCGTTGGCCAGCACGACATCATAACCAAGGGCTTCAAGAGCCCGGCAGAACGCCTTGGGAAAGCTGTAAAAGGTCAGCGGCATAAGTAGCAGGCATGTCGGTCTGGTGCGGCCTTCCGTACCCAATGCCTCACCCACGCTCGCCACGACCACGGTTTCTCCCGACTTCGCGCAACTATAGAGATCGGACATAGGCCAGATATTCGGCCGCGAGAACAGGCGCGGCCGACTCCCGCCGGAGATGCTGGAAATCGCCATCGGCGACTGTCATGACTGGCGACCCACGCTGTGGAGAGTCCGGTGCCCAGGCTGGCGACCGCAATGCAATTGCGCCGAAGGATGTCCTGGCTGCTCGGCCGGCCATCCGTTCTCTCGCTCTTCAATCTTGCGGCCAGCGGGGCCCGCTACGCGATGCACCACGACCGCGCCGCGCCGCTGCCCCCGATCGTCAAGATCGATATATCGCCGCTGTGCGCCCTGGCCTGTCCCGCTTGTCTCCATGCTGATCCGGCGGGGCGCAATCGGCCGCTGCTCGACCGTCAGTCCTTCAAGCCGTCAGACCGGATGGAGTTGGCGCAATTCCAGAAGATCATCAGCCAGATCAAAGGCCGGACACTGGCGGTGAGCCTCTATTATTACGGCGATCCCCTGATGCACCGGCAGTTCGCCCAGTTCGTGCGAACGGCGGCGGACGCGGGGCTGGCGACGCATGCCTCGACCCATCTCAGCTATAATCTGTCGGATGACCGGATCGGAGCGATCCTCGCCTCGGGGCTCACCCATCTTACCGTCGACGTCGATGGGGCGACCCAGGAAAGCTACGGAGCGACGCGGGTGCGGGGCCGCCTCGACCTCGTTCTCGACAACCTCCGGCGCCTGCTGGAGGAGCGGGACCGGCGGGGCCTGTCGGCTCCGTTGATCGAAGTGCAGCATCTGTCCTTCGCTCACCACCCGCCGGGCGAGGCCGGCCGTGTCGAAGCGCTTGTACGCGCGCTCGGAGTCGATGCCTTCTCGACCTTTTCCGGCGCCTACCATGATGTTCACGGCGACCTGTACAACGCGGTGGACACCGACCTCGGCGCGGAGGAGCCCGGCGCGCCTCGTTCCCGGTCGCTGCTGCCCAGATGCCACTGGCCGTACAGCGGCGCGGTGATCAAGTACGACGGCGACGTCATCCCATGCTGCAAATGGCGGGAAGGCCAGCAGTACAGCGAGGGAGGTGAGCCGCGGGCCCTGGGCAACGTCTTCAACACGCCGCTTGAGGATATCTGGAACGGACCCGCCTATCGGGCCGTTCGCCGCGAGGTCTCCAATCCCGCCCGGGTGACCAGCGCCGGACCAACGCACAGCTTCTGCGAGGGCTGCCCCAAGCTGTACGCAACACCGGCGCCTCTCGGCGACTGGCAACCGGACTGAAGAACAGATTCACGAGGCGACGGTCGGTCGCGGTCAGCCCGCGCGATGGCCGCCCTAGAAACTCTGATACTGCCCGCCGATGGCGTAGCTGAAGCCGATCGGCAGGGCGTTGCGGAACAGCGAGACGAAGTTGGCGACCTCGCCCAGATTCGAGCGCGGCACGAAGATGATGTCGCCGCGCCGGAGCGCCACCACCTCGCCGCGGCGGGGCCGCAGGTCGAGCGCCCGCATCATCCGCAGGCCGCCGGGGCCGCGCCGGATCAGCGCCACCTCGTCCTGACGCGCGGTGGGCAGGTAGCCGCCGGCCTGGACCACCGCCTGATAGGCGTCCAGATCCCCGGTCATCTCGATCACCCCCGGCGTCCGGACCTCGCCGTCGACCCAGACCCGGATCGGACCCGCCGTCTTCAGCGTGATCTCGACCACCGGACGGCGCAGCTGGCTGGCGAAAGCGGCGGAGGCGTCGGCCTCGACCTCGGCGACCGTGCGGTCCGCCGCCATGATCTGCCCAACCAGCGGCAGCGAGATGCGGCCGTCGGGGCCGATCTTCTGCGTCCGCGTGAGCTCGACGGCCGTCGGCGTGGCGACCTCGATCTCGTCGCCGGGGTAGAGGACGTATTCCGGCTCCATCTCGGACCAGTCGGCGAAGGCGACCTCGGGGAAGGCGGCGGCGCCGACCGGACGGACCCGATCATCGCCCGACGCCATGGGCCGGGGCATGCGCGACCCGTACTCCCCGCCGCCGCATCCCGAGACCAGCGCTCCGCCGACCCCGGCGAGGCCCAGAAGCAACAGGCGGCGGTCGATGGACATGGCGGATTCGTTCCCGGAAAGCGTCGTCTGGAGTGAGGGTCGCCGCTTATGCGTAACCGATGGTTAACGCCGTTAGCTCAAGGCTGAACCCGCCACCCCCGTTTGATGGAATCAGTCCGCCCGCATGCGCACGACGGCCTACACGACAGTCCGCCCGCGCTACGGCTTCGTCGATGTCGTCGGCCTGCTGTTCCGCGAGCTGTTGCTGATGATCATCGTCTTCCTGCTGGTGTTCGCGCTCGGCACGGCGGCGGTCCTGACCCTGAAGAAATCCTACACCGCCACGGCCAGCGTCTACGCCGGGGTCGGCCAGGAATACGTCTATCAGCCCCGGGTCGGGACGACCGAACGCGGCCAGCCGCTGGAAGCCGACGCCGTCGCCCAGTCGGAGGCCCAGATCCTCGGCAGCCTCGCGGTCAAGCAGAAGACGGTCGAGGCGCTCGGCCCCGACGCCATCCTCGGCCCCGGCGCCAAGGGCACGCCTGCCGAGAAGGCGTCCGCCGCGCTGAAGGCGCTGGACAGCGGCCTCGGCGTCGGCGTCACCGCCGGCAGCGCCATCATTTCGGCCTCCTACGCCGCCGACGATCCCGCGCGCGCCGCGACCATCCTGAACGGGATCATCGACCAGTATCTGATCCAGCGCCGCGCCGTATTCCGCGACCGGACGACACCGGCCATCGCCGCCCAGCGTGAGGCCTTCGAGGACGAACTGGCCCGGGCGGACGCAGCCTACAACGCCTTCATGACCTCCAACAACATCGGCGACTTCGCCACCGCCAAGGCGACGCTGGCGGCGAGCTACCAGACCACCTACGCCGAGGCCCTGTCGCTTCGGGCCCAGTTGAACCAGGCCAGCCGCCGGCTGTCGACGCTGGAATCGCAACTGGCCCAGCAGCCGGCCGAGGTGGTGCTGCAGCAGGACCTGAACGTCTCGGCCCAGGACCAGATTCTGCAGCTGCGCACCCAGCGCGAGGCGCTGTTGTCGCGCTACACGCCCGACGCCCAGCCGGTGAAGGACATCGAGCAGCAGATCGCCGACCTCCAGGCCTATGTGGCCACGGGCACGACCGTCGGCGCCAAGGAGGTCCGCACCGGGCCCAGCACGATCTTCACCGCGATCGAAACCGCGCGGATCACCGCCGCCGCCGACCGCGACGGTCTCGCCGCTCGCCTGGCCATCGCCGAGGAACAACTGTCCCGGCTGCGTTCGCGCCTGGCCGAGATGACGCGACTGGAATCGACCAACGCCAACCTGGCGGGCAACCGTGAGGTCCTGACCGCCAACATCCGCGAGTTCCAGCAGCGCGAGGTGCAGGCGCGGGCCGATAACGCCCTGGTCGCCGCCGGGGCCGACAACGTCACCGTCATCGAGCGCGCCGAGGCCCCGACGAAGGGTTCCAGCCTCAAGGCGCCGCTGCTGGCCGTGGTCTTCCTGTTCGCCGGCTTCACCGCCCTGTGTGCAGGCCTGCTGCGGGTGTTCACGCGACGCGGCTATGTCACGCCCGCCTCGACGGGCCGGACGCTGGAGCTGCCCGTGCTGGCCGTCGCTCCGATGAAGGCGCACTGAATGCCTCTTCCGCGCCGCGTGACATGCTAGCTTGGGGGCCGTGGCCGGGGGGCGCGTAAACGATTCGATGGTCGATCTGACATCCGAAATGGCGGCCCTGTGGGCGGCGCTGGGTCCAGCGCCGGGCCATCGCGGCCGCGTGGTCCAGATCGCCGCCGCCAATTCCGGCGAAGGGGTTTCGACCGTGGCGCGCGAATACGCCCGCCTCGCCGCCGTCCGCGCCCGCCGCCCGGTCTGGCTGATCGACGCCGACCTGGCGCAGCAAGGTCAACTGGAAGCGGTGGCCGCAGCGCCCGAGCGCTTCGGCGGCCTTGGCCGGGCTGCGATGGCCACGCCCGACGGCTCCATCTTCTTCGCCGTCACGCCGCGGATCACCGATCGGGCGGGCAAGCCGGTGCACCCGGCCCGGTTGATGACGGCCCGGCCGTGCCTCGGCGGCCGGCTGTGGGTGACCCGGTTCGCGGCTGAGCACCTGCGCTCGGGCCAGCGGGCCGAGGCCCTCGCCGACCCCCGCTACTGGGACGTTCTGCGCAAGCACGCCGACACGGTGGTGATCGACAGCCCCGCCGCCGACCGCAACGCCATGGCCATCACGCTCGCGCCGTTCGTCGACGCCACCGTGCTGGTGGTCGCCGCCGAGAGCACGGAGGCAGGCGATCCGCTGATCCTGCGTGACGAGATAGAGGCCGCCGGCGGCAAGATCGCCGGCGTCGTGGTCAACCGCTCGACCTACAAGCCTCCATCGTTCCTCAAACGCCTGACAGGCTAGACCTTCACCGCCTCCAGCCGCGCCAGTTCGCGCGCGCCGTAGAAATGCGGCTCGAAGCCCTTCATCCAGAACAGCTTTCCAACGCCGCGCGCCGTGCGGTCGTACAGCTCCGCACGGTTCGGACTGCGGATCAGGGTGAGGACGGCCGCGCCGGCGCCCCAGACCACGGCCTGTCCCGCGCCGATGACCATCCAGCGCAGCACCGCCGGCCAGTCGCGGCTCGCCGCCGCCGTCTGGCTCGGGCCCTGTCCATAGGCGAAGGCGCGGGCGAGGGCGTATTTCAGCGTCGCCCGGTGGGCCGGTGCGAACTCCTCGACCATGGCCTCCGCCGCCCAGCCGAACCGGCCGCCGCGGGCCCGAAGCGCCGCGAACAGGGCGTCGTCCTCGCCGCCGGCCTGGTCCGACGCGGCGTCGAACGGCGCGGCGCCGGGCAGGGCGGTGGCCCGGATCATCAGCGAATTGCCACAGCCGAAGGGAGTCTCGATCAGGCCTGTCCGCTCGGGACCGTCGCGCCCGAAGAACCGCTCCAGATAGGGTTTCAGCCAAGGCCTGGCGTCCGGCGCGCGGCCGGTGATGGGCCCGAACACGGCGTCCGCGCCCGTGGCCTCCTGCGCCTTCAGCAAGGCGGCCAGCCAGGGGGGCGCGGCCGCTTCGTCGTCGTCGAGGAAGGCGATCAGCGGCGCCCGCGTGGCGGCCAGTCCGGCGTTGCGCGCGGTGGCCACGCCGGGCCGGGGCGCGTGTACATAGACCAGCGGCCATGGCGCGAAAGGCCGCAGGGCCTCGACGCCGTCCCGGGCCGATCCGGCCGGATCGTTGTCGACGACGACGATTTCCGACACCCGGTCGCCGACGCGCTCCTGGGCGAACAGCGAGCGCAGGGCCTGCTCGAGACTGTCCGGCCGCCGCAGGGTCGGGACGATGATCGCCACGTCCGCCATCACACCGCCTCCGCATACAGGGCGGCGCGATACAGGCGCAGCGAGAAGGCCCGCGCCGCCACCGGCAGCCACCCCGCCTCCGCCGCCCCGCGCATCCCGCCGCGCAGCCACGACAGGCCCGGCAGGCGCTTGAGCAGCTTCGCCGCCTTGTAGCTCGGATAGGCCGCGACGATCTCGGGATGGCGATGCGCCATGCGGGCGAAATTAGGCGCCGACTGCTCGTACTTGCCGGCCAGGGAGGCGACTGTGTCCAGACCCATGTGGGTGGCGGCGTTGTCGAGGTGCACGACCCGGAAGCGGCGCGACACACGCATGGCCCACTCCACGTCCTCCCAGCCCCAGCCGGTGAAGCCGGCGTCGAAGGCCTCGGCCTCGAACACGTCGCGGCGGACCAGCAGGTTTGAGGTGTAGACGTATTTCTCGGGCTGCCTGGCCCGCTCGTCATAGGGCACGCACTCGGATTTCGCCGCCATCGCCCGGTGGACGGCGAAGCGGGCGTCGGTCGGGGCCTGCAACAGCGAGAAGCCGCCGAACGCCACGGCCGGATCCTCGCGCGCCACCAGATCGGCCCAGTCGCGCAGAAACCGGCGGTGATCCGGGCGCATGTCGCTGTCGAGGAACAGCAGGCTGCCGCCGCGCGCGGCCGCCGCCAACCGGTTGCGGCCGATCGAGCGACCCTCGTTGGCGGGCAGGGTGATCAGCCGGGCGGGCAGGGCCATGCCCTTGATCTGCGTCGTCAGCCGCGCCGTCAGCGCCGCATCGCCGGTGCCGTCGTCCAGCACGATGACCTCGACCGCGCTGCCGACCGAGGCCGCCTCTTCGTCGAGCAGGGCCAGCAGGTCGCCGGGATCGTCGCGCAGGAAGGGGGTCAGGACCGACAAGGCCGGCCGGGCGGTCTTCCATGCGGCGTTGTCGGTGACTTTCACCCGCGCCTTCATGCCGTCGCCCTCCGCTCGCGAATCTGCCCCAGCAGCCGCATCGCCACGTCGCGCACGCCGGCCGCGTTCAGGACCAGGGCCGCCGCCGCATAGACCGCCCCGCCGACCGAGGCGTCCAGCATCAGCTCGGCGATCCCGCCGATGGCCGGCAGCCGCGCCACCACCAGCGCCATCGCCCCCGTCGCCACGCCGCACCGGGCCAGGCTGTCCCATGGGATCGGCAGGGCCATGACCCGGCGTCCGATCACCTGCGTCGCCACGAGCCCGAGGCCGAAGCTCGCCGCCGTCGCCCAGGCCGCGCCCATCAGGCCGAAGCGGGGCACCAGCAGCAGGTTCAGCACGACGTTCATTCCCGCCGGAATGGCCATGGCCGCCAGCAGATGTTTCGTCTTCTTCCCGAGCGTGAAGGCCTGGCCGAAATAATAGGCGGTCAACCCGTAGAGCAGGGCCGACAGGGCGATCCACGGTGTCACGCTGGCCGCCGCGACCCGCAGTTCCTCGCCGATCAGCACCTCGGACAGCGGCCGCGCCACCAGCGCCACGCCCGCCGCCGCCGGCAGGCCGATCAGCAGGAAGGTCGATAGCTGCTCGCGGGCGGCGGCCTTCAGCCGGTCCAGCCCGCCGCGTTCCAGCGCCATGATAAGCGCCGGCTGGCCGGCCGATCCCAGCCACAGGAACAGCACGTCCAGCGTCCGGTTGGCGATCGAATAGCCGGCGTGATAGGCGCCCACCGCCGCCTCGTCCATGAAGGCCGCCAGCAGGAAGCGGTCGGTCGACGACAGCACCACGGTCAGGGCCAGCGACGCCGCGATCGGGTAGCCGTACAGGGCGTAGCCGCGCACCCGGGCCCGCTCGAAGCCGCCGCCGCGCGCCTGCCCGAGCTCGCCCGGCAGCACGAAGGGGAGGGCGGCCAAGGGGGCCAGGCCGATGCCCAGCAGCGGCGCCGCGCCGCCCCACCCGACCAGGGCGAAACCGACGCCGATGGCGAGGCCGCCGATGGTCACGGCGATATCCAGTCCCGCCGCCTTGCCCACCTCGCCGGCGGCGCGGTAGCGCTCCTGGGCCAGCTTGACCAGGCTGCGAGCCGGCACCCCGGCCAGACCGGCGGCCAGCGCGATGCGGAACAGCGGATCACCCGGCCAGAGCCACACCGACAGGCCGGTGATCACGAGGAAGAGGGCGCTCAGGGCGAAGGCGGTCCGGTAGAGCGAGGCGAAATGCCCCTGCGTCGCGGCGCCGGGCTCCTGCGCGGCCCAGAACCGCGCCATCGCCGCTTCCAGCCAGCTGAAAACCGCCACATGCGCCAGCGTCATCACCGAGAAGGCGAGGGCGTAGCGGCCGAAGTCCTCGGGACTCAGCAGGCGCGTGAACAGCACGATCGCCAGGAAGCCCACGACCCCCTGGACGATGTTGGCCGGCAGATATCCCCAGACCCCCCGCCAGAACATTCAGGCGCTCCCGGTCATCGCACCGCGGCCCGGTCGCCGAGCAGGACCGGCACGGTGATGGCCATGATCCACAGATCCATCCACAGCGACTGACGCTCGACGTATTCGATGTCCAGCCGCACCCGGGTGCGCACGTCCTGGGCGGTATGCAGCGGCCCGCGCGAACCGTTGACGGCCGCCCAGCCGGTCATGCCCGGCTTGATACGGTGGCGATGGGCGTATTCGGCGACGAGGCGTGCGCTCTCGACGTGGCCGGTCTTCATGCCGATGGCGTGCGGCCGGGGCCCGACGAGAGACATCTCGCCGGTGATCACGTTGAGCAGCTGTGGCAGTTCGTCGAGGCTGGTCTTGCGGATAAAGCGCCCGACCCGGGTGACCCGGTCGTCGTCGTGCGTCACCTGCCGGCTGGCGGTCGCGTCGGCCGCCTCCTGCTTCATCGAGCGGAATTTCCACACCACGATCTCCTCGTGGTTGAAGCCGTGGCGACGCTGACGGAAGAAGATCGGCCCGGGGCTGTCGATGCGGATGGCCAGCGCGATCAGCGCCATGACCGGGACCAGCAAGACCAGGGCGATCAGGCCGATGACCATGTCCTGCAGCCGCTTGTTGAAGGCGCGGCGGTCGCGATCGACCGGCCCCTGCACGTCGGCGAGCGGCGCCGCCGCCAGCCGGTCCAGCGCCGACCGCGTCTCGGCCTCGCCGTTAGGCTCGACCAGCAGGGTCACCTCGTTGGGCAGGGTCCGCAGCCGGGCGGTCAGCTCGCGCACCCGCGTCTCGGCCCTTGGATCTATGGCCAGCACCACCCGGTCGACATAGGGCGTCATCCTGTGGGTCAGCAGGTCGTCCGCCGTGCCCAGCACGGGAACGCCCTCGATGGCTCCGGGAGAGCGCGCCAGCCGGTCGTCGAAGATCCCCAGCACATTGAGGTCGCGCCGCTTCAGCGCCTCGCGGATCAGCGCCTCGGCCCGGCGGGTCGCCCCGACCAGCACGATGTTCGGGGTCAGCGCGCCCGACGCCCGCCAGCGTCCGACCATGTCGCTCCAGCCCATGTGCAGGGCGTAGAGGCTGACCAGCACGAGCCCGCTCCACACCAGCCACGCCGACCACTGCGCATCGGAGCCCTGAAGGGCCCAGCCGGACGCCATGGCCGCGCCGGCGCCGGCCGCCACCACGCCGGCCACCGAGGCGAGATGCAGCGACGTCTTCTGGCCGCGCGCGAACCGGTAGCGGCCCAGCGACCGCATCAGCCCCAGCACTGTCAGCGCCCCGAGACCGAACGGGGCCAGCTGCGCTACGTCCGCGTGCAGCAGCGGCCCCGGCGTCGTGGCCCAGGCGCACAACAGCGTCACGGCCGTGACGGTCAGTACGTCGAAAGTCCGGAAATAGTGGGCGGCCAGCCGCGAGGCGTGCCGTTCCCGCGCGTTCAGCCAGATCTCGGGCCGGAACGGGCCGCGCCGCGGCGTCCCGGTGGTCCTCGCTTCGCCGCGTCGGCCCAGCGACGTCTCCGCCGCCATCCGCCGCAGCCCGGACGCGTCCTGTCCGCCGGCCGGAGTCGGATCGACGTCGAACGAAAGGCGGGTGGCGGCGTCGGTCAATCTCGGCTCGCTTCTGCGGGTTCGCCGCCACCATGCACAGGCCCCCTCACTGTCCCGTTAACGGTGGTCTGCCCCGGGTCTCTCGCAAGACCCGTTGCGCCGGCCCGCGCGCTCCGCTATCCACGCCGCCTGCCGGAGACGTGGCCGAGTGGCTGAAGGCAACGGTTTGCTAAATCGTCGTACCCTGTAAGGGGTACCGAGGGTTCGAATCCCTCCGTCTCCGCCACCCTGCTTCGCGCCGATGCGCTTCGCGGGACCGACCTCCACCCGATGCACGAAACAGGACGCCTCACGAAACCGGGGGTTTCGTCGACCCGCGTTCGAGAACCCAATCGCTTCTGAGGGATTCAACCCGGGACACTCCTTCCCGGCGCCTTCATGTCCCCGCACCCGGTTCATTTTCGACTCGCCCAAGCCTTCCGGCAGGCGCGCTCGCGCCTGCGCGGCGGGCATGTCGTCGCGTTGTCGGCTGTGGCGGTCATGGGGTTCGGCCTGCTCGGCCTGCGCGCCGTCGACCTCCCGGGGCCGAGCCCGGTCGCCGACGACGAGCGATTGCGGATCGAGGTCGTCCATCCGGTCGAGCCGGAGATCGTCCCCGGCTCGGTGATGGACGTCGGCGAACTGGTTGACGGATTCCAGGGCATGCCGCCGCCGCTGCCGCCGTTGACCGACGTGCTGTGGTCCTACGACGACGGCTGGGGGGACTGGGCCGGGTACGACGACGGATCGCCGCGGCCCGCCGACCGCCGCATGGCCGAGACGCCCAACTATTATTCGCAGCCCGAGCCGGAGCGGTCTTCACCCGCGCGCGCCCTCCAGCGCTGGTTCGGCTTTGATGCGCCGCGCCGGGACTTCCAGGCCGAGCGGGCCGCCCGTCGGGCGCGGCTCGAGGCGATGGAGCAACGTGACCGCGAGCGCCGCGACTGGGAGCGCCGTCGCCATGAGCGTGCAGAACTCGACCGCTACGCCCGCGAGGGCTGGCGGCCCGTGCCGGGCGAAGCGGCCCGCCGGCGTGACGATCGCCATCGCCTCGACGAGCAGCGGGACTACTGGCGTGACGAGCGTCGGTGGGATCGCGACGACGGCCCCGTTCCCTATGAGCCGTCTAACGCCGGGGACGACGGGTTGAAAGGATAAGGGGCCCGACGAGGAACTTGACCCGGCGTGATCTTGGCACGCGCCCCCGCCCGGTCTACGTCGGAGCCTCAATCCTCTCAGGAGACGCACCATGGCCGACCTGGCTCAAGTCACCGAACACATCCGCGGCGCCGTGGGCGACAACTCCGGTCTCGGCAAGACCGTGAAGATCGACCTGGGCGACCAGGGCAAGATCTTCATCGACGGCGCCTCGGTTCCGAACACGGTGACCAACGAGGACAAGCCCGCCGACGCCACGGTGTCGATGTCGTGGGACGACTTCATGGCCCTGTCCGAGGGCAAACTCGACCCGATGATGGCCTTTATGCAGGGCAAGCTGAAGATCGCCGGCGACATGATGATCGCCCAGAAGCTGGCCCCGCTGCTGAAGCGCTGAGCGCGTGACGGCGGACTGACTTTCCAGCGGCGCGGCTCCGATGGGGCCGCGCCGTTTTCGCATCGGAGCACGACCATGGACTTCCGCCCCAGCGACCGGGCCCTGCACTGGCAGGACCGCCTGCGCCGCTTCATGGACGACAAGGTGCTGCCGCGCTCGGCCGAATACTGGGCCCAGGTCCGCGCGGACCCGACGCGCCAGCCGCCCGCTATGGAAGAGATGAAGGCCCAGGCGCGCGAGGCCGGCCTGTGGAACATGTTCCTGCCCGGCGAACATGGCGCCGGCCTGACCAATCTCGAATACGCCCCGTTGGCCGAACAGATGGGCCGCGCCCTGTGGTCGGCCGAGGTCTTCAACTGCAACGCCCCCGACACCGGTAATATGGAAGTGCTCCATATGTACGGGAACGCGGACCAGCAGGCGAAATGGCTGAAGCCGCTGATGGCCGGCGAGATCCGCTCGGCCTTCCTGATGACCGAGCCCGAGGTCGCCTCGTCGGACGCCACCAACATCCAGACCCGCATCGTCCGCGACGGCGACCACTATGTCGTCAACGGCCGTAAATGGTGGTCGACCAACATGGGCCATCCGAACGTCGCGGTGACCATCGTCATGGGCAAGACCGACCCCGACGCCGCCACTCACGCCCAGCAATCGCAGATCATCGTCCCCGTCGACACGCCCGGCTTCCGCGTCGAGCGCATGCTGACCGTGTTCGGCTACGACGAGCGCCCCATCGGCCACGCCGAGGTGGTGCTGGAGAATGTCCGCGTCCCGGTCGAGAACCTGATCGCCGGCGAGGGCCGGGGCTTCGAGATCGCCCAGGGTCGCCTCGGCCCCGGCCGCATCCACCACTGCATGCGCGTCATCGGCGCCGCCGAACGGGCGTTGGAGCTGATGTGCGAACGCCTGCTGTCGCGCACCGCCTTCCGCAAGGCGCTGGCCGAGCACTCGGTCTGGGAGCAGCGCATCGGCGAGGCCCGCACCAATATCGAGATGTGCCGCCTGCTGGTGCTCAAGGCCGCCTGGATGATGGACGAGGGCGGCGCGAAGAACGCCCGCTCCGAGATCGCCCAGATCAAGGTGGCGGCTCCGCGCATGGCCCTCCAGATCATCGACGACGCGATTCAGGCCTTTGGCGGCGCCGGCGTCTCGTCCGACACCCCGCTGGCCGAGATGTACGCCATGGTCCGCACCCTGCGCATCGCCGACGGCCCCGACGAGGTCCACAACCGGACGATCGCCCGGCTGGAGTATGCGAAGCACGGCGGCCGGGGCGGTTAGGCGACGTCGATCTCGCCAAGAGGCGTAAAGCCGGCGGCGGTTTCCAGCCGCAGCCGGTAGCGCCCGGGTCTCAGCCACAGCACCGCCGGTCCGCCGGCGTCCTCGACAAGGAACTGGTCCGCCGGTATCGCCGGGTCCGCATCCGACGCGTGGATGGCCTGGAGCAGCCTTGGGCCGACGCCCGCGGGAACGCTCGTGCCCACGCGTCGCCGTCCGGCGTCATGCGCCAGCCATGCCGGCCGGCCATCGACATCGGGCAGGGCGGGGTGAAGGACGATCAGGTCGGTTTCCTCGCCGGTCAGCGCGCCGGGCTGTGGGTCCTTCGGCATCAACACCACCGCGCGGTCCGGCTGGAAGCGCTCGAGCAGGGCGCGGACCGGCGGCGCGTCCTCGACGTGCGGCCCGAAGGCGCCCACGCCGGCCTGGCCGACGGTCAGCGGATCGACGCCCGTGTCGCGCTTGAGACGGGCGGCGAACATCGCACCGCGTTCGGCCTCGGCGATGTGGCCGTAACCGGCGAACACCACCACCCGGGCCAGCGGCTCCCGGATCAGCAGCGCCGCCAGATTGTCGGCCTGGGCCTGTTCCCGGGCGAGGACGGCGGCGCCGCTCAGCGAGGAGCCGGAGACGCTTTGGTCGGGGCGTTGCTCGTAGGCGACGAGTTTAAAGCCGAGTTCGAGCGCGGCCCGCACCGCCTCGGCGTAGACCGGGTCCCGCAGATAATAGCCATGAACCGGCTGCACCGGGTCTCCGGCGCCCGGGGGCTCCATTTCGTAGTTGAAGGCCTCCGCGGCCAGATGGGTGAAGCCGTCGGCACGAAGGCGGGGCAGCAACCGGGCCAGGAGGGCGCGGTGCCGCGAGGCGTTATGGGCCTCGTTCAGCATCACGACGCGGTGGGGCCCCGCGGCCCGGGCGATGGCCTCAACCGCTTCCACCGCCTCATAGGCGTCGGGCTCCAGCGGGGCGGTGGTCGAATTCACGGCCCGGAAAGCGATCGCCTCGGCGCCGAGGAAACTGGCGTACTGGGTGAGGCCGGATCGGAGAAGGTCAGGGATCCATTCCTGCTCGCCGCCGTACTGCCGCTCCAGCCGGGCCCGCTCGCCGGCCTCGTCGGTCAGCTCAAGCCAGCGGGGGAGGTAGCGGCCTTCATCGGCCAGACGGACTTGCCCGGCGACGGTGTCGGGCTCTGCGGCCGAAGCCGGGCCGACGGCTGCGATCATCGGGGCGACCGCCGCCGCGCCGACGACGGCCCGTCTCGAAATTCGCATATCCGCCATCGGTGACCCCCCTTTGCGCGGGCTCCACCTTGACGCGATTTCAGGCGTCGCGCCACGCCTTCAGCGCGTCCATCGCCCGTATACTCATCAGCCGCTTCTTCGCCCGCCCGCGGTCCTTCGGATTGATCCGTTTCCCCTCGGCGTCGACCTTGGGCGCCTCCAGCGGCGGCAGCAGGCCGTAGTTGATGTTCATCGGCTGGAATTTGGAGATGCCGCCGGGGCCGTCGAGGTGGCCGCCGGTGATGTGCTCGACCAGGGCCCCCAGCGCTGTCACCTGCGGCGGCGCCTCCAGTGGACGGCCCAGCGCCTGCGCCGCCGCCAGACGCCCGGTCAGCAGCCCCATGGCGGCGCTCTCGACATAGCCCTCGACGCCTGTCACCTGCCCGGCGAACCTCAGCCGCGGCATGGCCTTCATCCGCAACTGCCGGTCCAGCAGCTTGGGGCTGTTCAGGAAGGTGTTGCGGTGCAGCCCGCCCAGCCGCGCGAACTGGGCGTCCTGCAGGCCGGGGATCATGCGAAACACCTCGGCCTGGGCGCCGTGCTTCAGCTTGGTCTGGAAGCCGACCATGTTGAACAGGGTGCCCAGCGCATTGTCCTGCCTCAGTTGGACGATGGCGTGGGCCTTGACCTGCGGGTCGCGCGGATTGGTCAGGCCGACGGGCTTCATCGGGCCGTGGCGCAGGGTCTCGCGACCGCGCTCGGCCATGACCTCGATGGGCAGGCAGCCGTCGAAATAGGGGACGTTCTCCCACTCCTTGAACTCGGCCTTGGATCCGGCCAGCAGGGCGTCGATGAAGGCCTCGTACTGCTCGCGGTTCATCGGGCAGTTGACGTAGGCGGCCGCGTCGCCGCCCGGACCTTCCTTGTCGTAGCGCGACTGCCGCCAGGCGATGTCGAAGTCGATCGAGTCGGCGTGGACGATCGGGGCGATGGCGTCGAAGAAGCTGAGACTCTCCTCGCCGGTGAGCTTCAGGATCGCCTCGGCCAGGGCGGGGGAGGTGAGGGGGCCGGTGGCGACAATGACGTTGTCCCACTCTTCGGGGGGCAGACCGGCGATCTCCTCGCGCAGGATGGTGACGAGCGGATGCGCCTCCAGCTTCGCCGTCACCGCTTGCGAGAAGCCCTCGCGGTCCACCGCTAGCGCGCCGCCGGCCGGCACCTGGTTGAGGTCGCCGCAGGCCATGATGACCGAGTCCAGCGCCCGCATCTCGGCGTGCAGCAGGCCGACGGCGTTGTACTCCCAGTCGTCCGAGCGGAACGAGTTCGAACAGACCAGTTCGGCCAGGCCGTCGGTGTGGTGGGCGTCGGTCTTCACGCCCGGGACGCCGCGCATCTCGTGCAGGACCACGGGGACGCCGGCGCTGGCGATCTGCCACGCGGCCTCGGAACCGGCGAGACCGCCGCCGATGACATGGATGGGGGAGGGAGAGCTCATGCGCCGGGGTTCTATCCCGCCCCGCCGCCGGCGCCAGTTCTTATTTGGATTTCAAGCTGGCGAGTCGCCGGACCGGGCCATAAGATTGGCGCCGAGGCCCGACCCGCGGCGCCAATCCCACCCCCCTGTATCCGGAGGCCAGCTGTGACCGTGTCGGCGACCGAAGCGGCGTTCGAAGGCTTCAGGGTGACCCGGCGCCATCCGGGCGTGGTGCTGATCTGGGCCGGCGTCTGGCTGATCGGACTGATCGTGATGATGGCGGTGATCCTGCCTCTGATGACGCCCTGGATGGACGAGATCATCGCAGCCGAGGGAAACGCGTCCGCGCTGACGCCCGGCGCCCGCCAGGCCATGCAGATGGCGACGTTCGCCGCCATCCCGGTCGGCCTTCTGCTTCAGGCGCTCATCATGCCGGCCGTCTACAGGACCGTGCTGCGCCCGCAGGAGAAGGGCTTCGCCTGGCTTCGCATAGGCCGGGACGAGGGACGCATGTTCGTGGTGTTGCTGGTGCTGGGTCTCGTCTCGGTGGCGCTGAATCTGGTCGGAACCCCGCTTCAGCAATGGGCGGCCGGCGCCCTGACGCTGCCCCTCCGCCTGCTGCTGTCGCTCGCCCTGTTCGCGTTGAGCATCTTCATCAGCGTCCGGCTGTCGATGATCGCGCCGGTCACCTTCGCCCGCCGGAAGCTGGCGTTCCGGGAAGGCTGGCGGATGAGCGGGCGGCTGTTCTGGCCGCTTCTCGGCCTGACCGTCATGGTCATCGCCATGGCGGCGGTCGTGGTCCTGCTGCTGGTTCTGATCGGCTGGCCGTTGCAGGTCATGGTCGGCGGGGCCGGCGCGATCGGCCCCACCCAAGGGATCGGAGCCCTGCTGATGCTGTTGCTGATGCCGCTGGGCGTCGCCCTGGTCACGGTCATCCTCTGGGCGCCCTTCGCCGCCCTGTGCAGGGACTTGCCGGAGGCCTGACGGCCCGGGCCCGGCGTTGACGGCCAACAGCAATCAGTTGTTTGTGCAGGTATCGGGGGGAATCATGACCGGCATCGAACTCTACGCGCCGCGCAAGCCGCGGCATCGGCGGACCTGGACAGCGGCGGCGCTGGCGCTGGCGATCGTCTTCATCGTGGTCAGCCAGATCATCGTCGCCGTTCCCGGCATCCTGCTGGGCTTCATAACCATCGAAGGGGAAACCGTCGGCTGGCAGGGGACCGCGTTCACGCTCGCCTCCTTCGCCGTGACCGCCGGCATCGTCATCCTCTGGGTCACCCTGTTCGAGAGACGCGGGCTGGCTGCCATCGGCTTCAACGGCCCGGGCCTGAAGCGATTCACACGCGGCTACCTCGTCGGCCTGGCGTTCCTGATCGCCGTGGTCGGGATCATCTGGGCGCTGGGCGGCTACACGGTCGACGCCGGCGGGGCGTTCTCGACGACGAACGTCGGCGCCGCCCTGATCCCGATCGTGATCCTGATGCTGGGTTTCGTCATCCAGGGATCGACCGAGGAAATCCTGACGCGCGGCTGGCTGATGCAGGTTATCGCGTCCCGCCACGGCGTGGCCTGGGGCATCGGCCTGAGCTCCATCCTGTTCGGCCTGCTGCACGCGGCCAACATCGACCCGTCGCCCGAGCTGCTGACGGGCGTGCTGAACGTGGTCCTGTTCGGCGTCTTCATCGGCCTCTACGCCGCGCGTGAAGGCTCGCTGTGGGGCGTCTGCGGCTGGCACGCGGCCTGGAACTGGCTGCTCGGCCTCGGCTTCGGCCTCGAGGTCTCGGGCCAGGTGATCGAGACGACGCCGCTGATCGTCGACCTGGGCACCCAGACGACGGTCCCCTGGTGGGTGACCGGCGCGGCCTTCGGTCCTGAGGGCAGCGTGGTCACGACCGTGGTGCTTCTGATCGGGACCGCGGTGCTGATCCTGCGCGGGCGGACGCAGGACCATGGCGTCGAGGGCCAGGCCGCGCCCGAGTCCGTAGTAGTCTAGGCGGTCTGCCGGGCGCCGGCCGCCTTGCGGCCCGTCTTCGTCGCGGTCTCTGACAGCGCCGCCACCCGCGCCTTGCGCCGCGTCTCGTGCCGGTCCAGCACCTCCTTGAGGTATTTGCCGGTCCAGCTCTTCGGATTGGCCGCGACCTGTTCGGGGGTGCCGACCGCGACGATCTCGCCGCCGCCGTCGCCGCCCTCCGGGCCGAAGTCGATCAGCCAGTCGGCCACCTTGATGACGTCGAGATTGTGCTCGATCACCACGATGGTGTTGCCGTTGTCGACCAGTTCCTGGAGCACCTCGAGCAGCTTCCTCGTGTCCTCGAAATGCAGGCCGGTGGTCGGCTCGTCGAGGATGTAGAGGGTCTTGCCGGTGGCGCGCTTCGACAGCTCCTTGGACAGCTTGACCCGCTGCGCCTCGCCGCCCGACAGCGTCGTCGCCGACTGCCCGACCTTGACGTAGCCGAGGCCGACCCGATTCAGGGTCAGCATCTTGTCGCGGATCGACGGCACGGCCTTGAAGAAGCTCCCTGCTTCTTCAACCGTCATGTCCAGAACATCGGATATGCTTTTGCCCTTGAAGACGATTTCCAGCGTCTCGCGGTTGTAACGCTTACCCTTGCAGACGTCGCAGGTGACATAGACGTCGGGCAGGAAATGCATCTCGATCTTGATCAGGCCGTCGCCCTGGCAGGCCTCGCAGCGACCGCCCTTGACGTTGAAGCTGAACCGCCCGGGGCCGTAGCCGCGCGCCTTGGACTCCGGCAGGCCGGCGTACCAGTCGCGGATCGGACCGAAGGCGCCGGTGTAGGTGGCCGGGTTCGAGCGCGGCGTGCGGCCGATCGGCGACTGGTCGATGTCGATGACCTTGTCGAACAGCTCCAGCCCCTCGATGCGGTCGAAGGGGGCGGGGGCGTCCGAGGCGTTGTGCAGCCGGCGCGCGGCGGCCTTGTAGAGGGTCTCAATGGTGAAGGTCGACTTGCCGCCGCCCGACACGCCGGTAACGCAGGTGAACAGGCCGCCCGGAATCTCCCCGGTGACGTTCTTGAGGTTGTTACCGGTCGCGCCGCTGATCTTCAGCATCCGCTTGCGGTCGACGGGCCGGCGGCCCTCCGGCGGCAGCTCGATCTCGCGCTCGCCGGTCAGGTATTTGCCGGTCAGTGAGTTCGGATTGGCCATGACGTCGGCCGGCGTGCCCTCGGCGCAGACCTCGCCGCCATGGATGCCCGCGGCCGGGCCCATGTCGATGACGTAGTCGGCGGTGAGGATGGCCTCCTCGTCGTGCTCGACCACCAGCACGGAGTTGCCGAGGTCGCGCAGCCCGCGCAGGCTTTCCAGCAGGCGGGAGTTGTCGCGCTGGTGGAGGCCGATCGACGGTTCGTCCAGCACATAGAGCACGCCGGTCAGGCCGGAGCCGATCTGCGACGCCAGCCGGATGCGCTGGCTCTCGCCGCCGGACAGGGTGCCCGAGGCGCGCGACAGGCTCAGGTAGTCGAGTCCGACATTGTTGAGGAAGCGCAGCCGGTCGGTGATCTCCTTCAGGATGCGCCGTCCGATCTCCATCTGCTTGTCGGTCAGCTTGTCCCCGAGGGCGGTGAACCACTCGTGGGCGTGTTTGATCGACAACCACGAGGTCTCGGCGATATCCGTGCCGGCGATCTTGACCGCCAGCGCCTCGGGCTTCAGCCGCTTGCCGCCACAAGCCTCGCAGGGGGTTTCGGACTGGAACCGGCCCAGCTCCTCGCGCACCCAGGCGCTGTCGGTCTCGCGCCAGCGCCGCTCGAGGTTCGGCAGCACGCCCTCGAAGGCCTTGGAGACCTCATAGGTCCGGGCGTTGTCGTCGTAGCGGAACTTGATCTTCTCGGTCCCGGTGCCGTGCAGGATCACCCGCTGCGCCTGCTCCGGCAGGTCGCGCCAGGGCTTGTCCATCGAGAAGCCGTAGTGCTGGCTCAGCGACTGTAGGGTCTGGGTGTAGAGCGGCGACGGGCCGCGCGACCACGGGGCGACGGCGCCCTTGTGCAGGGTCTTGTCGCGGTCGGGGATGACCAGGTCGGCGTCGAAGGCCAGCTTGACCCCGAGGCCGTCGCAGGTCGGGCAGGCCCCGAACGGGTTGTTGAACGAGAACAGCCGCGGCTCGATCTCGCTGATGGTGAAGCCGGAGACCGGGCAGGCGAATTTCTCGGAGAAGGTCAGCCGGCGCGGTTGTTCCCCCTCCGGCGCATTGGCCCATTCGGCGACCGCGATGCCGTCGGCGAGGCCGAGCGCGGTCTGCAGGCTGTCGGCGTAGCGGCTTTCGAGGCCGGGCTTGGTGACGATCCGGTCCACGACGATGTCGATGTCGTGCTTGAACTTCTTGTCGAGGGTCGGCGCGTCCTCGATGGCGTAGAACTGGCCGTCGACCTTCAGCCGCTGGAAGCCCGAGCGCTGCCACTCGGCGATCTCCTTGCGGTACTCGCCCTTGCGGCCGCGCACGACGGGGGCCAGCAGCAGGATGCGTTCGCTCTCGGGCAGGGCGGTCAGCTTGTCGACCATCATCGAGATGGTCTGGCTCTCGATCGGCAGGCCGGTCGCCGGCGAGTAGGGCACGCCCACGCGCGCCCACAGCAGGCGCATGTAGTCGTGGATCTCGGTCACCGTGCCGACGGTCGAGCGCGGGTTCTTCGAGGTCGTCTTCTGCTCGATCGAGATGGCCGGCGACAGGCCCTCGATCAGATCCACGTCGGGCTTGCCCATCAGCTCCAGGAACTGGCGGGCGTAGGCGCTCAGGCTCTCGACGTAGCGGCGCTGGCCCTCGGCGTAGATGGTGTCGAACGCCAGCGAACTCTTCCCCGAGCCCGACAGGCCGGTCATCACCACCAGCTGCTCGCGCGGGATGTCGAGATCGACGCCCTTGAGATTGTGCTCGCGCGCGCCGCGCACGCGGATGAAATTGTGCTTTTCGGTCATGAGGCCTGAAGGCTTGGGAGTCCGGGAACGCGGAGGGGCCGGGGAGGGTCCGGCGCGACAGCGCTATATGGGGATTGGTTCGCGGGATTCAGCAAGAACATTGTAGGAACAAAATGGCCGCTGCGCCAGTCTGCTGACAGTTTCTGGCAGCAGGGGCCCGGCGTCAGCCTTGTCAGTCCGCCGGCGCCCACGCCTCCGTCGGTCGAAGGTACCGCTCGCCCTTGCCGAGCAGGACGCCGTTGGCCCCGGCGATGCCCAGCTCGAGGCTCTCGGCGATGCGGCGGGCGCGTTCGATGAAATGGTCGGCGGCGGCGGGCGGGCAGAGGTCGCGGGCCGTCGCCTCGAACAGCTCCAGCCAGCGGTCGAAATGGCGGGCGTCGACCGGGAGGGGCAGGTGTTTCGGCATCGGCCGCCCGTGATAGACGCCGCTCATCAGGGCCACGGACGACCAGAACAGCCGCATCTGCTCGAGATGCGGGCCCCAATCGCTGATGCGGTCGTTGAACACCGGCCCGATCAGCGGATCGGCGCGCACGCGGTCATAGAAGCCGTCGACCAGGCGGGCGATCATGGGCTCGTCGATGCCGGTCTCGGCGCGAATCTGCTCGACGACCGCGGCGCGGCGTCCGGCGGCGTCCTGGGGATCGGCGGGGTGGCTCATCGTCCGGGATGTAGGGCCGAAGCTGCGCGGAAACCAGCCGGTGCGACGCCGGGCCGCCGCTCTGACCCGCCGGCGGTAACGGCTTCGTCAGCGCGGCCGTCCTGCGAAAATGCTTGCGAAGCCGTGGCTTCGCACCCATCCTCCTGCTTCGAGTGAGTTCACTGGAGGTCCGCCCGTCATGATCAGCGCCCTGGAAATCGGTTTCGCCCTTTCCGCTTCGCTGCTCGTGCTGGCCTATGTCCTCGTCCAACCTCGTCCCAAGCCCGTCCGCATCCGCACTCGTGACGCTCGATCGCGTCGCGGCCCGCACGCCTGACGGCCACACCCTTTTCTCTGGCCTGAGCCTCGCCTTCGGGCGTGAGCGCACGGGGATCGTCGGCCGCAACGGCGCCGGCAAGACCACCCTGCTGCGCCTCGTAGCCGGCCTGGCCGAACCCGCCGAGGGTTCGGTCTCGCGTGCCGGCCGTGTCGGCTGGCTGGAGCAGCGGCGCGAACCCCGCGCAGGCGAGGCCCTCTCCGGCCTTCTGGGCGTCGCGCCGGCCATGGCCGTGATGCGGCGCGTGCTCGCGGGCGAGGGCGAGCCGGACGACCTCGCCGCCGTCGACTGGACGCTGGAAGGCCGTATCGAAACCGCCCTGGCGGACGTTGGCCTGCCCGGCCTCGACCTCGATCGTCCCGCCTCGACCCTGAGCGGCGGCGAACAGACCCGCGTCCGGCTGGCGGCCCTGCTGCTGGAGCAGCCCGACCTGCTGGTGCTGGACGAACCCACCAACCATCTGGACGCCGATGGCCGCGCCGCCATCGCCGACCTGCTGGCCCGCTGGAAGGGCGGGGCGGTGGTGGTCAGCCACGACCGGGCCCTGCTGCGCCCTATGGACCGGATCGTCGAACTGTCGGGGCTGGGCGTCGCCACCTACGGCGGGGGCTACGACCCCTACGCCGAACGCAAGGCGGCGGAGCGAGCGGCGGCGGCCCGCGATCTGGACGTGGCGGAAAGGAGCGCGGCCAAGGTCCAGCGCGAGGTCGTGACGGCCGCGGAGAAGAAGGCCAGGCGCGACAGGGCGGGGCGCGCCTTCGTGGCGAGGAAATCGGAGCCGAAAATCCTGCTGGGCGCGATGGCAGAGCGCGCCGAGAACTCGGGGGGCCGGGAGACCCTGCTGGCCCAGCGCCGCGCGGCGGAAGCCGAAGCCGAACTCAGCGAGGCGCGCGAACGCGTCGAGCGGATCCGCGCCATGACCATTCCCATGCCCTCCACGGGGCTCTCGTCAGGGAAGGCGGTATTGGCGCTGGATGAGGCGGTGTGGGATGCGCCGGACGGACGGCGCATCGTGGGACCCCTCTCGTTGCGGATCGTCGGCCCTGAGCGGGTGGCGATCACCGGCCCCAACGGCGCAGGCAAGACCACCGTCCTGCGCCTGATGTCAGGCGAGTTCGGACCGACGGCCGGTCGGGTGGAGCGCCCCGTCGCGGCGGCTCTGCTCGATCAGGAAACGGCCTTGCTCCGGCCGGACGAAACCCTGATCGAGGCTTACCGCCGCCTCAATCCGGAGGCGACGCCCAATGAGGCGCACGCGGCTCTGGCCCGCTTCCTGTTCCGCAACACGGCGGCGCAACGGATCGTCGGCGCCCTGTCCGGCGGTGAGCGGCTGCGGGCGGGCCTGGCCTGCGTCATGACCGCCGCACGGCCGCCGCAGCTGCTGATCCTCGACGAGCCCACCAACCATCTGGACCTCGACTCGATCGCAGCGGTC
>JACPDR010000036.1 GCA_016183935.1 Caulobacterales bacterium
CCAGCTGGCCGAGGACGAGGAGAAGTCGATCCGCATGGGCCTGCTCGAGGAGGCGATGCAGGAACTGACCGACCGCGAGAAGCACATCCTTACAGAACGCCGTCTCAAGGACGATCCGGTGACCCTGGAAGAGCTTGCCGGACAGTACGGCGTCTCCCGCGAGCGTGTGCGGCAGATCGAGGTCCGCGCCTTCGAGAAACTTCAGAAGGCGATGCGGGCGGCCGCCGAAGAACGGAATCTGGTCGACGCCTGAGCCGTCGGGGAAGGCCGGTCAACCGGCCTTCTTCATCGGTTCGGGCGGCGCCATCGCCAGCAATGAGCCGATCGGCGCGGCCAGGGTTTCCTTCGTGGGCGGTCCGGACGCAAGCGTGACTTCCAGCGCGCCCACGGCCACCGCGAGGCGTGAGTCCGAAACCTTCATGGCCAGCGATTTCAGCGTCGCCGCCTGCTCACGGATGGCCCGGACCGCCTGCATCGGATCACTGTGAAACTGGTCCAGGGCGGCGGCGAGAATCCGCATGGCCTGGTCCTTGGCGGCCGCCATCGCCGCCGCACCGTTGGCTGGCTTGTCCGCCCTGCGCTTTCGGGCGCCCGCATATTCGCCCGAGTTGAAGCGGCGACGGTCGGGGCCGATATAGCCGACCGCCTCGACCCAGTCGCGGGGTTTCAGGGCGACGTTCTCGACACGCTTGAACAGGTCGGCGCTTGTGAAGGGCTTGCGGAGGAATTCGTGCACCCCGCTGTCACGGGCGCCGAGGATGGTGCTGGCGGTCGCATCGGCCGTGACCATGATGATCGGGGCCCGGCGGCAGGCGAAACTCGAACGCCTTAACGCCCGCGCCAGCGACTCACCGTCGAGATTGTCCCCGTTCCGTTCGGTGAAGATGATTCCGGGCTCCAGATCCGCCGCCGTCCTGATCGCGCGGGGTTCGCTGGATTCGACCACGATCTCGCCGCCCCCCATGCCTTTGACGATCTCGCTGAGCAGACGCGCGGCATGAGGGTTCGGATCCACGATCAGAACCCGCCTCAGCACCGGAGCCAGCTTCGCCAGCACACGAGGATCGACAGCAAACAAGACGCGGCCTCCAGACTAGGCCGACATCCCTAACCGTAGCCGGTTAAGGCCCGTTGAACGCTGGGATTGTCCGGACGCGGCCGCTAATTCTGGAAGGGATCGTGCATCAGGATAGTGTCGTCCCGCTCCGGGCTGGTCGAGAGCAGCGCCACAGGCGCCCCGATCAGTTCTTCGATGCGGCGGACATATTTGATGGCGTTGGCGTTGAGGTCGCGGAAGCTGCGGGCGGACGCAGTGCTCTCGTCCCATCCCTCAAGCTCTTCGAAAACGGGCTCGGCGGCGGCCTGGGCTTTCAGGCTGGACGGCAGATAGTCCAGCACCTCGCCGCCGATGCGATAGCCCGTGCAGATCTTCAGCGTCTTCAGTCCGTCCAGGACATCCAGCTTGGTCAGGGCGATGCCGTCGATGCCGTTGATGGCCACCGATTGCCGGACCAGCACCGCATCGAACCAGCCGCAACGCCGGGCCCGCCCGGTGTTGACGCCGACCTCGCGGCCCACAGTCGCCAGGTGCAGGCCGACCTCATCGTCCAGTTCACAGGCGAACGGCCCCTCGCCGACCCGGGTCGTGTAGGCCTTCACGATGCCGAGGACATAGCCGACCCCCTTCGGACCGATCCCGGAACCCGCGGCGGCCTGGCCGGCGACGGTGTTGGAGCTGGTCACATAGGGATAGGTGCCGTGATCGACGTCGAGGAACGCGCCCTGGGCGCCCTCGAACAGCACTCGCTTGCCGGCCCGCCGCGCCTTGTCGAGCACCCGCCAGGCCGGCTGGACGTAGGGCAGGATCTTCGGTGCGATCTCCAGCAACTGCTGCAGCAGAGCCTCCGGATCGATCGGCTCAAGACCGAGACCCGCCCGGAGGGGATCATGGTGCGCCCGCAACCGGTCGATCTTGACCTTCAGGTCCTCGGCGCTGGCGAGGTCGCAGACGCGGATCGCCCGGCGTCCGACCTTGTCCTCATAGGCCGGACCGATGCCGCGGCCCGTGGTGCCGATGCGGGCGCCGGGCGCACTGGCCGCGGCCTCGCGGGCCACATCCAGCGCCGGGTGGATGGGCAGGATCAGGCAGGCGTTGTCGGCGACGATCAGAATGTCCGGGCTGATGGCGACGCCCTGCGCCTCGATCTTCTCGATCTCGCCGACCAGATGCCAGGGATCGACGACCACGCCGTTGCCGATGATCGAGGGCTTGCCCTGCACTACGCCGCTGGGCAGCAGGGCCAGCTTGTAGACCTTGCCGTCGACCACCAGCGTATGCCCGGCGTTGTGGCCGCCCTGAAAACGGACGACCACGTCCGCCCGGTTCGACAACCAGTCGACGATCTTGCCCTTGCCCTCGTCGCCCCACTGGGCGCCGACCACCGCGACGTTCGCCAAGACGTTTCTCCGCTACCGGAATTTTCGGAATGCGGGCGCAGCCTATAGCGGGGGAATCGGGCGGTGTCGTCCCGATGGACGGATTAATCCGTCAAGGCTGTCGCGAAGGCCCAGTCGAGCCACGGCGTCAGGGCTTCGATGTCTGCGCTGTCGACAGTGCAGCCACACCAGATGCGCAGGCCCGCCGGCGCATTGCGGTGGCTTTCGATGTCGAAGGCGGCACCCTCGGCCTCGACCAGCGCCTTCATCCGCGTCACCAGCGCCTGCCGCGCCGGCTCATCCAGCGCGGTCACGCGAGGATCGACGATCTTGAGGCAGACCGACGTGGTCGAGCGGGTCCCGGGGTCCTCAGCGAGATAGTCGATCCAGCCGGTCCGCCGGACCCAGGCGTCCAGGGCCGCCGCATTGGCCTCGGTCCGGGCGATCAGCGCCGGCAGCCCCCCCACCGACAGCCCCCATTCGACGCCGTCGATCCAGTCCTCGATCGTCCAGACCGAGAAGGTGTTGATCATCGAGCCCGAGGCCAGCGTCGGTTCGAATCCCTTGCCGTTGGTCAGTCGTAGAACCTTGGGGATCGGCCTGGGGGGCGTATAGCTGTCGAGCCGTTCGATCGCCCTCGGCGATAGCGCCGCGACGCCGAGGCCGGCCTCCCCGCCCAGAGCCTTCTGGAAACTGAAGGTCACCACGTCCAGCCTGTCCCAAGGCAGCGGCATGGCGAAGGCGGCCGAAGTGGCGTCGCAGATAACGAGACCTTCCCGGTCCGCCGCGATCCAGTCGCCCTCCGGCGCCTTCACCCCGGAGGTGGTGCCATTCCACGGAAAGACGAGGTCCTTGGCGGGATCGACCTTCGACACCTCGGGGAACCGGCCCCACGGTGCAGTGAGGATTTCGGGATCGAGCTTCAGGTGGTCGCGAAGGTCAGTGGCCCAGACCTGGCCGAAATTCTCGAACGCCATCACCTGGACCGGCCGTTCGCCCAGCATCGACCACATCGCCGCCTCGACAGCTCCGGTGTCTGATCCCGGCACATAGACCAGCCGCCAATCTTGCGGGACCTGTAACAGTTCCCGGGTGAGGCGGAGGCCGCGCGCGAACCGCTCGACGACCTCCGGAGCGCGGATGCCGCGGCCCAGCAATTCATGCGGGATGGCCTGGCTGGACCAGCCGGGCCGCTTGGCCGTCGGACCGGACGAGAACCAGGGCCGCGCGGGTTTGGCGTTCGGCTTTCCGCTCATCCGCCGCGCCGCGAGCTGTTCGCGCGCATCTCCTGCGCCAGCCTGGTCAGGCCCTCTTGCGGCTCTTCGGGCAGCAGGATCAGAAGCTTGGCCAGCAGATCGCCGCGTTTGCCGCCGACAAAGGCGCCCCGGCCCTTCAAACGCAGGATCTTGCCCGAGTTCGAGCCCGGCGGAATGGTCATGCTGACCGTGCCCTCGGGCGTCCGCACCGGAACCTTGCCGCCCAGCACGGCGTCCGGCAGCGACACCGGCAGGTCCATGGTCAGGTCCGCGCCCTCGCGCTGGAACACCGGATGCGGCGCGATCTTCAGCGTGATCAAGGCATCGCCGGCCTCGCTTCGGCCGGACGCGCCAGGCGCGCCCTGTCCCCGCAGACGGATGGTCTGGCCCTCCGCCGCGCCCTTCGGAATGGTCACGTCGAGCGTGCGGCCGTCCGAAAACTGGATGCGCCGGGTCGCACCCGCGATCGAATCCTCGAGGCTGATCTCGAGCGTCGCCTTGACGTCCTGCCCGCGCGAGGGAAAGCCGCCCCGAGACCCGCCGGCGCGCGCGCCGCCGAACATGCCGCCGAACAGTTCGTCCAGGTCGATGTTCTCGAAGCCGCCCCGCTGAGACCCGCCCTGGCCGAAAGGATGTCCGCCGGGACCGCCCCTCGCGCCGCCACCGCCGCCGAACCCGCGAAACTGCTCGCGCCCGTCGGCGTCGATCTCGCCCCGATCGAACCTCGCCCGCTTCTCGGCGTCCCCCAACAGGTCGAACGCCGCCGTTACGCGCTTGAAGCGTTCGTCGGCCTCGCGATTGCCGGGATTCTTGTCGGGATGGAGCTCCTTGGCGAGCTTGCGGAACGCCTTCTTGATCTCGTCCGCGCTCGCGCCCCTCGAAACGCCCAGTTCCTTGTAGGGATCGCCCGCCACGTTCGAGTCCGCTCCTGCCGCATCAAGTCCGATCCGTCAGTTAGGGCATTCGCATCACAGCGCAAAGCCGCGCGCCTCAAATCTCCTCGCGACCGAGGGATCAGCCGAGCCTGATGCGGGCCTCGAGGCCCCAACCGTAACCGTCGCCCCACTGCGCCACCGCCGCTTCGGCGTCGTCCAAGCCATCCGGAAAGTCCAGCCCGAGACTGGCGGCGGAACAGGTCGCCATCGCCACGTTGACCTCGATTGTGCGGACCGGGACCTCCGCGTCCAGGAGCCTGATCCGGAACCGCGACGGATCCGGGGCCGCCGGCTCCCCGTCCCAGCGGTCGCCGTCGAGTCGGGATCGCGCCACCCAGGTCAGGTCGATGGCGCCGTCGCCCCGCACGAGACGCCGGAGGTGAGCCGGACTCCGCGGCCGGTCATGCACGCCGCTCGTCGTAAAGACAGTCTCGCTGACGCCGGCTCCGCCGGCGGGCATCCCCACCGCACCGGCCCGCCAGATCAACGGCAGGCCGCGTTCGCCCGCCGGAGATTGCATCCGTTCCAGCCCGGTCCCCAGGAACACCGCGAGCGCGCCGCTTTCCGCCCCCGCCGCCGTCGCCCGCTCCGTCCCCTGCTGCCCCCGCAGCAGACCGGTCAGGCGCCACAGGTCGCCCCCGACCATTTCTGCTGTCCTGAACTGAACGATCTCCCAGCCCTGGGCCGTCTCGACAGCGAGGGTGTTGCCGCCGGCCAGCACGGCCGGCGACGACAGGCTCTCCGGCGCCCGACCCTCGATCCGGATGTCGAGAAAATTGGCCTCGTCCCAGCGATTCCGCACGCCCGACTTCAACCCCGTGACCAAGGCGCCGACGGTTGCGGGTTCATCCACATCGCCACGGGTGGTGAGACTTGCTGCGTCCGGGCCGGCGAACACCCGCATCGGCCGCCACGGATCAGCTGCGACGACCGCGATGGGCCGAGCGTCGCCCTCGGCGCTGAGCAGCGGGGGCAGATCCATGATCCGGAGAAGCGGCGCGCCCGTCGCGGCCACGGGTTCGCCCCGGATCGGAACGCTGTCATCCTCGCCCACCCGGACAGCCGACGCGACCTCAAGTACGACGGACGGCGTTTCATCCCCGTCGAACCGCGCCACTCGCCAATCCCGGTCGTCACCTTCGACCGAAACGGTATCTCCCGGTTCGAGCCGCATCGATTCCAACGGACCGGGCGCGATCGTGAGATGCTCTTCGCACCCGGCTTCTAGAGCGCGCGCCGCCGCGCCCCGCGCCAGGGCCTTTGAGCAAACAGCGGGCAGGTCCAGATCGATCCCGCCACCCTCGCCGACGGTCCGCACCACCGCCGAGCCGGTCTGGTAGTCGGCGGCGCCGTCGATGAACCGCACCCGCGCCGCGCCCGGCTGGCCTTCGAGCACCCGGTCCGCCCGGACGCCGCCGCCCTCCGCCGGCAGAGCCATCGCCTCTGGAGTCAGGAGCAGCGCGGCCGGCTCCTTCCCGATGACCGAGACCCGGCCGCCCCGTTCCGCCGCGACCATCCCGAGCCCCGCCAACAACGGCTCGAGCGCATCGCGCGTCCGCATGGGCCGATCGATGACGTAACCCTGCACCTCTCCTCCGGCCGTTCCGATCTCGAACTGCGTCTCGAGCAGGCCGCCCCGTCTCAGTATCTCGGCGATCAGGTCGCGGGTCTCGCCGTGTAGTCGGCCGTTCAGCCAGTGTCCGGTCCGCCACGCCGGCGCATCAGCCCAGACCTCTGACCGCGCGGGAAAGACGGGCCATGGCCGGGCGTCCCAGCACCAGGCGTCAGCGGCCTCCAGCATCGGGCCGCCATAGACCGGAGAGACGGGATTGTTCGCCGGGTTGCTGAAATGGCTCAAAACCGCCTCCAGCGCCCGCCGCTGCATCCGGTCGTCACGGGCTCCGGTCGAGAACGGCGGCAAGCCGCCCTCGGCGCTCTTCGGATCCTGGAACAGGTTCGGCGCATTGCCGCCCCGGTCCACCGCAGGACAACCGAACTCGGTCAGCCGGATCGGCTTCATGCCCGGAACCCAGGCCGTGGCCGTCGCGGCCCGCAGGCCGCCGGGACGGTCATGGTGAAGGTGCGACCACCACCCCTTCAGGTCCTTGGACCGAAACACCCAATCCTCGCCATGTGCCGTATCGACGATCGGCGTGCGCGTCTGCGAGGCCCGGTCCGCCGGCGAGGCGTAGAACCAGTCGAACCCTTCGCCGCCCGCGACCTGCGCCGCCAGCCCGGTCGGATCGTCGGGACCGGTGAACACGTCCGCGTCCACACCACCGCCTCCACTCCGCCAGTCCCCAAGCGGCGGATACCAGTCGATGCCCACGTAATCGATGTTCGGATCAGCCCACAGAGGGTCGAGGTGAAAGGCCACGTCCGACCCCGCGTGGAACCCGAAATACTCGGACCAGTCGGCCGCGTACGACAGGTTCATGCCCTGCCCGACCACGGCGCGGCATTCCGCGGCCAGCGACCGGAACGCTTCGACCGCCGGGAATCCGCCCTCGGCGTCGCGGGTCCAGGTCAGGCCCCGCATCTCGGACCCGATCAGCAGTCCGTTCGCGCCGGTCTCCGCCGCCAGCGCCGCATAGTGCAGCGCCAGCCGCCTCAAGCCCCAGCCGTTGGCCTCGCCAAAGGCCGCCGCTACATCCGCGCCCGCCGCCGCGCCGTCCTCGCCCCGAATCCGGCCGCGCCACCGATAGGCCGCCTGTTCAACGCCGCCGTAGGGATCCGGGCGGCCGTTGCCCGGCGGCACGTCCATGAACACAAACGGATACAGCGTCACCCCCAGGCCCCGCGCCTTCAGATCGGCCACCGCCTGCCGCACGCTCTGGTCCGAGGGCGTGCCGCCGTAGGCCGGGCCGCCGCCGCTCTGCGAGATCAGGTGCGCCTCGGCCCGGCCGAGGCCCGCGACGGACCAGTGGATCGGCTCGGTCGGCTTGTCTTTGCGCTCCACCCCCGGCCGGATCGTGAGATGCCCCGCCCTGAGATCGTCGCCGAACCAGCCGATCACGAGGCTGACCCGCTTCAGGTTCGGAACCTGGGCCTGCAGCTGGTCCAGCGACACGGCCAGATCGGTCCGGCCGTCGCCGGCGTGCAGGTTCTCGGGCGTGGTCCGCGTCAGCCCCTCGCGCCGCATCACCGGCTCGGTCGCCAGCACGAACTCTCCCGCGCCGGGGATCAGGCACACGCCTTCCAGTTGCTCTTCCAGCCGGGCCTCCGCGCTCCGCGGCCGCCGGAACACCTCGAACGCCAGCTGGGGCGGCCGATTGCCATACGACCCCAGCGGCAGGTCCTCGAACACGACATAGGCCGTTCCACGATACGCCGGCGCATCCGCCTCCACAGCCTCGATCAACGGGTCCGGCGTCTGGGCGTCCGCGCCCTGATGCAGCCGCATCGTCACGCCGGTCATGTCCATGGGCTGCCCGTCAGCCCACACGCGGCCGATGCCGTCGATCGGCCCTTCGCACAGAGCGACGGCGAAGCTGAGCGAGTAGGCGTACTCGACGGTGCGCGGCCCGCCCTTGCCGGCGGAGGAGGTGTTGCGGCCCTCGAGAAACCGGGCCGCCCAGATCACCTGCCCGGTGACGCGCGCCCGGCCGAACACGCACGCCACCGGCGCGCCTTCGGCCGCGCCCTGCAGCGCCAGGGTGGTCAGCCTCGGCCCCTTCTGGCGCGCCGGTTCCAGCCCGGCGACCAGTTCCCGGTCCAGCATGCCGCCGAGTGTCGCGCCGAGGATACGGCCCACGCCGCCGCCAACGACTCCGCCGATGCCGCCCAGCACCACCTGCGCCATCAGCCGATCTCCCCCTCAGGTTCGTCCGATGGCCAGGCGAACGCCGCCACCAGCCGTCGCCGCCACCATGACCCTATCCAGCTTTCCACCACCGCCCGTCCCCAGTAGGCGTGGATCATGCGCGGCTCGGCGTCGCCCGAAAGCGCTCCTTCGCTCATGATGGCGCAGTGCTTGACCGGACATCCCGGCGCCATGCGGAACAGCAGCACATCGCCCGCGCTGGCCCGCTCGGACGGGATCTCCTTCAGCCAGCGTCGCGCCGCCTGCAGCAGCGCTTCCTCGCCGCCGACCTCGGCCCAGTCCGGACGATACGGCGGCGTCGGCCCCGGCTCGTCGCCGAACAGGTCCCGCCATACGCCGCGCACCAGCCCCAGGCAATCGGCGCCGTGGCCCCGCAGGCTGGCCTGATGCCGATAGGGGGTGCCCAGCCAGGCGCGGGCCGCCGCCACCGCTCGCGCCCTCATCGCCGGCTGCCGCCGTCGTTGCGTCCGCCCTGCAACGGCGCCGCTGTCAGAAAGTCGTCGCCCGGAATATCCGGGAAGCCCTGGAAATTGGCGGCGTTGCCGAAGGTCGCGATACAGGTCGTCCAGCGCTTGTCGCAGCTGACGCCCGGGAAGTTCGCAAGATCGACCTTGCACCGCGCGTCACCCAGCCGGGCGTCGCACTCCCGGCCATAGGTGCGCCCGACCACCCGCTCCAGCGCCGCCAGCGGCCCCTCCAGTTCGGCGGTGAAGCCGTCGCCGGCGCGCCGGATGCGCGCCAACCGCGCCACCCACAACCGCACCTTCAGGTCCGGCCGCCTCCAGTCGACCCGCCACAGCGCCACCTCGGCCCGGTCGTACAGACCGGCGGCGATTTCGGCCTCGCTGATGGCCTCATCGTCCAGAACGCCCGCCACAGCCGCCGATCCGCACCCAAGGCCGACCGCGCTTTCCGCCGCGCCGACGGTCCACCCGCTGGCCGCCCGGCAGGGAACGCCCTCCACCACCAGATCGCGATCATGATCCGTGAAACCCAGTTCAACGCCGTCGGCCCGTTTCAGCACCCAGGCGTGGCACAGCGTCGACGCCCCGCTCTCGACGCGCGCCGCCAGTTCGTCCGGTATCTGGCGCATGCTTCAGACCCTCACCTCGATCAGGGGAACGGCCGCCATGCGCCCGGCCGCGAAGCTCTCCAGCGTCACGTCGATCCGGTCTGCATCGAAGCGGACCGGCACATCGAACTCGAACCCGGCGGTGACCGCCGCCCCGGCCGCCGGCGGCGCCGTCAGGGTGACGACGCCGATCGCCGGGTCGACCTCGAAGGCCGACGGGTCCACCTCGTCGCCGTCGATCGCGACCCTCACGCTCCCGGCGACGGGCTTGTGAATCCGGCGATCCCACGACGCCTCGCCCTCGCCATGCCCCTTGCTCAACTCGAAGGTGGCGAGGACCCCGTCGCCCACGCCCAGGCTCTGGTCCAGCGGCGTGATCGCCCCGCTCGGCGCGCAAGACCTGAAGTCGGCGAAATCCCGGAACCGGAACCCGTACAGCCGCCCCTGTCGCGCCTCGAAGAAGGCCGTCAGGGCCGCCATGTCATCCAGCGACCTCAGATTGGCGCCGATCAGATAGCGCCGCCGCCCCTGCGCCCACGGCGTCGACCGCCGTTCGAAACCCGAGCCCAGCGTGACGATCTCGGTGCGCCGCTCGACGCCGCCGGTCGACCCGAACGCCAGGCGCGCGGGCAGCCTCACCTCGTGAAAGGCCATTGATCTTCTCCGGAAATGCCTAGAGGCGGCGCGCGCCCAGCGAGACCGCGCGCGCCAACGCCTGGGCGATCTGCGCTTCCGATCTGAGCAGGGCCTCCGCCCCGCCGTCGACGTGCACATTGACCGTCACGCCCGCCGCGACCGCCGGCTCGATCGCCCCCGAGGTCCCGGGCCGGAACAGCTCCGGTCCCCGTTCGCCGACCAGATAGGCCCCTCCGGTCGCGACGGGTCCGCCGTCCGCCCGCGCGCCCGAGAACGCCGCCCCCGCCGCCTGGGCGATCGCCGCGGCCAGGCCTCCGACCCGGCCCCCGCCCGCCGCCGAGTTGATCGCGGCGAGCACAGCCCGCGCCAGCTCGGCCAGCGAGACCTCCCCGTCGGCCGCGGCGCGCGCCAGCGATCGGGTGAGGCTCGACCCGGCCTTGTCGAAGGCGATCTCGATCGACGCCGCCGCCCGCTCGGCTGGCTCCCTGAGTCCCTCCAGGGCCGCGACCGCCTCAGCGGCGCGTCGCGGCACAGAGTCTAGGCCGTCCGGTTCAATCTCGTCAGTCATCGGGCCAGGCCTCCGCCAATCGCTCAAACGCGGCCCGCCCCAGCGGAGCGCTCGCCGCCGGCGCGTCCGTCAACATCCGCCACTCCTTCAATGAGAGCCGCCAGAAGGCCGGTGGAGGCGCGCCGAGCAGTGCGGCCGTGCGCATCATTGAGCCCCACGGCGTCTTCACGTCGCCGCCGCGAAGGCCTCGGCCACCGCCTCCGCCGCCTCGCATGGATCTACCCGCGCGCGCGCCAGTTCGGCGGCCAGCGCCGTCTCGCCGCCGCCTCTCAGAAGCGCCGCGAGGACCACCGTCAGGTCCCGGGCCGACAACGCCCGCATCCGCTCGGCGAGCGCGGCGAGTCCGTCACAGCCCAGCGCCGTCTCCATCTCGGCCAGCGCGCCGAGGGTCAGGCACAGCCGTCGCTCCGCCCCGGCGAGCGTCGCCACGACTTCGCCCCTCGCGCCGTTGGTCTTCATCACGCCGCGCCGAACGTCACTTCGCCGGCGCTGGCCAGGCTGATCGCGAAGGTCGCCTCACCCTCGTGCTCGCCGGCGTACTCCAGCGCCGCCACCAGAAACGGCCCCTCCAGCGTGCCGAAGTCGGGCACAATCAGCCGCCAGGTCCGCGCCGCCTGATCGAAGAAGGCCTCCCGGATCAGCGCGTCCGAGGCCGCGTCGCGGAAGATTCCCTGCCCCGCCACGGCCGCAGACTTCACGCCCGCCGCCCAACAGCTCTCGCCATCGGCCCGCGCTGTCGCCGTCAGTGGCGTCGACCGACCGGGCGTTCAGCGAGATGGTCCGGGCCCTCAATCCGGCCACGGTCGTGAACACGCCCGGCGCGCCCTCGATCTTCAACAGGATGTCCTTGCCGCGTTGCGCCGTCATGGTTCCTCCTCCTCGGTGACTGCGCGCACGCGCAGCACCGCGAATGTTCTCTGCCCGTCGGGAGCCGGATAGACGTCGGCGAAGCCCGGCCGCAGGTTGATCGTACGGACCCCGTCCGCCGCCAGGGCCGCGTCCGCGAGCGCCACTCTCAGCGCCGCCAGCACCGCCTTCGCCTCCTCGGTGCCGCGAAAGCGCGACACGATGGTCAGGGTCAGCCCGTGCTCGATCCCGCAGCCCTCGGCCCCGACCGGACGGGTCTCCGATCGGCCGATCAGCAGGTAGGGAAAGGTCGGACGGGCCGGCGGCGCATCCCAGATTCTCGGAGGCTCTCCCAAAAGGGCGCGCACGGCGGGATCGCCTCCCAGCTGCGCGATCAGCGCCTTCTGCAACGCCAGTTCATGGCTCACGGCGCTCGCTCCAGGTTCAGGATCGCCTGCCCGCCGACAGTCTCGGTCGACCGGATTCTCCAGTCGGCGCCGCCGAACCTGAGCACCCGCTCCGCCGTCAGCCGCGCATCCGCCCGGGCTTCGGCCGTCCTGCGTTCCGTGGCCCGCGCGGCGCCGGCCTCGGTCTTTTCCCGCGATTGTCGCGGCCCCAGCTTCAGCCAGGCGGAACCCATCGGCTCCCAGCTCACCGCCCGGCCGCCGTAAGGCGTCTCGCTCTCCACGCCCTCGAACAGGCCCGCCAGCACCCTCACAGCCGCACCCCGCGATAGGGCGCGATCCAGGCCTCGACCGGCACGATCGGCATATCGCGTTCACCGCGCTCATAGGCGCGCAACACCAGCATGAGCACGGCGAGCCGCAGCGGCGCCGGAGAAGCCGCGTCGAGCGGCGCCCCGACATCGCCTTCGACCCTCGCCTGGGCCGCGTCGATCAGCGTCTGGACCAGCCCATCCTCGGCGTCATGCTCGACGCGCAGGAACAGCTTCGCCTCCGCCAGCGAGACGGGTGCGGTCATGGGAACCTCGCTTTGCTTGGTTGTGGCGAGCGACGGGTGGCGTGTGGCGTGTGAGCGCCGGGCCGGACCCCATCATCACCATTTCTCATCGCGGCCTGCGGCGAGCGGCGATGACCCGCCGCCCGCCACCGACCATCGTCACCCGGCGAGCGTCAGCTCGCCGCGAACTTCATCACCTTGATGGCGTCGAAATTCTGCACGCCGCCGCCGACCCGCTTGGTGGTGTAGAACAGCACATAGGGCTTGGCGGAGTAGGGATCCCTGAGCACCCGCACGCCGGCCCGGTCGACGATCAGATAGCCGCGCTGGAAGTCGCCGAAGGCGATGGCCGCCGCGTCCGCGCCCACGTCGGGCATGGTCTCGATCTCGGTGACCGCATAGCCCAGCAGGCTGGCCGTCTCGCCCGGCCGCTGCGCCGGCTGCCAGATGTAGGCCCCGTCGCTGTCCTTGAACTTGCGCACCGCCGACACCGTCCTGCGGTTCATCACGAACCGCCCGTTTGGCCGGTACCGGGCCTTCGGCGCATAGACCAGGTCGATCAGCCGGTCGGTCGGGTTCGACAGCGCGAACGCGCCCGCGGCGCCCGAGGCGACATAGCCGATCTTGCCCCACTCGTGGGCGGCCTCGGCCACGACGTCGTAGCTCAGGAAGCCCTTCGGCTTGTTGACCCCGTCGCCGCTCACGAAGGCGGTGGTCTCCTGCGCCGCGAAGGCGTCCTCGACCTCGGACGCCAGCCATTCGTCGAGGTCGATCAACGCATCGTCCAGCAGGCTCTGCGTGGCCGCCGGACTGGCGTACAGATCGGCCGAGGGGAACTCCAGCAGCGCCAGGGTGGCCGGGTCCGTCTCCGGCCGCGCCGCCGTCTCGGCGACCCAGCCGGCGGCCAGGCCGGCGGTCGAGACGGGCTTGCGGAACACGCCCGCGCCCACGGTGCGGACGCTGGCGATCTCGCGCATCGGCGACCCCGCCATCAGTCGCCGCTCGATCGCCCGCTCTGTCTGCTCCGGCACCACATAGCCGGCCGAGTTCGACGCCGTCGACAGCCCCGCCTTCAGCTCCAGACCGAAGGACGCGCCCGTCTTGAGATAGCCGTCGAAGGCGCTCTTCTCCTCCCCCTTCATGGGGGATGTGGCGGCGAAACCAACGGAGGGAGTCAGCCCCAGCTCGGGCCGTCGCCCCTCGCTCACCACCCGGTCCAGCCGCGCCTGCGCGCTGCTCACGGCGTGGTCGATCCGCGCCACCTTCTCCTCCAGCAGCGTATCGGCTGTCGCCTTCTTCTCGATCTCGTCCAGTCGGGCGTCATTGGCCCCTTTGAACGCCTCGAACGCCGCCATCATCTCGTGCATGGCGGCGCGCGCCTCGGGCGTGCCCGAGGCCGTCTTGGTCTCTTTCATGGTGTCTCCGGTTTTCAGGAACCGCGGTATGCGGTAGAGATCAGGGCGTGAGCGGCCCCGTGGAAAGATTGTCGTCTTGCCGGTGCGGCCGCCGCACGGCCCCGTCCGGCCGGAAGCGCGCGGGCCGTCTCCAGCCAGCAGGGGCCGAGCTTGACCGGACCACAGTGGCGTGTGACGCTCTCGGGGCTCAACCTTAAGGATCGTCGTCATGCGCCTGGTTGGAACACTCGCAACGCTACTCCTCGTTACCGGATGCGCCCCGATGGGGGCTGAGGCGCCGCTTGGCGCCGAACCCTCGGCCCGCCGCTGCTTCACCCCCAACGAAGCCCGGCTGATCAAGTTCGAGCCGGGCGCCGGCGCCTATGTCCGGACACGGGGCGGTGAAGCCGTTCTATTGACCGGTCCCGCGGCCTGTCTCGATGTCTCCGGTGAAGTAAGCATCGGCCTGCGGGCTGTGGGCCTGGAGACCGCCGACGTCTGCATTGGCGATCCCGCCCACCTCGACATCCGCAGCCACGCAACCATCCTTCGGACCTGCAATGTCGAGGTCGCGCGGGTCGTGCCGCAGAGCGAGATCGCTCAGCTTGAGGATCGTCAGAGCCCCTAGGAGCTCGCGGCCGCTGTCTGGGATTTCACGCTGAACCGCGCTCCCCGCAGCATCGGAAACGTAACCAGCGACACCTCCCACAACTCCACCTCGACCAGCACGCGCAGCTGTCCCTCGCGGCGCGCCCTCTGACTGCGGAAGCCGATCGACAGCCCGTCCAGAGCGCCGGCCCTGGACAGCGCCTGGGCGAACCGCGCCTCCGCCGACCAGTCCATGATCCGCCCGCGCACCCACAGGCCGTGTTCGTCCTCGCGGACCTCGTCCCAGACGCCGACCACCGACCGGCTTTCATGCTGATGCAGCATCCGGACGCCTCGCGCGCCGACCGCTGCGACACTTCCATTGAAAGCGCCCTTCGCGACGACGTCTCCATTCAGGTCGGCCACGCCCCACAAAGAGGCATAGCCCTCGATCATCAGGCCTCCGCCGCGCACGAGGGCGGTTTGCGTCTCGGACGATGCGACATCGGCTGTCCGATGCGCGCTCACGCGCCTCGCTCCAGCCGCATCTCCATCCGCTCGACCGCCGCGCGGGTGGCCTTGCTCTGCTCTTCCAGCCGCGCCAGCCGTTCCGCCACCTGCCGATGGTCGCCCACCCGATCCTCCAGGGTCGCGATCCGCGCCGCCGCGCCGCCGGCCCAGAACAGCGCGCCGGCCGTCTGCACCGCCAGCGCCGCGATCACGGCCACCGGAATCTTCCGCGTTTCCATCAGACGCCTACTCCCGCCATGCGCCGCCGTTCCTCGTCGGTGAGGAAGCTGGCGGCTTCCAGTCGCGCCCACAGCGCATCCCGCTCCGGCTGCAGCGCCGGCACGCCGTCCAGATCCGCTTCGATCCTCGCGCCCGGAAACCGTGGGGCCAACCATCCGGTCAGCGCCGCCGCCGCCTTCCTCACCAGCGGCGCCACCGTGCCGCGCCAGAAGGCGGCGTTGGCCTCGCGGTAGTTGGAGTAGGTGGCGTCGCCGGGAATCCCCAGCAGCTGCGGCGCGACGCCGAAGGCCAGGGCGATCTCGCGGGCCGCGGCGTGCTTGCCGGCGATGAAGTCCATGTCCGCGGGCGTCCAGCTCATCGGCTTCCAGTCGAGTCCGCCCTCGAGGATCATCGGCCGTCCGGCGTTCATCGTCCCCGCGTGAGCCTCGTCGAGCTGCGCTCGCAGCGTTTCGAACTGCTCCACCGTCAGCCGCTCGCCGTCCTGGGCGCCATAGACCAGCGCGCCGCTCGGTCGCGCTGCATTGTCCAGCAACGCCTTGTTCCAGGCGCTCGAGGCGTTGTGCACGTCGATCGCCGACGCCGCCGCCTCCAGCGGCGAGAAGCCGTAGTGGTCATCGGTCGGATGGAACAGCTTCAGCTGCATCACCGGCATCCAGCCGTCCGCCTGCCGACCGATCCGCAGCGAGCGACCGTCGACGGAATATTCATACGCCTCGGGCCAGCCGGCGCGGCCTGGAACGACCTTCACCCGATCCGGCCTCAACGTCCAAAGCTCGGCCGGCTCATCGTCCCCCACGGCCTCCGCATAGGCGTTCCCCGCCGTCTGCAGGCCGCCGTACAGGGCTTCCAGCCACTCCGTCCCCGACTGCTCCGGGTTCGGCTGGGCCAGCAACCGCGCCAGCGGATGGTCGTCCTGCCTCGCGCCGTCGATGAACACGGCCAGCGGCGTCGAGGCGGCCGCCTCGGCGACCATCCGGATGCATCGGTAAGCCACCGCGTTGCGGCCGAACCCCTCCGTCGCCAGGTTCGCATAGTCCCTCGGCGTCCATCGCGGCCGCCCCGCGCTGGTCAAGGCGATCAGCGGCCCGGTCCGGCTATCCTTTATTTCGGGCGCGACAAGGTTTCGCCGCCCCCCGAAGGGCCGCCGCCAGTTCAGCATGATGATCTCCGGGGTGGGTATCGGGCGCCGCCGCCCCCGTTCCGGGAGCGTCGAGCGGACTTTCCGACCTGCCGACATCATACGGCCCCAGCGTTATAGGGCGGGAAGAAAGGCTCGAGAAAAGCTCAAGCCTGTGATCAGAGACGCTTTTATTTTTTGAATCCGACTATAGATCCGCGAAAGGCAAGCACAGCGTCACGCCTTCAGGCGGCGGCCGCCGCCGCACGCTGCTCCAGGCGGGCGGCGATCACCCGCAGCAGTTCGGCGATCTGGATCGGCTTGCCGACGTGGTCGTCCATGCCGGCGTCCCGGCAACGCTGGACCTGCTCGGGTTGCACGTTCGCGGTGAGGGCGATGATCGGGATCCGGCTAGCCGCCCCGTCAAGACCGCGGATCGCCCGGGTCGCGTCCAGTCCATCCATTACGGGCATATGCACGTCCATCAGGATCAGGTCGTAGTCGCCGCTTCGCGCCGCCTCGACCGCCTGGGCTCCGTCGGTCACCGTCTCCAGCGCCACGCCCATGCCCCCCAGGATCGCGGTCACCAGCTCTCGATTGGCCGCCGCGTCATCCGCCATGAGGATGCTCAATCCCTGGGGCGACGGGCCCACCCCGGCGACTTCCCCCGGCTCCGCCGCCTCGGCGGGCGTCAGCGGAACTTCGAACCAGAAGGTCGAGCCCTCACCCGGCCGGCTCTCGGCGCCGATCTCTCCGCCCATCAGTTCGATCAATCGACGCGAGATCGACAGACCCAGGCCGGTGCCGCCGTACACCCGCGTCGTCGAACTGTCGGCCTGGCTGAACCGCTCGAACAGCGCCTCGATCTTGTCGGCGGACACGCCGATCCCCGTATCGCTGACCGCCACCCTCAACCGCCGGTCCGACCATGTCATCTCCAGTCGCACCTCGCCCTCGGCGGTGAATTTGGCGGCGTTGGACAGGAAGTTGAGCGTCACCTGCCGCAACCGTCCCTCATCGCCCATCAGCGCCGGCGGAATCCCGGGATCGAGGACGACGGTCAGCGCCAGGCCCCGTGCTTCGCACTGACCTTCCACCATCGCCGCCGCGGCGCGCGCCATCCCCGCCGGGTCGAAGGCCCGCGGCTCCAGAGACACCGCGTCGGCCTCCAGCTTCGAGTAATCCAGTATGTCGTTGATGACGCCCAACAACGCCTCGCTGGCGGTGGCGATGCGGTCGGCATAGCGCCGCTCGGCCTCCGGCAGGGCCGCGCTCTCCTGCAACAGGCCCGAGAAGCCGATCACGCTGGTCAGCGGCGTCCGCAGTTCGTGGCTCATATTGGCCAGGAATTCCGACTTGGCCCGCGCCCCGGCCTCGGCCCGGTCCCGCGCCTCGGTCAGTTCTTGCTCCAGCCGTTTGGTGTCGGTGATATCGCGCACCACGTCCTGGAACTCCACGGCCCGGCCGTTCTGGTCCCGCACGATCGAGGTCCGCGCCTCGAACCAGCGCGTCTGACCATCGCGTGGCAGTCCGCGATAGGTGACGCCCCGCTGTGGCCACTCGGGCGGCGCCTTGACGAACTGCCGGAAGCTCTCGGTCAGGGCGGGAATGTCTTCGGGATGGATCAGATCGGTCACCGGTCGGCCGACCAGCGCCTCGGGCGGGTAGCCGCTCACCGCTTCAACCGACGGGGACACATAGGTCACCAACCCGTCCACGCCGTAGGTGACGATGATGTCCGTCACCCGCGAAGCCAGCAGCCGGTAACGGCGCTCGCTTTCGGTGACCCGCTGGAGCGCCCTCTCCTGATCGGTGACGTCCTGGAAAACTCCGAACATCGAGGCGACCCGCCCGTCAGCCCCCCGCTCGGTATCCGCATGGGCCTCCACCAGCCGTTCCTCGCCGTCGGCGCGGATCAGCCGGGCCCGGGTCCGGAAGCCCTCGCCGGTCTCCAGCCCGCGCATCACGGCGGCGCGGATCGCTTCCCGGTCCTCGGGATGGAAGAAGACGACCGAGTCCCCCAGGTTCGGATCGAACGTCTCCCGGGTCACGCCATAGATGCGGTAAACCTGGTCGGACCAGGTGGATGTGAGCGTCTCCGCATCCATCCGCCACTGACCGATACCGGCCATCTCCTCGGCCAGTTTCAGCAGTTTCAGTTGTTCGGACTGTCGGTGGGCCAGTTCGGCCTGGTCCACGATTTCCCCGGCCATCCGGGCCAGGATTCTCAGATTGCCGATGTCGGCTTCGCTCGGCCGGGGCCGGGGCTTCACGTCCATGACGCCGATCGCGCCGACGGCCTTGCCCGCCGCGTCCGCGATGGTGGCGCCGGCGAAGAAGCGCAGGCCGGGAGGACCGACCACCATCGGATGGTTGCGAACCCGCTCATCCTCGCGGGCGTCCTCGACAATCCACACGGCATCCGGCCCCATGCCCACCAACAGGTGGGTGGCGGTCTTGTCACGCTGCATCTCGGTCTGGTTCAGGCCGACATTGGCCCGAAACAGGGTCCGCTCGCCGTCTACGAGGCCGACCATGGCGTGCGGCGTGTCGAACATGGCGCAGGCCAGCGCGGTCAGCCGCTCGAAGGGACTGTCCAGGTTCAGGCTTTCCGTTGTCGCATTGCGCGGCGCTGGCTGACGTTGCGTTCCCATCCGGGCACCGTGCCCGGAGAACAACGAAATTTCGGTTAGCGCGGCTCCCCGCCCCGCTCGGCGATCCACTCCGGCGCCTCGAAGTCGAGCGCGTCCTCCGGGTCCTTCAGGGCCAGCTCCGACACGGTCTGCCCCCGCACCGACACCCCGGCCTCGTGCACGCTCTCCGGATCGCCCGACACCAGCGGATGCCAGTTCGCCAGCGACCGCCCCTCGTGAATCCGCCGATAGGCGCAGGACTTCGGCATCCAGCCCAGCACCTCGATATTCCACGGCGTCAGCTTGATGCAGTCCGGCACCTGTTCGCGCCGGTTGGCGTAGTCAGTGCAGGTGCAGCGTTCCGCGTCGAACAGCTTGCAGTGCACCCGGGTGGGCACGACCTTGCCCGTGTCCTCGTCCTCGAACCGCACCAGACAGCACAGCCCGCAGCCGTCGCACAGGCTCTCCCACTCCTCGCGGGTCATCTGCTCCAGACGCTTGGTCTGCCAGAAGGGCTTGGTGGCCGGGTCGGTACGCTCTACATCCACGCGCTCCCCATACTCCGCCTTCCGCCCGAAAGCATCCATGGCTGCTCGCCCACCTCTCGTCGCCCTCAAGGACGTCCGTCTGCAGGACGGACCGCGCCCGCTGTTCGACGGCGTCGACATCGCCATCGAGCCGCGCACCCGCGCCGCCCTCGTCGGTCGAAACGGGGCCGGCAAGTCCACCCTGATGAAGCTGGTCATGGGCCTGGCCGAGCCCGACGCCGGCGAACGTTCGGTCCAGGCCGGCGTCCGCTTCGCCTACGTGCCGCAGGAGCCGGTCATCACCGGCGGGACCCTGCTCGACTATGCGATCTCGGGCGACGCCCAGCCGTGGACGGCGGAAGCCTGGCTCACCACCTTCGGCCTCGACCCCGCCAAACCCGCCGTGAACCTGTCCGGCGGCGAAATCCGCCGCGCGGCCCTCGCCAAGGCCTTCGCCGAAGAGCCGGACCTGCTGCTCCTCGACGAGCCGACCAACCACCTCGACATCCTCGCCATCGAACTGCTCGAGAACGAGCTGATCAGCGCCCGTTTCGCGGTGTTGGTGGTCAGCCACGACCGCGCCTTCCTCAACCGCACCACCCAGGCCGTGCACTGGCTCGAGGGCCGCCGCGTCCGCACGCTGAACAAGGGTTTCGCCGCCTTCGACGAATGGGCCGCCAAGGTTCAGGAAGAGGAAGCCCAGTCCCTGCAACGGCTGACCAAAACCATCGAGCGCGAGACGGAGACCTTCTACCGCTCGATCACCGCCCGCCGCACCCGCAACGAGGGACGCGCGCGGTCGCTGGACGCCCTGAGGGCCGACCGCGCCGAACGGCTCAAGGACGTCCCGCGCGAGCTCAACCTCGGCGTGGATTCCGGCGTGACGTCCGGCAAGCTGGTCGCCGAACTGAAGGGCGTGACCAAAACCTTCGGCGACCGCACCGTCATCAAGCCCTTCACCACCCGCGTCATCCGCGGCGACCGCCTCGCCATCGTCGGCCCCAACGGCGCCGGCAAGACCACGCTCGTGAAGATCCTGCTCGGCGAGCTCCAGCCCGACAGCGGCACGGTCCGCCTCGGCGCCAATCTCGATCCCGTCTACCTCGACCAGTCCCGCGAGGGCCTGCGCAGCGACATGACCCTGTGGGACGCCCTGACCCCCGGCGGCGGCGACTCCATCCTGGTGCGCGGCGTGTCGAAGCACGTCGCCGCCTACGCCAAGGACTTCCTGTTCCAGGAGGGTCAGCTGCGCCAGCCGATCTCGACCCTGTCCGGCGGCGAGCGCAACCGCCTGCTCCTCGCCCGCGCCCTGGCGAAACCCGCCAACATGCTGGTCCTCGATGAACCGACCAACGACCTCGACATGGACACCCTCGACAAGCTCGAGGAGCTGCTCGAGTCCTATGACGGCACCCTGATCCTGGTCAGCCACGACCGCGACTTCGTGGATCGCCTGGCCACCTCGACCATAGCCATGAACGGCCGCGGCGACATCGTCGAGACCCCGGGCGGCTGGACCGACTTCATCCGCCAGAACCCCGGCTTCCTCCGCCCGGGCGCCAATCCGCGCCCGCAGGACAAGGAGGCCGCCCGCCGCGCCGAGGCTGCGGACGAGGCGCGTCGGGTCGAGAAGGCGGAGCCTTCTGACCGCGCCCCCGCCAAAAAGCCGGCCAAGATGTCCTTCAAGGACACCCACCGCCTGAAGGAGCTGGAAGGCCTGCTCGCCACCCTCCCCGCCGACATCGCCCGCCACGAGGCGACCCTGGCCGACCCCGACCTCTACACCCGCGACCGCAAGGCCTTCGACCGCGCCACCGCCAACGCGGACCGCGCCCGCGCCCTCCTGGCGGCGGCCGAGGAGGAATGGCTGGAGCTGGAAGCGAAGCGGGAAGCGTTGGGCGGTTGAAAGCTTCGCGGTTCTGAGGCGATATCGCCCCATGATCCTGATCCTCGCCGGCCTGGCCTCCCTCGCTCTTTCGACGGATCCGGGATTCATCGCCGGCGCGGTGGCCGAGTATTGCGAGCCGTTTGTCCGGGACGAGACGTCCCTTGACCAGGCCCGAGATCGACTGGTGGCGGCGGGATTCACCGTCGCGTCGGAGGAGAGCTACGCCGACCCGATAAGGGTGATCGAGGATGGTCGGGAGCCGCCGCCGGATTTTCCGGCCCGGCTGGTCCGACTACACTATGGCGAGGGCGCCACCGTGAGCCTCCTCATCGACCAGGAGGGCCCCGGCTGCCTCGCGGCCGAGTCCCGTTCAAACAGTGACGCCCTGACCCGCGCGATCGAAGCCACAGGCCGATGGCTCGCCATTCCGGGAACCCGCCACGATTGGATGCCGCTCACCGAGGCCCAATGGCTTTCGCCCGACGGCCGGCTCATCCTCACCAGCGATCTTGAGGACAACTCCCAAGGAGACTGGACCTACGCACATCTGCGGCAGGCATCGGCGCCTCCGGACCGAATGCTCGCCGGCCGCGAGGCAATCTTCTCGGCCGACAGGCGATCACCTGGCTCGGCCTTGGTTTCGGCGGTCCAGGACATGTGTCTGGCTGGCGACTATGACGTCGTGGAAGACCGCGAGCACCGTTTGGCCCGCATCGCCGCCAGCGGGGGCACGACGAATGGCGGCCTCCGGTTCGATTTCCGTCATCGAGATCCGGAAACGACGATCACCTGGATTTACGCGGATCACTGCCTGCTCGGTGCATGGGGCGCCGGTTTGGACGAAGCTACGGCGGAAATTCGGGACTGGTTGAACGACCCCGCTTCTGGATGGAGTCGGGGCGATCAAGCGGATGTATGGATCCGGCCCGGAGTCACTGCGACGCTGAAGCCGACGGACGACGGCGAGGCAGTGCTCGTCAATGTCCGCACCGCCGACGCTCCGGAGGAATGAGTCCGGCGGGAGGCTCTCGCCAACGCCTGGCCGCCTCACCAATTTTCTTCGCCGCAGTCCGGCTCGAGCCTCTGACCGCGACCGGATCGACGAAGAACTCTCAGCGAGCCCCGTTTCTGTGGAAAACGCAAACCGCTGATCCGCTTCCGCGAATTCCGTCCGCCCACAGATATGCACAGGGTTGTCCACCGAGGCCGGGGCGGTTCCGCACAGCCGGCCGGATTCGGGCGCTTGCCGTCTACCGGATTTGGCGCGAACGTCAACAGGCCGAGGGACACGGCGGCGCGGAAAACCGGGGAGACCCGGGGCTCAAAGCGGACCGGCCCGGCTCTCTGACCTGATGCTACCGGGGGGTTTTCGGACCTTAACGAGCGGGGGGCAGGATCAAGGCCCAAAGGATCCTTCAAAGGCTTCGGCCCAAGAGGTGACCGGCGGGAACCGGATCGGGATCGATGGACGGCGCGGGGCTCGACCTCGTGGAACGCCGGAGACCAGGAGCGCGACAGGATACAGCCGACCATCACCGGGGTTCGCCTCGCTGATGCCGAGGCCAGGGTTCTGAACCTCAATGGCCAAGTCCAACCCGGACTTGGCGAGGGGACGAGGAAAACCGGTTCGCCGGGGATCTTCGTCCCCTCGCTCAATTCCGGCGACCGGTCGGCGAGAGCCCGCCCGCGCCATGCCCTTCCCTTCCCCCCGCCCCGGCCGTAAACCAAGGCCATGAAGCTGCGCGGGAATCGCCCCCAATCACCCGACCGCCGCGCCCTGATCGCGGGCGCCGGCGCGCTGGCGGCGACGACGGCGCTATCGGCCTGCGGACGGTCCGAGGCCCCGGTCGACGACGATGGCCGCGTCCGGCTCCGCTTCGCCACCGACTGGCGCGCCCAGGCCGAGCACGGCGGCTTCTACCAGGCGCTGGCCTCCGGAGCGTACGAGAAGCGCGGCCTGAACGTGCAGATCATGCAGGGCGGCCCGGCGGTGAACGTGCCCCAGCTGCTGGCCTCCGGCGCCGTCGAACTGGGCATGGGCTCGAACAGCTTCATCCCGATGAACCTCGTCGCCGAGGGCGCACCGGTGAAAGCGGTCGCCGCCTTCTTCCAGAAGGACCCGCAGGTCCTCATCGCCCATCCCGATCCGTCGCTGAACTCCATCGCCGACCTGCGCGGTCGCCCCATCCTGCTGGCGGACGCCTCGATCAACGCCTTCTGGGTCTGGCTCAAGGCCAAATACGGCTTCACCGACGACCAGGTGCGCAAATACACCTTCAACCTGGCCCCATTCCTGGCCGACGAGCGGGCGGTGCAGCAGGGCTATCTGACCAGCGAGCCCTACACCATCGAACAAGAGGCGGGCTTCACGCCCAAGGTCTTCCTGCTGGCCGACGAGGGCTATCCCTCCTACGCCGCCATGGTGCTGGCCCCGACCGCCTTCGCCCGCGACAACGCCCGCGCCCTGCGCAGCTTCATCGCGGCCTCAGCGGAAGGCTGGCGTGACTACATCCAGGGCGACGGCAAGGCCGCCGACGCCCTGATCCGCCGCGACAATCCGGACATGACCCAGGACATCCTCGATCAGGCCCGGGCCAGGCTGAAGGCCAACGGCATCGTCGATGGCGGCGACGCGGCGCTCTACGGCCTGGGCACGATGACGGAGGAACGCTGGCGGGCGTTCTTCGAGGTCACCTCCGAGGCGGGCGTCTACCCCCCGAACCTCGACTGGCGCCAGGCCTTCACGACCCAGTACCTGCCCGGCCGTGGCTGACGCCGGAGGGGCGTTCGCGGCGGCGCTGCGCGACGTCGTCGTTCGCTATCCCGGACGGCCGCCGCTGGGGCCGGTCGACCTGGCCGTGGCGCCCGGCGAGATCGTCGCCGTGGTCGGCGCGTCGGGGGCCGGCAAGTCGACCCTCCTGCGCCTTCTCGCCGGTCTCGAAACCCCTTCCGAAGGGGCCGTGGTCCGCGGCGCCGGCCACGGCCGCACCGGCTTCGTCTTCCAGAACGCCACCCTGATGCCCTGGGCGGATATCCAGTCGAACGTCGCCCTGCCGCTCGAACTGGCGGGCGCGCCCCGCGAGGAAGCGCGGCGGCGGGCTTCGGCGGGTCTTGAATCCGTCGGCCTCGGCGACCGGCTGTCGGCCCGTCCGCGGCAGCTGTCCGGCGGCATGGCCATGCGCGCGTCGCTGGCCCGGGCCCTGGTCACCGAACCGGACCTGCTGCTGCTCGACGAACCGTTCGCCGCCCTCGACAGCGTCACCCGCCGGCGGCTCATCGAGGACCTGCACCGCCTGTGGGCCGGGCGTTCGCCGCGCCCCGCCATCGTCTTCGTCACCCACGACGTCGAGGAAGCCGTCTATCTCGCGCACCGCGCGGTCGTGCTCGACGCCGCGACGGGGGCGGTGGTCGCAGTCCGGGCCTCTCCGGGAACCCTGCCCAGACCCGACGGATGGCGGATCGAAGCGGACTACCGCGCGGCGGTCGAGGGACTGGCCGCCGGGCTGGCCCAGTCGATGAGTCCGGCCAGCGGGGGCGGCTCATGACCCGCCTCCTCCCGTCCCTGCTCCTAACCGCCCTCCTGCTCGCGGGCTGGGAAATCGCCTGCCGCGCCCTCGACGTGCCGGTTTACCTGCTGCCGCCCCCCAGCGCCGTCGGCCTGGCCCTGGTCCAGCGCGCGCCGCTGCTGCTCTCGTCCGCCGGCGCGACCTTCTGGATGGCGTTCCAGGCCCTCGTTGTCGCCTTTGTACTCGGCGGCGGACTGGCCCTGGCGGTGTCACTCAATCGCCCGGCAGAGCAGGCGGTCCGGCCGCTGGCGGTGGCCCTGCAGGTCACGCCTGTGGTCGCCATCGCCCCGCTGGTGCTCATCTGGACCGGCCTCGACCATGCCGATCGCGCCGTGGTCGCCCTCGCCGCCGCCGTGGCCTTCTTTCCGTTGTTCTCGGGCGTCCTGACCGGGCTGAAGTCCGCCGACCCCGACCTCGAGCGCCTGTTCGACCTCTACGGCGCCTCGCCGGTTCAGCGGCTGATCCGCCTGCGCCTGCCGGCCGCCCTGCCCTTCATCCTCGAAGGCCTGAGGGTCGCCGCCGGCCTGTCGGTCATCGGCGCCGTGGTGGCCGAGTTCGTCTCCGGCTCCGGCGCGACGCAGGGGCTGGCCTGGCGGCTGCTCGAGGCCGGCAACCGGCTGCGCACGGCCGACATGCTGGCGGCCCTCGCCTGCCTGATGATCATGGGTCTGGCGCTCAATGCCGTGGTGGCCGCGCTGGAACGCGGAGCGCGGCGCTGGCTGGCCTGAACCGGCGTCGCCCGTTAGCGACGGGTTAAGCCCCGCGCGGCTACCGTGGCGCTCCTGTTTCCGCCCGGAGCCTGCCCCTTGCGCCGCGCCTCGACACTCGCCGCCGCCGCCTTCGCCGCCACCGGCCTGCTGACGCTCGCCGACGCCGCCTCGGCCCAGTCGGCGACGGGAGCTGGCGAGGCGCGGGGCCTTCGGTATCTGTCATGGCCCGGACGGGAGGAGGCCGCCGACCCGGCTGGCCGTCACGCCGCCCGGCCCGCCGCGACCCGCGCCGACCTCCGGCGCCCCAATCGCGTCATTCCCCATGGCGGTTTCGCCTCGGCCGAACCGCCGCGCCCGCGCGGTCTGACCCCTGCGCCGGGATCCGCGCCACGGACCCTGACCCCCGCCAACGCCTGGCTGCGACCGTCCATGGCTCCGGAGCCGGCCCCGCTTCCGCCGCTCCCCTCAGCCACGACGACGTCACCTCGGCCCGGCCCCGAATATCTGCCCGACCAGGGCGGCCACAGTCAGCCGACGCCCGCCGAGGTCGTCTACCCTGCGCCGGTCAGTCCGGATGAAGCCGCCCCGGCCGCCGCCTCTTCGGACCCGATGGCGCCCCGCCGCGACGCCGCGATTTTCCGCATGCAGCAGGAGGCGGCGCCGGCCCGACCCGCCGCCGAAGTCGCCGCGACGGGCGAGCCCCGGTCTCAGGACGGCGGCCGCTATTATTCGGTGCACCGGCAGAACGGACGTGAGCCGGACGCCCTGGTCATCCCCGCCCCGACCTATGTCGACGCCTTGGTGGTGAGTTCGATCGACACCCTCGCCTCGCAGGATCTGGCCGAGCCCGAGCAGGGGCCTACCCTCATCCGTGACCGCAACGGCAACGTGCGCGCCGCCCCGGCCGCCTCCGACGGGGACCACCAGTGACCGAGGCGTCCACCCTGTCGCGCCTGCCCGATCTGATCGCCCTCGCCGAGGAGGACTCCAGCGAGAAGCGCCGCACCCTGCTGCGGGAACTGACGGATCATTTCTTCGGCGGAACGTCGCGCAGCGCCGAAGAGGACGCCCTCTACGACGCCGTTCTGGTCAAACTGGCCGACGACATGGAGAGCGCCGTGCGCGCCGAGTTGGCCGCGCGCTTCTCCAACGCCCCCGATGCGCCGCACACCCTGATCCGCCGCCTGGCCAATGACGAAGCCGCCGTCGCCGGCGCGGTTCTGGCCGCCTCCCCCGTGCTCACCGACGAAGATCTGCTGGGCGTGGTGCGGCGGCACGGTCAGGACCATCTGCGCGCCGTTTCGGCCCGCCCCTCGGTGTCTGAAGCCGTCTCCGACGTCATCGTCGAGCGTGGCGACGATGAAACCCTCGGAACCCTCCTGCGCAACGACGGCGCCCGGCTGTCGCGCAAGGCCTCGGAAGCCGCCGTCGAGCGGGCCAAGGTCAACCCGGCCCTGCACGAGGCGACGGTCTCGCGGGCCAGCCTGCCGCCCGATCTGCTGAACGACATGTATTTCGTGGTCGAGGCGCGCCTTCGGACCCGGATTCTCGAACAGAACGCCAGCATGGACCCGGCCCTGCTGGAGAGCGCCCTGGCCGCCGGTCGCGCCCGCATCGCCACCGACGACGGCGCCCTGCCCTCCGACTACGCCGAATGCTCCGCCTATGTGGAGGAGCTGAGGGCCGCTTCGCAGCTGACGCCCCAGATGCTGGCCCGCTTCCTTCGGTCCGGAGACCGTACGGGCGGCCGCACGGCTTTCCTGATCGCGCTGGCGCAGCTGGCCGACATTGATTTCCACACCGCCCGACAGATCGTCGAGCGGCGCGAGCTCGACGCCCTCGCCGTGGTCTGCAAGGCCGCCGATCTCGATCGCGCCCTGTTCCTGACCTATGCGGTGGTGCTGCTGAACGACGACGGCGACGCCATGGCCAAGGCGCACGCCTATGCGCGCATGTACGCAGAACTAAGCCGCGAGGCGGCGCTCCGGACCCTGCGCTTCTGGCGCATGCGGCGCGGGGCCCAGGCCGCCTGACCCGAACGCAGAACGCCCGCCCCATCGCTGGGGCGGGCGCTGCAACCCGTCCTTCGGAACGGATTTACTTCTTGGCGGGACGGCCGGCGCGGGCGGGTTTGCGGCCGCCCTGGCCGAGGCCCATCTGCTTGGCCAGGTCCGAACGCGCCTTGGCGTAGTTCGGCGCGACCATCGGATAGTCCTTGGGCAGGCCCCACTTGGCCCGGTATTCCTCGGGGCTCATGTTGTATTTGGTGCGCAGGTGACGCTTCAGCGACTTGAACTTGCGGCCATCTTCCAGACAGATCAGGTAATCCGGGGTGATCGACTTGCGGATCGGAACCGCCGGCTCCTTGGGCTCGGGCTCGGGCTCGACCGCCCCGCTCGAAACCTGCGACAGCGCGGCGTGGATGCTGGAAATCAGGCCCGGCACTTCGACGGCCTGAACGTTGTTGTTGCCGACATAGGCCGACACGATGTCGGCGGTCATCTCGAGCAGTTGCGAGTTGTCTTCCATACGCGCGACCTCACCTTGTGATCTGATCGTTTGAGGCGAACGTTCGCCGCCAGCCTGTAGCTGGCTCAATAGAGACCAACCCCGATTCACGCAATAGCGTATTCGCGCCGCACACAGCAGCTGCTTACAAGACTAACGGCCTTTTACTTTAAAGCCTGATTCAACGGCCGAAGTTTTCCGCCAGCGCCAGCATCGCCGCCCGCTCGGGTGCCGAATAGTCGTCGATATCGTCTTCGTCGCCGTCGCGGATCGCCCTCAGCAGGGCCGGCGTCAGGGCCGACGACAGGGACCAGTTCCAATAGCGCAGCACCGTCTGCGCCCGGTCCACCGCCAGCATGTCATAGGTGACCTGAACCCGCTCCCACGCGGGATCGGGCGTTCCGTCGGCGGCGATCTCCGGCCGGCGCATCGACCGCCACAGGCCCTGTAGATCCGACTTGGTCAGACCGGTCGCCTTGCAGAGAATGGCCAGCGGCTCGCCCCCTGCGTCGCCGAGTATCTTGGCGCCGGTGACCGGTTTGACGCCGGACAGATAGGCGATCTCCGTCGCCACCTCGCGGGTCAGGCCGTTGACGGCGGCGGCCCCGACCGCCTCCTCGAGCCCGCCGTAGGGGCTCTTCTCCACCGCTCCGCGGTTCCGCTGCCGACGCTCGATGAACTGCAGCGCCTTGCGCGACACTGGATCCTGCCAGTTCTCTTCCGCCGCCATGGCGAAGACGTCCTCGGCCACCTCCTGCATGACCTCGCGGGAGACGGCGAACCTTTGCAGGATGGTCCGGCGGTCTTCGGGCTCGCACCACCAGAACATCACATAGGCGCCCGACGGCCTCAGTTCGGGTCGCTTCAGCAGATGACCGCACAGCCCCCGGTCGGTCCGGCTCAGGCTGACCACGCCCTCGACGGCGACCTGGCTCAGCCGCGCGGTCGTGTTCCTCAACACCGCCTCGATCACCTGGATCTCGCCAAAACTCAGCAGGGTCTCGGTGACCACCTCGGACAGGGCGCGGCGGTTGGCCATCTGGAACCGGTGCTCGACCCCGGCGTCGCGCGCACAGGCGACGAGGTCGGCGTCCGACAGCGAGGCGCACTGCTCGATCAGCAGGCCGGCGATGTCCGGCTCATCGCGCAGCAGCATGCGCGCCAGGACGTTTGGAAGCTCGGCCAGCGGAGCAAGGCGCACGGCCACCCGCTTGCGGTCCTCGGGGGACGCGAGACGCAGCATTTCGACCAGCAGATCACCGGTCACCGCCCGCTCGAACGCATTGATCCGGCTGGTCGGCAACGAGACCACGTCGGCCAGACGCTTCAACAGCGCGTGGCGCGCGCGGAAGCCGCCTTCTGGCGCGACCTCCTCGGACGTGAGAGCGGGCTCGGACATGTCGACCAGAAGGTTAAGGCCGGCCGGTTAACCGCCCGTGACGGTCGCCTACAGCCCTTCGAACAGCGCAGTCGACAGATAGCGTTCCGCGAAGCTGGGAATGATGGCGACGATCATCTTGCCGGCGTTGTCGGGCAGGGCCGCCTGGCGGAAGGCCGCCACCAGGGCCGCGCCGGAACTGATACCGACCGGTATCCCCTCCAGCCGCGCCGCCTTGCGGGCCATGTCGAAGGCGTCCTCGTTGGAAACCTGCTCGACGCCGTCGATCACCGAGCGGTCGACGATCGAGGGAATGAAGCCCGCCCCGATGCCCTGGATCTTGTGCGGACCCGGCTCGCCGCCCGACAGCACGGCCGACGCCGTCGGCTCGACCGCGATCATCCGCACCGAAGCCTTGCGCGCCTTCAGCACCTGGCCGACGCCGGTGATGGTGCCGCCGGTGCCGACGCCGGAGATGACGATGTCGACCTCGCCGGCGGTGTCGTTCCAGATTTCCTCGGCGGTGGTGACCCGGTGGATGGCGGGATTGGCCGGGTTGTCGAACTGGGACGGGATGACCGCCCCCGGAGTCTTGTCGAGCAGTTCCTGCGCCGTGGCGATGGCGCCCTTCATCCCCTTCTCGGCCGGGGTCAGCACCAATTCGGCGCCCAGCAAGGCCAGCATCTTGCGGCGTTCGATCGACATGCTCTCGGGCATGACCAGGATCAGCCGGTAGCCCTTGGCGGCGGCGACGAAGGCCAGGGCGATGCCGGTGTTGCCGCTGGTCGGCTCGATCAGCACCGAGTGTGGCCCCAGCCGCCCGGCCTGTTCCAGCGCATCGATCATGGCGACGCCGATGCGGTCCTTCACCGAGCCGACCGGATTGAAGAACTCCAGCTTGGCCAGCACCGTCGCCTTGGGTTTGTATTCCGCCGACAGCCGCGGCAGCCCGACCACCGGCGTATCGCCGATGGTGTCCAGAATGGACGGGTAAATCTTGCCGCGACCGGCTTTCAGGTGGCGGGACGGGTCATAGGCGGCGTCGGACATGGGGGTTCTCGCGGGATGGCGGCGGACCGACACAAGATAGGCGTTCCGTCGCCTTCGCAAAGGACTTGCGCGAAATGACGCCCGCGCCGGCCCCTTCACCGGCCGTTAACCACGATGCCGCATCCGTTAACGGCTGTTCCAGGGGCCGTTCTTGCGCAATCTCGCCGCCGCCGTCGAAGCGATCGACCCGCTGGTCGTGACCGGCAAGGTCGCGGGCGTGAACGGCCTGCTGATCGAGTCCAACGGTCGAGGGCGTCGCCCCCGGCGCCGACATCCGCATCATCGCTGCCGCCGCCAGCGTGCGCCCGACTACGGCCTGGCTCGGTCGCATCATCGACGCCTTCGGCCAGCCCATAGACGGCAAGGGCCCTCTGCCCACCGGCCCCGCCGCCTATCCCCTCCGCGCCCCCCCGCCCCCGGCCCATTCGCGCGGCCGGGTCGGCGAGCGGCTCGATCTCGGCGTCCGCGCCATGGACGTCTTCACCACCACCTGCCGCGGCCAGCGCCTTGGTATCTTCGCGGGGTCCGGCGTCGGCAAGTCGGTGCTGCTGTCCATGCTGGCCCGGCAGGCCACCTGCGATGTCGTCGTGGTCGGCCTGATCGGCGAACGGGGCCGGGAGGTCCGCGAGTTCATCGAGGAGACGCTGGGCGAAGAGGGCCTGCGCCGCGCCATCGTCGTCGTCGCCACCTCCGACGAACCCGCCCTCAAGCGCCGCCAGGCCGCCTACATGACCATGGCCATCGCCGAATTCCTGCGCGACCAGGACCTGGAGGTGCTGTGCCTGATGGATTCGGTCACCCGTTTCGCCATGGCCCAGCGCGAGATCGGCCTCGCCGCCGGCGAACCGCCGACCACCAAGGGCTACACGCCGACCGTCTTCACCGAACTGCCCAAGCTGCTGGAGCGCGCCGGCCCTGGTCCGGTCCGCCCCGACGGCACCACCGCCGGCCCGATCACCGCCCTGTTCACCGTGCTGGTCGACGGCGGCGACCATGACGAGCCCATCGCCGACGCGGTGCGAGGCATCCTGGACGGCCACATCGTCATGGACCGCAAGATCGCCGAGCGCGGCCGCTTCCCGGCCATCGACGTGCTCAAGTCCGTCAGCCGCACCCTGCCCGCCTGCCAGACCCCGCCCGAGCGCGAACTGAATCGCCGCGCCCGCCAATGCCTGAGCGCCTATTCCAACATGGAAGAGCTGATCCGCATCGGCGCCTACCGCACCGGGGCCGATCCGATCGTCGACCGCGCCATCGCCCTGAACCCGGCGCTTGAAGCCTTCCTCGGCCAGGATCACCATGACGTGACGCGCCTGGCCGATTCCTTTGACCGTCTGGAAACCATTCTCAATCAGGGAATGATCCAGTGACCGGAGACGCAGCATGACCGCCTGGGCCCAATCCCTGATCCGCATCTCCAACTACGAGGTCGAGACGCTGCAGAAGCGCCTCGCCGAAATCACCGCCCGTAGAGCCTCCGCCGAGATGCGCATCGCCGTGCTCGAGGCCGAGGCCGAGATCGAACAGGCGCGCGCCCGCGACAACGCCGAGGCCGCGCTGCTGCTGCAGGCCTATCTGAACGGCTGGAAGGTCCGCAGATCCGCCGCCCTGGCCGACGTCGTCGAGATCGAGGCCGAGGAGGAGGGCGCCCGCGACGCCCTCACCGGCGCCTTCGAGGAGCTCAAGAAGTTCGAACACGTCGCCGAGACCACGCGCCTGAACCGCCTGATCGCCGCCGGCAAGCGCGAGACCGCCGCCTTCGACGAGCTGGGCCTCAGGCGTCGTGCGGGCTGACCCGCCCCGCCTGAACCGCCGCGCCCTTCTGGCGGCGCCAATCGCTGTCGCCGCCTGCGACCGCTTCGCCGCCGCCGAACCCGCCGCCGGTCCCCCGGTCCCGCCGCTGAAGGACATCGTCCCGGCCCCGTTCGGCGCCATCGGCATGACCTGGCAACTCGACCAGCCGGACTGGGTCGAACAGGTCCGCCGCCACTGCTCCCAACTCACGCCCGAGTGGGAACAGAAGATGGAGCGCACCCTCGGGCCGGGCTTCACCCATGATTTCTCGGCCTCGGACCGCATGGTCGCCTTCGCCCGCGACAACGGCCTGCGCATCCACGGCCATACCCTGATCTGGTATTCGCAAGGCGGCGACGTCTTCAACGACGACGTCCCCCGCGACCGCTTCGCCGCCGAGTTCGACCGCTACATCTCCGCCTTCGTCGGCCGTTACCGGGGCCGGGTGGCCGGCTGGGACGTGGTCAACGAGCCGGTGGCCGAGGACGGCGACGGCCTGCGCGATTGCCACTGGAGCCGCGCGCTCGGCATGGACGGCTACATGGTCCGCGCCTTCGAGCAGGCCCACGACGCTGATCCCGACGCCGTCCTGTTCTTCAACGAATACAATCTCGAGAACATCCCGGCCAAGGGCGCGACCTTCCTCAAGCTGGCCGAACACCTGCTCAAACTGGGCGCCCCGATCGGCGGCATCGGGACCCAGTCGCACCTCAACATCGAGATTCCGGCCGGACAGATCACAAGCTTCATGCGCGACGCCGCCTCGCTGGGCCTGCCCATCCACATTTCCGAGCTGGACTTCCCGATGCAGCGCGACGGCGGCCATCTGCCCGACCTGCGCTCCACCGCCGAACGCCGCGCCCAGCAGGTCGCCCGCGTCGGCGAACTGGCCGAGGCCTTCATGGCCCTGCCCGAACGCCAGCGCTACGCCTTCACCACCTGGGGCCTGCGCGACATCGACAGCTGGCTCCTCCGCGAGGAAGGCAAGAACCGCCCCGACGAGAGCCCCGTCCTCCTCGACGCCGCCGGCCGTCCCAACCCGGCGTATCAAGCCGTCGTCGACGCCTTCACCGGCCGCGCCGGGGCCTAAACGGCGGTCGCCACCACGCCGGCGAGTTCCAACGTCTCCAGCAGCGCCGCCGTAGCGGCCTCGACCGCCCCTTCGTCCCGACCACGCACCACCAGATTGGTCCCGATCTCTCCCACCGTCCCCGCTCCGAACGGATAGCTGCCGAAGCTGAGATCGGGGTTCGCCCGCGCCGCCGCAGAGAGGATGTCGGCCACGCTGCCCTCGCCGACGCCGGTCACGCGCACCGTCCGCGCGTGCACCACCGCGCCCGTCCTCAGGCGCGGCGCCACGTCCTCCAGCATGGCGGTCATGATCTTCGGCACCCCGGCCATGACGAACACATTGCCGATCTGGAAGCCCGGCGCATCGGTGACCGGATTGGCGATCAGCGCGCCGCCCTCGGGGATCCGCGCCATCCGCCGCCGCGGCGCGTTGAACTCGCCGGCGCCATAGCGCCGCTCCAGAATGGCCAACGCCTCCGGATGCTCCGGCAGCGCCACGCCGAACGCCGTCGCCACGGCGTCGGCGGTGATGTCGTCATGCGTCGGCCCTATGCCGCCCGTGGTGAAGACGTAGTCGTGCCCCGCCCGCAGCGCGTTCAGCGCCTCGACGATCTGCGCTTTGCGGTCCCCGACCGTCCGCGCCTCCAGCAGGTCGATCCCCAGCGCCGCCAGGAACCGCGCGATGGTGTTCAGATTGGTGTCCTGCGTCCGTCCGGACAGCACTTCGTCGCCGATGATCAGGACGGCGGCGGTGGGGGATGCGTCGGTCATGACGACCAGCTAGTAGACCCTCGTCCATGCGCTTCAAGTCGTCTCTCGAACACGGAACCCTGATCCGCCGCTACAAGCGCTTCCTCGCCGACGTGGTGCTTGAGGACGGCCGCGAGACCACCGTCCACGTTCCCAACCCCGGCGCCATGCTCGGCCTGACCGCGCCCGGCCTGCCGGTCTGGCTGTCCCGCTCGCTCGACCCGAAGCGCAAGCTGCCGCTGACGATGGAGGCGGTGGTCCTGCCCGACGCCGGGCCCGTCGGGGTCAACACCCTCAATCCCAACCGCATCGCCGAGGCCGCCATCCCGCGCGGCCAGATTCCGGAACTGGCCGGCTATCCGGTCCTCCGCCGCGAGGTGCGCTACGACGAGAACAGCCGTATCGACATCCTGCTGCAGAGCGACCCGGACGCCCTGCAGCGCCCCTCATGCTGGGTCGAGATCAAGAACTGCCACTTCAGCCGCACCCCGCCGCTGGCCGAATTCCCCGACTGCAACACCGTCCGCGGCGTCAAACACCTGAAGGCGCTGGAGCGGGTGGTGGAGGCCGGCGGCCGCGCCGTCATGCTGTTCATCGTCCAGCGCATGGACTGCGACTCCTTCACCACAGCCGACGACATCGATCACGCCTACGGCCCCGCCCTGCGCGAGGCCGCGTCGCGCGGGGTTGAGGTTCTGTGCTATAGTTGCCACCTGAGCCCCGAAGCGATCCACCTCGATCGCGCCCTGCCATGGCGGCCCCACCCGTGACCGGGCCCCGCCGAAAGAGACCGATGTACGAGACCCCCGAACTGGACGACGACGCCTTCGTCCGCACCCACGAGATCCGCGTCCACGACGCCGAGGCCTTCGAGGGCATGCGCAAGGCCGGCCGCCTGGTCGCCGAGGCGCTCGACATGATCACCCCCTTCGTGGTGCCCGGCGTCACCACCGGCGAGATCGACGACCGCATCCGCGAATTCACCCTCGACCATGGCGCCCTGCCCGCCTGCCTCGGCTACAAGGGCTACGAGAAGACCGTCTGCACCTCGATCAATCACGTGGTCTGCCATGGCATACCGGGCGACAAGGTTCTCAAGGACGGCGACATCGTCAACATCGACCACACGGTCATCGTCGACGGCTGGCACGGCGACTCCAGTCGCATGTATCCCGTCGGCCAGATCAACGCCCGCGCAAGAAAGCTGATCGACGTCACCTATGACTCGCTTGAGGCGGGTCTCGCCGTGATCAAGCCCGGCGCCACCTTCGGCGACATCGGCTACGCCATCCAGCAGGTGGTCGAGGCCGCCCGCATGTCCGTCGTCCGCGATTTCTGCGGCCACGGCATCGGCCGGCTGTTCCACGACAGCCCCAACGTCCTGCACTACGGCCGCCGCGGCGAGGGCGCGACGCTCAAACAGGGCATGTTCTTCACCGTCGAGCCGATGGTGAACCTCGGCAAGCCGCACGTGAAGGTTCTGTCCGACGGCTGGACCGCCGTGACCCGCGACAAGTCCCTGTCGGCCCAGTGCGAGCACTCCATCGGCGTCACCGAAGACGGCGTCGAGATCTTCAGCGCCAGCCCGGCGGGGCTGTTCCGGCCGAAATTCTAGGATAGGCTGCGCACGTCCCGAGGGGAGGCGCATGCTCGAGCCGCCACCGGCCAGACCGAAGACGCCAAGCCGCACCTCCGGTCACCGCAACCGGCTGCGCGAGCGCGCGGCCAAGGGCGGCGTCGCCGCCCTGCCCGACTACGAGCTGCTGGAGCTGCTGCTGTTCCGCAGCGTGCCCTACAAGGACACCAAGCCGCTGGCCCGTGACCTGCTGGAGCGCTTCGGCGGCTTCGAGGGCATCGGCGCGGCCAGCCATGAAGCGATCGAGGACGCCGTGGCGCGGTCGCTCGGCTACCGGCCGGGAGCAGCCACGCGCGCCATCGCCCTGGACCTGCAATTGATCTTCGACGTCACCCGGCGGGCGGCGAGGGAGCCCACCTCGGGACGGCCGGTGATCTCATCCTGGACGGCCCTGCTCAACTACGTTCGCGTGGCCCTCCAGCACGAGCCGCGCGAGCAGTTCCGGGTCCTATACCTCGACAACCGCAACCAGCTGATCCTCGACGAGATCCAGAATCGCGGCACCGTAGACCATGCCCCGGTCTATCCGCGCGAGGTGGTGCGGCGGGCGCTGGAGTTGTCGGCCAAGTCGATGATCATCGTCCACAACCATCCCTCGGGCGACCCGACCCCGTCCCGTCCCGACATCGAGATGACCCGCCAGATCATCGAGGCCGCCCGCGCCCTCGAGGTGTCGGTGCATGACCACCTGATCGTCGGCCGCGATGGCGTGGCCAGTTTCAAGCAACTCGGCCTGATGTGAAGAGGAGGCGACATGTTACGAGCTCTGGCCCTTGCCTGCCTGTTGGCGCTGACCCCCGCGACCGTTCTGGCCCAGACGGCGCCGAACCCCGGCGCGGATGATTTCGATTGGGAAGTCGGGCTGTGGGACACCCACGTCGAAGTCCGCGGCCCCCTCGACGCCGATGCGCCCTGGACGGTGTTCGGTGGGACCTCCGATGTACGGCCGCTTTCACAGGGCCGCGCCAACACGGTTGATCTGTCGCTCGCAAACGCCGCTGGCGCCCGGGTCGAAGGCGTCGCGCTGAGACTCTTCAATCCGCGTTCCGGCCAATGGAGCATCAACTTCGCCAGCATGAACGACGGGATGCTCACAGCGCCGATCTATGGCGGCTTCACAGACGGGCGCGGTGAGTTCTACGGGCAGGACACGATCGACGGGCGCGTCGTGATGGTGCGGTTCGTCATCTCCGATGTCACCGCCAATTCGGCCCGCTTCGTGCAATCCTGGTCAGCCGATGGCGGCCAGAGCTGGATTGATAATTGGGTCGCGACTGACACCCGGCGCACCGCAAATTCGGGCGGTGTTCACTAGCCGGTTCCAGTGCGGCCGGAAGCCGCGCTAAGAGTCGCCGATGACCCCGACCCGCCGCTCCGTCCTGGCCTGCGCGCCTCTTTCCGCCCTGGCGGGGGGAGTCGCCGCCCAGGCCGCCGCTCCTGCGGTCATGGTCTCCACCTGGGATTTCGGCGCGGCCGCCAACGCGGCCGGTCTGGCGGTGCGGGCGGATGGCGGCTCGGCGCTCGACATGGTCGAGGCGGGCGGGCGCGTGGCCGAGGCGGACGAGAGCAACAGTTCGGTCGGTCTCGGCGGTCTGCCCGACCGCGACGGTCGGGTGACGCTGGACGCCTGCGTCATGACCTGGGCCGGCGACATCGGCGCCGTCTGCGCGCTGGAGGACGTAGTCCACGCCGTCTCGGTGGCGCGCCGGGTGATGGAGCGCACGCCGCACACCATGCTGGCCGGCGAGGGCGCCCGGACCTTCGCCGTCGAGCAGGGGTTCGAGACGCGCGACTTGCTGACCCCGCGCGCCGAGGCGGCCTGGCGGGAATGGTTGAAGACCGCCGACTACGCCCCGCGCATCAACAGCGAGAACGCCGGCTGGGGCGGCCGGCCCGGCGGCCCGGGCAACCACGACACCATCGGCCTGCTGGCCATTGACGCCGCCCATCGCATGGCCGGGGCGTGCACCACCTCCGGCATGGCCTTCAAGATGCGCGGCCGGGTCGGCGACAGCCCCCTGATCGGGGCCGGCCTCTATGTCGACGACGAGGTCGGCGGCGCCACCGCCACCGGCGTCGGCGAGGACGTCGTCCGCGTGGCGGGCTCGCACGCAGTGGTGGAAGGCATGCGCGCGGGCCTTGCCCCCGCCGCTGCCTGCCGCCGCGTCATCGAACGGCTGGCCCGGCTGCGCGGCGCCAGGGTCGCGGGTTCGCAGGTGGCTCTGCTGGCCATGGACAAACAGGGCGGCGTCGGAGGGTTCGCGCTTCAGCCCGGCTTCACCTACGCTGTCATCGACGCCGCCGGCCGCACCCGCATCGAGCGCGCCGGAGCCCTGTTCGAGACGCCATGACCAGCACCCTGATCACCGAACGCCTGACCCTGACCCCGGTGGACGTCGCCGACTACGACGACCTCAAGCGTCTGTGGGCGGACCCGGCCTTCGTCCGGCACATCTTTCCCGAACCTCTGACCAGCGAGGACGTCTGGTTCAGGTTGCTGCGCGATATCGGCCACTGGGAGGCGCTCGGCCACGGCAACTGGACCGTCCGGCTCAAGGATACGGGCGAATACGTCGGCAGCGTCGGCGTGCTGGACTTCCACCGCGTGCTCGACCCGCCCTTCGACGCCCCCGAACTCGGCTGGGGCGTCAACCCGCGCTTCCAGGGCCAGGGCATGGCCTTCGAGGCGCTGTCGGCCGCGCTGGCCTGGTGCGACGACGCCCTGAACGCCCCGCGCACGGTGTGCATGATCTCGCCCGACAACGCCCCCTCGATCGCCCTTGCGACGCGCGCCGGCTACGCGCCCTATATCGAGACGACCTACAAGGGCGAGCCGGTGGTCCTGTTCGAGCGACTGGCCGCCTGAGCGTAGCCGGACATTAAGGTTTCCGCGCCATTCTGCCCGGCAAATCCGGAGACCGCCCGCCCCATGCCCATGCCTGTCGAAGAGCTTCGCGGCCATCTGACCGAAGCCTTTCCCGACGCCGAGATCGTCATCGACGATCTGGCCGGCGACGGCGACCACTATCGCGCCCGCATCGTCTCGACGGCGTTCGCGGGCCTGCCCCGGGTGCGTCAGCACCAGCTCGTCTATGCGGCGCTGAAGGGCAAGATGGGCGGCGAACTGCACGCACTGGCGCTCGAAACCTCGGCCCCGGCAGGAGACTGAACATGCGCTACCGTCCCTTCGGACCGGCGGGTCAGGCGGTTTCGGCGCTGACGCTGAGCCTGGGCCCGCGCGACATCGCCCACGGCCCCGAGGCGGGGCGTGAGCTGATCTATTCGGCGCTGGAAGCCGGCATCAACAGCTACCGTCTCGAAACCGCCGACCCGGTGCTGGCGGAAATTCTCGGCCAGGCGCTGAAACACGTCGACCGCAAGCTGGTCCAGGTCTCCCTGACCCTCGGCGCCGGCGACGGCCGCCGCGGCTCGGACCGCGACTTTTCGGCCGAAGGCATCACCTCCGCCATCGACCGGGCGCTGAACATCTCGGGCCTGGGCTGGTTCGATCTGGCCATCCTCGACGAGCCGGCCGACCATGAGCTGCCGCAACCGACCCTCAGCGCCCTCAAGGCCCTGCGCGCCAGCGAACGGATTCGTCTGCTGGGCATTTCCGGCGAGGGCGCGGTGATGGACACCTACGTCTCGACCGGCGCCTTCGATGTGCTGGCAACGCCCTTCCACGTCAATTCGCCGTGGCAGATTCGCTCGCGCCTGCGCGCCGCTCAGGAAGCGGACATGGCCATCTTCGTCTATGGCTACTTCCCCGAGAGCCTCGACACGGCGAAGAAGGCCGCCGCCGTGCATCAGCCCAAGAAGGGGCTGTTCGGCTTCGGCGGCCCGAAGACGAAGGACAATCCGCTGGCCCACGCCGGCACCTTCGCCTTCCTGCACCGCACCAACAACTGGCCGGCCGAGGCTATCTGCCTGGCCTACGCCCTGACCGATCCGTCGGTGTCCAGCGTGCTGATCCGGGCCAGCGACATGGAGCGGCTGAACATGCTGGCCATGGTGCCCGACCGCGACATGCCGCCGGGCCTCGCCGCCCAGATCGAGATGGCCCGTGTGGCCGGCGCCAAGGCCGCCTAGGACACAGACCGGGACCTTTCGGCGCCTTGACCCGGCCACCTTGGGACCCTAGCTGACGGCCTTCATCGAAAGGCCCGCATCCGTGACCGATCAAGCCGTCGCCGCCAATCCCGTCCACGCCTTCATCGCCGACACGGTGAAGCAGCATGACGTCGTCCTGTTCATGAAGGGCACGCCCGACGCGCCGCGCTGCGGCTTCTCCTCCCTGGCGGTGCAGATCCTCGACCACGTGGGCGCGCCCTTCGTCGGCGTCGACGTGCTGCAGGACGAGGGCCTGCGCGAGGGGGTCAAGACCTTCAGCGACTGGCCGACCATTCCCCAGCTCTATGTGAAGGGCGAGTTCGTCGGCGGCTCCGACATCGTGCGCGAGATGTTCAACGCCGGCGAGTTGCAGACCCTGCTGGCCGACAAGGGCGTCCCGCTCGGCGACGCCTGATGGCTAGGGCCCAGCTGGAACCCCGGGCCGACCGCGAGATCTTCGTCGTTCCGCTGGAGGTCCGACCCGGGCACATCGACGACAACGGCCACGTCAACAACGTCGTCTATGTCGGTTGGCTGCAGGACGCCGGCACCGCCCACTGGAACGCCCGCTTCGATCCCGAGGCCCGCGCCCGCTGGTCGTGGGTCGCGGTCCGGCACGAGATCGACTATCTCCGCCCGCTGCCCCCCGACGCCGTCGGCGTGAAGGCCCGCACCTGGGTTGGCGACCCGCACGGCCCGCGCTTCAACCGCTATGTCCGCATCGAGGACGGCGAGGGCCGGCTGTGCGCCCAAGGCGTCTCGGAATGGGTGCTGGTCGACGCCGTCACCATGCGGCCCCACCGTATCCCGGCGGCCCTGCTGCCGCCGTTCGAGGCGCGCTGAGGGATCAGCCGCGCGGCAGCTGGTAGGGGTTCTCGACCGAGACCCGGCTGCCCGGCGCCAGCCCCATCTCCTGGAAGCTCCAGCGCATCTCCACGCCCTCGGCGCGGGGCTGGAGGCAGCGGTCTTCCTTGAGGCGGCGCAGGGTGATCACCGAGGCGTCCCCGGCGCGCCGCACCACCGGCGTCAGGTCCGCCTTCTGGGTGCAGCCGTTCGAACTGACCCAGAACACAGCCTGGTCCTGCACGATGGCGGCGGCGTGGACCGGCTCGATCTGCCCCGGCGAGTCGACGGCTTGGGCGACTTCGGTCGTCGAAAACCGGTCGGTGAACCGGTCCACCAGCGCGCAGCCCGGCAGGGTGGCGGCCAGCAACAGCGCGCCGGAGAGCGTGACGATCCGTTTCATTCCCGGCCTCCCGCGCCGAAATCCTGAACGCGCCCAATGTGCGCCTGTTCGCCGGTCAAGAAAACCCCGGCCTGAAAGCAGAAAAGCCCCGGATTGCTCCGGGGCCCTTCAAACCGTGTGCGGCTCAAACAGCCGGGCGCGCGATCGTCGAACTTAGGACGAGTAGTATTCGACGACCAGGTTCGGCTCCATCTTCACCGGGAACGGCACGTCGGCCAGTTCCGGCACGCGGACGTAACGGACCGAGAAGCCGCGGTCGCCCAGTTCCAGATAGTCGGGAACATCACGCTCCGACGACTGCTGGGCTTCGATCACCAGCGCCATGGCGCGGGACTTTTCCTTGACCTCGATGACCTGGCCCGGTTTGACCCGGTACGAGGCGATGTCGACCTTCTTGCCGTCGACGGTCACGTGGCCGTGGCTGACGAACTGGCGGGCGGCCCAGACGGTCGGGACGAATTTGGCGCGATAGACGATGGCGTCCAGGCGCGACTCCAGCAGGCCGATCAGGTTCTCGGAGCTGTTGCCCTTGCGGCGCGAGGCTTCTTCATACGTCGCCGAGAACTGCTTCTCGGTGATGTTGCCGTAGTAGCCCTTCAGCTTCTGCTTGGCCTTCAGCTGCAGGCCGAAGTCCGAGACTTTCGACTTGCGGCGCTGGCCGTGCTGGCCGGGGCCGTAGGAACGCTTGTTGACCGGGGATTTCGAGCGGCCCCACAGGTTTTCACCCATGACCCGATCGAGTTTGTACTTGGCGCTGTGGCGCTTGGACATAAGTCACTCTCAATATGATGCGGCCCGGTCCCTCCCCAACTGGAGGGACGATCTCAACGGCGGTCCACGCATCGTCCGTAGTGGATCACGCAACGCGGCGAGCCGGTGGCGTGAAGGCGGGGCTTATGACGGCCCCTATCCCCGGAGTCAAGGCTGGTGGGGGGCCTCGGGCACCCATACGAAGCCGTCGTCCCGGCGCTGGAACCGGCCGACTCCCGGGAAGGGGAAATGCACGCCGTAGATCCGCTGGGTCCCGGACGCGCCGCGTTCCAGCAGGCCCTGCCGCGTCGTCACCGCCGCCGCGCTGTCGCTGTCCCAGGCGTTCCGCCACTCGGGCCGCTGAACCGAGATGATCGAACTGTGCATCGCGTCGCCGATATAGAGCAGCCGGTCGTCGCCCGACTCGATCTCATAGCCGCTGTGCCCCGGCGTATGACCGGCCAACGGGACCGCGCGGATCGACGGCGTGACCTGCGCGCCCGGCGCGAAGGGTTCGACCTTGGGCGTGATGGCGGCCAGCAGCGCGCCCGCCCCGGCCTCGGCCGCGCCCGCCTGGGCGAAGGTCCACTCCGGCGCGCTCATCCGGATAACGGCATTGGGGAAGGTCAACCGGCCGTCGGCCCCGGCCAGCCCGCCCACGTGGTCGCCATGGGCGTGGGATATCAGCACGTCCGTGACCTGCGACGGCTCCACGCCGGCCGCTCTCAGCGAGGCGACCAGCTTGCCTTCGGTCCCCATCTGCCCGCCGGCGCCGGCGTCGATCAGCACCACCCGCTCGCCGTCTCGCACCAGCAGCGGCTGGATCGACAGGTGGATGGTTCCATCGGTGACGCCCGCCGCGGTCAGCAGGGCCGACACCTCCGCGGTGTTGGTCCACGGGCTCATCTCCGCATTCCCGGCCGGAACGTTCAGGGTCCCGTCCCTCACGGCGGTCGCCTCCAGGGTCCCGATGCGAACGGCGCTGACGTCAGGGCTGACGGGCGCGGCCGGCGCGGCGCGGTCGCCCGGCGCCGTCTGGGCCTCGGGTGAACAGGCTCCGACGCCCATCAGGGTGGCCAGCATCAGGCCCGCGGCGGCGATTTTGAATGATGGCGTCATCGGCTTGCCCTCCCGAAGTCAACAGTCGATGACGTAAATAGGGCAATTTCGGGTCGCCGCCAGTCCGTCGCCGTGAAGAATCCACGACGACGGGCTGCGACAAATCAGGCCGTGGCGGCCGCGAACAGTTCGTTGGCCTTGTTCCAGTTCACCACCGTCCAGAACGCCTTCAGATAGTCGGCCCGGCGGTTCTGGTACTTCAGGTAATAGGCGTGCTCCCAGACGTCGGCGGCCAGCACCACGTCGCCCTTCTCGTCGGCCACGTCCATCAGCGGATTGTCCTGGTTCGGCGTCGAACTCACCTTGAGTTTTCCGTTCTGCACGATCAGCCAGGCCCAGCCCGAGCCGAACTGGCCGGCGCCGGCGGCGTTGAAGGCCTCCTTGAACTTGTCCATTCCACCGAGATCGCGGTCGATGGCGGCGGCCAGTTCGGCCGACGGCTGGCCGACCTTGTCGGCGGGGGCCAGCAGTTCCCAGAACAGGCTGTGATTCCAGTGCCCGCCGCCGTTGTTGCGCACGGCCTTGGGGGCCTTGGAGATCGAGGCGAACAGCTCTTCCAGCGACTTGCCTTGCAGGCTGCCATCCGCGTCGATCGCCTTGTTCAGGTTGTCGACATAGGTCTGGTGGTGCTTGTCGTGGTGGAAGGTCATCGTCTCCTTGTCGATGGCCGGCTCCAGCGCGTCATAGGCATACGGGAGGGGCGGAAGCGTAAAGGCCATGGGGAGGCTCCTTCGACAGGGTTTCGGATAGCGCACATCTAGGCGCCCGCGCGCCAAACCCAAGCCCGGCGGTCGAGTTCCGTTACGCTCACATGTCCGGCAGGTTAGTCTTCAGACAGTCGCGCACGGCCCGCCGCAGGTCGCCGGAGGCCGAGACGAAGTCCACGCCTTCCGCCTCGAACACGGCCCGGGTCGCGGCGTCCAGCCCGTTCGGCAGGGCCGCCAGCACGCGCTTCTCGCCCTTGGGGTGCAGGCAGAAGCCGACCTCCCGGCACAGGGCGGCGAACATCTCGTCGTAGTCGGGGGCGGTGTCGGTCATGACTCAGGCTCTACTACGGCAACAGCCCGGTGAGCCAGTGCAGGACGTTCAGGCCGAAGCGGGCGTTGCCCGGCGCGACGTTCATGCCGAACCGCACTTCCCGGCCGTCCGGGAACCGGGCCCGCTGCGCCGACAGCATCCCCGCCTCGCCCAGCACCACCACCCGTCCCTCCCCGTGGTCAAAGGCCAGCGCCTGGGCCGGCAGGGCTGGAGCCGACAGCTCCGCGATCACCGCCCCCGCCGGCTCCCCGGCCTCGATCCGGTCGTTGATCCGCTGCAGCGTCGGCAGATCCGGCGCCTCGCGCGCGCCGACGGTCATCGGCAGCAACACGGTCGCGCCGGGCGGCCCCGCCAGCGACTGGCCGGTGAAGGCGGTGACGCTCTCCACCCGTTCGCCGGCCTCGCGCCCGGTGATGATCGGATGGTCGTCGAAGGCCTCGGCCGGGTAGACCAGGTTGGTGCTGACTCCGTTCGGCGTCTCCGCGAAGGCGTAACCCTTGCCCATCCGCACGCCGAACCGCGCCGCCAAGGCCTCGGCCGCCGCCCCGAACGGCGCGTGGTCGGCGATCAGCAGCAACCGCCCGCCTCCGCGCACCCAGGCCTCCACCGCCGCCGTCTCCGCTTCGGTGAAGATCGGCGCCGCGTGGTCCGGCCGGATCATGCCGGCGTTGGCGATCACCAGCACGTCCACGCCCGCCAATCCCTCCGCCGCGAACGGCGCCGTCCCGCTCCGCACCTGATAGCCGTCGGCGCGCAACAGGGCCGCGAACGGCGCGTACTGGCCGTCGACGGTATGGAAGTTGTGGTGCGCCCCGTCGATCACGACCACCGGCCCGTCGGCGGCGTAGGCCGGGCGCTCGACCTCAGGGTGGAAATCCGGATCGACGACCTGCTGCGCGGCGGCCGGTGCGGCGGTCAACAGCAGGGCGGCAAGGCCGGGTAGGAAAGGGAAGCGGGGCATCGCGGTCTCCCGTGGATCACCGCGACGCTAGCACAGACGCCTCACCCGTTCAGCCGCGCCGCATGGAAGGCCACATGGTCGGCGATGAAGCTGGCCATGAAGAAATAGGAGTGGTCGTAGCCGGGCTGCATCCGCAGGGTGACCCGCTGCCCCGCCGCCTCCGCCGCCGCCGCCAGAAGCTCCGGCTTCAGCTGTTCCGTCAGGAAGGGGTCGGCGTCGCCCTGGTCGATCAGGATGTCGTCGTAACAGCCGCCCCCGACTCCCGCCTCGATCAGCCGCGCGGCGTCGTGCGCCGCCCACACGTCCCGGTCGTCCCCCAGATAGGCCGAGAACGCCTTCTCGCCCCACGGACAGCGCGTCGGCGAGGCGATCGGCGCGAAAGCCGACACCGACCGGAACAGGTGCGGATGTCTCAAGGCCAGCGTCAGCGCCCCGTGCCCGCCCATCGAATGGCCCGAGATCGCCCGCGCCTTCGTGGCCGGGAATTCCGTGTCGACCAGCTCGATCAGCTCCTCGACGACATAGGACTCCATGCGGAAATGCGGCGCCCACGGCGCCTGCGTGGCGTCGAGGTAGAACCCCGCGCCCTGGCCGAGGTCATAGGCAGGATCGTCCGCCACGCCCTCGCCGCGCGGCGAGGTGTCGGGGGCGACGATGATCACCCCGTGTTCCGCCGCCGCGCCGTAGGCCCCGGCCTTGGTGGTGAAATTGTCCTCGGTGCAGGTCAGGCCCGACAACCAGATCAGCACCGGAAACGGGCCCTCTCCCGGCGGAACGAAGACCGACAGGGTCATCGGCGTGCCGGTCACGGCGCTGTCGTGCTTCAGATATCGGAGGGTTCCGCCGTGGACGGCATGGGTCTTCAGGGTCTCCATGCCGCCCGCTTAGCACCGCCCGGCGCGCGGGCCTACGCCATGCGGTGCAGGGCGCAGACCTTGTTGCCGTCCGGATCGCGCAGATAGGCCAGGTACAGCTTGCCGAACGGCCCTTCGCGAAGGCCCGGCGGGTCCTCGATCGAGCGCCCGCCCGCCGCCGCCCCGGCGTCATGGAAGGCGTGGACCATCTCCGGCGTCTTCGCCGCGAAGCCGATGGTGCCGCCGTTGGCGTGGCAGGCGGCCTCGCCGTCGATGGGCTTGCCGACGGCGAAGGCGCCCCGGTCCGTGCGCCACCAGTAGCGCCCCTTCGGATCCGGCCCGCTGGCCGGCTCGACGCCCAGCGCGCCCAGAGCGGCGTCATAGAACCGGCGCGACGCCTCGACGTCGTTGGCGCCGACAGTGATGTGGGTGAACATGGCTTCCCTCCCTGTGTTCAGGAGGGTTTTTTTAAACAACTACCCCGTTTGCGCAAGCGGTCAGAACACCACCACGCTGCGGATGCTTTCCCCCGCGTGCATCAGGTCGAACGCCTCGTTGATCCGCTCCAGCGGCAGGGTATGCGTGATCATCGGGTCGATCTCGATCTTCCCGTCCATGTACCAGTCGACCACCTTGGGCGTATCCGTCCGCCCCCGCGCCCCGCCGAACGCGCTCCCGCGCCACACCCGGCCGGTGACCAGCTGGAACGGCCGCGTGGCGATCTCCTTGCCCGCCTCGGCCACGCCGATGATGACGCTCTCGCCCCAGCCGCGGTGGCAGGCCTCAAGCGCCTGACGCATCACCGTGGTGTTGCCGGTGCAGTCGAAGGTGTAGTCCGCGCCGCCGCCGGTCAGCTCGACCAGATGCGCCACCACGTCATCGACCGTCTTCGGGTTGACGAAATGGGTCATGCCGAAGCGGCGCCCCCATTCCTCCTTCGACGGATTGACGTCGACGCCGACGATCATGTCGGCCCCGACCATCTTCAGCCCCTGGATGACGTTCAGCCCGATGCCGCCCAGCCCGAACACCACGCAGTTGGCGCCCGGCTCCACCTTGGCCGTATTGACCACCGCCCCCACGCCCGTGGTCACGCCGCAGCCGACGTAGCAGGCCTTGTCGAACGGCGCATCCTTGCGGATCTTCGCCACCGCGATCTCGGGCAGCACCGTGTAGTTCGAGAAGGTCGAACAGCCCATGTAGTGGGCGATCGCCTGGCCCTTGTAGCTAAAGCGGCTGGTCCCGTCGGGCATGACGCCCTTGCCCTGCGTCCCCCGGATGGCGGTGCACAGGTTGGTCTTGCGGCTCAGGCAGCTTTTACATTGCCGGCATTCCGGGGTGTACAGCGGGATCACGTGGTCCCCGACCGCCACTGAAGTCACCCCCGGCCCGACCTCGACCACCACCCCCGCGCCCTCGTGGCCGAGGATCGACGGGAACAGGCCCTCCGAGTCCAGCCCGTCCAGCGTATAGGCGTCGGTGTGGCAGATGCCCGTCGCCTTGATCTCGACCAGCACCTCGCCCGCCCGCGGCCCCTCCAGATCGACTTCGACGATCTCCAGCGGACGTTTGGCCTCAAAGGCGACGGCGGCGCGGGTTTTCATGGGCGGGTCTCCTGTGCGGTTGCCGGTCTTCTAGGACAGACCGCCGATGCTATGGAACCACATGGCGCCCAGAAACCTCGTCATCCTCACCGGCTCCGGCATCTCGGCGGAGTCCGGCGTGCCGACCTTCCGGGCCGCCGACGGTCTGTGGATGGGTCATCGCGTCGAGGACGTGGCCACCCCCGAAGCCTTCGCCCGCGACCCCGCCCTGGTGCAGGACTTCTACAACCGCCGGCGTCGTCAGTTGGCCGCGGTCCAGCCCAACGCCGCCCACCACGCCCTCGCCGACCTCGCCGCCCGCTGGGACGGCGACATCCTGCTGGTCACCCAGAACGTCGACGACCTGCACGACCGCGCCCACGCTGACAGGCCGCCGTCGCCCGGCTTCGAACTCATCCACATGCACGGCGAGCTGTTGAAGGCCGAATGCACCATGACCGGACAGGTCTGCGACCGTCCCCGCGACCTCGCGCCTGTCGAGCCGTCGCCCTTCCACCCGCGCGGCCGCCTGCGCCCGCACATCGTCTGGTTCGGCGAGATGCCGCTGCACATGGACCGGATCGAAGCCGCTCTCCGGCGCTGCGACCTGTTCGTCTCCATCGGCACGTCCGGCGCGGTCTACCCCGCCGCCGGCTTCGTCCAGCTGGCCAACCTCGCGGGGGCCCGCACGGTCGAGCTCAACCTCGAACCCTCCCTCGGCCGCCGCCTGTTCGACGAAGGCCGCTACGGCCCGGCCACAGAGGTGGTCCCGGCCTTCTGCGCGGGCCTTTAGCCCTCGCCCGCCGCCCGCTTCGCCGCCAGCTTGGCCAGCACCCGCCCCCGCCCCTTGGCCAGCGCGTGGATCACGCCCCGGAAGGTCGCCACCTCCTGCTCCGAGAACCCGGCCCGGCCCAGCATGACCCGCAGGTTCTGGCTCATCGACCGCTTCTTCTCCGGCGGATGGAAGAAGCCGCCCTCGTCGAGCTCCTTCTCCAGATGCTCATACATGCCGACCAGCAGTTCGTTCGACGCCGGCGGATCGCCCTCGCGGAAGCGCGGCGGCGGGGCGTCGAGGATCAGGATCCGCCACTCATAGGCGTTGATCGCCACCGCCTGGGCCAGGTTCAGCGAATGGTGCCTCGGACCGATCGGAATGGTCACGATCCCCTGGGTCAGGGCGATGTCGGTGGTCTCCAGCCCCGCCCGCTCGCCCCCGAACAGCAGGCCGATCGACAGCCCCGAAGCGCGGTCGTCGTACAGCAGCCGCGCGGACTCCCTAGGCGTCCGCACCGGCATCCGCGTCTCGCGCGGCCGGGCGGTGGTCGAGAACACGGTGTTCAGGTCGGCGATGGCCTCGGCCACGCTGTCGAACACCTTCACCCCGTCCAGCACCCAGTCAGCGCCCGAGGCCGTGGCCCAGGCCCGCTCCTGCGGCCAGCCGTCGCGCGGGCTGACCAGCCGTAGTTCGGACAGGCCGAAATTGGCCATCACCCGCGCCACCGCGCCGATGTTGTCGGCCAGCTGCGACTTGTCGAGGATGACGACGGGCGGGGCAGGATCGGGCATCAGAGGGGAGCGGATCCCTTACCGGTTACGGCTCTGACCGAGTCGAGCCAGTCAGACATCATCGCCGGGTCAGCCGACGCACGATCGGCCAGCAGCGGCATGCCGCCAAGAAGTATGGCGATCTGATCGTCCGACTTTCCGCCCCGCTCCCAATAGCTGTTCAGGAAGTGAAACATGCAGTCGTAGGCCTCACGGATGGAAAGCTTCTGGACGCCCAGCGTGTCGGAGGCCGTCATCAGTCCTCGCCGTACATGGCCAGCCACGGGTCAGCGGTCCCCGCCTCGACCTCGGCCACCTTCACCTTGGGCCAGCCGATCTCGTCGTCCGCCGAATCCCGCCACGCCAGGATGAACAGGTCGCGCAGTTCCGACGCCCCCGCCGCCAGCCGCGCGATGGTGAAATCGGCCCAGCGCGCATCGCCCTCCGCGAATCCGCCGGCCTTCTCCAGCTGGTAGAACGGCAGCACCTGCGCCAGAGTCGTCTTCAGATAGGCCGGAACCCGCTCGCGCAGTTCGAACGCGTCCAGCTGCGGCGCCGTCATCGCCGCCTCGACCGCATCCAGCCGCGCCACCCGCGCGGTGAACGTCCCCTCGAACAGGCCGTGCGTCTGGCGCGAGGTGGTGTAGCCCTCCGGGTTCGGCACATCCCGCGACCAGCCGTTGTAGTGGATCGTCGTATGGTGGGGTTGGCTGCCGTCGCCGACGTAGTGCCCCAGATAGCCCATGTCGCGCAGGATCAGCGCCTCGCGCCGCAGCCGGTCCTCGCGGTACCAGGCCCGCCTGCCCGGGTCGGCCTCGCGCGCCTCGGCGGCGTTCAGCACCCGCCAGGTGGCGAAGTCGCGCACCAGTTGCTGATAGCCGTCCCAGATGGCGTAGGGCAGGTAGCCGGCGTCGTCGACGTCCAACCCCGCCGCGACCAGCGCCGCGTCGTACCCGGACTTCAGGCGCGGCAAGTCGTCGATCGACGGGCCGGTCGCGTTCATGACATGGGCCGCGTCGTCCAGATCGATGAAGTGAGCGGTGTCGCGCTCGCGGTCGTGCGGCTGACCGCCGCCCTTGGTGCGGTCCGGCTCGCGCGACAGCTCTCCGACCTCGGCCGCGGCGCCCGGCGTGCGCAGGAAGGCCGGCAGCTCTTCGGGAAGTCCCCGCACGGCGGCGACGCCGATCAACCGGTGGCCGGTGTTGCCCCAGGCCGAGGCCTGCAGGGCCGCGCCGCCGACCGCGACGACGGCGAGGGCGGCGATGAGGATGCGCTTCATGAGACCGGCTCCGGCGAACGACGCCGATGCTCTAGCCGATCGCGAAGGCCGCCTCCACCCGTCCGATCCACCCACGGACCGCGACATACGGCGCCAGATCGAAATCGCCTTCATGCGCCACGCGCGTGTAGGCGACCAGCGCCAGGTCGGCGAGCGTGGGGCCCGCGCCGACCAGCCAGTCCCGATCCGCCAGCGCGGCCTCCATCCGCGCCAGGGCGGCATGGCCCCGCTCCATCAGGCGCGGTTCGATCTCGGCGGCCGCCTTGCCGGCGAAGGCGCGCTGGAAGCGCACCACCGCGACATAGGGCTCGTGGCTGTACTGCTCCCAGAACAGCCACTCGTACATCTTCGCCCGCTCCCACGGATCGGCGGGAACGAACGGCGTGCCTTCGCCGAAAAATCCGATGATGGCGTTCGACTGCGCCAGCGTCCGGCCATCCCCGAACATCACCGCCGGAACCTGGCCGCAGGGATTCAGCCGCAGGAAATCTGTGGATCGCGTGGCGCCGGACATGACGTCGGTTTCGATCCACCGATAATCATGTGCGAGGCGGTCGAGCAACCACTTGACCTTCAAACAGTTGCCGGACCGAATATCTCCGTAAACAGTAAGCATCGCCGTCCAGCAAAGTGTTTCTGATCTGCGAATACAGCTTACATATTTGGGGGCGTTGGCCAAACGAGATTCGGCACAACCATCACAAGGCCCACTTATCCACCGGATGACCGGACAGGTGGTCGCACGCAAAGCGGGAAGTCTGGTTTTCGCCGCATTTTTTGACGACAAGCAGCGCGCCGGACGCGTCAGGGGCCGGTGCTTACATGAGTCAATTCATGCTCGGCACAGCCGCTGCGTTCGCCCTTATCTGGGCGCTGGCCTTCCCCGTCCAGGCGGCGGTGCAGGGTGATCCCGTATCCTACGAGACCGCGGTCGCATCGGGCCTCGGCGTGGAATCAACGGAGGCCCCGGACGAAGGTTCCGACAGCGGCATGGCCGGTCTGACGGCCGAACAACAGGCCCTGATGGACGAAGAGGCCGACTGGACCGCGCGGGTCAATCTCTACCATGCGGGCGGCGGCGGAGCGACGGGCAACGACAGCCTGGGCTGCCGGCCGATCCCCATGCGCACCATGGCGGTCGATCCCCGCTACATCCCGCGCCGCACCCGCCTGTTCATCCCCGAGACGGTCGGCATGCGGATGCCCGACGGCACGCTGCACGACGGCTACTGGTACGCCTCCGACACCGGCGGCGCGATCAAGGGCCAGAAGATCGACCTCTACACCGGCCACGGCCGCGGCTCGATGCGTCCGGCCATGCGCTTCAACCAGCGCCGCCTGACCCTCGTCGACGCCGGCCGCTTCGAGGGCTGCCCGCCGTCGTGGGACGCCCAGCCCAGCCAGACGCTGATGGCCTCGGCGACCGTCATCGCCGGGTCCAACTAGGCTCTTCGCCAACCGGCGTATTGCGAAGCTGGCCCGGTGGGTGCACCGTCCCCTGATCTCTCGGGAGGGGACCATGAAAGCCGCCATCGCCATCGCCGCCCTGTGCCTTGCATCCGCCGCCGTCGCCCAGGACGCCAGCGTTCCCTTCAAGGACCGCACCGACAGGGTGCAGCTGCAGGGCCGACGCGGCCCCAGCCTTTTCCGTCCCGGCTTCGGCATCGGCGAATACGTCGGTTCGGCCAGCGCCCGGTCGTCGGGCATGGCCATGCCATTCCGCCGCAGCTCGCACGCCAAAACCTCCTTCGCCCTCTCCATCCCCTCACTGGGCGGCGAGGTTCAGGGCGAATGCGAGGGCGGCGAGGCGCGCATCCAGATTCTCGGGATCACCTTCGAGCGCGAGCCCCTCGCCTACAACTGCGCCTTCTCCGGCGCCGCGCCCGCCGACGCCGCCTTCACCCTGGCGCTCAGCCGGCATGGCAATTGGCTGAACCGGCTGCAGCAGCCCCAACGGGCGGGCCAGCTGAGCTGGAACGGTCAGGTCTACCGGGCCGAGACCCGCTACGTCGAAGGCCTGCCGTGGAGCAGCGGCGGCGTGCTGGGCTATGTGTTCAGCCGCGACGGCGTCGACATCGGCGGCGTGGCCCTGAACGGCATGGCGCCGACCTTCTACCTCCCGCCCGCCGGCTCCGCCGACCGCGACGCCGCGGCCCTGCTGGGGGCCATCCTGTTCACCTTCCAGGACCCGGGCCGGCCGCCGCTCTAGGCGCTCCGCCGTCGTCCCGCGGCGATCAGAAGCGCCGCTTGCCGGTGATCACCTCGAAGAACATCCGCCAGTCGCCCATCAGGCTCCACAGCGGGTATCGGAACGTCGCCGGCCGGTTCTTCTCGAAGAAGAAATGCCCGACCCAGGCGAAGCCGTAGCCGACCAGCGGCATGGCCAGCAGCCACCACGGGTTCCGCGTCACGACGGCGACGCCCAGCACGACCAGCACCAGCGCCGAGCCGACCACGTGGATGCGCCGGCATGTCCGGTTGGAATGCTCGTGGATGTAGTGCGGATAGAAGGCCGAAAAGCTCTGGAAGCGTTCGCCCGCCGGCGCCTGCGTGCTCATCCGCCGACGATGACTCCGCCATCGGTCCCCCGCAAGAGCGCTTCCGCCGCCGAACCTTCCCGCCCCAGCGCGGTTCTCCCGTCACGCACAGGAGACCCCCCATGGCCCAGCACAAGCAACCCGCCCATTCCGGCGCGGCCATCACCTCGCTGAAGGTTCAGGCCAGCCGCCCCGCCGCCATCGCCATGACCTCGCCGGCCATCGACGCCGACGGCTGGCTGTCGATCGACCACGCCCAGGCCGGCGACGAGACCTCCCCGCCCCTGTCATGGAGCGGTCCTCTCGAGGTCGTCACCTGGGCCCTTGTGGTCGAGGACCCGGACGCGCCCCGCGACGAGCCCGTGGTGCACTGGCTGGTCTGGAACATCCCCGGCGCCTGGACCAGCCTCCCCGCCGGCCTCGAGAAGTCCGCCCACCCCAGGGGCGGCCACGACCTCGTCCAGGGCCTCAACACCGGGGGCCGCCCGGGCTGGCTCGGCATGGCCCCGCCCGAGGGCCACGGCCCGCACCGCTATTATTTCCAGCTCTTCGGCCTGGACCGCCGCCTCGACCTCGCGGAGGACATCCCGCTGGTCGAGTTCGTCAACGTCCTGAAGGGCGCGACCATCGCCAAGGGCGAGCTCGTCGGCCGGTTCGAGACGCCGCACCCCACCCTCGACGCCCCGTCCAGGGCCCGCACCGGGGCCTACGGCCGCGAGGAGGGCGCGACGCGCTCGCCGACCGAGGCGGAACGCAACGCCGGCCGCGGCGGCCTCGACCGCGACGACCCGGACCGCCACGCCCCGCACGATCCCGACGGCGTCGTCCGCCCCGGCTGACGGGCCGTCACCATCCGTGATCCCCGCCGCCTTCCGCCTCGGCTATCGTCGCGGGATGCGCAGCTTCCTGACCGCCCTGTTCGTCCCTCTCCTGCTCGCCGCGCCGGCGGCCGCCCAGACCGCGGCGCCGCCCGAGGGCCTGCCCGGCCACCGCCTGGTCTGGGCCGACGAGTTCGAGCGCGACGGCCTGCCCGACCCGGCCCGGTGGACCTACGACACCGAGGCCAACCCGACCGGCTGGTACAACAACGAGCTGCAGTACTACGCCGCCGACCGCCCCGAGAACGCCCGCGTCGAGGACGGCCGCCTGATCATCGAGGCCCGCCGCGAACGGCTTGAGACCGCCGCGGACTGGGGCGGCCAGGACTACACCTCGGCCCGCATGCTCAGCCGCGAGGGCTGGACCTACGGGGTGTTCGAGGCCCGGGCGAAACTGCCCTGCGGCCGTGGAACCTGGCCCGCCATCTGGATGCTGCCCGTCGATCTCGAGGCCTGGCCGGGCGACGGCGAGATCGACATCATGGAGCACGTCGGCCACCGCCCCGGCGTGGTCCACGGCACGGTCCACACCGGCCGCTACAACCACGTCGCCAAGACCCAGCGCGGAGCCGAGATCGCCGTCCCCGACGCCTGCGACGCCTTCCACGTCTACCAGGTCCGCTGGACCCCCGACGCCATCGACTTCGTCCTCGACGGCGAGCCCTACTACAGCTTCCCGAACGAGCGCACCGACCGCGCCGCCTGGCCCTTCGACCGCCCCTTCCGGCTGATCCTCAACGTCGCCGTCGGCGGCGACTGGGGCGGAGCGGAAGGCGTCGACGACAGCGCCCTGCCGCAACGGCTGGAAATCGACTGGGTCCGCGTCTGGCGGCCGGAATAGCTTCAGCTCTCCGTCGCCGGCTCCGGCCCCAGCAACCGCTTCAGCATCGGCCACAGCTTCACCACGGCCGACAGGAAGCCGACCACCGTCGATACCCATTGGAAGGCGCTCCACACCCAGCCGAACAGGTCGCCGTCTCCCAGCGCCTGGCTGATCGGGAACAGCACCTGGGACACGCCGATCTGGAAGGCGGCGTAGGCCTGCGAATACTCGATCGACCGGTCGGCGAAGAAGGCGATGGCCACCGCCGCCGACACCGGCGCCCACAGCAGCGGCAGCACCAGCAGCCCGGCCGAAACGAGCACCACCAGCTTGGTCCCCACGGTCTCGCGCGACGCCAGGCTGGCGACCAGCCCGGCCCCCAGCGCCAGCGTGGTCAGCGCCAGCCCGGCCGGCAACACCAGGTCCGCCGCCGTCATCAGGTCGGTGAACGCCAGCCCCGCCAGGATCGCCGCGCCCGACAGCAGGAACGCCCCGACCCAGACGGCGGCGTACTGCCCCAGGCGACGCTTCAGATGGGCGAGGCTGACCATGACGACCGTCCTGTCGCTGAGTCGGACGCCGCCAGCAGATCATGTCGGGCTCGCCCTGTCGATTCACCGAACGGCGATCCGCGCCGCCGTTCACCAGTTTCGTTGGCGCTCCCTTCAGCCTCCCGCGCCATCCTGACCGCGACCACCGGGGAGACGTCCATGCAGGCCATAGCCATCGCCGCCGCCGGCATCGCCGCCGCCTCCGCCCGTTTCGAGGCCAGCGCCCGCCGCACCGCGGCCGACCCGCTCGCCGACCTGGCCGGCGAAACCGTCGAGCGGATCGGCGCCGAAATCGCCCTCGAGGCCAATGTTTCGGTCCTGAAGACCGCCGACGAGATGACCGGAACCCTGCTCGACATCCTCGCCTGAGGGCGTTCAGGCGGCCCGCCGCCGCCGCCCGACGCAGGGGGTCGCGTCCCGGGCGCAGGCTGCTACAATGCCGCCCGTCGAGGGGACCGCATCCGGCCCGGGCGGCCATCCGGGCCCAGTGAGCGACCGCGCCCCAAGCATCGACGGCTCAAGCCGCAAGCAGCCGCGTCGCGAACGATATCCAGCAAGGTGGAGAGATCCCCATGAGCTACATCGACGGATTCCTGATCCCGGTGCCGACCGGGAAGAAGGAGGCCTACCGGTCCATGGCCGCCAAGGCCGCCCCGATCTTCAAGGAGTATGGCGCGACCCGCGTGGTCGAGACCTGGGGCGACGACATCCCCGACGGCAAGGTCACCGACTTCAGGCGCGCCGTGAACGCCGTCGACGGCGAGAACACCGTCTTCTCGTGGATCGAATGGCCGGACAAGGCCACGCGCGACACGGGCATGAAGAAGGTCATGGAGGATCCGCGCATGAACGACATGAAGGACATGCCCTTTGACGGCCAGCGCATGATCTACGGCGGCTTCGCGCCCATCGTCGAAGCCTGACGGCGAGGGAGGGGCGAGGGCGCGACAGTCCCGCCTGTTGCCTGTCTCCCCTTCCTGCGCCCTACTCCCTTGGGCTCAAGCAGCGAGCGACCGCGTCGCGAGCGATAGCCCCCTGACAAAGGACTCCCCATGCCCTTCCTCGACATCACCGTCATCCCGGTGCCCACGGCCAACAAGGAGGCCTATCTGGAGCACTCCCGCCAGACCACGCCCTTCTTCAAGGAGGCCGGCGCCACCGCGGTCACCGAGACCTGGGCCGAGGATGTCCCGGATGGCAAGGTCACGGACTTCAAGCGCGCGGTTCAGCTCCAGGACGGCGAAACCGTCGCCGTCGGCTGGATCACCTGGCCCGACCGCGCCACCCGCGACAAGGCATGGGAAGCGCTGATGCAGGACGAGCGCATGATGAAGATGGACATGCCCTTCGACGGCAAGCGCATGATCTTCGCCGGCTTCGACGTCATCGCCGAGGCATAGGCCGGACCGCCCTCAGGCCCGCGCCGCTACCGCCTGCCGCTTCTCCGCCACAGCTTCGCTATCGCGCGAATGGTGCGGCGGCGGGCCGCGGTCGTCGCGAGGCGCGGGTTCGCCGGTCTCCGGCGCCCCGAACGGGTCGTGGAGCCAGGGCGAGAACACTTCGCCGATCACATCCTCGACGCGCGCCGCCCTGAGGGCAGCGGTGACGGCGACGAAGGTGAGCGCCGCGAATACGGCGCAGGCCAGAAGAAGCAGGGCGATTTCCAACATGACAGACAGGTTCCGGACAGGGTTGTGACGGCGTCGCCATCGGCGGGGCGGTCACGGCGACGCAATGTAAATGCGGCCCCCGGATCGCTCCGGGGGCCGGCTTCGGCCCATTGGGGGGCCTACTTCGCGCCCACCAGGGGAGGGACGGCGCGAGATTTCACGAGGTCGGACAGGCTGCCGGCCCTGGTCTCCGGCGACTTGACCTGTTTCGGTTTCCGGGGTTCCCGGCTTGAGCGGCTCTTCTTGCCCATTTGAGTAGTTCCTTGACGACGGGCATCGGAGCGCGGCCGCGCGCGAAGGGGCGTGCGTCGCCGCCGGGTCGATGCCGATTGGCTGAAATCGCCTGAGGCGCGGGGCGCCTCGCGATGGCTCGAAACGTCTAACCCTGTTCCGAACCGTCGTCGGAACAGGGTTAGACGCTCGGGATGAGGCAGACGGGGCGTCGGCCCCGAAAGATCAGGTGCGGGTCCATACGTCCGATCATGGACCAACCACCAAGAAAGTCAAATCATCTTGACTTTCCACCGCCCGCTCCATCAGGCCGTCGTCAAACAACGTCAAGTTTTCGCTTTTCGCCGTTTCTTTGGAAACCTGTTTTCACGCTGCCTGGAAGCCCGCCAGCACGACGCCCGCCACGATCAGGGCGAGGACTGCCATCGTCAGGGTCACGACCAACCGCCCGCGACCGGCCCGGGGACGGCGGCGGACGGCGGCCCTGAAGTAGATCGGGGGCCGGGCGCGTCCCACTTCGCTTCCAACGATGTTGTGGCGTTCCCTCATTGGGGTCTCCCGGTACGCGCCGATCGCAGCAGGCGCTTCAGGCCCGCGAACCAGCTGGGTTTCACTGTCGTCAGATCATCGGCCCGATCCCTCAGCCGCGGGATGGCGCAGAGCATGGCCAGCCGGATGGGGGCGCCGGCCGGGATGCCCGGATGGTCCCACAGCAGCTCGTGCAGGACCGCCTCCTCGCGCAGCAGGCGGGCGGCGACGCGGGGGCCAGCGATCCGGCCGCGACGGTGCAGGGCGTGGCGACCCTCCACCAGCGCCACCAGGGCGTCGGTTTCGGACACCTTGTGCGGGCCCAGAGCCAGGGCCTGCCGGGCGATCGCCGCCCGTTCGCCGGCGTCGGGCGTTCCCTCCAGAAGCGGCCCCGCGCGATCGGCCTGGCCGATGACCCGCTCGATCGCGACGCTCAGCAGCTGGTCCCGGGCCGAGCCCGACAGGGCGCATTCGGCGGCCTTGGCCAGCAGCAGGGCGCGGGCCTCGTCGCCGGGCCACCGGGTCGCCAGGTCGGCCTCGTCCCAGCGGGCCGTGGCCAGGGCGTCCGTGCAGGCGGCCTCGAGGATCTTGCGGGCGCGGTCAGGCGACGGGGGCGACATCGGCATTCGCCACCTCCACCAGTCTCAGTCGGTGAGGGCGTCCCCGGTCGTCGGTCCATTCGATCTCGGACTCCGGGGTCATCCCGAGCAGCGAAGCGCCCACCGGCGTCAGCACCGAGACCCGCTGCTGGTCGATGTCGGCCTCGCTCGGCAGGACCAGCTGAACCCGGCTCGACTGGCCGTTGTTGGCGTCCTCGTAGGTCGCCCAGTCGCCCAGCCGGCAGAACGCCCTGGCGCTGTAGGAGTCCCCGACGATCACGGCCCGGCCGAGTTCGCCCTCCAGCAGGTCCACGCCCGCGGTCCGCGCGGGCGAATGGTCGAGCAGCGTCTGAAGGGTCTCCAGGTCCTGGCTGGTGATGAGGATGCGCGGCTTCCGCGGCGCCTTTTGCTTGGCCTTGGCCATGATTGTTTCCGGTGTGTCTCGCGCGGCCCCGACGGGCGCGGCGCGTAAGAAGTCGCCTCCTCGTTTCGAGGCGACGAGCGAACAGTGATGTGGATTCAGAGTATTCCGACCAGCCGGACAGCAGCTGAACAGATCCAGCGCGGGCGATGTCGGAACAGTTATGTGGTGTGGACGTAAGACCCCAAACTCTAAGCTTCCGCTTTAGGCGAGTTCGGGGCTAGGCGCCTGCGACGAGGCGTCCCGCATGAAGCGTATTCCGCAAATGTACGGCGTGTTTCCACATTACAGCCAGAAGATGGGGCCCGCCGTGGCCAGTGTCAACGGGCTGCGGCGATAGACCCCCGCCCATCACCGACCGGTGACAAACCGGGTCATCGCGGATGGGAAAAGGGCCCGGCGTTTCCACCGGGCCCTCGTCAATCTCAACTGTCCAGGAAGCTCCGCAGCTTCCGGCTCCGGCTCGGATGCTTCAGCTTCCTCAGCGCCTTGGCCTCGATCTGCCGGATCCGTTCGCGGGTCACCGAGAACTGCTGGCCGACCTCTTCCAGCGTGTGATCCGTGTTCATGCCGATGCCGAAGCGCATGCGCAGCACCCGCTCCTCGCGCGGCGTCAGCGAGGCCAGCACGCGGGTCGTGGTCTCGCGCAGGTTCGACTGGATGGCCGCGTCGATCGGCAGGATGGCGTTCTTGTCCTCGATGAAGTCGCCGAGGTGCGAGTCCTCCTCGTCGCCGATCGGCGTCTCGAGGCTGATCGGCTCCTTGGCGATCTTGAGGACCTTGCGGACCTTCTCCAGCGGCATGGCCAGCTTCTCGGCCAGCTCTTCCGGGGTCGGCTCGCGGCCGATCTCGTGCAGCATCTGGCGGCTGGTGCGCACCAGCTTGTTGATGGTCTCGATCATGTGCACCGGAATGCGGATGGTGCGCGCCTGATCGGCGATGGACCGCGTGATGGCCTGGCGGATCCACCAGGTGGCGTAGGTGGAGAACTTGTAGCCGCGGCGGTACTCGAACTTGTCCACCGCCTTCATCAGGCCGATGTTGCCTTCCTGGATCAGGTCGAGAAACTGTAGGCCGCGATTGGTGTATTTCTTGGCGATGGAGATCACCAGCCGCAGGTTGGCCTCGATCATCTCCTTCTTGGCCTTGCTGGCCTCGCGCTCACCCTTCTGCACCGTCTGGACGATGCGGCGGAACTCGGTGATGGGCAGGCCCGCCTCGGAGGACACCACCGAGATGCCGTTGCGCACATCGACGATCTCGCGGCCGTGGCGGGCGGCGAAATCCCGCCACTGCTTGCTGCGTTGCGACACCTGCTCGATCCATTTCGGATCGAGTTCCGAGCCGAAATAGGCTTCGAGGAAGTCGTGGCGCTTGACCCGGCTCGACTCGGCCATGCGCAGCAGGCGGCCCTCGAAGCCCATCAGGCGGCGGTTGAGCGAATTCATCTGCTCGACCAGGATTTCGATGCGGTTGTTGTTGAGGTGGACGCCATCCATCAGGCGGACCATCTCGGTCTTCAGCTTCTCGTATTTCTTTTCGACGGCGGGCGACACCGACTCGCCCTTGGACAGGGCGGCGAGGCGCTGCTCCATCACCTTGTCGAGCTTGGTGTGGGTGGCGCTGATGGCTTCGAAGGTCTCCAGAACCTGCGGCATCAGCTGCAGTTCCATGGCGGCCAGCGAGATGCTGCTGTCCTCGCCTTCCTCGCCCTCGCTCTCGCCCTCGGCGTTCTCGCCTTCCGGGGCCTCGGGTCCCTCGGCGGCCTCCTCGCCCTCGGCGGGCTCGCCTGCCGGCGGCGCCTCTTCCGGACCGCGTTCGAGGTCCTCCTCGGACAGGTCGCCGCCGGGGCCGGAGCCGTAGGTGGCGTCGAGGTCGATGATGTCGCGCAGCAGCATCTTGCCCTCGACCAGGGCATCGTGCCAGTCGATCAGGGCGCGGATGGTCAGCGGGCTCTCGCAGATGCCGCCGATCATCATCTCGCGGCCGGCTTCGATGCGCTTGGCGATGGCGATCTCGCCCTCGCGCGACAGCAGCTCCACCGAGCCCATCTCGCGCAGGTACATGCGCACCGGGTCGTCGGTGCGGCCGAGATCCTCCTCGTCGACGTTGCCGCCGGCGTAGCCTTCCGATTCCGTGGCTTCCCCGTCCTCGCCGGGGGTGGCTTCCTCGCCTTCCTCGCTTTCCACCACGTTGATGCCCAGCTCGCTGAGCATGGCCATGGTGTCCTCGATCTGCTCGGAGGAGACCTCGTCCGGCGGCATGGCCGCGTTCAGTTCGTCATAGGTGACGTAGCCGCGCTCCTTGCCACGCGCCACCATCTTCTTGACGGCAACCCCCAGCGTGTCCAGCAGCGGACCGTCCATGTTCTCGTCCGTGTTCTCCGAGACTTCCGCCGTGTTCGTCGGTTTGGTCGCCATCAACCCAGCACTCCCAAAAAATCGTCCTGCCGGCACCGCACTGTGGCGCATGCCGACGGCTTCATCGTTCGCCCTCATGGGCCGGTTCCAGAAGCGAGGAAATATCCTCCTCTTCCTCAGCCCCCCGGTTGACCTTTCGAACCTGGTCGTTCAAGGCGGCAACGCGCTGCACGCCCAAATCCGACATCTCCTGCGCGAGCTCGGACGCGGCAGCGTTAGCGTCGGCCACCAGGTCCCTCTTGGTATATAGGTGGAAGACCTCGGCCCAATACCTACCTACCCTGCCTGTGTCCTCATAGACCCTTACCGAGTGCGTCTGCCTCTCTTGGGGGGTGAGCAAGGTGTCAAGCGCCGGGGCCAAACCGTCCGCCCCGAGATGGGCTTTAAGCGTCTCTGAGTCAAGGTCTTTGACCGAACCGAGGTGCTTTAGAATCCCACGCCGAACTTTGTCAAGCGTGTCATTGGTGAAGGCCACCATGCCAAGAGTCTCGCCGGCATGTTCCAGGGGTCCCGGATTATCTACCAAAAGGGAAAGGAGGATGCGCTCCTGCATTTCGTAGGGCGGGCGGGGCGGTGGCGGTGGCGCGACGCCCTGCAGCCGGCCGCCGGATTCGCGCAGTGTCTCGGCGCCCTCGGGCCTGCGGAAGCCGCGCGGCATCGGTTTCCAGGACGGCTGCGGCGGGCGCTGCGGCCGTGGCGGGCGGAAGGCCTGCCACAGGCGGTCCTTGAAGGCGCGCAGGTATTGCCAGCGCACCGTCTCGTCGGCGATGGAGAGGGCCTTCTCCTGCAGGTCCTTCTCCAGCGCGGCGCGGCGCTCGGGGGTGTCGGCCGGGCGGCCTTCGACGGCCAGCCGCCAGGCCACGTCCGCCAGCGGCTGGGCGGCGTCGAGCACCGCCTGCATGGCGGCGGGACCGCGCGTCTTGATCAGGCTGTCGGGGTCCTCGGGAGCCGGCAACACGGCGAAGCGCAGCGAGAATCCCGGCCTGAGGATGGGAAAGGCGCGCTCGGCGGCCCGCGCCATGGCCCGCTGGCCGGCATTGTCGCCGTCGAAGCATAGAGTGGGCTCGGGGGCCAGCCGCCACAGCTCCTCGATCTGCTGCTCGGTCAGCGCGGTGCCCAGCGGCGCCACGGCATAGGCGAATCCGGCCTGATGCAGGGCGATGACGTCCATGTAGCCCTCGGCCACCGCCACCGTGTTCTTCTCGCGCGCCTGCTCGCGGGCGTGGGCCAGGCCGTAGAGGGTGCCGCCCTTGTGGAACAGCGGCGTCTCGGGCGAATTGAGGTATTTGGGTTGCCCATCGCCCAGGGTGCGGGCCCCGAAGGCGACCACCCGGCCGCGGCGGTCGGTGATGGGGAACATGACGCGGCCGCGGAAATAGTCGAAGGAGGCGCCGCCGCCCTCGGGCTTCTTCAGCAGGCCGGCCTCGGACAGCAGCGACTCGGGGCACTCCTTGCTCATCAGCGCCGACTTCAGCGCCTCGCGACCATCGGGAGCCCAGCCCAGGCGGAAGCGGGCGATGGTGGCGTCGCTCAGGCCGCGCCCCTTGAGATAGGCCAGGCCCTCCCGCCCGGCGGCCGCCTTCAGCTGTTTCTCGAAGAAGGCGCAGGCGGCCTCCAGGGCATCGTGCAGACTGGCGCGACGGGCCTCGCGCTGACGGTCCTCGGGGGTGGCCTTGGGGACGTCGAGCCCGGCCTCGGAGGCCAGCTTCTCCACCGCCTCGGTAAAGGACAGGTGGCCGGCACGCATCTCGAAGCCGATGGAATCGCCGTGGGCGCCGCAGCCGAAGCAGTGGAAGAAGCCCTTGTCCTCATTGACGGTGAAGGACGGCGTCTTCTCGTTGTGGAACGGGCACAGGCCCTGGAACTCGCGCCCCTTCTTGGCCAGCTTGACGCGGCGGCCCACCACCGAGGCCAGCGGCACCCGATTGCGCAAATCGTCGAGGAATTGCGGCGGAAACGCCATCCATGCTCCGAGACCGTGGGATCCATCCTTCGAGACGCGCCTTCGGCGCTCCTCAGGATGAGGCGGAGTGAAAGCGGGCGCGCGCACCTCAGAGTGACGGATGGGGTCCGTCGCTTTTCGATAAGAATGTCAAACAGCCCGGCGCATGCACATGCGCCAATATTCTCGCCGGCGG
>JACPDR010000034.1 GCA_016183935.1 Caulobacterales bacterium
CCTGTCCAACCGCCGCGCCCGCACCGTTGCGGACGCGCTGGTCGCCCAGGGCGTCAACGGCGGCGTCATCTCGCTCGACGGCAAGGGCGAAACCCAGCTGGCCCGCCCGACCGCCGACGGCGTTCGCGAGCCTCTGAACCGCCGCGCCACCATCGGCATCAACTTCTAGGACGGTCTGTCCGGGCGCGGCACGAAGCGCCCGGACATGCCTCCCGGAAGGCCGAACGGCCTTTAACTGCAGCACCGCCGGTCCCTCACGGGGCCGGCGGTCTTGTTTTGTCTGCTGGAATGGTGAGAACCTTCGGCTCCGGTCCAGGCCGGACGCGACGCCCGGAGGTTCCGATGTCCCGCCGTCTGCTCCTTGGTTTCGTTCTGTTCAGCGTCGTCGCCTGTTCTCCCGGCGATCCCGCCGAAGGCGCGCCGTCCACCGAGGCGTCCGCCATACAGCCGGGGGACAGCGGCCGGCGTGAGACGGCGGTCTTCGCGGGGGGCTGCTTCTGGTCCGTCGAGGCCAATTTCGAGGCGGTCCCCGGGGTGGTGTCGGCGGTGTCGGGCTTCGCGGGCGGCGCGACGGCCAGCCCGTCATACGATCAGGTGGTTCGGGGCGGCACGGGCCACCTCGAGGCCGTCCAGGTGACCTTCGACCCGGCCCGGATCAGCTATCGCCAACTGGTTGACCGCTTCTGGCTGACCATCGACCCGACCGATCCGGACGGACAGTTCTGCGATCAGGGCCCCTCCTATGCGACGGCCGTCTTCGCAGATCCGCGCCAGAAGGCGGCCGCCGAGGCCTCGCGCCGGGCGGCGGCGGCCCGAATCGGCCCGGCGCGTTTCGTCACGCCGGTGCGAGACGCTGTCCGCTTCTGGCCGGCCGGGGCCGCCCACCAGGATTTCGCCCGCAGGAACCCGCGCCGCTACGGCGGCTACACCCGATTCTGCGGCCGCGCCGCGCGGCTGCGCGCCGTCTGGGGCGACGCGGCGGCCTGAATCGGGGCGGCCGCGGGCTTTCGCACAAAGCCATCCACAGACAATCCGCCCATACCGGTGTGTCTCCCGCGCCACCCGGCGGGGCTGTCACATCACTGTCACACGAATGTCGTCCCACTTTCCGATGGGGCCCGTAGAGGGAGCGGGATTTCAGCCGGCCGAGACCGGTCGTGGGCGTTCGCGCCCTTCTTCATCGGGGATAGATGACAATGACGAACCGCAAACGCGTGTTCTGGGCGACAACCGCCCTTTGCAGCGGCCTACTGGTCGCCGGCGCCGCCGCCGCCCAGTCGACGGCCAGCCAGACGGTGGAAGCCACCGAAATCGAAACGGTGGTCGTCACCGGCATTCGCGGACCGCGCTCGCTGGCGGGCGCGATCGTCGCCGAGACCAATCCGAAGTCGCGCGCCACGATCACCCAGGAATACCTGGCGACCCAGAACGCCGGCCAGACGCCGCTGGCCTCGCTGAACATGGTTCCGGGCGTCAACTTCAACAACGCCGACGCCTTCGGCTCGTCGGGCGGCGACATCACCATGCGCGGCTTTGACGCGGCGCGGATTTCGCTGACCGTCGACGGCATCCCGCTGAACGACACCGGCAACTACGCCATCTATTCGAACCAGCAGCCGGACCCGGAAACGCTCCAGAGCGTCGCCGTGAACCTCGGCACGACCGACGTCGACAGCCCGACGGCCTCGGCCGCCGGCGGCACGATCAACATGATCACCCGTCGCCCGAGCCGCGACTTCGGCCTGACCGCCCAGGCGTCGGTCGCCAACAGCGACTTCATGCGCTTCTTCGGCATGGTCGACACCGGCGAGTTCGGCCCGTGGGGCACCTCCGCCTGGTTCTCCGCCTCGCAGGCTGAATACACCCACCACAACGGCCCGGGCGGCGTTGAAAAATGGCAGCTGAACGGCCGCATCTATCAGCCGCTGGGCGACAACGGCGACTTCCTCAGCCTGACCGGCCACTACAACGAGAACCGCAACGACTTCGGCCGTCGCGTGACCAAGGAAGAGTTCGAAGACGGCACCGCCTACGAGGATCGGGGGTTCGCCTTCGGTCCCCGGACCGGCATCAACCCGTCGAACACCGGCAACCTCCGCGGCCAGTCGCGCTTCACCCTCGCCGACAATCTGCGCCTGACGATCGACCCGACCTTCCAGTACGTCCTGGCCAATGGCGGGGGGAACAACACCTTCCGGGAAACCGATCTGCAACTGATCGGCAACTCGGGCGCCGCCGGCGTCGACCTGAACGGCGACGGCGACTTCGGCGACCGCGTGACCCTGTATCGCCCGAACAACACCAACACCCACCGCTACACCGTCTCCAGCTCGCTGATCTGGGACATCAACGAAGATCACCAGGTGCGCGGCGCCTACACCTATGAGTTCGGGCGCCACCGCCAGACGGGCCAGCAAGGCTATCTCAACGCCGACGGCAGCCCGGAGAACGTGTTCGGCGGCCGTGGCGGCCGTGCGGTGGAGCTGCCGGACGGCACCGTCCTGCAACGCCGGGACCGCCTGTCGCACGCCATCCTGAACCAGTTCTCGCTCGAGTATCGCGGTTCGTTCCTGGATAACGCCGTGGACGTCGTCGCCGGCCTGCGGGCGCCGTTCTTCAAGCGCGAACTGAACAACTACTGCTACCAGCGCGACACGTTCAACGCCTTCTGCACCACCCAGACGCCGACCGTGGTGAACCCGGACGGCACGGTGCAGTTCCCGGCCTCGGGCCCGCTCAACTCGAGCCCGAACAACCGTTACGGCGTGCCGCGTCAGTTCGAGAAGGAGTACGACGACCTGCTCCCGAACCTCGGCGCCACGTGGCGCTTTGCGCCGAACCAGTCGTTCTACGCCAGCTACGCCAAGGGCTTCTCGGCCCCGCGCACCGATGACCTGTACGACCGGTTCATCCCGAGCCCCGAGCCGGAAACCACCCAGTCCTACGACCTGGGCTACCGCTACAACTCGCCGTCGATCATCGCCTCGGCCGCGATCTGGCACACGGACTTCACGGACAAGATCGTCCGCAGCCTGACCGTCGTTGACCAGGAAGAAATCGCGATGAGCCGCAACATCGGCGACGTCGAGATGCAGGGCTTCGACGCCCAGGTGGGCTGGTCGCCGATCGACGCCCTGACGCTGTACGCCAGCGCCAGCTACATCGACTCGGAGGTCCTGGACGACGCGCCGGGCCTGAACCCCGGCGACGTGGTTCCGACCAAGGGCAAGCAAGTGGTCGAAACGCCGGAATGGCAGTACGCCTTCCGCGCCGACTACGAGATCGGCTCGTTCAACGTCGGCCTGCAGGGCAAGTGGGTCGACGACCGCTTCGCCAACGACGTCAACACGGAAGTCGCCCCGTCCTATCAGGTCTGGGACCTGGACGTCCGCTACAACCTGGCGGCGCTCGGCTCGGAAGACTCGTGGATCCAGCTGAACGTCACCAACCTGTTCGACGAGGAATACCTGGGCAACATCAACAGCCCGGACTTCGGTCTGGACCCGCGCCCGGCGACCTACGACGTCGGCGCTCCGCGGACCGCGATGCTGACCGTGCGCACCTCGTTCTAGGAACGGCGCGCGGCTGAAGATCGGGGGCGGTCCGGAAACGGGCCGCCCCCTTTCTTTTGGCGCTGTCGGTTCGCGCCCTTGAAGGGCCCGGAGCGGTGGTGGAGCCTCACGCATTTGTATCCGGGGCCATCTGCTCCTATCTGGCCCCGTTCTGTCTCCTTCATCGGATCCGCCCATGACCACCCCCGTCCCCGCCGAATGGTCGCCGCATCGCGCCATGTGGGTCGGCTGGCCCAGCCATGGCGAACTGTGGGAAGAGAACCTCGAACCGGCCCGGGCCGAGGTCGAGGCGCTGGTGCGTGCGCTGGCGGGCCCGGGTCGCGAGCGGGTGAAGCTGCTGGTCGGCGAGGCCGGGGCGCTGGACGACGCGCGTGCGCGATTCACCGACGTCGCCGATGTCGAGGTCATCGACGGCCGTTTTGGCGACATCTGGCTGCGCGACACGGGTCCGATCTTCGGCGAGGGCTCGCGCACGGCGGCCGCCTTCCGCTTCAACGGCTGGGGCGGCAAGTACGAGCTCGAACACGACGACACCGTCGCCGACCAGATCGGCGCGGCCTCCGGCGTCGCGCTGGATCGCCATGACGTTATCCTCGAAGGCGGAGCGCTGGATCATGACGGGCAGGGGACGGTGCTCACCACCCGCCAGTGTCTGCTGAACCCGAACCGTAACCCCGGGTGGACCGAAGCCGCGGCCGAAGCCGCGCTCGCCGCCTCGCTCGGGGCCCGCAAGGTGCTGTGGCTGGGGGACGGCCTGCTCAACGATCACACCGACGGCCACGTCGACAACCTGGCCCGCTTCGTCGCGCCGGGCGTCGTGGCCTGTCCGGTCGCCTGGGGCCGGGGCGACCCCAACGACGAGGTCTACGCCCAGGTGGCGAGGACGTTGTCGGAGATGACGGACGCCGGGGGAAGGCCGATCCGCATCCTGCCGCTGCCGTCACCCGGCTTCGTCGGGGACGACGACGAAAAGCCCATCCCGGCCAGCCACATGAATTTCCTCATCGCCAACGGGGCCGTGATCGTGCCGACCTACGGCGACGCCCGCGCCGCCGATCTTGTCTGCCAGGGCCTGAAGACGGTCTTCCCCGATCGTGAGATCATCCCGCTGCCGTCCCTCGCCATCCTCTCCGGCGGCGGATCCTTCCACTGCATCACCCAGCAGGAGCCCGCCTGATGGCCCGAACGATCAGCGTCGCCGCGATCCAGACCTCCTATGGCGAGGACATGGACGCCAACATCGCCAGGACCATCGCCTTCGTGCGCGAGGCGGCGGGCAAGGGCGCGCAGGTGATCCTCCCGTCCGAGCTGTTCCAGGGGCCGTATTTCTGCGTCAGCCAGGAGGAGAAGTGGTTCGCCACGGCCTACCCCTGGCGCGAGCACCCGTGCGTGACGGCGCTGCAACCCGTCGCCGCCGAACTGGGCGTGGCCATCCCCGTGTCGATCTTCGAGCGCGAGGGGCCGCACTATTTCAACAGCATGGTCATGCTCGACGCCGACGGCTCGGCCATGGGCGTCTATCGCAAGAGCCACATCCCCGACGGCCCCGGCTATCAGGAGAAATACTATTTCCGGCCCGGCGACACGGGATTCAAGGTCTGGAACACCCGTCACGGCCGTGTCGGCGTCGGCATCTGTTGGGACCAGTGGTATCCGGAAACCGCGCGGGCGATGATGCTGCAGGGGGCCGAGGTGCTGATGTATCCGACCGCCATCGGCTCCGAGCCGCATGACAAGGAGCTGGACACCGCCGATCCCTGGCGCCGCGCCATGCAGGGCCACGCCGTGTCGAACGTCGTGCCCGTCGTCGGTTCGAACCGCACGGGGGCGGAACACGCCACCGAGGTCGGCCAGGTCTTCTACGGTTCGTCCTTCATCGCTGACCATCGCGGCGACCTGGTCGAGAGCCTGGGTCGGGACGAGGAGGGCGTCCTGGTTCACGCCTTCGACCTCGACTACATCGACCGCCACCGCGCCGCCTGGGGCTTCTTCCGCGATCGCCGGACGGACCTGTACGGCTCTCTGGTCAGCCCGCGTCCGGCCTGAGCCCCAGCGCCCGCCGTTCGGCGGCGCAGGACGGATTGCTCAGGCCCTCGGCCCGGGCGGCGGCCACTTCGGCCCGCGCCGCGTCGAAATCGGCCCGAAAGTCGTTCGACGCGGCGATCGGCGGGAACAGCTCCCGGCCGCCCTGCTCGCCGGCGTAGACGTCCGACGCGCTGTTCATCCGGCAGACCAGCCGGCTGGCGCCGATTTCCCGGCCGATCCGGCGGACCTGCTCCGCCCGGTCCGGCGCAAGCGCGGCGAAGGCCTCGCCATAGAGGGTTCCCGCGATCGCCCCGGCCGCCGGGTACGACGGACTGTCCCGCATCGCTGGCGTGACCCGCTGACACGGCTCCAGCCCGGGATCGCGGACGATGGGGCGGGCGCTGCGTCCGTGTTTTGTCGCCGTCTCCCGGGTGAGGGCGTTGGCGTCGGCCAGCAGCCGGGCCATCAGCCGCGTCAGCGCGGGCCTCGGCCGGTCGGCCAGACGGGTTCCGAGCGCGCAATCGAAATGCTGCGCCGCCTCGGGCGGACGAAGCTCGGCGTGGGCGATCGCCAGCCACCAGCGATCCGTGCCGGGCTCGACCGGCTGGACCGTCTCCTCGAAAGGGGCGCGAAGGTTCGCGATCCGGTCGGCGACAGGCGCGACCTCGCCGGCGGGCAGATACCCCTGCGTGGCGATTGCCGGGAGCGGGGCTCCGGCGGTCGCGCAGGCCGCCAGAAGAAGGCAGGCGGCCATGGCGGCCGCCGGTTTCATCGTCCGGCGGTCCAGGAAAGCTGGACGCTGGTCGGCTCGCCTTCGATGCGGGTGGCCACGACGCTCATCAACTGCCCCTGGCCGTCGGCCCCGTCTCCGGCCGCGTAGCCCATCGAGTCGCCGCGGTTCATCGTGTTGATCGACTTCAGTCCGGCCGCCTCGGCGCGCTCGCGATAAAAGGCGACCACCGCCGCCGGGGTCGCGTCGGTGCTGAACGCGACGATGCCGCCGGGCCCCTCAGGCCCCTGGGCGACGGTCGCGGGACCGCCGGGGGTTCCGCCGGGGTAGATCACGGCGAAGGCCGGCGCGCCCTCGGCCGCGGGGAGGGCGGTCGCGGCCCCCGCGGGAGGCGCCAGTCTCGCACCGGCCGGCGCGTCGGCGGCCGGGCTGACAGCCTCGACAGCAACCTCGCCGGCCGCCGGGGCGACCTCGGCCGGCTCTCGTTCCCCACACCCGGCCAGAACCATGGCTCCCATGACGGCGGTGGCCGCAAGACTGCGCTTCATCCCTGGATCGTCCCTTGAAAAGACTGTGTCGTTGGCTTCACCGTGGCCCATGCCTGCGGCGGCGGCAAGGCGGGTTCACGCCGCGGGCAAGGCGTCGATGACGCGGGATTCAGCCGGTGGCCGCGTCGGCGTCGTCGCCGACCTCCGGCTTGCCCTCGGCCGGGTCGCCGGCCGGGCCGGTGAAGTCGTGGCCGGTGTTGTTGATCGGCTGGTCCGGATTGGTCCCGGCGGGCGGCCGGGGGGCGGCGGAGCGCATCCCTTCGCTGGCGAGGCTCTCGTTGATCCGGTCCTGGTCCGGATCGATCTCCGACCCGGTCGCGGCGCCGCCCTGCAGCGAGCCGGCCCGGGTGTCGGATCCCATGCCGCTGCCCGAAACGGCCTCGGTGAGAGCGTCCGGGGTGCGACCCAGATCAGGCTTTTCGCCCATGTCGTCGGCCTCGCGGGCGTCTTCGGTTTGCTGCGGATGTTGCTGCTGGGTCATGGCGAGCTCCTTCGTCGGAGTAAGCGAACCGCCCGGCGAGCGGTTCCGCTCCCGGCCCGCGTCGACGCCCGTCGAGACAGGAAAAAGGGCCGGGATTCGCATCCCGGCCCTCGGTCGTCCATCAGGGTTCTGAAGGTCGGCTCACTTGCCGAACAGCTTGGCCCAGCGGCGCTTCTCGCGGGTCTTCCAGGCGCCCCGGTGGTAGGCGTCCGAGCCGATCAGCGGCACGACCGTGGTGGCTTCGGCGAAGACCATCTGCTCGTGCGTGGTCTGCACCTTGCCCCAGCTGGCGGCTTCCTTGAGCGTCGACGACGAGCAGGCCCCGTCGCGGACGTCGGCGACGGTGATCTGGACCGCATAGCGGTGCATCTCCGCCTCGACGCCGAGGATCTCGGCGCAGACGACGGTGTCCTGGGCGAAGTTCTTGGGCACCCCGCCGCCGACCATGAACAGGCCGGTGACGCCCGCGGCGATCTTGATGTCGGTCAGTTCGCGGAAGTCGGCGATGGCGTCGAGCATCATGTAGGGCTGGCCGGCGGCGGCCCGCTCCTTCTGGTGCTTGACCAGGCCGAAGCCGGCCGAGGAGTCGACGAAGGCCGGGCAGAAGATCGGCACGCCCTCTTCATAGGCGGTCTGGATCAGCGAGCCGGGCTTTTTGGCGTTGCCCTCGGACAGCCACTTGCCCATCTCCCAGATGAACTCGCGCGAGGAATAGCCGCGCGGCTCCAGCCGGTTCGCGATCTCCAGGATGGTGTGGTCGCAGGCCTGGAGCTCTTCCTCGTCGATATAGGTGTCGTAGATCCGGTCGATGTAGTTGTCGCGCAGGACGTTGTCGTCCACCTCGCCGGCGGCCTGGTAGTGTTTGAAGCCGAGGGCCTCGAAGAAATCCATGTCGACGATCGAGGCGCCGGTGGCGACCACGGCGTCGATCATGCCGAACTTCACCATGTCGCGGTACACGTGCATGCAGCCGCCGGCCGAGGTCGAGCCGGCCAGGATCAGCCACGGAGAGCAGTCCTTGTCCTCGAGCGCCATGTTGAAGATGTCGGCGGCCCGGGCCGTGTCCCGGCTCGAGAACGACATCTTGCGCATGCTGTCGATGATCGGGCGGGCGTCGAAGGACGTGATGTCCACGTGCTCGACGGTGTTCTGAAGGAGCTGGGCCTTCTGGTTGGTCTGAACGGGAGCGTTCATTGCAAGGGTTTCCCTTTGGTTTGAGCGCCCGTCATGAATATCCCGCAGCCGGGACGGAGCGACCGGACGGCGGGTTGTCTCTAACTGAACGGCGGAGCCGCCCTATCGATGCGTCAGACGCTGCCTTTGCGCTCGACGACCAGAATGCGCGCCTCTCCGACCGGATGGGCGACATGTTCGTCGCCAATCTCGGCGAAACAGGCGTCTCCGGCGTTCAGCCGTTCGATGGCCTCGACACCGTCCTTGCGCCAATGCATATCGACTGAACCCGTCAGAACGATGAAGGCCTCGGGTCCGTCATTGGTGTGCCAGCGATAAGGCTGGTCGGTCCAGTGCAGACGGACGGTCGCGCCATCGATCTCGCCGATGTCCAGCGCGGCCCAAGCCCTGTCGGCCGTGAACGCGGTCAAGCCGGTGACAAATCGCATCTAGCGCCGCTGCTTCTTCCGCTGGCCGGCCTTGCCCTTGGGACGGCTCAGGCGAACCACCTTGCGGGCCTGCTCTTCCGCCGAGGTGCGCACGGTCGGGATCGACCGCGGCGCCAGGCCGTAGAGCGAGGCCATCGGGGCGTCCTCGACCACGGCGAGATCGTGCTCGCCATAGCCGTTGAAGCCGGTCGACATGGCCACGCCATAGGCGCCGAGCATGCCGATCTCGATGAAGTCGCCTTCCTGTACGTCGGCCGGCAGCCAGAACGGGCCCGGCATGTGGTCGATGCTGTCGCAGGTCGGACCGTAGAAGCGGAACGGCTTCAGGTCGGCCGAGGCCGCGCCGTCCCGGACCAGCTTGGTCGGGAACGGCCAGCGCGAGTGCGTCGCGTCGAACAGCGAGCCGTACGAGCCGTCGTTCAGGTACAGGGCGTCGCCCTTGCGCAGGTCGACCCGGCACAGCACCGACGAGGACTCGGCGACCAGCGCCCGGCCGGGCTCGCACCACAGTTCCGTGGTGTGGGTGACCGGCATCTCGGCGAAGCCGCGGTGGATGGCGTCGGCGTATTCGCTCATGTCGGGCGGGACCATGCCCGGATAGACCGAGGGGAAGCCGCCGCCGACATCGACGATGTCGACGATCACGCCGGCGCGGGTGATGGCGCGGCCGACCTGGGCCATGGCGGCCTCATAGGCGGACGGGCGCATGCACTGCGAACCGACGTGGAACGACACGCCCATCAGGCCGTCCTGCACGGCCTGGCGGGTGGCCAGCAGCAGGGACGGGGCCTGATCCGGCGAGACGCCGAACTTGCCCGACAGGGAATAGGCCGCGCCGTCGGCCGACACCGCCATGCGCACGACCAGGTTCAGGTCCGCGGCGCCGCCGGTGGCGTCGAGGATCTTGGCCAGCTCGTCATGGCTGTCGAGCGAGAAGGTGCGGACGCCGAACTCGAAATAGGCGCGGGTGATGGCGCCGCGGCTCTTGACCGGATGCATGAAGGCCAGGCGCGCGTCGGCGCTGACCGAACGCACCAGTTCGACCTCGGCGAGCGATGCGACATCAAACCCGGTGACGCCGGCCTCGACCAGGGTCTCGATGACCCAGCGCGAGGGATTGGCCTTCACCGCATAGAAGACGTCAGCCTTTAGATTGTCCTGGAACCAGCGCGCCGCTACGGAAACCGAACGCGGCCGCACGAGGGCGACGGGACGCTCAGGGGACCGCTCACGGACCAGGTCCAGGGGAAACTGGTACGTGCGCAATTCACGTAACCCCCTGTTGATTGTGAAACCCAGACCGGCGTTAGCAGCGCTTAACGGTTAGACCACGGGGTCCGCCGGAAAGCGCGATATGGGGATAACGGGGCGTCATGTAAAGCGGTATTTTCGTGACGGGGCCTGGACCGGGATGCGCGCTCCACGGGTCCGCCGGCGCCGGGACGCAGGCGATGTTCGCGCCGTCACGCTGGACGAAATCGCCGCAGGCGTGCCATTAAGACTTGCCCGATGGGCCCGTTCGGGCCATGCGGCGCGCCCCTGCAACCGCCGACAGTCTGTTCATGACCGCATCCGCCGCCGCCGTCGCGTCCGTCCGGGACGTGTCCAAGACATTCGGCGCCCGCAAGGCCCTGAACGGCGTGTCCGTCGAGGTCGCTGCCGGGGAAATGGTCGCCCTGATCGGCCCGTCCGGCTCGGGAAAGTCGACCCTGCTGCGCTCGATCACCGGCCTGCAGAGCATCGACGCCGGCAAGGGCGTCATCGAGGTCTTCGGCGAAACCGTGCAGAAGAACGGGCGAACCACCGGCTCCGTCCGCGCCGCGCGGCAGAAGCTCGGCATGATCTTCCAGCAATTCAATCTGGTCGGCCGCCTGTCGCTGTTCTCCAACGTCATGCTCGGCGCGCTCGGCCGCATCCCCGAGTGGAAGGGCCTCCTCGGCCTCTGGCCGGCGGCGGACAAGCGCAAGGCGATGGAAGCCCTGCACCGCGTCGGCGTCTCCGACTACGCCGCCCAGCGCGCCAACACCCTGTCCGGCGGCCAGCAGCAGCGCGGGGCCATCGCCCGGGCGCTCGTCCAGGGCGCCCAGGCCATCCTCGCCGACGAGCCGGTCGCCTCGCTGGACCCGGTCTCGGCCCGCAAGGTCATGGAACTGCTGGTCGAGCTGAACCAGCGCGACGGCCTCGGCGTCATCGTCACCCTGCACCAGGTCGACTACGCCATCCGCTACTGTGATCGCGTCATCGCGCTGAAGGCCGGGCGGATCGTCTATGATGGGCCCGCCACCGGCCTGGACACCAAACAGCTTATCGACATCTACGGTCCCGAGTTCGAGGACGCGTTCTGGGAAGCCAAGGCATGACCCTGCCAACCTTCACCCGCCGGCTGGCGCTCGTCGCCGCCCTCGCCCTCGGCGTCGCCTCGTGCGGCGGCGGTGACGACAGCAAGACCGGCGGCGCGCCGAACGAAATCGTCTTCTCGATCCTCTCCGCCGAGGGGCAGGCCTCCGCCGGTCCGCTCTGGCAGCCGCTTCTGGAAGACATGTCCAAGGCCATCGGCGTGCCGGTGAAGCCCTTCTTCGGCTCGAACTACACCGTCCTGGTCAAGGCCATGGAGGGCGAGCAGACCCACGTCGCCTGGTTCTCGGCCAAGCCGGCCATCGAGGCGATCGACCGCGCCGACGCCGAGGTCATCGCCCGCACGGTGAACAAGGAAGGCATGGACAGCTACCGGTCCACCCTGATCGTCCGGACCGGTTCGGGGATCACGCTCGACCAGGTTCTGGCCTGCGGCAAACGCTTCGATTTCGGCATCGGCGACGCCCAGTCGACCTCGGGCACGCTGGCCCCCATGGCCTTCCTGTTCAACCCGCGCGGCATACAGCCGGCGCAGTGCTTCAAGACCGTGCGCTCGGCCAACCACCAGTCGAACGCCTTCTCGGTCGCCTCCGGCGTGCTCGACGTCGCCACGTCGAACACCGTCAACACGGTCTTCCTCACCAAGCAGAACCCGCAGGTGGCGGCGCAAATCCAGGAGATCTGGCAGTCGCCGCCGATTCCCGAGAGCGGCATCGTGTTGCGCGAGGATCTGGACCCGGCGCTGAAGGAAAAGATTCGCAGCTTCTTCCTGACCTACGGCCAGGGCGAGGGCGCCGAAGCCGAGCGGCAGCGCCAGGTGTTGGCGGGCCTCGAATACTCGCGCTTCAGCGCCGCCGACGACAGCTATCTGAATCCGGTTCGGGAAATGATCGCGGATCAGAATCTCAGTGAAGCGCGCGAGAAGGGCGACACCGCCGCCGTGACGGCCGCCGAGCGTGAACTGCAGCGCCTGCGCAGCCTGCGCGAGGTCCAGCCTTGACCGACGCCGCCGCCCGGCCCGCCGCGGCCGCGATCCCCGCTCCGCCGTCGAAGTCGATGGGCGCGTGGGTGCTGGACATCCTGATCTGGGGCGGCGTCGGCGCCCTGCTGGTCTACAGTTTCGGCCCGGTGGAACTGGGCAACGCCTCGCGCCTGTTCAGCAATTCGGAGAGCACCCAGAACTTCGCCCGCGAACTGCTGAGACCTGACTTCACCGACTGGCCGATCTTTGTCGCCAAGATGTGGGAGACGGTCCAGATCGCCCTCTGGGGCACCTTCCTGGCCGTCTTCGCCGCCATCCCCATGGGTCTGGCCGCCGCCCGCAACATCGCCCCGGCCTGGGTCGTGACCCCGGTGCGCTGGCTGATGAACCTGTTGCGCTCGATCCCCGACCTGGTGATCGGTCTGCTGTTCGTGGTCGCTGTCGGCCTCGGCCCGCTGCCCGGCGTGCTGGCCATCGCCCTGAACACCGCCGGCGTGCTGGCCAAGCTCTTCTCGGAGGCCGTGGAGTCGATCGACAAGGGTCCCGTCGAGGGCGTGCGCGCCACCGGCGCCACCAAGCTGCACGAGATCATGTGGGGCGTGATCCCGCAGGTCGCCCCTCTGTGGACCTCGTTCGCCCTCTACCGCTTCGAATCCAACAGCCGCTCGGCCACCGTGCTCGGCCTGATCGGCGCCGGCGGCATCGGTCAGGTCCTGTTCGACCGTATGAACGCCTTCGACTTCCGCGACGTTTCGGCGGTCGTCATTATCGTGGTCGTCGCCGTGACCCTGATCGACATGCTGTCGCAGGCCATGCGTAAGCGGCTGCTGTAACCTTCGGCCATCGAGCAATGAAAAGCCCGCCCTTGCACTGCAGGGGCGGGCTTTTTGTTTCAGCGGAGCGGGATCAGCCCTGACGCAGGTCGGGCGGCGTCGCCTCTTCCGTCAGCATCCGGATGGCCTCCTCGACCGACACCACCTCCTGCGCCTGCGAGCCCAGCCGGCGGATCGCCACCATGCCATTTTCGGCTTCTTGCTTGCCGACCACGGCGATGACCGGGACCTTGCCGACCGAGTGTTCGCGGACCTTGTAGCCGACCTTCTCGTTGCGCAGGTCGATCTCGGTGCGCAGGCCGGCCGCCTTGAACTTCGCCACCACCTCCCGGGCGTAATCGTCGGCCTCCGAGACGATGGTCGCCACCACCGCCTGCGTCGGCGCCAGCCACAGCGGGAAGGCGCCGGCGTAGTTCTCGATCATGATGCCGATGAACCGCTCGAACGAGCCGAGGATGGCCCGGTGCAGCATCACCGGCCGATGTTTCTGGCCGTCCTCGCCGACGTATTCGGCGTTCAGCCGCTCCGGCAGGACGTAGTCGAGCTGCAGCGTGCCGCAGGTCCACTCCCGGCCGATGGCGTCCTTGACCACGAAATCGAGCTTGGGCGCGTAGAAGGCGCCGTCGCCCTCGGCGATGACCGGATCGACCCCGGCCAGCCGCGCGGCCTCGCCCAGCATGCCCTCGGCCTTGTCCCAGAACTCGTCCGAGCCGGCGCGGACGTCCGGGCGGGTGGCCAGGTTGATGTAGGCCGTTTCCATGCCGAGATCGGCGTGGACGATCTTCGTCAGTTCGATGAACCGGCGCGTCTCGTCGACGATCTGGTCCTCGCGGCAGAAGATGTGGGCGTCGTCCTGGGTGAAGCCGCGCACCCGCATCAGCCCGTGCAGGGCGCCCGACGGCTCATAGCGGTGGCAGGCCCCGAACTCGGCCATGCGCAGCGGCAGTTCGCGGTACGAGCGCTGGCCGATGCCGAAGATCTGCACGTGACCGGGGCAGTTCATCGGCTTGAGGGACAGGGTCTCGCCCTCGACCGTCTCGCAGACGAACATGTTGGGCCGGTATTTCTCCCAGTGGCCAGACTTCTCCCAGAAGGTCCGGTCCAGCACCTGGGGCGTCTTGACCTCGACATAGCCGGCGGCGTCCAGGCGGCGGCGCATATAGGCCTCCAGCACGCGCCACAGGACCCAACCCTTGGGATGCCAGAAGACCATGCCCCGGCCCTCTTCCTGCATGTGGAAGAGCTCCATGGCGCGGCCGATCTTGCGGTGGTCGCGCTTCTCGGCCTCCTCGACGCGCAGCAGATAGGCGTCGAGATCCTCCTTCGAGGCCCAGGCCGTCGCATAGATGCGCTGCAGCTGCGGATTGCGGTGGTCGCCGCGCCAGTAGGCCCCGGCCAGTTTGGTCAGCTTGAAGGCCTTGCCGACGAACTTGGTCGACGGGAAGTGCGGCCCGCGGCACAGGTCGATCCAGTCGCCGGTGCGATAGGTGGTGATCGTCTCCGTGCCGGGCAGGTCGCGGATCAGCTCGGCCTTGAAGGTCTCGCCCTTGCCCTCGAACAGCTTGATGGCCTCGTCGCGGTCCCAGACCTCGCGGACCAGCTTCTCGTCGCGGTCGACGATCTCGGCCATCTTCTTTTCGATGGCGGCGAAGTCGTCGGTCGAGAACGGCTCCTCGCGGAAGAAGTCGTAGTAGAAACCGTCCTCGATGGCCGGGCCGATGGTCACCTGGGTGCCGGGGAACAGCTCCTGCACCGCCTGGGCGAGGATGTGCGCCGCATCGTGGCGGATGGTTTCCAGCGCCGCCGGGTCGTCGCGCATGACCAGCCTGAAGTCGCCGCCGCTTTCCAGCGGGCGGTCGAGGTCGCGCTGCTGGCCGTTGATCTCGACCAGGGCGGCGCGCTTGGCCAGCGACGGCGAGATGGAGGCGGCGACGTCGCGGCCCGTGGCGCCGTCGGGGTATTCGCGGCTCGCGCCGTCGGGGAATTTCAGTTCGATCATCGTTCAGTCTTTGCAGGCGGCGGAACCGGGTCATAGCCCGATTTGCCGAGAGGATGGCATTTGCAGAGGCGCCGGACGGTGAGCCATCCCCCCTTGATCGGTCCGTGCTGGATCAGCGCGTCCCGGCCGTAGTCGGAGCAGGTCGGCAGGAACCGGCACTGCTGTCCGATCAGGGGCGACAGCGTCAGCTTGTACCCGCGATGGGCCAGCCGGACGCCGCGTTCGTAGAGATTACCGCCGGGTGCCATGTCGCCGCGCTTATCCCTCGCAAAGACGGCGGGGGCAACACGGCCTCAAGCAGCGAAGCGGCAGGCCGACGGCAAGCCTTCAGGCCGCGCCGGCGAGGCTAGTTCGCGTGTCGGGGCTCTTGCGCGCGAGCGCCTGACGCACCGCGTCCAGCGTCGCCTCGATGGCGACCATGGTGGAAGCGTGCCGCGCGGGATAGTCGGCGACCAGCTTCAGGGCGCGCAGACCTTCGAACCGGCCTTCCGGGCCCTCGCCGCCGGCCTTGAGCATGGCGGCCATGGCGTCCCGCGCCGCCGCGATTTCTTCGACCGAGGCGCCGACGACGCTCTCGCCCAGCACGCCCGCCGCGGCCTGGCCGAGGGCGCAGGCCTTCACATCCTGCGCGAAGGCGGCGATGCGGCCGTCGTCGTCCAGCGTCACGTCCACGACCGCCTTCGATCCGCACAGCTTGGCGACGCGCTCGCCCGTGCCCTGCGGCGCGGCCAGCCGTCCGCTGTGCGGCATATTGGCCGCCAGCTTGAGGATGCGCGCGCTGTAGAGCTCGTCGATCATGGGCTGAAGATAGGCGGGGCAGGCCCCAACGGGAAGGGCCCGCGCGCTCAGCTTCCTTGCAGCGAGCCCCAGGTCCGCGCCTGGTCGGTGGCGGACGATCCGGCTCGCGCCCGCAGCCAGGCCAGGTTGCGGTCGGCGGCGTCCGGCGGCAGGTCGCGGCGCATCATCGCCTCGGCCTCGGCCATCTTGCCGTTCAGGCCGAGGGCCATGGCCAGGTTCAGCCGGACCTTCAGCGAGGCTCCGGGCTGGGCGACGGCGCGGCGCAGCAGCGGCTCGGCCGTCGCGGTGTCGCCGCGGGTCATGGCCGAGATCGCCATATTGGTCAGCACGTCGGGATTGTCGGGCGACAGAGCCAGCGCCTGCGCCCAGGCTGTCTGGGCGTCCTGCGACCGGCGCACCTGCTCATAGGCGGTGCCCAGCAGCGACCAGGCCCGCCAGTCGTCCGGCCGCGCCTCCCGCGCCCGCTCCAGCGCGGCGACGCCGTAGAAGGCCTGCCCCCGGGCGATATGGCTCCGGCCGACCTCCAGCATGGCTTCGACGTTGCCCGGCTGGACCAGCAGGATCCGCTCGGCCATCTCGACGGCCTGGTCGTACCGGCCCATTTCGCGCAGCGCCTGAGCCGCCTTGACCCCGGCGGCGGGGTCGAGCGGGTTGATTTCGGCCTGTTCGGTCCAGAACAGCGAGCGGCTCAGCGGGTCGGCCCGGTCATAGGCGGCGCGCGCCTCGGCGGTGGCGGGCGTCCGCGTCGCGGCGGCCGGTTCCGCGGCGGGGGCGGTCTGGGCCGTGGCGGCGCTCCCGAGCGCGGCCATGGGCGCGACGAGCAGGGCGATGGTTGCGATGCGGGCGGTCGTGCGCGACATGGAAGGCGCTCCGGAAGGTTCGGGCTCCAGACTCGGCTCTTCGCGTCAATCCTTGGTTAAGATCGGCCCGTTCGCGGCCGGAAAGGCCGCCTGCGATGTCCGTCCTCCACCCCGACCTGCTCACCGCCGAAGGCGAGGGCGCCCTTCCGGTCCGGATCGTGATGAAGGACGCCCCGCTCGCCGGCGCCGAAGCAGCCTGGGCCCGCGCCCACGACTTCACCGGCAAGGCGGGTCAGGTGCTCCTGCTGCCCGGCGCCGACGGCGCGATCGCGGCCGCCTTGCTGGGCGCCGGAGAAACCTTCGACCCCATGAGCGCCCGCGCCCTGCCAGTCCGGCTGCCGGAGGGCCTGTGGCGGCTCGAGGGCCTCGAGGCCGGGGACGCCGCGCGGGCCGCCCTGGCCTTCGCCCTCGGGGCCTACCGCTTCGACCGCTACAAGGCGCGGCCTTCCCGCGCCGCCCGGCTGGCCGTCGGACCGGATATGGACGTCGCCGCCACCCTGCGGATCGCCGCCGCCTGCGCCCTGGCCCGCGAGATGGTCGACACCCCGGCGGCCGACATGGGTCCCCTGCAGATCGAGACCATCGCCCGCGAGATCGCCGAGGCGGCGGGGGCGTCCCTGACCGTCACCACCGGCGACGCCCTGCTGGAGGACAACTACCCGGCCGTCCACGCGGTCGGCCGCGCCGCCGCGCCGCACAGGGCTCCGCGGGTCCTCGAGATCGGCTGGAAGCTGGACCGGCCCGAGCTGCCGCTGGTGGCCCTGGTCGGCAAGGGCGTGGTCTTCGACTCCGGCGGTCTCGACATCAAGCCCGGCGTCGGCATGCGCAATATGAAGAAGGACATGGGCGGATCGGCCCACGCCCTGGCGCTCGGCCGGCTGGTCATGCAGGCCGACCTGCCGGTTCGGCTGGTGGTGCTGGTCGCCGCCGTCGAGAACGCCATCTCGGCCGACGCCTTCCGGCCAGGGGACATCCTCGGCAGCCGCAAGGGCCTGACCATCGAGGTCGGCAACACCGACGCCGAAGGGCGGCTGATCCTCGCCGACATCCTGACCCGGGCCGGCGAGCATGCGCCCGACCTGACCCTCGACTTCGCCACCCTGACCGGGGCCGCCCGCGTCGCCCTGGGGCCGGACCTGCCGCCGCTCTACACCGACGACGAGGCGCTGGCCGCCGATCTGCTCGAGGCCGCCCGCGGCGTCGCCGATCCCCTGTGGCGCATGCCGCTATGGCCCGGCTACCGCGCGGCGCTGGAGACGGAGATCGCCGACGTGCGCAACGATTCCGCCGCCTGGGCCCAGGCGGGTTCGATCACCGCCGCCCTCTTCCTGCAGAAATTCGCCCCCACGACCGGGTCATGGGCGCACATGGACATCTTCGCCTGGAACCCGCGCGCCCAGCCCGGACGGCCCGAAGGCGGCGAGGCGCAGGGCCTGCGCGCCTGTTTCGAAATGCTCTCCCGCAGATACCGGTGATCGCCCGCGCCACGATAAAGCCTTCGTTCGTTAACGGCCTTTTCGGCATATCGGATCATTCTGTCGTCTCAACCGGACGAGCCACGCTTGACCTCAGCCGCCGCCACGCTTGACCCTCGCACCACGCTCGCGCGGCCCGATCTGGCCGAGCAGGCGCTGGAAGGCCTCGTGCGCGCCAGGACCTATCGCCCGGCCCGACCCATGCACGCCGCCGTGCCCCTCGCCGATATCCACGCCGACGCGGACCCCGCCTCGGAGCGCATCGATCAGCTGATCTTCGGCGAGGCCTTCGACGTGCTGGACCAGAAGGGCGACCGGCTGTGGGGTCGCGCCCGCCGCGACGGCCTGGTCGGCTGGATCTCGGCCTCGGCCCTGAAGCCGGGCGCCCGCCTGCCGACGCACCGCGTCGCCGCCATCGCCGCCGCCCTCCCGCTCAACGCCCTCGTCGCCGGCACGGCCGAGGTGTCGCCGGACGACCTCGCCCCGATCGGCGCGTTCGAGAGCGATCCCGTCGCCGTGGCCGAACGCCTGCTCGGCGTGCCCCACAGCCTCGGGGCCCGCTCGTCAACGTCGACCGACTGCTCCGGCCTGGTCCAGCAGGCCCTCTACGCCTGCGGCCTCGCCGGCCCCCGTTACGCCGACCAGCAGGCCGAACTCGGCGAGCCCGTCCATCGTCCCTCCGCGCGCCGCGGCGATCTGGTCGTCTGGCTGTCGCCCCCCGGCGACCACAGCTGGACCGGCCATTCAGCCTTCATGCTCGACGCGGACCGGGTGATCCACGCCACCGGCCACCACGGCGCCGTGGTCGTCGAGGCGTTCGCCGAGGCTGACGCCCGCTACCGCGCCGCCGGGTTCGACGCCCCGGTCTTCCGCCGTCTTCAGGCCTGATCGCCGGTCCACTCGGCCCGCACCGAAGCATCCGCCTCACCGGGCAGCCGTTCCGCCCGCAGCCCCGCGAACGCCGCCTCGTCCACCAGCCTCGACAGCGCCCAGACCGCCGCCCCCCGCACCAGCGGCGCCGGATCGTCCAGCAAGGCGCGCGCCGCCGGGATCAGGCCCGGATCGCCGCTGTTGCCGATCGCATAGAGGACATTGCGCGTGAACCGGTCCCGCCCGATCCGCTTGACCGGACTCTTCGCGAACAACGCCCGGAAGGCGGCGTGATCCAGCGCCGCCAGATCGGCCAGCCTCGGCGACACCAGCGCGTCGCGCGCCTGCACCCGCGCCTCGTGCGAGCTCACCGCGAACTTGTTCCACGGACAGATGGCCAGACAGTCGTCGCAGCCGTAGATGCGCGAGCCCGTCATCGCCCGGAATTCCACCGGCCACGGCCCGGCGAACTCGATGGTCAGGTAGGACAGGCACCGCCGGGCATCCAGCTGGAAAGGCGCCGGAAACGCCTTGGTGGGGCAGACGTCCAGACAGGCGGTGCAGGCCCCGCAATGCTCAGTTTCGGGCGCATCCGGCTCCAGCTCGGCGGCGCTCAGGATCACGCCCAGGAACAGCCAGTTGCCCCGGCTGCGCGACAGCAGGTTGGTGTGTTTGCCCTGCCAGCCGAGGCCCGCCCGCTGCGCCAGCGGCTTCTCCATCAACGGCGCGGTGTCGACGAAGACCTTGATCTCTTCGCCGGTCCGCGCCGCGATCTGTCCCGCCAGCGTCTTGAGCCGGCCCTTGATCAGCTCGTGATAGTCGTCGCCCCGCGCATAGACCGAGATATAGCCTGCCGAGGCGTCGTCCAGTTCGGGCAGGGGATCGCGCCCCGGCCCGTAGTTCAGCCCCAGAACGATGGCGGTCTTCGCCTCCGGCCACATGGCGGTCGGATGGGCCCGCCGTTCCAGCGTCGTCTCCATCCAGCCCATGTCGCCGTGCCGCCCGGCGCCGACGAAATGCGCCAGCCGCTCGCCCGCGCTCCATGGCTCCGAGGCCGACGCGAAGCGGCACACGTCGAAGCCCAGGGCTGACGCGCGCTCGCGGATGAAATTGCGGAGGTCGGCCGCCATGCGCGTCGTCCTGACGCCTCGGCGCTCAGAAGTCGAGGTCGTGATACCAGGCGGAGGGCTGGACCCCCGGGAACCGGTCCGCCAGCAAGGGGCGGAAGCAGGGCCGCGATTTCAGCTTCATGTACCAGGTCTTCACCGCGGGATACGCCGCCCAGGCCACCTCGCCGAAATAGTCGAGCACCGACAGGTGCGCGGCGGCGACCATGTCCGCCTGCGTCAGCCGGCGTCCCGCCAGGGCGTCCCGCGTCGCCAGCAGGCCCTCCATCATGCCGAGGTGCGCCTTCAGCGCCTCGCGCCCGGCGCGCAGCGCGCGCGCCTCCGGCGGACCCAGCCGCAGCAGGGGCTTCTCCATTCGCTCATGCAGCAGGACCGCGTCGACCTCGTCGTTGAAGCGGCGGTCGAACCAGCTCACCAGACGCCGGGTCTCGGCCCGCTCGGCGGCGTCCGTCGGCATTAGGAAGGGCTCTTTCGAACGATCCTCCAGCCAGCCCAGGATGGCGGCGGGTTCGCACAGGGTCAGGGCCCGCCCCGCCTCGTTGACCTGAAGCACCGGCGGCATGCCCGAGGGGTTCAGCGTCGCGACCGGGCAGCCGTCTTCCCAGGGCCGGACCAGGGTGTCGGTGAACTCGACCCTGGCCTCGCCCAAAGCCAGCCGCGCGGCGCGGGAGCCGGGATCGAAGGGAAAATGATACAGGACGCAGGCCGACATGCGCTGATCCATGCGCCCGAGGGCGTTAAGCCTGCGTTAGCTATGGGCGGGCCACCGGCCGCCCGGACACTATTTTCGCTTGTCCACGATCCCTGCCTGCGGCTCGACGGCCGGCGCCGGCCGCCCCCTCGGATCGGGGTGGATGAGGATGTCGGCGCGCGGGAAGGCTTCCAGCAGCCGCTCCTCTGCCTCGACGATGATGGCGTGCGCCTGCGCCAGCGTCAGATCGGGCTCGAGGTCGACGTGCATCTGGATCATGGTCACGGGCCCGGCCGCGCGGCTGCGCAACTGATGCACGCCGGAGATGCGGGGGTCGGCGAGCACGGCGGTGGTGATGGCGATGCGGTCGGCGTCAGACACGGCGCGGTCCAGCAAATGGTCCGCCGCCTCCCGAAGCAGGCCCAGCGCGCCCCAGAACAGCCAGACGGCGACAATCAGGCCCGCCGCCGCGTCCAGACCGGGGGCGGACAGGAAGGCGCCCGACACCACGCCGATCAGCACCACCGCGTTGGCGGCCATGTCGGCGGCGTAATGGGCGCGGTCGGCCTTGACCGCCATCGAGCCGCTGCGCCGGATGGCCCGGTCCTGCATCCACACCAGCCAGCCGGTCAGGGCGATCGAGATCAGCACGACCATGACGGCCCAGGAGCCGGCGGTCACCGGACGCGGATCGAAGGTGCGCTGGATGGCCGCCCAGCCGATGAACAGGGCCGAGGCGAACACCAGACCCGCCTGCACCAGCGCGGCCATCGCCTCGCCCTTGCCGTGGCCGTAGCGGTGCTCGGCGTCCGGCGGCGCGGCGGCCCAACGTACGGCGAAATAGGTCACCAGCGACGCCACCAGGTCGAGCGCCGAATCCGCCAGCGAGGCGAGGATGGCCACCGATCCCGAAGCGCCCAGGGCGAACGCCTTCAGCGAAGTCAGGACCAGCGCCACGCCGACCGACAGCCGCGTCACGTCGCGCGTGGTCAGATGGACGTCGTCGAGGGTGGTCGTGGTCATCGCCGTCTTGTCGCGGAAAGCGTCGGCGGCGCCAAGACTCGCCTCGGGTTTCGGCGTTAGCGTCATCGTCACGAAATGGTCCCAGACTGCGCGCGCCATGGACGCTGGTTCGTGGTTTTCGGAGGCGACATGTCGGCAGGGACGGCATCGCAGGCCGACCGCTGGATCGGACGCGGCGAGGCTCTGGCCCGGTTGGGGGTCAAGGCCCAGACCCTGTACGCCTATGTCAGCCGCGGCCGAATCACCGCCCGCCCCGATCCCGAGGATCCGCGCCGCAGCCTCTATGCGGTGTCCGACATCGTCCGGCTGAGCGGCGACGAGCCCGAAACCGGCGACATCGGCCAATGGCTGCCGCCGCCCGAGGAGGCGGAAACCTCCACCGTCGAGGTTCGGTCGTCGGTGTCGATGAGCGTCCACGGCCGGCTGTTCTATCGCGGCATGGACGCCGTCCAGCTGGCCGAGGCGGCCACGTTGGAGGATGTGGCGCGGCTGATGTGGGACGCCCGCTCGGTCAATCCCTTCGCCGAGGTGCGGCCGCGCGTCGGAACCACGCCCGGTCCCTCGGCGCGCGGCCGGGTGTTCGCCGCCCTCGCCCGTCGGGCGGAAGAGGACGCCGAACTCAAGGTGCGGCCCGCCGAGGCGCTGCGTATCGAATGCGCCCGGGTGCTGGACGAGGCGGTCGACGCCGTCGCCGGCCCCGGGCCGCGGCTGTTTCTGCACCAGCGGCTGGCGCGGGCCTGGAAGGTGCAGGAGCGCGACGCCCATCTGGTCCGTCGCGCCCTGGTCCTGTCGGGCGACGACGGCCTGGATGCGGCCGCCATGGCGACGAGGACGGCCGCCGCCGGCGGCGCCTCCCCCGCCGGCGCGGCCCTCGCCGGACTGGCGGTGCTGACCGGTTCCAGCCTCATCGTCGACCTGGCCCGGGAGTCCGCCTGGGTCCTCGCGGTCCGCCGCCAGGCGGTCGACGCCGCCCGGCGGGCGCACGAGGCAGGGGCGTTGTCCGGTTTCGGCGATCCGGCCTGGCCCGGCGGCGATCCCCGCGCCGCGGCCCTGCTGGCGGTGGCCGACCTCCCGCCGGATCTCACCCGCGCCATGCGGGAGGGCCGCGAGATGACTGGCCGCGCCCCGACCTTCGGCCTGGCCCTCGTCGCCGTCACCCGCCGGCTGGAACTGCCGCGCGAGGCCGCCGCCGACCTGCTGATGATCGGCCGGCTGGCCGGACTGCTGGCCCATGCGCTCGACCAGACCACGAACGGCTCGCCTATCCGGGGGCGGCTGCGCTATGTGGGTCCCGAACCGGGCGCGAACTGATCCGCCTGATCCTTATCGGGGACGCGGATGGCGGACTGGCTGGCGGCGATCATTCTGGGGCTGGTCGAGGGGCTGACCGAGTTCATTCCGGTGTCCTCGACGGGCCACATGCTCCTGCTGGGTCATTTCCTCGGCTTCGAGAGCACCGGCAAGACCTTCGAGATCGTCATCCAGCTGGGCGCCCTGCTGGCCATCGTCAGCGTCTATTTCCAGCGGCTCTGGCATCTGGCCACCCGCTGGCCGTCCGACCTCGAGGCGCGGCGTTTCCTGATCGGCCTGCTGGTGGCCTTCGCCCCGGCGGTGGTGATCGGCTTCCTGGCCTACGACTTCATCAAGACGGTGCTGTTCGAGACGCCGCTGGTGATCTGCATCGCCCTGATCGTGGGCGGCGTCCTGCTGCTGTGGCTCGACCGGATGAAGAAGGTCCCGACCTTCCTCGAGGCCGACCGCTATCCGATCCGGGTCTATTTCCTGATCGGCCTGTTCCAGTGCCTGGCCATGATCCCCGGCGTGTCCCGCTCGGGCGCCACCATCGCCGGCGGCCTGCTGCTGGGCACCGACAAGCGGTCCGCGGCCGAGTTCAGCTTCTTCCTCGCCCTGCCGACCATGGGCAGCGCCGTCGCTTGGGACCTGCTCAAGAGCTGGGACCGCCTCGACTTCAGCGACGCGGGGCTGATCGCCCTCGGCTTCGTCACCGCCTTCCTGACGGCGCTGGCGGTGGTCCGCTTCCTGCTGAACTTCGTCAGCCGCCACGGCTTCGGGCCCTTCGCCTGGTGGCGGATCGCGGTGGGTCTGGCCGGTCTGGCCGGCCTCGCGGCGACGGGCGCCCTCTGACGGCTCAGGCCGCCGGGCGCTCCGAGAACTGGCCGCCCCGGCGATAACGCCACAGGTAGGACGGGGCGATCGCCTCGATGCCGGTGGGTTCGATCCCGAGCGCCGCCAGCCCCTCCGCGCCGTCCGCGACGACGTTGTCGGCCTCCAGCAGCACCACCTGGTCCCGCGTCAGGGCCGGCGCGATGCCGACGAGGGTGGTCAGCTGGGCCAGCGAGCCGATGGCGCGGGCGACGAAGAAGGGCAGGGGGATCAGGCCGTCGCGGCGCCGCGTCTCGCGCAGGATCAGCTTCAGCACCTCCTCGAAGGTCATGATCTCCGGCCCGCCCAGCTCGAAGGTGCGGCCGGCGGCGTCGGACCGTTCCACGGCGCGCGCGATCGCCTCGGCCACGTCGCCGACATAGACCGGCTGGAACCGGGTCTTGCCGCCGCCGATCAGGGGCAGGGCCGGGCTCATCGACGCCATGGCGGCGAAGCGGTTCAGGAAGCTGTCGCCCGCGCCGAACATGATCGAGGGCCGAATGATCACCGCGTCGGGTTTGGCCTCGCGCACGGCCATCTCGCCGGCGGCCTTGGTGCAGGCGTATCTCGAGCCGCTCTCGGGATTGGCCCCCACGGCCGAGATATGCACCAGCCGGTCGACGCCGGCGGCGGCGCAGCCCGTGGCGATATTGCGGGCGGCGTCGACATGCAGCGCCTGGAAGGAGCGTCCCCCGGCCTCATACAGCACGCCGATCAGATTGATCGCGGCGTCGGCCCCGGCCAGCGCCGCCTCGACCTGGGCTGGATCGGTCGCGTCGCAGCGCACCGCCTGGATCTGGCCGACGTGGCCGGAGGTCTGCAGCTTGTAGGCGCGGTCGGGCCGGCGCACGGCCACGCGGATGCGCCATCCGCGGCGGGCCAGGTCCTGGACCACCTGGCTGCCGACAAAGCCGGAGCCGCCGAAGACGGTGATCAGGCCGGGGGCAGCTTCGCTCATGACAGACTCCAGTAGGCGGACAGCCGGTGCGGGACCGGCCTCGGCGCGGGGATTAGACGATGGCCCCGACGGCTGCAACGCAAACAGGACAAAAGCCTGTTGACCCGCCCCGGGGGCTGCCTTAAGGGTCCGCGCCTTCCGGACGGGAACGCGTGCCAACGCGGAATCGTCTGGGCCCAGATGGCGGAATTGGTAGACGCGCTGGCTTCAGGTGCCAGTGGCTTAACGGCCGTGGAGGTTCGAGTCCTCTTCTGGGCACCATATTTTCGGCGGCGCCGTGTCCTCGCGATACGGCGCCGTTCGTTTTTGGCGCCCTATCGCCTCGCGCGCGGCGCTCGGCTACTTGAGGGCGTATAGTTCGCCCATGAGATACCGCCGATGACCGTTTACCTGCACGAAGGCGACCTGCCGGACGGCCTCGACCTCGGTCCCGAGATCGCCATCGATTCCGAGACCATGGGCCTGCGCTTCCGCCGCGACCCGCTGTGCGTGGTGCAGCTCTCGGCCGGCGACGGCGACGCCCACGTCGTGCGCATGAACCGGCCGGGCTACGACTGCCCCAACCTGAAGCGGCTGCTGACCGATCCGGCGGTGCTCAAGCTGTTCCATTTCGGCCGCTTCGACATCGGCATGTTCCAGCTCCACCTCGGGGTCGAGACGCGGCCGGTCTACTGCACCAAGATCGCCTCGAAACTGGCCCGCACCTATACCGACCGTCACGGCCTCAAGGACGTGGTGCGCGAACTGGCGGGCGTCGACCTGTCCAAGGCCCAGCAGAGTTCCGACTGGGGCGCGCCGGAGCTCACCCCGGCCCAGCTGGAATACGCCGCCTCCGACGTCCTCTACCTGCACGCCGTCAAGGCCCGGCTGGACGAGATTCTGGTCCGCGAGGGCCGGATGGAACTGGCCCGGAAATGCTTCGACTTCCTGCCCACCCGGTCCGCCCTGGACCTGGCCGGCTGGGACGAGATGGACATCTTCGCGCACACCTGATGACCGACCCCGCCGACATGCGCGATCAGGCGGACGAGGCCCGGGTCGCCGCCACGGCCCGGGCTTTCCGCGCCCGCTCCCGCCGCGTGCGTCTGCTGCGACGGGTGCTGCCGGTGGCGATCATCGTGCTGGCGGGCGGCACGGTCAGCTGGATCGTGCTGCGCAGCGTCATCTCGGATGTCGAGCGCAAGGCCGGGACGTCGCGCGAGGTGACGCTTGAGAACTCCCGCTTCCTCGGCCAGGACGCCCAGGGGCGCAGCTTCGTCATCGGTTTCGAGCGGGCGGTGCGCGACGCCGAAACGGGCCGCTTCCGGCTGATCGGCCCGGCGCTGCGGCTCAACCTTGGCGGCCGCAAGGTCACGACGATGACGGCCGACGGCGGCTTCTATGACGAGGCGGCGAAGTCTGTGACCATCGGCCCGAACGTGCGCATATCCGACGGCGGCTCCGGTTTCACCCTGGTCACGCCCGAGGCGGTGGTCGACACCGAAACGGGCGTGGTCACGGGATCGAAAGGCGTCCAGGGCTCCGGCCCCCTTGGAACCATCTCCGCTTCGTCCTATGCGATCTATGAACAGGGTGAACGGGTCGTGTTCAGCGGTTCGGGTGATAATAAGGTGCGCGGAACCATCAACGCCGCGAGGTCGGACGGATGAGCATGACCAGAACCCTGAGGACAGCGGCGATCGCCCTGGCGCTCGCCGCCCTCCCCGCGATCGGCGACGCACAGAGCTTCCAGGGCGGACAGCCCATCATGTGGGGCGCCGACGAGGTCTCGCGCACGCCGACGGCCTTGTCCCTGCGCGGACGGGCCGAACTGACCCAGGGCGACAGCCGCATCCGCGCCGACCGTGTCGAGGGCGTGATCAGCAATGGCGACCTGAGCCGGGTCGAGGCGAGCGGCAACGTCTATTTCGTCACGCCCGAGCAGACCATCCGGGGCGACCGCGCGGTCTACACGCCGTCCAACGACACCATCGTCCTGACCGGCGACGTGATCCTGACCCAGGGCGAGAACGTCATGACCGGTGGACGCCTGACCTACAACACCCGGACCGAGGCGGCCGAGATGGACGGCGCCGGAAACGGCCGCGTACAGGGCGTCTTCTATCCCGAAAGCAGCGGGACCTGAGCCCCGGCTCGGCCTGAACCGTGGCGCGCAAGGAACTCTCAGCCCTCAATGTCCACGACGCCGCCGCCGACGAGGCGGTGGTCGAGGCGCCGCGCCCGACCGGCCTGCGGGTCGAGAACATCGCCCGCTCCTTCGGCCAGCGGCAGGTGGTGCGCGACGTCTCGCTGCACGTCGAGCGGGGCCAGGTGGCCGGCCTGCTGGGCCCCAACGGCGCCGGCAAGACCACCTGCTTCTACATGATCACCGGCCTGATCCCGCCGGACAGCGGCAAGATCTTCCTCGACGGCGAGGACATCACCGCCCAGCCCATGTACCAGCGCGCCCGCATGGGCCTCGGCTACCTGGCCCAGGAGGCCTCGATCTTCCGCGGCATGACGGTCGAGCAGAACGTCCGCGCCGTGGTCGAGCTGCACCACACCGGGCGTCAGGCCATCGCCGACGAGACCACCCGCCTGCTGGAGGAGCTGCGCATCGACCACCTGCGCCACGCCCCGGCCTC
>JACPDR010000038.1 GCA_016183935.1 Caulobacterales bacterium
AAGGTCATGAAGGCCGTCGGCGAGGGCATCAAGGCGCACGCCCCGAACTCCTTCGTCATCTGCATCACCAACCCGCTCGACGCCATGGTCTGGGCCCTGCAGAAATTCTCGGGCCTGCCGAAGGAGAAGGTCGTCGGCATGGCCGGGGTGCTCGACTCGGCCCGCTTCGCCTACTTCCTGGCCGAGAAGACCGGCGTGTCGATCCAGGACATCCACGCCTGGACCCTGGGCGGCCACGGCGACGACATGGTGCCGATGGTGCGCCACTCGACCGTCGGCGGCCTGCCCCTGCCCGACGCGGTCAAGGCCGGCTTCCTGTCGCAGGCCGAGCTGGACGCCATCGTCGACCGCACCCGCAAGGGCGGCGGCGAGATCGTCGCCCTGCTCAAGACCGGCTCGGCCTTCTACGCCCCGGCCGAGAGCGCCATCGCCATGGCCCGCTCCTACCTGCTGGACCAGAAGCGCGTCCTGCCCTGCGCCGTCTGGCTGTCGGGCGAATACGGCCTTTCGGACCTCTACGTCGGCGTCCCCGCCCTGATCGGCGCCAAGGGCGTCGAGAAGGTGATCGAATTCACCACCAACGACGACGAGAAGGCCATGTTCAAGAAGTCGGTGGAGTCGGTCCAGGGCCTGATCCAGGCCTGCAAGGACATCGACGGCTCGCTGGCCTGACGCCTTCGCCCACGGCCGGCTGAACAGCCGGCCGCGAGACGGCCCCCACCGCCCCTGAACGCAGCTTGCACGGACCGTTCCACACCTGTGGAGCGGCGCCCGGTTTCGCTCGCAATTCTCCCGGAAATTCCTATATGTTGCGAGCTCCGGCGCGGATCAGATTCGCGGCCCGGAGGCAACCGATTCCGGACGGCGCGATCGCCGTCCTTTCCGGCCCGCACCGGGCGATGATCCGACCGAATATATGACCGACAAAACCCCGACCGCGCGCCACGCCGACACCGCCGAAGAGGCCGCCTACGGCGCCGATTCCATCAAGGTCCTCAAGGGCCTGGACGCGGTGCGCAAACGCCCCGGCATGTATATCGGCGACACCGACGACGGCTCGGGCCTGCACCACATGGTCTATGAGGTGGTCGACAACGCCATCGACGAGGCCCTGGCCGGCCACGCCGACCTGGTCCAGGTCATCCTCAACGCCGACGGTTCGGTGACCGTCACCGACAACGGCCGCGGCATCCCCGTCGACATCCACGAGGGCGAGGGCGTCTCGGCGGCCGAGGTCATCATGACCCAGCTGCACGCCGGCGGTAAGTTCGACCAGAATTCCTACAAGGTCTCCGGCGGCCTGCACGGCGTCGGCGTCTCGGTGGTCAACGCCCTGTCGGACTGGCTGAAGCTGGTCATCTACCGCAACGGCAAGCGCCACGAGATGCGGTTCGAGCGCGGCGACACGGTCGAGAGCCTGCGGGTCACCGGCGACGCGCCGACCCGCGACAACGGCAAGGTGCTGTCCGGCACGGAGGTCACCTTCTATCCGTCGGTGACGACCTTCTCGCACATCGATTTCGACCTGAAGACGCTGGAGCACCGCCTGCGCGAGCTGGCCTTCCTCAACTCGGGGGTGGTCATCAAGCTGCGCGACGACCGCGGCGCCGAGCCGGTCGAGATCCTGTTGCACTACGAAGGCGGGGTCGAGGCCTTCGTGCGCCACCTCGACAAGTCGAAGACGCCGCTGCTCAAGGACGTCATCGTCATCCGCGGCAAGAAGGAAGGGATCGAGATCGACCTCGCCCTGTGGTGGAACGACAGCTACCACGAGACCATGCTGTGCTTCACCAACAACATCCCCCAGCGGGATGGAGGCACCCACCTGTCGGCCTTCCGCGCCAGTCTGACGCGGGTGATGAGCAGCTACATCGACGCCGCCGGCGCGGCCCGCAAGGAGAAGGTCTCGGTCTCCGGCGAGGACGCCCGCGAGGGCCTGACCTGCGTCCTGTCGGTCAAGGTGCCGGACCCCAAATTCAGCTCCCAGACCAAGGACAAGCTGGTCTCGTCCGAGGTCCGCCCGGCCGTCGAGGGCCTCTGCTCCGAAGGCCTGTCGACCTGGTTCGAGGACCACCCGGTCGAGGCCAGACAGGTCGTCGCCAAGATCGTCGAGGCCGCCGCGGCGCGCGAGGCCGCCCGCAAGGCCCGCGACCTGACCCGGCGCAAGACGGCGATGGAGATCAGCTCCCTGCCCGGCAAGCTGGCCGACTGCCAGGAGCGCGATCCCGCCAAGTCCGAACTGTTCATCGTCGAGGGCGATTCCGCCGGCGGCTCGGCCAAACAGGCCCGCAACCGCGAGAACCAGGCCGTGCTGCCCCTGCGCGGCAAGATCCTCAACGTCGAGCGCGCCCGCTTCGACCGCATGCTGTCGTCAGAGACGATCGGCACCCTGATCCTGGCGCTGGGCACCGGCATCGGCCGCGACGACTTCAACGCCGACAAGCTGCGCTATCACAAGATCATCCTGATGGCCGACGCCGACGTCGACGGCGCCCACATCCGCACCCTGCTGCTGACCTTCTTCTATCGCCAGATGCCCGAGCTGATCGAGCGCGGCCACGTCTACATCGCCCAGCCGCCGCTCTACAAAGTCTCCAAGGGCAAGCAGTCGCGCTACATCAAGGACCAGGCGGAGATGGACGCCTACCTGATCGAGGAAGGCTCCGCCGAGGCCGAACTGGACCTGCCCAACGGCGAGCGCCGCGTCGGTCTGGACCTGCAGGCGCTGGTCCGCGAGGCCAAGGCCTTCAAGGCCGGCGTCGACCGTCTCAGCCAGCGCGCCCCGGCCTTCGCCGTGGAGCAGGCGGCGCTGGCCGGCCTGTTCGACGAGAAAGCCGCCGACCCGTCCAGGGCCGCCGCCCGCTTCAACCTCTACGCCGAGGAGGGCGACGGCGACTGGACCGGCTCGCCCGGCGCCCAGGGGGCCGTGGTGTTCGAGCGCGTGCGCCGCGCCGTGAGCGAGCGCGTCGTGCTCGAGGAAGCCCTGATCCGCTCGCTGGACGCCCGCCGCCTGGCCGAGCGCTCGGCGGCCTTCGAGGGCTTGTTCGACAAGCCCGCTGTCTATCGCCGCAAGGACAAGACGGTGACCATTCGCGGTCCGCTGGACCTGCTCGAAGCGGTGCTGGACGCCGGCAAGAAGGGCATCGCCATCCAGCGCTACAAGGGTCTGGGCGAGATGAACCCCGAGCAGCTGTGGGAGACCACCCTGGACGCCAACGCCCGCACCCTGCTCAAGGTCAGCGTCGAGCACCAGGAGGACGCTTCCGACCTGTTCGCCAAGCTGATGGGCGACGTGGTCGAGCCGCGCCGCGAGTTCATCCAGGCCAACGCCCTGGACGCCGCGGTCGACGCCTGACGGCTACGGCCGTCCGGCCTCGATGAAGGCGCGGACGGTCGGCCAGTGCGGCGGCACGGCGCGGGCTCCGTCGCAGGCGATCTCCTTCAGATAGTTGGGCATGGTCTCCGGCCGCAGCGGCTCCCATGCGGCGTCCACTTCCGGATACTGGCCGATCTCGCTTCCGTCCGGCCCCAGTTCGACGACGCCGGCGGTGCGCCACTGGCGGGCCGCGCAGCGGAACTGATAGGTCTCGACCGAATGGCTCAGGTCGCCGGTCTCGCCGGCCCGGGGCACCATGGCGACCCGGATCGAGGTGATCTCGCCCTCGGTGAGGATGCCGTCGACGTCGGCCATGAAGGCGTTGTTCACGCTGCGGGAATAGACCTGCCAGGTCTCCGCCGCGGCCGGTCCTGCGAACGCGAGCGCGGCGACGCCCGTGAGTACCGCGATTTTCATCGTGACCTCCCCAGATCAACATCGACATGATGCGCCGCGCGGCGCGCTTGGCAAGAGCCGTGCGCCTTCGGGGATGATCCGGATCAGGAGAATGGCGCACCCGAGAGGATTCGAACCTCTGACCCCTGCCTTCGGAGGGCAGTACTCTATCCAGCTGAGCTACGGGTGCGTCTGACGGCGAAACGCCGGACGAAGGGCCTTACAGCAGGACCGGCCCGCGCTCAATCCCGGATGCGCACCGGCTTGGCGAGCGGCGCCCCAGCGCCTAGCGTGCGCCGCTCATCGATGGGAGGTTCCGAATGCGCGCCATACTGATCAGCCTGCTGTGTCTGCTGGGGGCTTGCGCCACCGCTCCCGCCGCGCGCGACGCCTCGGGGGACAGCCTCGATCCCATAGCCCGGGACTACGTCGCCCTGATCCTCGAGATCGGCGAGCGCGAGGAGGGCTATGTCGACGCCTACTACGGCCCGCCGGAATGGGCCGCCGCGGCCGAGGCCGATCCCCGCACCGTGCCGCAGCTGATCCAGGGCGCGGCGTCGCTCACGGAGCGGCTGGAGGCCGTCTCGACCGCCGGCGCCGGGCCGGCCGTGGCGCAGCGCAAGGCCTATCTTCTGGCCCATGTCGCGTCGGCCTCGGCGCGGCTGCGGATGCTGTCGGGCGAGAAGATGAGCTTCGCCGACGAGGCCGAGGCGCTGTTCGGGGTCCGCCCCGAGCTGCGCCCGCTGTCGTCCTACGACCCCGTGCTGGCCGAGATCGACGCCCTGCTGCCGGGGGCCGGCACGCTGGCCGAGCGCGTCACCGCCTTCAAGTCGCACTACGTCATTCCGAAAGACCGGCTGCAGGTCGTCATGGACGCCGCCATCGCCGAATGCCGTCGCCGCGCGGTCCAGCATATCGCCCTGCCGGCCAACGAGAATTTCACCCTCGCCTTCGTCGGCGACAAGCCGTGGTCCGGGTACAATTATTACCAGGGCGACGCCCGGTCGAAGATCGAGATCAACGCCGACTTCCCGATCTACACCGAGCGCGCCATCGACCTGGGCTGCCACGAGGGCTACCCGGGCCATCACGTTTACAACGCCCTGCTCGAGAAGACCTTCGTCGACGAGCGCGGTTGGGTCGAGATGAGCGTCTATCCGCTGTTCAGCCCCATGTCGTTCGTGGCCGAGGGCAGCGCCAACTACGGCATCGACCTGGCCTTCCCGGGCGACGAAGGCCTCCAGTTCGAGCGCGAGGTGCTGTTCCCCCTCGCCGGCCTGGACCCGGCGACGGCAGAGAAGAAGGCCGAGCTGGCGGCCCTGACCCGCCAACTGGCCCGCGCCGAATACACGATCGCCGACGACTATCTCGCGGGCCGGATCGACAACGACCAGGCCATCGAGCAGCTGATGAAATACAGCCTCGCCGACCGCGCCAAGGCGACCCAGCGGCTGCGCTTCATCGACACCTACCGCAGCTACATCATCAACTACGGCCTCGGCCGCGACGTGGTGCAGGCCTGGGTCGAACGGCAGGGACCGGATCACTGGCGCGGCATGGAGACGCTGCTCAGCAGCCAGATCTTGCCGGTGGATCTGGTGGAATGAGGGTGGTTATTGGCTAGTGATTAGTGATTGCCGAGCCACCCAATCACTAACCACTAATCACTTCTCCTCACTGCGCCAGCATGCCGCCGTCGATCTTGAACTCGGCGCCGGTGACGAACTTGCTCTCGTCCGAGGCGAGGTAGAGGACGCAATACGCCACGTCGTCCGGCTCGCCGATGCGCTTCAGCGGAATGCCGCGGGCCAGCTTCTGGTGCGCCGTCGCCTCGTCGCCGCCGGCCATGGCCACGAACGGGTCGAGGATCGGGGTCTTGATGAACACCGGATGGACCGAGTTGCAGCGCACGTTCCACCCCGCCTTCGCGGCCTCCAGGGCGATGGTCTTGGTGTACATCCACACCGCCGCCTTGGTGGCGTTGTAGGCGCCCATGCCCGGGGCGGCGGCCAGCCCCGCCACCGAGCTGATGTTGACGATCGAGGCGGCGCCGGAGGCGCGCAGGTGCGGCATGGCGTGTTTGCAGCCGAGCATGATCGACTCGACGTTGACCGCCTGCACCCGGCGCCAGTTCTCCAGCGTATCCTGCTCGGACCAGACGAAGTCGCATCCGATGCCGGCGTTGTTGACCAGGATCGACAGCCCGCCCATGGCCGCTACGGCCTGATCGATCACCGCGACCCATTGCGCCTCGTCGGTGACGTCGTGGGCGAAGGCGAAGGCCGCGCCCGGGTGGTCGGCGTTGATCGCCCCGGCCAGGACCTGCGCCCCGTCGAGGTTGGTGTCGGTGACCGCGACCCGGGCCCCCTCGCGCGCCAGCATCCATGCCATGGCCTGCCCCAGCCCGCCGGCGGCGCCGGTGATCAGGGCCGTCTTGCCGGCGACGCGGCCGCTCACGCTTTCGCGCCCATGGCGGCGGCGGCCTCGTCGATGAACCGGGCCAGATCGAGGTCGCGCTGCGTGACGCCGCCCGCGTCATGGGTCGTGAGCACGACCTCGACCCGGTTGTAGACGTTGAACCACTCCGGGTGATGGTCGACCTTGTCCGCCTTCAGGGCCACCCGGGTCATGAAGCCGAAGGCGGCGTTGAAGTCGGCGAAGACCAGCTTGCGTTCGATGGCGGGCCGGTCGCCGGGATGGGCGCGCCACAACGGAAGGGTCTTGAGAACCTGTTCCACGTCCAGCCGCTCGACCATGTCCCGCTTCCTCCGCCGCGAGCCGCCGGTACGCGGCGCCCCCTGACTGCCGTATCGCGCACGCCGGCCGCCGACAAGCCGGCGGCGCGCGCCGGAACGCTCTCCCAAGCGTGGCGTTACGGAACCATTCCCCTTCAAATGCGGAGCCTGGACATGGATAATCTGTGGATTGCCGCGCTCGACCCCGCGGACCGCCGGCGGCTTGAGCCGCACCTGCACGAGAGGCCCTTCGCCCAGGGCCAGATGCTGTACGACGCCGGCGAGGAGGTCGAGGAGGTCTGGTTCCCGATGAGCGGCGTGGTCTCGTTGATGACCCTGCTCGACGACGACCGGATGGTCGAGACCGCCGCCATCGGCCGGGAGGGACTGGTCGGGGTCACCTGCGGCCCCCTCAACGCGCGCGCCGCGAGCCGCGCCATCGCCCAGGTCGACGGCGTCTCGGCGTGCTGCCCGGCCGGCGTCTTCGCCGACGCGCTCGGTCGCAGCGAAAGCATGCGGACGGCCCTGGCGAAATTCACCGAAAGCCTGTTCGCCCAGGTCCAGCAGGCGGCGGCCTGCAACGCCCAGCACCGGCTGGACGAGCGGCTGGCGCGGTGGCTGCTGACCATCCATGACCGCGCCGACGCCGACCGCTTCGCCCTGACCCAGCTGGACATCGCCGGCATGCTGGGCGTGCGGCGGGCCACCGTGTCCGAGGTCGGCTCGGCTCTGGAGGAGAAGGGTCTGATCCGGCGGGGACGCGGCTGGGTCGAGGTGCTGGACCGCAAGGCGCTGGAGAAGGCGTCCTGCGGCTGTTACGCCCAGATGCGCGGGGTCATGCAGGACCTCGGCGTGCCGCGGCCCAACGGGTCCACCCACTGACCGGCCGTGCGGACCCTGCGGCCAAGGGGACGGATGACGGCGCGACAGGGACGCGCTAGACCGCCGACATGACCGACGCGGCTCCCGACGCCTCTTCAGGCAAGACCTCCTCCTTCGGCTTTCGCGACGTCGACGCGAAGGAGAAGGTGCGGCTGGTCCGCGGCGTGTTCGACAGCGTGGCGTCGAACTACGACCTGATGAACGACCTGATGAGCGCGGGCGTGCATCGGCTGTGGAAGGACGCGGCTGCGGCGAAGCTCAACCCCCGGCCGGGCGAGACCATCCTCGACGTGGCCGGCGGCACCGGCGACATGGCCCGGCGCTATGCGAAGATGGCGCGGTCGGCCCAACAGCGGCGCGGCGGAGACGACGCCTCGGTCATCGTGCTCGACTACAACGCCGAAATGATCCTGGCCGGCGTCCACAAGGGCGGCGAGCCGGAGATGCAGTGGACCGTCGGCGACGCCATGGCCCTGCCGCTGCCCGACGCTTCGGTCGACGCTTATTCGATCAGCTTCGGCATCCGCAACGTGGCCGACATTCCGCAGGCGCTGGCCGAGGCGCGCCGGGTGCTGAAACCGGGCGGCCGCTTCCTGTGCCTCGAGTTCTCTCGCCCGACCGCCGCGGCGATCCGCGCGGCCTATGACGCCTGGTCGTTCCACGCCATTCCGCGCATCGGCGGCTGGGTGGCCGGCGACCGCGACAGCTACCAGTATCTCGTGGAGAGCATCCGCCGCTTCCCCGACCAGCAGACCTTCAAGGCCATGATCGAGGCGGCGGGGTTCAGCCGGGTGACGGTCGCCAATCTGTCCGGCGGCGTGGCCGCCATCCACCACGGGTGGGCGATCTGACCCGCCGCATCGATCCCGCCACCCCGCCGCCGCCGCCGGCCACGGTGCCGGTGCGCCATCCGGTCGAGGCTGCGTTCCGCCTGCTCGGCTGGGGCTGGGTGCTCGTCCGTCATGATGCGCTCGTCCCCCGCGAGATCACGCCGCTGCTGCCCGTCTGGGTGCGCTGGATCGCCCACCTGCTGCACGCCTTCGCCGGGCGCGAGGGTCGTCAGGGCCGTCCGGGCCAGCGGCTGGGCCGGGCCTTCGAGCATCTCGGCCCCGTGGCCATCAAGCTGGGCCAGGTGCTGGCCACCCGCGCCGACATCTTCGGCGTCGAGTTCGCCCGCGACCTCGGCCGGCTCAAGGACGCGCTGGAGCCGTTCCCGCTGGATCAGGCGCGGCGCGAGGTCGAGCGCTCGCTGGGCCGGCCGGTCGAATCCCTGTTCACCGACTTCGGCCCGCCGGTCGCCGCCGCCTCGCTGGCCCAGGCCCATCCGGCCTGGCTGGCCGACGGGCGCAAGGTGGCGGTCAAGGTGCTGCGGCCGGGCGTCGAGCGGCGCGTGGCCCAGGGGCTGGATTCCATGCGGCTGGCGGCCCGGCTGGCCGTGCGGTTCGTCGCCCCGGCCCGGAGGCTGGAGCCGTCGGCCTTCGTCGAGACCATCGCTCGCGCCCTGCAGCTGGAGCTGGACATGCGGCTCGAGGCGGCGGCGGCGTCGGAGCTCAAGGACATCATGGACAAGGCCCGCAACACGGGCGGCTGCCACATGACCGCGCCGGCGGTGGTCTGGGACGGGGTCGGCAAGCGGGTGCTGACGCTGGAGTGGGCCGCCGGCCTGGCCATGACCGACCCGGCCGCCGCCGACCAGCCGGGACTGGACCGGAACGGGCTGGCCGACCACGTGGTGCAGGCCTTCCTGACCCAGGCGCTGGACTACGGGACGTTTCACGCCGACCTGCACGAGGGCAATCTGTTCTGTCACGCCCCGGCCGAGCTGACCGCCATCGACTTCGGCATCGTCGGGCGGCTGGGCCCGTCCGAGCGGCGCTATCTGGCCGAGATCCTCTGGGGCTTCCTGAGCCGCGATTACGAGCGCATCAGCCGGGTGCATTTCGAGGCCGGCTATGTGCCGCCCGGGCATTCGGTCGAGGCCTTCGCCCAGGCCCTGCGGGCGGTGGGCGAGCCGGTCATCGGCAAACAGGCGTCGCAGGTGTCGATGGGGCGGCTGCTGGGCCAGCTGTTCGAGATCACCGCCCTGTTCGACATGCACCTGCGGCCCGAACTGATCCTGCTGCAGAAGACCATGGTCTCGGTCGAGGGCGTGGCGCGGCGGCTCAATCCGGACCACGACCTGTGGGCCGCCTCGCATTCGGTGGTCGAGCGCTGGATCCGCCGCGAGCTGGGCCCGCAGGCCCAGGTCCGTGACGCGCTGGAGGAATTGCGCGCCACGCTGAAGGCCCTGTCGCGGCTGGCGCAGAACCCGCCGGAGGTCCGGACCGTTGTGGTCAGGGAGATGCGGTCGCCGACGTGGATGATCGTGACCGCAGTCCTGGCGGTGTGCGCCTCGGCGGCCGCCCTTGTTCTGTCGCTTTGGCCCGCCATCGTCTGACTTCAGTCCGGAGACGACCCCATGAAGCCGCTTCTGCTCGCCGCCGCCGTTCTTCTGCTCGCGCCCGTCACGCTCGCGTCGGGGGCCCACGCCCAGGTCGCCGCCGGGGCCCTGCCCAACACCTTCGACGATCCCGCCGCCCGCGCCCAGGCCGCCACAGCGGCGCCTGCGCCCACGCCGGCGCCCGCCGCGGCCCGGGCCTCCGAGCCGGCCAATGCGGCGTCCGAGGACATCCTGCGGACCCTCATCGCCTCCGCCCAGGCCGGGGCCATGGACTACTCGCTGATGACCGACGACCTCGCGGGCAAGGTTCGCGAGCAGGAGGCGGCCGTCCTGCCCGTGATCGAGAGCTTCGGCGCCTTGGTCGCGCTGGACTTCGTGGGCAGCCGGGACCGCAACGACCTGTTCTCGGCCACCTTCGCCAATGCGGCGACCGAATGGGTGATCGGGGTCAACGACGACGGCAAGGTCGCCGCCCTGCTGTTCCGCCCGGCCGAATAGGCCTCAGAGCGAAATCGGTTGAGTTGGACGCGGTCCAACTCGGCTCAGATTTCGCTCCGCATTGAAACTGGACCATTTTTTGGATTCAGGTCGATTCGACCTGAAGCAAAAATGGTCTAGTCGGACAGGCCGGGCTTGCCGCGGCCGCTCTTGATGGTCGAACGCCGGGTCTTGCCCTCGAGCCGGCGTTCCTTCGACGCCCGGGTCGGTCGCGTCGGGACGCGATAGACCGGGGCCACCGAGGCCTTGTCGACCAGCCCCTGCAGCCGTTCGATCGCGTCGGCCCGGTTGCGCTCCTGGGTGCGGAAGCGCACGGCGGTGATGACGATGACCCCGTCCAGCGTCAGCCGGCTGCCCGCCAGCTTCATCAGCCGCGCCTTGACCGGGTCCGTCAGCGAGGGCGAGTTGCGCACGTCGAAGCGCATCTGCACCGCCGTCGCCACCTTGTTGACGTTCTGTCCGCCCGGCCCGCCGGCGCGGAAGAAGCGGAACTCCAGTTCATTGTCGGGGAGGGTGGTCATCGGCCCGATCCTGCTGACACGGCCCGCCTGGCCATGACGACGGCCCGGTCCAGCGCCTGCAGGAAGGCCGACCGGTCCTTCGGTCCGAACGGCGGCGGGCCGCCGGTGATCGCGCCCATCGAACGCAGATGCTCGCCGACCATCCGCCCGGCCAGGGCCGAGCCGATCGAGTCCGGCGTGAACGGCTGGCCGTTCGATTTCAACGCCTGCGCCCCCGCCTTCAGGCAGCGGTCGGCCAGCGGGATGTCGGAGGTGATGACGATGTCGCCCGGCCCGGCCCGTTCGGCGATCCAGTCGTCGGCGATGTCCGGCCCCGCGTCGACGACGACCTGCTCGATCCACGGGTCCCGCCGCGTGTTGATCCAGCCGTTCGAGACCACGAACACCTTCAGTCCGTAGCGTTCCGCCACGCGGTAGACCTCGTCCTTCACCGGGCAGGCGTCGGCGTCGATGAAGATGCGGGGCGCGGTCATGGGCCGATTAGCTGGCCGTTCCGGGTTCCGTTGTCAAAGACGCTCCGCTACGCCGCCTTCTTCCGCGTCGCCGGCTTCTTCGCCGCCGTCTTTTTCGCGGCCGCCTTCTTCGCCGGCGCCGTCTTGCCGCCGCCGCTCGCCGATCCCTTCAGGCTGGCCCGCAGCGCCGCCATCAGGTCCACGACATTGGTGTCGTCGGGCTCGGGCGCCTCGACCAGGCCCTTGCCGCCCTTCTGCTTGGCCTTGATCATCTCCTTCAGGGCCTCGTCGTAGCGGTCCCTGAACTCGCCCGGATCGAACTCCGCCTCCTTCTGGGCGATGATGCGGGTGGCGATATCGACCATGTCCCTGTCGGCCTTCACCGTCGGGATGTCGTCGAAATAGTCGGCGGCGTCGCGCACCTCCTCGTGCGGCCGCAGGGTATAGGCGACCAGCCCCTTGCCGCGGACTTCCAGCGCGATCTGGCGCTCGCGGTTGCGCAGCACCAGCTGGCCGATGGCGATCTTGCCCGCCGCCTTCATCGAATCCCGGATCACCGCGAAGGCCTCGGCCCCGACGCCCTTCTCGGGCACCACATAGAAGGGGTCGTCCCAATACAGCCGGTCGATATCGTCCTCGTCGACGAACTGGCCGATGTCGATGGTCCGCGTCGACTCCAGCTTGACCTTCTCGAAGTCGGCGTCGTCGAACAGGACGTATTCGTCCTTGGACACCTCATAGCCCTTGACCAGATCCGACCGCTCGACCGGACCGGCGTCAGGGTCGGTCGGCACCATGCGGATGCGGTTGTTGGTCTCGGGATTGATCAGGTGGAAGCTGACGTGGCTCGCCGACGACGTCGCGGTGTACAGCGCCACCGGACACGTCACCAGCGACAGCTTCAGATGTCCCTGCCAGGTCGGTCTCGCGGCCATGATCGGTCTCCTCGTCCGGAATTCGCGACTCGAACGCCGGGGAGGGGGGATTCGTTCAGGACGCCTGTTCGTGCAGGGTCGCGGCCAGGGCCTCTGACAGGCTCTCGATGCCATAGGGCTTGGGCAGCAGGCGGAAGGCCTCGCCGGTCGCGGCGGAGGCCGCCTCGCTGAAACCGGTGGTCAACAGCACCGGCGTGTCCGGCATCCGCCGCCGCACCTCCTGCGCCAGCCCCAGGCCGTCCATCTGGCCCGGCATGACCATGTCGGAAAACACCAGGTCGAACCGCGAATCCTTGTCGAGCGTGGCCAGGGCTTCCGCCGCGCTGGCCACCCGGACATGGCGGTAGCCGAGGTCGTCCAGCATGTGTCCGACCCCCGTGGCGACCGCGTCGTCGTCCTCGACCAGCAGCAGGCGTCCGCTGAATTTGCCTGCGCCCGGACCGCCGGCGCGAACCGGCCGCGGCGGCTCCGTCTCCGTCGCGGGCTTTTGGGTGCGCGGCAGGCACAGGGTGAACGTCGTCCCCTCGCCCTCGCGGGAATCGACGCTGACGTCGCCGCCCGACGACCGCACGAAGCCGTAGACCTGCGACAGGCCGAGGCCGGTGCCCCGTCCGACCTCCTTGGTCGTGAAGAAGGGTTCGAACACCCGTGAGGCCACCGCCGCCGGCATGCCGACGCCGGTGTCGGCGACCTCGAGGCAGACCCGGTCCCCGACCTCGCCCTCGCCCGGCGCATTGGCGCCGGAGACGGTCAGGCGTCCCCCCCGGGGCATGGCGTCCCGCGCGTTGACGGCCAGGTTGAGCAGCGCCAGCTCCAGCTCGCCCCGGTCGGCCTCGATCCGCCACAGGTCGGCCGGCAGATCCAGCACGACCTCGATGTCCTCCCGCAGCGACCGTTCCAGCAGGAAGCGCAGGCCCTCGATATGACGTCTCAGGTCCAGCACCTCGGCCCGCAGCGGCGAGCGGCGGGCGAAGGCCAGCAGCTGCCGGGTCAGGGCCGCGCCCCGCTCGACCGCCTGTTTGACCCCGGCGCTCAGCGTCCTGCGCCGCTCCGGGTCGTCGGTGCGGTCCAGCAGTTCGATGCCGCTCGAGGCCACCATCAGCAGATTGTTGAAGTCGTGGGCGATGCCGCCGGTCAGCCGCCCGATCGCCTCCATCTTCTGGCTCTGCCGCAGGGCCTCCTCGGCCTTCTCCCGCTCGATCATCTGCTGATGCAGCAGGCTGTTGGCGCGCACCAGGTCGGCCGCCCGGTCGGCGAGCTGCCGGTTGGCCCGCCTCAGCGCCCCCTGGGCCACGGCCAGCACGAAGACGACCAGCGCCGCGAGACCCAGAACCAGCAACAGGCCGGCGTAGCGGCTGAAGCGTTGCGTCGCCGGGGTTTCCATCAACCGCAGATGGACGGCGCCCAGCTTCTGTCCCGCTTGCTGCACCGGGCGCACGACGTAGAGCCGGCCGTCCCCGAATGCGGTCGAGCGGTCGCTGGCCGGTAGGGTCGAGGGCGCGGTTTCGCCGTCCCGGCCGAAGCTGGCCACCATGCGGTTTTCCGCGTCGTAGACCGCCGCGGCCAGCACGCTCGGATTGACCTGAACCGCGTCGACATAATCCTGCGCCGCCTCCCGGTCGTCGAAGGCCAGGGCTCCGCTGACCGCCGAGGCCAGCAGGTCGGCCTGCGCCCCCGCCTCCCGCGCTGTCTGAACCTTCAGCGACTGTTCGTTGACCACCGCGATGCCCACCCCGGCGACAAGCAGCACCAGCAACGACGCCAGCGCGACGAGCGGGAACCGGCTGTAGCGGAGGCGGGTCCAGAGCATGTCCTCAGCCTCCCCGCACGCTAAGGGCCAGGTTCAACAGGCGTGAACTGATCGACAGGCCGCTTCGCGACGCCGCCTGCAGGTCGATATGAAACCGCACCCGCTCGTCCGTGATGACGAAATGGATCATCCCCCGTTCGCTCGAGACGGTCGCGTCGGTGACCAGCAGGATGGGGCGGGCCCCCGCCGGAACCATGCGGCCGCCGCCCTTCCCCACATACAGGATGTGGCAGCCCGCGACCTCGTCCGGCCCGCCGGGCCGCCGCACGGCCAGCGACCGGCCATGCGCCGTCTGCGCCCGCGCGGCCCGGTCCAGCGCCCCGGCGAACGGATCGCGGCCGACGACGCAGATCACCACCGGCGACTGGCCGGTGGCGAAGCTCCGACGCGGCCATTCCACGAAGGCGGCGAACCGCACCAGATAGTTGGCCTTGACGGAGTATTCGAGGCGGGCCTGGGGAGGCCCGGGCATGGCGAGGACCGGAAGCGGGGCGCTCCACAGCAGGGCGATCACCACCCCCAATGAGCCACGCCCCAGGGCCATGTCAGAACCTCGCCTGCAGCGCGGCGAAGACGCTACGGCCGAACGCCCGTCCGCGGAGGGCGTCGCCCGTCTCGACGCGGCGATCCTCGATCAGGTTCTGGCCGGTGAGCGACAGCTCCAGCGCGTCGGTCAGCCGCCAGCCCAGCCGCACGTCGGCCTCGACATAGCCTTCGACCAGCCTCAGGTCGTCCACGGCGCGCAACCGCACGTCCAGCTCCACGGCCTCGGTCAGGTCGTGCTGCGAGCGCAGCAGGATCTGGTGATCCGGGTCGTCGCCGATCGAGATCAGCCCGCTGATGTCGTCCGGGGTCGGGGTCGCGTCATAGTCCTTGGTCAGGGTGCTGGCGCCGGCGCTGAGCCGCCAGGTCGGCGTCACGTCATAGCTGCCCCAGGCCTCGACGCCCCAGGTCTGCGCCTCGCCGTGGTTGGTCAGGGTCAGCGGCAGGAAGGTCGCCGGCGTGGTCGAGACCGTCCTCAGGTCGTCGTAGATGTTGTAGAAGGCGTTGATCGAGAACGACATCCGGGGCTGCGGATTGGCCCGGTAGCCCACCTCGTGGGCCGTCACCGTCTCGGATTGGAAATCCCCACCGACGAGGAAGCCCGGAAAGGTCAGGTCGCGCTCGATACGGTTCGGGGTGCGGCTGGCCCGGCTGATCGCGGCCCAGGCCAGGTCGCCGCCAGGTCTCCGCCACGCCAGCCTGACATTGGGCAGGAATTCCTGGCCCGAGAAGCTGTTGTCCTCGAACTTCGCTCCCAGAGTCAGCGTCAGGCCGCGGCCCAGCGCGATCTGGTCCTGCGCGAAGACATTGGTCAGCGTCAGCGTTCGCTCGGCCGGGTCGAGGAAGGCGATGCTCCCCGGGGCCAGGAAGCGGGACTGCACCTCGCGGTGCCCGGCGCCCAGCACGAAATGGTGGGGACCCATCGCGAAGGCGTGTTGCACCGACAGATCCCAGGTGTCCGATTCCTCGAGCGAGCCCGGCTCCTCCCGCTCATAGCGATCGAAATAGGCCTGGACCTGCAGTTCGCCGCCGGCCAGCGGCCGATTCCAGCGGCCCAGCACATTGGCTCCCCGCACGTTGGTGTCCACGCCCAGCAGGTTCTCGTTGATCGCCACTTCGTTGTCGAAGGCGTCGCCCTGCAGGGTCAGCCGGTTCTCGCCGACCAGCCAGTCCGCCCGCGCCCCCGCCCGCACGCCCTCGGCGTCGTCATTGGCTTCCTCGCCGGTCCTGGCGCGGCTCTCGCCCCTTCGGTGGCCGGTCAACCAGGCCCGCCACGCCCCCGCCTCGCCGAGATCGCCGCCGTGGCGAAGGGCGACGGTCGCATCCTCGTCGCCGACGCCCGCGCTGAGCAGCGTCCCCCGGGTTTCGAGCGCCGATCGGGTGACGATGTTGATCACCCCGTTCATGGCATTGGAGCCGTACAGCGCCCCGCCCGGACCGCTGATCACCTCGATCCGTTCGACGTCCTGCAGCATCACGTCGTGGGCGTCCCAGAGCACGCCCGAGTGCAGGGTCGAATAGATGCTCCGCCCGTCGATCAGCACCAGCAGTTTGTTGGAGGTCTCGAAACCGTTGAAGCCGCGCGCGGTGATGGCGTAGTCGACGGCGTTGACCCGCTGCACGTTGAGATTTGGAGCCAGCCTCAGCGCCTCGGGCAGGCTGGTCACGCCCGAGCGGCGGATGTCCTCGGCGCTGATCACATAGATCGCCGCCGCCGCCTCGGCCAAGGCCTCGGGCCGGCGCGACACCGAGGTCACCTCGACCATCGACAGTTCTTCGAGCGACAGTCGCGTCAGGTCCTGGTCGTCCAACCCGACCCGGATAAGCTGCTGCGGGCTCGAGGGGGCGGCCGGAGCCCCCTCCGCCTGAGCCACGGCCGGGATGACAAGAAGAACAGCCGCAGCGGCTCCCCGCCGGAGATGACGCATCTTCGATGACCCCCCTCGCGATCCTGCGATCGGACACAACGTCCGGGTCGTCAATCAGTTGCCCGACATTGTCGGCCGGGTTTCCTTACAATTGCCAAACCCTGAGGTCGTCCGGCCCGCTCGCCCTATTGCGCCGGACGCACCTCCACCGGCAGACCGAGCGCCTCCAGCTGGGGCTGAACCACCGAGGCGTCGCCGACCACGATCCAGACGAACCGCGACGGGTCGATGGCGGCCCGGGCGGCGGCGTCGAGTTCGGCCGCCGTCAACGCCCGCGTCCGGCTCGCGAGGGTCTCGTAGTAGTCGTCCGGACGCTGGTAGAGGGCGTTGCTGCGCAGGGCGTTGAGCAGTTGGCCCGACGTCTCGAAGCTGCCCGCCAGCGACCGGGTATTGCCGTTGATGGTGCGCTCCAGCTCGGCCGGCGTGACGCCGTTGGCCCCGAGGAAGCTGTTGTATTGCTCCAGCAGGGCGGCGATCGACTCGCCGGTGCGGTTGGCCTGCACCGGGGCCGAGATCAGGTAGGGGACCTGGTGCTCCAGCGCGTTGACCGTGCCGCGCACCCCGTAGGACCAGCCCTTGGTCTCGCGCAGGTCGGCGTTGATCCGGGACAGGAAGTCGGTGCCCAGGACGGAGTTGGCCGTGTTCAGGGTCAGCAGGTCGTCCGTGCCGGACATCGGCAGCACCGCCCCGCCGTAGATCAGCGACTGCGGCGACTGCGGCCGGTCGATCAGGACGATGCGGCTGGCGGTGGTCGGAACGGCGTCCCCGAACGTCTTCACCCCCCTGGCGGACGCCGGGGCGCGCCAGTCGCCGAACGCGGCCTCCAGCTGCGACGTGATCTCGGAGAGCGGCAGGTCGGAGACCACGAAGATGGTGGCGTTGTCCGGCCGGATCCAGGCGGCGTGCTCGGCCGCCAGGTCGGCCCGGGTCAGGGCGGCGATGCTGGCCTCGTCGCCGGTGCCGGTGAACGGACGCCCGTAGGGGCTGCCCTCGCCGTACAGCAGCGGCGGCAGGGCGCGAATGGCCAGGGCGTTGGGCGAGGTCCGCTCGTTGGCGATCGAGGACAGGCGCTGCTGACGCAGCCGCTCGACCTCGTCCGGCGCGAAGGCGGGGTTGCGCACCACGTCCGACAGCAGAACCAGAGACGGCTGCAGATTGGTGGTCACCGCCGTCAGGCTGGCGGCCGACCGGTCCATCGAGGCCCCGGTGTTGATCGAGGCGCCGAGACGCTCCTCCTCCTCGGCCAGCTGGGTCGAGTTGCGCGTCGTGGTGCCGTCGTCCAGCAGGTCCAGCATCAGGCTGTGGGCGCCGAGACGGTCGGCGCGGTCGGCGGCGTAGCCGGCGTCGAACTCGACCGCCACGTGGGTCACCGGCACGGTGGTGCTGCGGGCGTAGACGATCTCCACGCCGTTCGACAGGCGCGCGCGCTCGACGGCCGGGAAGTTCAGGTCGGACACGTCGCCGATCGCCGGCATGGGCATGCGCTCGACCCGTTCGATCGCCGCGGCCTCGACCGGGGCGGCGCCCGACGGCGCGGCGGCGGCCTCGACATAGGCTTCACGCTCGCCGGGCTGGATGGTCAGGCTGTAGGCGGGCCGCGTCAGCCACTTCTGCAGCGCCGCCTGCACCTGGGCCGGCGTGACCGAGGCATAGGCTTCCAGCTGATGTTTGTAGTGGTCGGGGTCGCCCGCATAGAGCTGACCCTCGGCCAGCACCGAGGCCTTGCCGTTGACCTGCTCCAGCCGCTGGATGGTGCGCGAGGCGTAGGTGGTGGCGACGCGCTCGACCTCGTCCTCCGTCGGACCGTTGGCGATCAGGTCGGCGAGGATGGCGGCCAGCCGGGCCTCGACGGCCGCCGGATCCTGCCCGGGCTTCACATTGACGGCGATGTCGAAGATGCCGACGCGGTGGAAGTCGGACAGGGAGCTGCTGACCGAGACAGCGGTCTGGTCCTCGCGCACCAGTTCGTTGTCCAGCCGCGAGCTGGCCAGCCCGCCCAGCACCGAGGCGCCCACGGCCAGCGGCACGGCGTCCTCGTCCAGCAGCCCGGGCACGGCCCAGCTGCGGGTCAGGCGGACATTGGCGACGCGGTCGCTCATCACGGCGTTGACCGGCGCGGCGAGGGTCGGGATCGGCGCCTCGGCCGGGGTGTTCACCGGCCCGCGCGGAATGGCGCCGAAATAGCGCTCGGTCAGGGTCCGGGCGGTGGCCTCGTCGATATCGCCCGACAGCACCAGCACGGCGTTGTTCGGTCCATAGTTCTCGCGGAACCAGTTGCGCACCGTCTCGAGGCTGGCGGCGTCCAGGTCGGCCATCGAGCCGATGGTCGAGTGGCGGTAGGGATGGCCCTCGGGGAACAGCGCCTCCAGCTGGGCGTATTCGAACAGGCCGTACGGCTGGTTGTCGCCCTGGCGCTTCTCGTTCTGCACCACGCCGCGCTGCAGATCGAGCACCTCCTGCCCGACCTCGCCGAGCAGATAGCCCATGCGGTCGCTCTCGAGGAACAGCGCCTGCTCCAGCGCCGGCGTCGGCACGGTTTCGAAATAGTTGGTGCGGTCGAACCAGGTCGTGCCGTTCAGATTGGTCGGCCCGAGGTTGCGCATCCGCCCCAGATAGCTGCCCGGCGCGTTCTCCGAGCCGCCGAACATCAGGTGCTCGAACAGGTGGGCGAAGCCGGTCGAGCCGGCCGGCTCGTCCTTGGAGCCGACGTTGTACCAGACCGACACCGCCACCACCGGCGCCTTGTGGTCCTCGTGCACCAGCACCGTCAGGCCGTTGTCGAGCGTGAAGCGCGACCACGGAATGTCGACCCGCGCCACCAGATCCGAAACCGGCGCGGCCTGCAGCGGCGCGGCCTGGACGGCGGACGCCGCGGCGGGCGCCTCGTAGGGCGCATGGGCCCAGACGGGCGCGGCGGGCGCGATGACGGCGAGAATGGCGGCGAGCGAGACGAGACGCATGTGGATTTCCCCCAAAAGGACGGTCGGCGTATGCGTAACCCAAGCCGCAGGCCGTTCCCACCCCCTCGCACCGCCCGCACGACCGGGGTCCCCGATCAGCCTCGGCCTCCCGCCCCCTCCAGCACCCCCAGCACCTCCCCGAACAGCCCCTGCGCCTCCCGGTCCCCCAGCGCCTCGAAGTCCACCCCGGCCGTCATCCGCCCCAGCCTTCGCACCACCTCGCCGCAGTCGGCCCGCGCCCCCGGCGCTTCCTTGGTCACCCATTCGGCGATAGCGGCGATGCTCTGCAGCGCCTCCTGGTCGGTCATCTGGCTGTCTTCCAGCCCCGCCACGGCCGCGATCTCCCCGATTTCGCGCAGGGCCCGTCGGCAGGTCTGGGGATCGCGTGAGCTCGTCATCGCGGCCCAACGTCCGGCAACGGCGCCGGTTCACCCCGCCCCGGCGAACCGCTTCCGGACGCGGCGGCGCCGCCCCACCATTGCGGCGATGAAGCGCGTCAGGCCGCCGCGAAACTGCGCGACAGCTTGCGCGCCAGTTCCGCCTGCACGAAGGGCTTGTGAACGATCTGGTGGTCTCCGACCCCCATCAGGGCCTCGGCGTCCGCATAGCCGGTCGCGAACAGGATCGGCACCCGCGGTTGCCGCGCCCTCAGCTCGCGCGCCAGGTCGGCGCCGTTCATGCCGGGCATCGCGAAATCCAGCACCACCGCGCTGATCTGATGCCGCTCGATCAGGTCGAGCGCCGCGCCCCCGCTGCCGGCCTCCATGACGTTGTAGCCCAGATCGACCAGCAGGCCGGCGGTGACCTCGCGAACCGCATCGTCGTCATCGACGACCAGCACCATCAGGTGATCGCCGGGGGCCGTCGGCGCAGCCCCCGGCTCGGCGACCTGGCCGACCGGCGCCTCGTTCGCTCGCGGCAGGAACACCTTGATGGTGGTGCCTCGACCGACATCCGTCTCGAGACCGAGTCCCCCGCCCGACTGTTTCGCCAGACCGAACACCTGGCTGAGTCCGAGACCCGACCCCTTGCCGACCTCCTTGGTGGTGAAGAAGGGCTCGAAGGCCCGCGTTCGCACTTCATCGGTCATGCCCGAGCCGGTGTCGCTCACCGACACCATCACATACTCTCCCGGCGGCGGCGCTTCGGGGGCGTCGGGCTCGCCCAGCACGACGTTGGCCGTGCTGATGGTCAGCGACCCGCCCACCTCCATCGCGTCCCGGGCATTGATGGCTAGGTTCAGGATCACGAGTTCGATCTGGGTCGGATCGATCATCGCCGGCCACAGCCCCTCCGCCAGTTGGGGCGCGGCGATCTGCACGCTGCCGCCGATCGTGCTTTGCAACAGGTCCCGCATGCTCAGCACCGTGTCGTTCAGATCGACAGGACGCGGCTCCAGCTTCTGCTGCCGGGAGAAGGCCAGCATCTGCGCGGTCAGTCGCGCGCCCCGGTGCGAGGCCTCGCTCATCATCGCCAGCCGCCGCTTCAGGACCGGGTCCACGGCCTGCTTCCGCATCTGTTCGACGTTGCCGAGGATCACCGTCAGCAGGTTGTTGAAGTCGTGGGCGACGCCCGAGGTCAGCTGGCCGACGGCCTCCAGCCGTTGCGCCTGCCGCAGGGCGGATTCCACCTTCTCCCGCTCGCCGATCTGCGAGGCCAGCTGCCGGTTGGCGGCTTCCAGTTCGGCGGTGCGCTCGGCGACGCGGCGCTCCAGCATCGCCTCCGCGCGCCGGATCTCCTCGATCCGCTCCCGGGCCTCATACTGCCGCCTGCGTCCACGCAGCGCCGTGCGGACGGCGCTGACCAGGGTGGTGGGATGGAACGGCCGCTCCAGAAAGCTGACGTTGCCCAGCGTCACCGACAGCCGCTGCGCCACCGGGTTCCGTTCGACGCTGCCGCCGCGCTGGGTGAGCATGACGAACGGAAAATCGGACCAGGACGGCTGCGCCTCTATCCACGCCGACAGGGCCGTCAGATCGCAGTCGCGCAGCGCCTCCTCGACGACCACCGCCAGGCCGGCGCCCTCCTCGAGCCGCTCGCGCAGCATGTCGAGCGTATCGCAGACCAGCGCCGGGACTCCCGCCTCCTTCAGGATGGCGGCCGCGATGGCGGCGTCGCGCCCCGCCGGGGCCAACACCAGCGCCCGCTCCGAAAGACCGCCCCCGTCACTCATGCGGAGGCGTCGCCCATCAGGCCCGAGCCCTGCCCGACGAAGTTCGGCACGCCGCGCAACACGCCCTGGAAGCCCGCCAGCGGCTCGCCCATCGACAGGCCGGCCTGGCCGATCTCGAACTCGCGGATGGTTTTTTCGTGCCCGCCCGCGCGCTTCTTGATCACCGAGACCGCCCGTCTCACATGCCCCAGCGCCTCGAAATAGCGCAGCAGGATCACGGTGTCGGCCAGATAGGTCACGTCCACCGGCGCCTTCATGTCCCCGACCAGCCCATGCTGGGCCACGGTCAGGAAGGTGGAGGCCCCCTGCCGGTTCAGGTACTGCAGCAGTTCGTGGATGTGCAGCACCAGGAACTGCTCTTGCGGCATCGACGCCTGGTAGCCGTTCAGGCTGTCGATCACGACCGTCTTGATGTCCTTCTCCGAGACGCAGCGCCGAACCCTTGCGGCGAACTCGCCCGGCGACAATTCGGCCGCGTCGACCTGTTCGATGGTTAGCGACCCCGCCTCCCGCATCGCCTCCAGGTCGATGCCCAGCGCCCGCATGCGGTCGAACAGCAGTCCCAGCTCCTCGTCGAAGATGAACAGCGCGGCCTTCTCGCCCCGTTTCACCGCCGAGACCGCGAAATTCAGCGCGAACAGAGACTTGCCCGTCCCCGCCGGCCCGAGGATCAGGGCGCTGGAGCCCCGCTCCACGCCGCCGCCCAGCAGCTGGTCCAGTCCGGCCACGCCGCTCGACACCTGGCTGCGGTCGAACGCCGTCCGGTGTTCCGAGGCCACGATGCGCGGATAGACTTCCAGCCCGCCGGTCTTGATGGTGAAGTCGTGATAGCCGCCGCGGAAGCGCCGGCCGCGATATTTGATTACCCGGACCCGCCGCCGCTCTGCCCCGTATTCCGGGGCCAGCTCCTGCAGCTGGACGACCCCGTGCGCCACGCTGTGCACGGTCTTGTCGTTGGCGTCGGTGGTCAGGTCGTCGAGCAGCAGCACCGTGGCCCCGCGCTTGGCGAAATAGTGCTTCAGCGCCAGCACCTGGCGCCGGTACCTCAGCGACCCCTGGGCCAGCAGCCGGATCTCGGAGAGGCTGTCGACGACCACCCGCTTCGGCCCCACCCGCTCCACCGCGTCGAAGATCATCCGCGTCGTCTCGCCGAGCTCCAGGTCCGAGGAGTACAGCAGGCTCTGCTGCTGCTGCTCGTCCAGCAGGCTCTCGGGCGGGACCAGTTCGAAGATGTCGATCCCCTCCAGCGACCATTCGTGCGACCGCGCCGTTCCGCGCAGCTCCTCCTCGGTCTCGGACAGGGTGATGTACAGGCAGCGCTCGCCGCGCTCCGCCCCTTCCAGCAGGAAGCACATCGCCGCCGTGGTCTTGCCTGTGCCGGGCGCCCCCTCCAGCAGATACAGCCGGTCCCGTTCCAGTCCCCCCGCGAGGATGTCGTCCAGTCCGGAAATCCCGAACGCCGCGTCATCTCGGCCCCTGATTTCACCGTTCGCCATGCGTCCTCTCATGTTCAGCTGAGCCGTAACGCCCGGATATCGAGATGGTTACACGGCGCCAATACGTCGCCACCGCAACCACGAAAAAGGGCGGGCCCGTTTCCGGACCCGCCCTCGTCTGTCTCAGTTCAGCTCAGGCTGAACTTCTGGATCAGAAGTCCATCCCGCCCATGCCGCCGCCCATGCCGCCCATGTCGGGCGCGCCGCCGGCCGAGGCCTTCTTCGGCGCGTCGGCCACCGCGGCTTCGGTGGTGATCATGATGCCGGCCACCGAGGCGGCGTCCTGCAGGGCGGTGCGGACCACCTTGGCGGGGTCGATGACGCCCATGGCGACCAGGTCGCCGTACTCTTCCGTCTGGGCGTTGAAGCCGTAGGTGGCGGACTTGTTGTCCAGCACCTTGCCGACCACGATCGAGCCCTCGACGCCGGCGTTCTCGACGATCTGACGGATCGGGGCCTGGATGGCGCGGCGGATGATGGCGATGCCGGCGGTCTGGTCGGCGTTGTCGCCGCTCAGGCCTTCCAGCGCCTTGGTCGCCTTGAGCAGGGCGATGCCGCCGCCGGGGACGATGCCTTCCTCGACCGCCGCGCGGGTGGCGTTGAGGGCGTCGTCGACGCGGTCCTTCTTCTCCTTGACCTCGACCTCGGTCGAGCCGCCGACGCGGATGACCGCGACGCCGCCGGCCAGCTTGGCCAGACGTTCCTGCAGCTTCTCCTTGTCGTAGTCCGAGGTGGTGTCCTCGATCTGCTTCTTGATCTGCGAGACGCGGGCCTCGATCGCGGCCTTTTCACCGGCGCCGTCGACGATGGTGGTGTCGTCCTTGGTGATGGTGACCTTCTTGGCCTTGCCGAGCATGTCGAGGGTGACGTTCTCGAGCTTGATGCCGAGGTCTTCCGAGATCACCTGGCCGCCGGTCAGGACGGCGATGTCCTCCAGCATGGCCTTGCGGCGATCACCGAAGCCCGGAGCCTTGACGGCGGCGACGCGCAGGCCGCCGCGCAGCTTGTTGACGACGAGCGTGGCCAGGGCCTCGCCCTCGATGTCCTCGGCGATGATGACCAGCGGGCGGCCGCTTTGGACGACGGCTTCGAGGATCGGCAGCATGGCCTGCAGCGAGGAGAGCTTCTTCTCGAACAGCAGGATCAGAGGCTCCTCGAGCTGGGCCTCCATCTTGTCGGCGTTGGTGATGAAGTAGGGCGACAGGTAGCCGCGGTCGAACTGCATGCCCTCGACGACGTCGAGCTCGGTCTCGGCGGTCTTGGCTTCCTCGACCGTGATGACGCCCTCGTTGCCGACCTTTTCCATCGCCTTGGCGATCATCTCGCCGACCTCGATGTCGCCGTTGGCCGAGATGGTGCCGACCTGGGCGATCTCGGAGTTGGCGCTGACCTTCTTGGAGGAGGCCTTGATGTCGGCGATGACCGCGGCGACGGCCTTGTCGATGCCGCGCTTCAGATCCATCGGGTTCATGCCGGCGGCGACGGACTTGAGGCCTTCCTGCACGATCGACTGGGCCAGGACGGTGGCGGTGGTGGTGCCGTCGCCGGCCTTGTCATTGGTCTTGGAGGCGACTTCGCGGATCAGCTGGGCGCCCATGTTCTCGAAGGCGTCCTCCAGCTCGATTTCCTTGGCCACCGAGACGCCGTCCTTGGTCGAGCGCGGGGCGCCGAAGGACTTCTGGATGATGACGTTGCGGCCTTTCGGGCCCAGGGTCACCTTGACGGCGTTGGCGAGGACGTTGACGCCCCGCAGCATCTTCTCGCGGGCTTCGGTGGAGAACTGAACTTGTTTCGCGGCCATGTGAGGCTGCTCCTAATTCTGTGTTGTCAGGGGAAAGGTTCGGAAGGCGCGGGTGCCCTCGGTGCCCGACCACTTGCCGAACAGGATGCGGTCGCCGGCCTTCAGCTCGAGGGCGTTGACCTTGCCGCTTTCGTCGCGGAGGCCCGGCCCGACCGAGATGACTTCGCCTTCTTGGGGCTTTTCCTTGGCGGTGTCGGGGATGATGATCCCGCCCTTGGTCTTGGATTCTTCTTCCACGCGCTTCACGAGCACGCGGTCGCCGAGCGGACGAAACGCCATCTTCAGTGTCTCCCAAACAGTTTGATCGAGCGCTCCGACGCGGCCGTTTTGGCAGCCATGTCGTCAGAGTGCTAACGCGAGGGGCAGGTAGGGCTCCCCATGCCGGGCGTCAAGCGCCGCGGCTCGCGAATTCGGCGGCGCGACGGACCCCGATGAACGCACGATGAACGGCCGCCGGCCGGGGCGTTCAGGCGACCAGGCGCATAACGCCAGCTTCACCGGCGCACACTGCGCGAGAACCGGGAAAGGACCGACCATGAAGACGCTTTCGAAGATCGCTCTCACCACCCCCGCCGTGGTCGGCGCCATGGCGCTCGGGCTGGCCGTCGCCACGCCGGCTGACGCCCAGAGCCGCTACAATGATCGCGACCGCGACAACGACCGCACCGAGGACGTCCTGATCGGGGCCGCCGTCGGCGCCCTCGCCGGCGCGGTGATCGGCAACGGCGACGGAACCTATATCGCCGGCGGCGCGCTGGCCGGCGCCGCCCTGGGTGCCAGCGCGGGTCGCGATGACGACTGCAACTACTACCGCGGCGGCCGCTGCTACCGGAACCGCGGCCATTGGGAGCGCGAGCACGGCATCAACAGCCGCGAGCCGCGCTGGGAACAGCGCCGTGACCGCCGCGAGTACCGCCGCGAGCGCCGCGACGACCGCCGCTACGATCGCGACTACCGCTACGACCGTCGCTGGTAGCGAGCACACCATTCGCCCGGTCGCGTGAGTCTGGCCGGGCGTGGGCGAGGAAGGCGGGCGCCGGAAACGGCGTCCGCCTTTTTCACGCGGGATTTTTGTCAGTGCGCCGCGCATTAAGGCCCCGCGCCCCTATGGCGCATGCGCGATATAGCGCCGGCGTGGTGCAGCCGCTCGCGTTTTTGTAGAGACACCCGTTACTTGGGATTGTAAGGCAAAGCTTCCACAAACCCACTGGGGGAACGCCCGTGAAGAAGACCATCACCGCCATCACCGCAGGCCTGCTGCTCGTCGCCGGTCAGGCCGCGGCGGCCAATGACTCCGCCACGGCCCGCGTTGGCGATCGCCTCGGCGCCGACGCCGGATCCTCCGAGGAGTTCGCCGGCCTTCCGCTGCCGGTTCTGCTCATTGGGGCGGCCCTGCTCGTCGCCGGCGTCGTGGCCGTGACCGACGACGACAGCGAAAGCGACTGACGGACCCGGAAAGAAGCCCTTGCCGCAAACGGCGAGGGCTTCTCGCGTTCAGGGCTGCCCTGACCCGCAACCGGATTGCTGTTGCCTGGGTTCAAGGTTGCGTTGGATAAGAACGTCGCCGCGCGTCTGACTTACCGCCACCGCTGGCGGCCTGACCGCTTTGCCGGACCTCACACCATCAGCCGCTTCATCAGCTCGGCGGTGGACGGGTCCAGCCCCGCCGACGGCTCGCCGGCCTGCACGTCCTGCAGGATCGCCTTCGCCAGAACCTTGCCCAGTTCGACGCCCCATTGGTCGAAGCTGTTGATGTCCCAGATGACGCCCTCGACGAAGGTCTTGTGCTCATAGAGGGCGATCAGGGCGCCGACCGCTTCGGGCGTCAGGGTGTCCATCAGGATGGTCGTCGACGGCCGGTCGCCGGGGAAGGTCTTGTGCGGGGCCAGACGGTCCGCTTCCGCCGCGTCGGCGCCCGCCGCCAGCAATTCCGCCCGCGCCTCGGCCTCGCTCTTTCCGACCATCAGCGCCTGCGCCTGGGCCAGGGCGTTCGACCACAGCGGCGCGTCGCCCTCGCGGGCGTGGACGGCCGCGTCGGAGGTGTGGCCGACCACGATGAACTCGGCCGGGACCACCTGCGGGCCCTGATGAATCTGCTGGAAGAAGGCGTGCTGGCCGTTGGTGCCCGGTTCGCCGAACACGATGGGACCGGTGGCGGTGTCGACGGGCGAGCCGTCGCGCTTCACCCGCTTGCCGTTGGACTCCATCTCCAGCTGCTGCAGGAAGGCCGGCAGGCGGCGCAGGCCGTGGGCGTAGGGGGCGACGGTGCGGGCGTGCCGGTCGCGGCCTTCGACGTTGTAGACTTGCGCAAGCGCCAGCAGCACCGGCGCGTTGCGTTCGATGTCTGCCGTCAAAAAATGCTCGTCCATGGCGCGCGCGCCGGCCAGCACCCGTTCGAACACGTCCCACCCCAGCGCCACCGCCACCGACAGGCTGACCGCCGACCACAGCGAATAACGGCCGCCGACCCAGTCCCGGAAGCCGAAGGTCCGCCCGCAGCCCCAGGCCTCGGCCTTGTCCGGCGCCGCCGTGACTCCCACCAGATGTCGGACCATGCGCCGCGGCGACAGGCTCTCGGCCAGCCAGGCCTTGGCCAGGTCGGCGTTGGCCAGCGTCTCCTGGGTGGTGAAGGTCTTGGACACCACCACCACCAGCGTGGTCTCGGGATCCAGCCCGGCCAGGGCCTCGCCCATGTCGCGCGGGTCGATATTGGCCACGAAGCGCAGGTCGATGGTCGGCTCCAGCGGCCGCAGCGCGTCCCACAGCAGGCGCGGCCCCAGGTCCGACCCGCCGATGCCGATATGGACGATGGCCGTGAATGGCTGCTTGGTCCCGCCGGTCTCGGCGCCCGAGCCGATGTCGGTGGCGAATTTCGCGATTTCGCGCCGGGTCGCCGCCACCTCTTTCGAGACCGGCTCGCCGAGGGCGCGGAAATCGGCGTCGTCGGCGGCGCGCAGGGCCGGGTGCAACACGGCCCGCCCTTCGGTGTTGTTCACCGCCTCGCCCCCGAACAGGGCGTCGCGCCGGCCCTCGACATCGCAGGTCCGCGCCAGGTCCAGCGCCGCCTCGAAGCCCTCGGCGCTCCACGACTGTTTCGACAGATCGAGATAGAGGCCGGCGGCCTCGACTCCCATGCGTTCGGTGCGCCGCCGATCGGCCGCGAACTGGTGGACGATGCGCGCCCCGGCGTCCTTGCGCGCCACGGCGCGGAGCATTTCGAGGGCCTGGGAGCGAGCGGTCATCGGTGAACTCGACGGGAGGAAGGTAAACCCTCGTTTACGGGTCGGGCGTAAGCCGGTTCAACGCCGAAACCACGATTCGGCCAAACATTATGAGGTTCGCCATGTCCTGCGGCGTCGCCCTGACCCTCTCCCTGCTGCTCTCGGACCCCAACGTGGCCATGGCTGCGGCCCAGCCGCCGGCCGCGGCGGACGCCCCCGTCTCGGTAGCCGGAGAGCCCCTGTTCGCCGACATCGTGACGCGCTCGGGCATGCTGCGCACCGAGGTGCAGGGCTGGCTGGCCGCCGGCGCCGGCGATCAGGCCGAATTCTTCACCGGCCCGGACTTCAGCCGCTTCAAGAGCCAGGCCTCCGAACTGGCCGCGCTGGACATGCAGGGCCACCTGATCCTCAAGGAGCGCGGCACGGACGGCGACCTGAAATGCATCCTGCGCGGCATTTCCGAGGATATCCCGGTCAAGGTCGCGGCCGTCGAGGGCGCGTCTACGCCGGCCGAGCGCCGCGTCGCGCTGGACGAGCTGGCCTATCTGCTCAACGACAACGTCGAGGTCATCACCGCGCCGCCCCAGCCCGAGGTCTGACGGTCCGGGCGCTGTCCAGCGCCTCGATCACCACGCCCTCGGTCAGCAGTTGCGGCAGGATGCGGGGCGCGGTCTCGCCGGGCACATAAAGCAGGTACAGGGGCACGCCCGAGCGGCCGTGCCGTTCCAGTTCGGCGGTGATCAGGTCGTCGCGGCGGGTCCAGTCGCCGACAAGATAGACAGCGTTCGCCGCCCGGAACGCCTCGCCGGTGCGGGCGGAGTGCAGCGCCCCCGCCTCGTTGATCTTGCAGGTCACGCACCAGTCGGCGGTGAAATTGACCAAGACGGGGCGTCCCTCGGCGAGCGCCGCCTCCACGGCCTGCGCCGACCACGGCGCGGCGGGCAGTCGACCGCTCTCGGTCGCCGCCGGCCTCCCGGGCGACGCTGCAGGCAGGCGGATCGCGACGAACAGACCGGCGACCGCAAGGACCAGCGCCGCCCCGCCCGCTGCGGCCAGCCACAGACCGCGACGGCCAAGCGCCCGCTCGCTTTGGGCCAATCCGAGCAGCCATCCGCCGAGCGCCAGCAGCAGGCCGGCGATGAACAGCAGCCCCAGCGCCTCCGCGCCGGTCTGGCGGCTGAACACCCAGGCCAGCCACAGGGCGGCGCCGTACATCGGGAAGGCGAGCAGGCCCTTGAGCCGCTCCATCCACGGACCGGGCCTTGGCAGGCGCGACAGCAGCCCCGGCGTCAGGCTGATCAGCACATAGGGCAGGGCGAGGCCCAGCCCGAGCATCAGGAAGACCGCCAGCGCCATCGGCCACGGCATCAGCAGGGCCGCGCCGAGCGCCACGGCCATGAACGGGGCGGTGCAGGGCGCGGCGACCACCACCGCCAGCACCCCTGTCAAAAAGGCGCCGGCCGTTCCGCCGAGCCGGGCCAGCGGACCCGATCCCGCGCCCTGCACTCCCGCCCCGACGTGGAAGACCCCTGACAGGTTCAGGCCGACCGCCAGCATCAGCAAGGCCAGCCCGGCCGTCATCGCCGGCGACTGCAGCTGGAAGCCCCAGCCCGCGGCCTGCCCGGCCGCCCGCAGCGCCAGCAACGCCCCCGCCAACAGCACGAAAGTGACCAGCACGCCCGCGAGGAAGGCGAGGCCGTCGCGACGCGCCCGGGGCGCGTCGTGCGCGGCTCCGGCGAGCGCCGCCGCCTTCATGGCCAGGATCGGAAACACACACGGCATCAGGTTGAGGATCAGCCCGCCCAGCAAGGCGAACAGGGCGGCCTGCACGAACCCGGCGGCCGATCCGGTTTCCGCTTCGGCGGCGGAAGTGTCTTCCGGCGCCGGGGCCAGATCGCCGGAGCCGCCGGTTCCCGCCAGCGGCGGTCCGACCTCGGCGGCGATCTCGAACGCGCCGAGTCCTGTGCTCAGCACGCCCCGGAGCGGCGTCCCGGCCCCCGCGAGTTCCGCGCCGGGGGTCAGCGCCAGCGCCAGGCCCTCGGGCCCGTAGCGGCCGGACTGCGGCGCGGCGTGATCGATCATCCCCGGCTCGAACGGGAAGAAATAGCTCGGCCCCGGCTCACGCCCGGCCAGCGGCCCGCCGGCGGCGGTCAGGGTGGCGACGCCGTCCTGCACGGTGATCCGGGCCGAGACGTCGGCGGGGCGGGGGGCGGTCTCGACGATGCGCTGGATGGCCGCGCCGTGTTCGGCGTCGAGCGGCGCGGCGCCGTCGCGGATCGGCAGGTCGAGCGACAGGGCCAGCTCGTCGGGCACGCACATCTCGGCGCTGCACACGAAGAACAGCGCCTTCACCCGCAGTGGCAGGCGGGTTCCCGGCTGCGCATCGGCCGGAATCTGGATCGGGACGGGCAGATAGACCTGGCCGGAATAGCCGTAGTTCATCAGCGACTGCAGCCGCTGCCGCTGGGGCAGGGGCCAGACGATGTCGCCGGCCTGGACGCCGCCGGGCAGGGTCCAGGTCAGGGTGGTCGGACCCCCGGAATCGCCCGGATTGCGCCAGTAGGTGTGCCAGCCGGGCTCGATGTCCTGCCGCACCGCCACGACGGCCGTCGACCCGGGCGCGGCCCATTGCGACATGGGCGCCAGTTCGGCCGCGATCCGCTCGGTACGCTGCACGCGCCCGTCCTGCGCCACCGCTTGGGACGGGGCGAGCAGCAGTCCCAGCAGGACGAATAAATTCAGGAAGCGGATCACGGCGGGACCTTAGCCGCGTCGCCCCGCCTCCGTCACGCGGCGTGCTGTCTCAGCCGCGCCGGCTCAACGGGGCGCGGCGTCGACCAGAACCTCGGTTCGGCGCCGCATCGGTTCGCTGGCCCCCTCGGCGGTCACCGAGCCCGACTCGCCGGCGACGATCAGGCTGAATACCGGCGAGGGCCAGCCGGCCGCTTCCAGCGCCTCGGCCACGGCCAGGGCGCGGCGCTCGGACAGGTCCAGGTTGGCGGTAGGTCCGCCCCGCGCGTCGGCGAGGCCGATGACGTTGACCTGGCGGATCTCGCAGCCCTGCAGCTGGGTTGCGGTCAGGCCGATGGCGTGCCGCGCCGCGTCAGTCAGGCGCGCCTCGCTGTCACGGAAATAAACCTCGAACCGCTGCGGCGTGCAGACGTTCGGCTCGGCGACCACGTCGCTGCGCTCGCGGACGCCGGGCGTCAGGGCGCAGCCGGTCAGGGCCAGCGCGGCGCCCAAAGCTAAAGTCAGCCCCTTCATGCAGCCCTCCTGCCGCGGCGTGGAAAGGGCGGCCCGCCAGATGACGAACCGCCCTGAAGTCCTGAAATCCGGCGCGCCTAGTACCGCCGCTGGCCGTTTTCCCAATAGCACTCGGTCTGACGGTTATCGTAGCAGTAGTAGTACCGGCCCTGGCTGTCCCGGTAGCGCTGCTGGTTGGCGCGGTCCTGCTGCGAACCACGGATTGCGCCCGCAGCGCCGCCCACGACAGCGCCGATCGCCGCGCCGGTGCCGGCGTTGCCGTCGCCGACGTTGTTGCCGATGATCGCGCCGGCGACTGCGCCGATGCCGGCGCCGATAGCGCCCTGTCGGACGGTTTCATTGGTGCCGCCGTAAGGATCGCTGGCGCAGGCGGAAGCCACCAGGCCGGCGCCGGCGATCGCGATGATTGCCTTTTTCATGGGTATGTCCTTCATCCCTCTGGTTCGCCCCACGGGTGATAATGCTGGATAACCGTCACGGTTCCCCCGCTATGCTGTTGATTGAGCCTGTATTAGGCTTTGCAGTACGTCGCACGGAGGGTGCGGCCGGCCCCGCATGGGGCGAGAGACGGGGGTTTCGTATGCGTTTTTCTGAACCGGTCCGCATGGCGGACGACGGTGATCACAGTCCCGTGTGGGCCCGCGGCAAGCGTCGGCGGGGTAATCCGCTGGTTGGCCTGCTGGTCACGCTCCTGGCCCTGTTCGGGGTGCTCACAGCAGTGCTCGGGGTCATGGAGAAGTCCCTGTCGGGGGGCGGCGCCGTGATGGACGGCTGGATTTCGAAGGCGAACGCCACCGTGCGGGGCGAAGCCCCCAAGGTCGCGGACCAGGCCGGCGACGCCGCCGGAGCCGCCGCGGCCAAGGCCGGCGACGCGGCCCAGGCGGGCGCGGCTGCGGCTTCGGACGAACTGAAGAAGCAATAGTCACGCTTCCGCCGCCCGGCCCGGAACATCGCTCCGGGCCGGGCGTTCGGGCGGCATGAGCGCAACCCTGACTCCGGCGGCCGACACACCGACCGCGCCCGAAGCCACGCCCGGGACGGAGGCGGGGTCGTGCGTCCTGACCAGCCATGTGTCGCTGAAACGGGTCATCATGCTGGTGAATCCGCTTTCGGGCAGCGTCGGGCCGCGGGCGGCCGAGGAGGCCGGAACCATCCTGAACGGTTACGCCTGCGAAACCTCGGTCGTGACGCTGGAGTCGGGCCAGTTCGACGCCCAGATCCAGGCGGCGCTGGACGCCCGACCCGACGTGCTGTTCGTGCTCGCGGGCGACGGAACGGCCGGCAGCATCGCCTCGCGCGCGGGCCCTGACGGTCCGTTGGTCGCTCCGCTCCCGGGGGGCACGATGAACATGCTGCCCAAGGCGCTCTACGGGACCGCGGACTGGAAGGCGGCGCTGAAGGTCGCGCTCGAGGAGGGTGCGCCGCAAACCGTCGCCGGCGGCGAGGTCTCCGACGGCCAGACCACCCAGGCCTTCTATTGCGCGGCCATCTTCGGATCGCCGGCCCTGTGGGCGCCGGCCCGCGAGGCGCTCCGCGTGGGCAAGCTGGGGTTGGCCTGGGCCTACGCCCGTCGGGCCTTGAAGCGGGCGTTTTCGGGTCAGATGCGGTTTTCGCTCGACGGGCGTCCGGCCCGCCGGGCCGAGGCCCTGGTGCTGATCAGCCCGATGATCTCCAGCGCAATGGACGAGGACACCGGGCTCGAGGCCGCCGCTATGAACCCCGCCGACGCGGGCCAGGCTTTCCGGCTCGCCGCCCACGCCGTGCTCGACGACTGGCGTCAGGATCCGGCCGTGACGACGCGGGCGACGCAGACGGTCGCATTGCGCGCCCGTTCGCGGATCCCGGCCGTGGTCGACGGCGAACCCCTGTTGTTGCGCCACGAGGCGAGGGTGCGATTCATCCGCCGGGCGTTCCGGGCCTTGGCGCCGATCCCGGCGGCGGCGGAGGACAGCGTCTAGTGGGGCGTGTGCTCCAGTTCTCGGACGTGCATTTCGGCCGCGAGCACCGCCACGCCTGCGCCGCCGCGCTCGAGTTCGCCCACGCGACGCCGTGCGATCTGGTGCTGATCACCGGCGACGTCACCCAGCAGGGCCTTCCGGACGAGTTCGCCGCCGCCAGCGACTGGATCCGGAGCATGCCCGAACCGACCTTCGTCATCGTCGGCAATCACGACGTGCCCTACTGGAGCCTGAAGGCGCGCCTGTTCCATCCGTGGCGGGCGTTCGAGCGGGCCATCGGCCACCCGGCGCACGACCATCAATTCCTCAGCCCCGAGGTGATGGTGCGCGGCGTGGTCACGGCGCGCGGCTGGCAGGCCCGCGCCAACTGGTCGAAGGGCGTCATCGACCTGGCCCAGACCCGCAAGGCGGCGGAGGCACTGCGCCAGGCCCCGGCCGGCGCCTTGCGCATCCTCGCCTGCCATCACCCGCTGATCGAGATGATCGGCGCCCCGATGACCGGCGACGTCAAGCGCGGCGACGCGGCGGCGTTGATCTTCGCCGAGGCCGGCGTCGACCTGGTCGCCACCGGCCATGTCCACGTTCCCTTCGCCCTGCCGATCCAGCTCGGCGACCACTGCTCCTATGCGGTCGGCTGCGGGACCCTGTCGCACCGTGAGCGCGGCGCCCCGCCGAGCTTCAACCAGATTGACTGGGACGCGGAGGAGATCGTCGTCACCGCCATCACCTGGACCGGCGACCGTTTCGAGCCGGGGCAGAAATGGCGCCTCCCGCGTCGCCAGGACACCCGACGGCGCGCCACCGCCCCGGACCCGAACATTCCCGGCGAGCGCGAGCAGGCGGCGACCTGAGCGGCTGGCCGGGGGGCAAGAGAAAGGGGCCGCGGTCGATGACCGCGGCCCCTCTTTACTGTTCGGCCCAGGCTAGATCCTGGTGCCTCTCCTGCCCTGGAAGAAGTGCACGACCAGCAGGATGAGGAAGACGACGAACAGCACATAGGCGATGTTCATCGACAGACCCGCGACGCCGCCCGCGCCGAGGGCGCCAGCGATCAGGGCGAGGACAAGAAAAATGAGGGCCCAGCGAAGCATGACGAACTCCCGAACTTGTTGATCCAAAAGGGGAGCGGCTCGAAACTGCCGCGCCTGTCGGGATCAACTCTCCGGGGCCGCGCCCGTTCCGCGTCAGCGCCGCCGGCGGCCGTGCGACTTTTCGGTGAACGCCGCCGCGACCATGGTCGCCAGAGCCGGGTTGCGCAGGAATATCCAGCCCCCGGCCAGCGCCGCCGCCGTGCCGAGGATCGGACGCTGGCGGAACAGCGTATAGGCCCGTTCGCCCAGCCCGATCGGCTCGTCGTCCTCGACCTCTTCCTCGCCAGCCTCGCGCCGCAGGAAGACCACGACCACCGCCAGCGCCGCGAGGGCGAACAGCAGCATGGTCAGGGCGGCGGCCGCGAGCGGCGCCGCCACGAGGCACAGGGCGTAGAAGATCGTCGCCCCGAAGGCGACCACGGCGACCAGGGCCGCGCCCGCGGCCACGGCGGCCGCGACGGCCTTTCTCGCCAGCTTGCGGGCCAGCCCTCCGCCCATCATCAGCGGCGACGGCCAGCGAGCAGCATACCGAGGACGACGCCGACGCCGAGGGCGATGGCGGTCGACTGCATCGGGCGCTCCTGCACCCGCTCGGTCAGGTAGCGCTGCGCTTCGTCGAAGCGCTCGGAGGCTTCGTCATAGTATTCCTGGCCTCGCACGCGGGCGGTGTCGTAATAACCGCGGGCGCGTTCACGCAGGACTTCAGACTGTTCGCGCAGGCGCGCCTCGGTTTCCGCCGCCTTGGCGCGGAGGCGCGCTTCAGCCGCCGTCGTCTTCTCGCGCAGACGGGCCTTTTCCTCGGCGCCGAGGCTCTTCAGATCGTCCTTCAGCGTATTGATGTCGTTCTTCACGGCTGTCCGTGCTGCCTTGGTGGTGGCGATGTGCGCGCTCCGCTCTGCAAGCTTGACGGTTAGATAGAGAACCCTGAGCCGGAACGCCACTCCGGCGTGGCGGTTCCGCAATGCAGCATGCGCGCGCGCTGGCGAAGCGGCGCATCCCGCTCTAGACAACGGCGATGACCGACTGGCTATTCCCGCCTGCTCCGACGCCGTCCCTCCCCATCGTCGGTCGGACCGGGCGCCTGCCCGTCCGCCGCATCCTCTGCGTCGGCCAGAATTACGCCGCCCACGCCCGCGAGATGGGCCACGAGCGGGCCGAGCCCTTCTTCTTCTCGAAGCCCGCGGACGCGGTGGTGACGGACGGTTCCGATCCGCAGTTCCCGACCGCCACGGCCGACCTGCATCACGAGGTCGAGCTGGTCTGCGCGGTGGGCGAGGACGGGACCATCGCCGGCTGGGCGGTCGGCTGCGACCTGACCCGTCGCGACCTGCAGGCGGCGGCCAAGGCCAGGGGCCGGCCGTGGGACGCGGCCAAGGGCTTCGACCAGTCCGCTCCGTGCGGCGCCCTGACCCTCGGCGCCCTGCCCGATCCGGCCGCGCCGATCACCCTGTCGGTCAACGGCGAGGTCCGCCAGTCCGGACGGCTGGACGACATGGTCTGGGCCCCGGACGAGATTCTCGCCAAGGCCCGGACGCTATGGGACCTCCGTCCCGGCGACCTGATCTTCACCGGCACCCCCGAGGGCGTCGGCCCGCTCCAGCCCGGCGACCGGGTGGAGGCGAGCATCGGCGGCCTCCAGCCCCTGACCTTCACCGTGAGGCCGCGATGATCCTGCATGGCTACTGGCGCTCGGGCGCCGCCTACCGCACCCGCATCGCCCTGAATCTCAAGGGCCTCTCCTATGACCAGCGCGGGGTCGATCTGCGCACCGGGGCCCAGAAATCCGACGCCTTCATCGCGCTCAATCCGCAGGGTCTGGTCCCCGCCCTCGAGATCGACGGCGCGGTCCTGACTCAGAGCCCGGCCATTCTCGAATGGCTGGAGGAGGCCCATCCCGTTCCGCCGCTGCTCCCCGCCGGCGCGGTCGACCGGGCCCACGTCCGGGCCATGGCGGCCCTGATCGGCTGCGACATCCATCCGCTGAACAACCTGCGCGTCGGCAAGGCCCTGCGCGAGGCCTTCGGGGCCGATCAGGCCGTCGTCGACGCCTGGGCCGCCCGCTGGATCCTGCCCGGCTTCGACGCGCTGGAGCGGCTGGTCACGGCGCACGGCGACGGCTGGTGCTTCGGCGCCGCCCCGACCCTGGCCGACTGCTACCTGATCCCGCAGATCTATTCGGCCCGCCGGTTCAACGTCCCGCTTGAGGCCTTCCCGCGCCTGCTGGCCGTCGACCTCGCCGCCCGGACCCACCCCGCCTTCGTCGCCGCCCATCCGGATAATCAGCCCGACGCGGACTGAACTCAGGTCAGGAACCGCTCCACCGCCGCCAGGAACCGCGTCGGCTGGTCGATCATGACCATGTGCTCGGCCCCCTCGATCCGCTCGAAGGTGGCGGGGCGGGGCAGGGAGGCGTAGGCGCCGCGGAACAGGGCGTCGGTGCGGCTGCGCGGCGACGCCTCGTCGGGACTCCAGCCATAGACCACCGTCACCGGCGCGGTGATGTCCGGGAGCCGGTGGCGCAGGTCCACGGTCATGACTTCGTACAGCGCCTGGGCCAGCACCCGCCGGTCGCCGCCCTGCCAGCCCATCGAGCCGAACACGGCGTCGGCCGCGCCGCCCAGCTCCAGCCCGAGGGCCTGGCCGCGCGCGCGCAGGCCCTCGTCGCCGAGAATCTGGATCGCCTGGTAGGCGACCTGGGCGATCGGCTCGACGTCGCCGACGGTCGCGCCGGGGCTGATCAGGGCGGGAAAGAAGGGCGAGGCGTCGACCGTCATCAGCCGGCCGATCCGGTCCGGCGCGTCGGCGGCTACGCGGAGGGCGATCTGACCGCCTAGGGAATGACCGATGACCGCCGGCGCCGCCAGCCCGGCCTCGTCGATGTAGCGGCGCACCTCGTTCGCGACGGCGCCCATGATCGCCCCGTCGCCGTTCGCTCCGGGCGGCAGGTCGCCGAACCCCCGCACCGACACCAGATGCAGGCGACGACCGGGAAGGCGGGACGTGATGCGGCTCCACACCGCCGCCGTCGAGGCGAGACCGGGGATCAGGATCAGCTCGGGCCCGGCGCCCCGGGTCTCGACCACGACCCGCCTTGACTGGAACGGGGCTCGCGCCCAGGCCGGCGTCCCCAGGCCGGACCAAACGGCGGTGGCCAGCAGGCCCTTGAGGATGTTTCGTCTTTGTTCCATGTCGCCGTCGGTCTAGTCTGGCCCCCTAAACACGAGGGAGGCCCAGATGATCCAGCCGTCCAATGACGAAATCGTCTTCTACACCAACCCCATGTCGCGCGGCCGGATTGCGCGCTGGATGCTGGAGGAGGTCGGCCGCCCCTATCGCACCGTGGTGCTGGATTTTGGCACGACTATGAAGGCGCCCGAGTATCTGGCCATCAATCCCATGGGCAAGGTGCCGGCGATCACCTGGCGCGGCGTCACCGTCACCGAATGCGCGGCGATCTGCGCATGGCTCGCCGACGCCTGTCCCGAGGCGGGGCTGGCCCCGGCGTTGGACGATCCGGCCCGCGGAACCTGGCTGCGCTGGCTGTTCTTCACGGCCGGCCCGCTCGAGGCGGCCGTGACCGCCAAGGCGCTGAACCTGCTGGCGCCCGCCGAGAAGGCCGGGATGGCGGGCTATGGCAGTTTTGAACAGGTCGTGGACGCATTGGAGACCGCCGTGTCCGACGGGCCCTGGATTCTCGGGGACCGGTTCTCCGCGGCGGACGTCTACGTCGGCAGCCAGATCATGTGGGGCCTCCAGTTCAAGACCCTGCCCGAGCGTGACTCCTTCAAGGCCTATGCGGAGCGGCTGTCACGACGAGAGGCGGCCGGGCGCGCGCGCGACCTCGACGACGCCCTGATCGCGGCGTCGGCCAACAACTGAGGTCGGGAATCAGGACTGGGCGGGACGCAGACCGTCGGCGCTGGCGCGCTGGACCTGCGGGCGACGCTCGCCCCCCGCGGCGATGATGCGGTCGATGCGGGCCTTCTCGGCGCGGAAGGCGACCAGATCGGCGCCCGACAGGACGACACCCTCCGTGGTGCGTACGCCGGCCGGATTGATGCGCCGTCCGCCGCGCCAGATTTCGTAATGCAGGTGCGGGCCGGTCGAGGCGCCGGTCGAGCCGACATAGGCGACGACCTGGCCTTGGCGGACCCGCTGGCCGGCGCGCATGCCCGAGGCGTAGCGCGACAGGTGGCCGTAGCCGGTCTCAAGACCGTTCGAATGGCGGATGCGCAGCCAGTTGCCGTAGCCGCCCCAGCGCCGCGCCTCGACGACGACGCCGTCGGCGGGGGCCACGACCGGGGTGCCGGTGCCGGCCGCGAAGTCGATGCCCTGGTGCATCCGGCGATAACCGGCGATCGGGTGCCGGCGGAAGCCGAACGACGACGAGACGCGGAAGCCGCGCTCGAGCGGCGTGCGCATGAAGGCCGAGCGGGTGTTTTTGCCGGTGGCGTCGAAATACTGCGGCTCCTTCGCCCCGGCGGGCTGGAACCGGTAGAAGGCCACGCCCTTCAGCTTGGCGTACAGCAGGCCGTCGTTGCCGATGGTGCGGCCGTTCTCGGTGACCGTCCGCCCGTAGACATAGGTGAAGTCATCGGAGGCGCGGATGTCCCGATCCATGTCGAACTTGTGCGAAAACAGCTGGCCGGCCTTGCGGCGCACCGCGGAAGGCACGCCCTCACGCCGCGCCGAGGCGGACAGGGAGCCCTCGACCTTGCCGTTCAGGACGACGATCTCGTGGGTGACCTTCTCCTCGAGTTCGCGCAGGCGCAGGGCGCCGTCGAAGGTGCGAGACACGGTGACCTGGCTGGCCGGGCCGGTCCGCATGGTCAGGCCGATCAGGCGCGGATCGCCTCGGCCGCCGCGGGGCTTGGCGATGGCGGTTTCGAAACGGAGGCCGACACGGATCGCGCTCATGTCCATGGCGTTGGCCAGGGTGGCGGCGATGGCGGAGGCTTCCTCGGCGGCGATGCCGGTGCGGCGCACGGCGTCCTCGAAGGTCTCGCCGCGGCGAATCTGGACGGGAATGGCTTCGGGAGCGGTCAGGCCGGCCGGCGTGCCGGCGGCGGCGAACGCCCTGGCTTCGATGACCGCCATCTGGGCGGGAGTCAGGGCGGGAACTTCTTCAGCCTTGGCGGGCTGGTACACACGTCCGGCAAGGAGGGCCACCGAGAGCGCAGCAACCGCCGTGAGGGCGTGAGGCGCGAGACGCATCGGTTGGCGACGTGGATCGAACTGAGCCATCGGTCCCCGAAAATTGGCGACGCCGACCGGCGCCCAAGCTACTGACAAAGCAAGGATCGCGCCTGAAGAGGCCCCCGACGCGAGACAGGCCCTATAGCCCGTCCGTCCCATCATGGGAAGGCAGTTCGTTACAGACCGTTAACCGGGGCCGTTACCAGCGGTAAAGCCTTTGTGAGCGGTCAGCATATCGTGGGGGGCGAACAGTGTATTGGCGACGTTCTGGCGAGGTATTCGGAATCAACCCGCCACGCCGCCTTGATATCGTCACCACTGCATTCAAGGTGGCTGATGCGCCACTGTACTGTGTTTCCATAGTCACGCCCGCTGTGCTGTTCCAGGAGTCCCGTTTGTTCATCGCCGAGTCCCGGGCATGACCGACGCCGTCGCCCCCGCGCCGCGGCCGACCCCGCGAAGGAGCGTCGGCCGGAGCCTGCTGCTCGCCGCCGGCGTACTGGCCTGCGTCCTTCTGGTGCTGGTCGCGCTGCTCTACCTCAACCGTCGCGCCGCCACGCGACAGGTGCTGGTCGGCTGGCTGGAGCGGCAAGGCGTCCCGGCCGACATGGACATCGAGCGGGTCGAACTCGACGGCCTCGTGGCCAGCATCCGCATAGGCGACCCCCGCAATCCCGACGCGGTGGTCGAACGGGTCGAGGTCGATTACGCCATCGGCGCACCGTGGTCGAAGGCGGGCATGGGGCTCACGCCCAGCCGCATCCGTCTCGTCCGCCCGGTGCTGCGGGCGTCGTTCCGGGACGGGGAGTTCTCGGTCGGTTCGCTCGATCCACTGGTCGAGCGGTTCACCGGCCGCCCGCCGCGGCCGGACGTGCGGGGACCGCTGGTTTTGATCGAGCAGGGCCGTGTCCGGCTGGACACCGAATACGGTCCGGTCGGCATCCTCGGCGACGCCCGCGTCGATGACGGCAAGCTGATCCAGCTGAGCGCCCGCATGCCTGCCGCCAACCTCAAGAGCGGCGGGATCGAGGCGCGCGCCCTGGCCGCCACGGTGAGCGTCAACACCACTGGAGACCGGATGGCCGTGCGCGCCACGGCCTCGGCCGATCAGGCGGCGCTGCCCGGTTTCTCGGGCGTCGCGCCCCGGCTGACGCTGACCGGAAACCTGCCCTACCCCGACCTGAAGCAGCGACGCGGCGACGGCCGCGCCCGCCTCGACGCCGGCCTTGTCGCCCGGCGCCTCTCGGCTGGAGACATGGTCGCCAGCGACGCTGTCGCCCGCCTGATCTTCGACGGCCAGACGACTGGATGGCTGGAGGCCTTCCGTATCGAGGGCGCGGCCGACGCCGACCTCCGCGCCGCCCGGCTGACCGGGCCGGACCTCGCCGCCACGGCCGCCACGGTCCGCTGGAACGACGGCCGCGCGCTTCTGACCCGCGATGACAAAAGCTTCGGCTGGCGCATCGACGGCCCGGCCCGGATTTCGGCCGCGCGAGCCTCCGGCGCCGGGCTGGACGGATCCGGCGTGTCGTTGGCCTCCAGCGACCTGACCGCCGGCGGGCGCTACGCCGCGTGGGAAGTGACCGGGCCGCTCGCCCTGAGCGCCGACCGCCTCGGATGGGGCGATCTGTCCCTGGCCGGGGCCCGCGGCTCGGCCGACCTCGAGCTCGTCGCCGGCGCTGGCCTGCGGCTGAATCTGGCCGGCGGCCTGCGTGCGGCGCGTGGCGCCTGGCCTCTGTTCGGGCCCGCGGCGCGCGACGACAGCGCCGATCTGGCCGAGATGAAGGGGGCGTTGGCGAATTTCGCAGTCGACATCCCCCGCTTCACCTTGGCGTCCGCGGGCGGCGGGACGCGCGTGGTGCTCGACCGGCCCGCGACGCTGCGACCGGCCAACGGCGGCGTCCTGACGCTCGGTCCGGCCGCCGGCCCGATCTTCGCCGCCGCTCCCGGCCAGTCCGGCGGCGGGGCTCTCGTCGTGACCGCCACGCGGGGCCGGGGCCTGCCCGAGGCCGCCTTCTCCGTTCCGGCCTGGCGGCTGACGTCCGACGGCTTCACCGCCGACCTCGACGGCCGCGCCGCCCTCGATTTCGACCTCGCCCGCGGGATCGCGCTGGAGACCCGCGGCCGGCTGGCCTCGTCTGGCGGACGCGTCACCTATGTCGCGTCCGGCTGTGCGCCGCTCACGGTCGAACGACTGGAGCTGGGCGAGAATGATGTCCTCGACCTGTCCGGCCGCGCCTGCCCCGTCGAGCGGCCGCTGGTCAGCATCGCCGGCGGACGCTGGCGGGCCGACGCCGCCCTCGCCGGCGTCGACGCCTCCGTTCCTTTCCTCGCCCTGAATTTCAGCGACGCCGCGGGCCGTCTCGTGGCGACGGGCGGCCCGGGCGGCCTCGGCCTCGACGCCCGCGTCGAGCGCGCCACGGTCCGGGACGCCACCACGCCCCTGCGCTTCAATCCGCTCGATGCGTCCGGATCGGCCCGGCTGGCGGACGAGGACTGGACCGGCGCCTTCGACCTGTCACGTGGCGGGACCGTTCTCGGCCGCCTCGACCTGGCGCACGACGGCTCGTCGGGCGCCGGCGGCCTGACCATCGACGCCCCCTCCATCGTCTTCGCGGAAGAGGGCCTGCAGCCGGCCGATCTCAGCCCGCTGGCCGGCGACTTCGTCGGATCGCCCGCCAGCGGCTCCGTCGCCTTCCAGGGCCGGGTCGACTGGCTGGCCGAGGCCGAGGGCTCCAGCTCGGGCCGGCTGACCATCCCCAATCTCGACTTCGTCAGCCCGGCCGGGCCGGTGAAGGGGCTGAGAGGAACCGTCGACTTCATCAGCCTGGCCCCCCTGGTCACCGCACAGGGACAGCGACTGACCGCCGACCGGCTGGAGTCGGTCACGCCCCTGACCGACATCGACGTGGCGTTCAGCCTCGACAAGGCGGCGATCTCCATCGAGGGCGGCGAACTGGCCGTGGGCAGCGGCGTCGTCCGGGTGGAGCCCTTCGCCCTTCCGCTCGATCGGAGCCAGCCGTTCAGCGGCGTCATCGTGCTGGAGAACGTCCAGTTGGGTGAGGTGATCGCCGGTTCCGGCTTCGCCGACACGGTGATGCTGGACGCCGTCGTGTCCGGCCGCCTGCCCTTCACCTCCGATCCTGTCTCCGGAATCCGCGTCACCGGCGGAACCCTGGCCGCCGTCCAGCCGGGCCGCCTGTCGATCCAGCGTGAGGCGCTGAGCGGCCTCGAGGCCGGCGGCGGCGGCGAAGGCGTTCCGCCCAACACGGTGCAGGACCTGGCCTACCAGGCGATGGAGAATCTGTCGTTCGACATCCTGTCCGCCGAGGTCAACAGCCTCGACGAGGGGCGCATCGGCGTGCTGTTCCACATCCGGGGCCGTCACGATCCGCCGGAGCATCAGGAACTGCGCATCAGCATCGCCGAGTTCGTCAGCCGCGAGTTCCTCAATCGCGAACTGCCCCTGCCGTCCGGCACCGGCATCGACCTGACTCTCGACACCACCCTCAACCTGAATCAGCTGATTGGCGACCTGCTGGAGCTGAACAGGGCCCGGGCGGGCCTGCCCTCGAACGGCGCGAACGGTTCGCCCGAACCCACGCCTGTCCCCGTGCCTTGACCGCGCCGCCTTGGCCGTTCAGGACCCATTCACCCCGCGCGGCGTTAGGTCGTTGCAGATCAATACCGGAGACCCCCGCCATGAACCGGACGCGCGCCCGTCTCGTCCTGATCGGCCTCATCGCCGCCCTCGGCGCGGGCGCCTGCACGCCCACGGTCCGGTTGCAGGTCGATCCGATCCAGATCTACGCCAAGCTGGACGCCGACGTCCGCGTCCGTCTCGACAAGGAGCTTCAGGACCTCCTCGTCGAGAACCCGAACCTGTTCTGATGCGAAAGCCGCTTCCGATGATGTCCTTCCGCAAGCTCTTCGTCATCACCGCCGCCGTCGCCGCTCTGGGCGTCGCCGCCGGAGCCGCCTTCGCGCAAACCTCGCAACAGAAGGCGATGATCGACGCCGCCAAGGCGCAGGGGACCGTGGGCGAACAGTCCGACGGCTATCTCGGCTTCCGACAGGCCTCGACCGATCCGGCCCTGACCCAGGCGGTCACGGTGACCAACAACGCCCGGCGCGAGGCCTACGCCCGCAGCGGCCAGACCGCCGGCACCACGGTCGACGTCGCCGCCGCCCGCGCCTTCGTGACCATCGTCCTGCCCCGCATCAGCGCGGGCGAATGGTACCGCAACGCCCAGGGCCAGTGGGTTCAGCGTTAGGCGCGGGGCCGAATTTCCCTTCCGCTCCTGAAACGGGCTAGGTCTGCCAGGCAAGCCGTCGCGCCCGTGCGTCCGCGTCCAGCCTGATCCACGCCATGAACCAGCCGATTCCCGGAATCGACGACGCACAGACGCTCGCCCAAGCGATCGTCAACACCATCCATGAGCCCCTGCTGGTTCTGGACGCGGGGTTGCGCGTGCTGGCCGCCAGCCGGGCCTTCTATGAAATCTTCCGGGTCGATCCCGAGCACACCATGGGCTGTCTGCTCTATGATCTGGGCGACGGCCAGTGGAACATCCCCGCCCTGCGCCTGCTGCTCGAGACCATCATTCCCGAGAAGACGGCCATGGATCGGTTCGAGGTCGACCACGACTTCCCGGGCGTCGGCCGCCGCACCATGCTGCTGAACGCGCGCAAGGTGATCTACGAGACCAGTCCGAACACCACCATCCTGCTGGCCTTCACCGACATCACCGTCCGGCGCGCCATCGAACGGGAGAAGGCCGAGCTCCTCGAGACGACCGAGGAGTTGCTGCGCCAGAAGCAGATGCTGCTCGAGGAGATGCAGCACCGGGTCGCCAACAGCTTGCAGATCATCGCCAGCATCCTGCTGATCAAGGCCCGGGCGGTCACGTCGGAGGAAACCCGTCACCACCTCAAGGACGCGCACCAGCGCGTGCTGTCGGTCGCCGAGGTCCAGTCCCAGCTCCACGCCTCGGGCGGCGTCGATCAGATCGAGGTCGGTCCCTACCTGTCCAAACTCTGCGCCAGCCTCTCCGCCTCGATGATCGGCGACAGCCACCCGATCGTCCTCAAGGTGGCGGCGGACCATGGCCGCATCGGCTCCGACAAGGCGGTCAGCATGGGGCTGATCGTCACCGAACTGGTCATCAACGCCATCAAATACGCCTTCCCCGAGCCGCGCGCGGACGCACGGGTGCTGGTCGGGTTCGAGAGCGCCGGAACCGGCTGGATCCTGACGATCAGCGACAACGGCGTGGGCGCCGCCGAAACCGCCGTGCCCCTCGCTCACGGCGGCCTCGGCACGGCCATCGTCGAGGCGCTGGTCAAGCAGTTGGACGCCCGCATGCAGGTTCAATCCGCCGCGGGCATGAACGTCTCCATCCGCCACGCCGGCGTCTGACCGCCGTCGCCCGGGCTTGCGGCCGACGGCCGCGCTCGCCCGCGGCCGCTCATGGGGGTATCCTGCGCCATGGCCAACCCACCGTTCCGTCTCGTCGGCAGCCTCCTCGTCGCGGGCGGCATCGCCGCCGGCGCCACTGTCGCCATCAGCGTCGCCTGGGCCGCGATCGGCGGGGGCGACCTGCCGATGCACGGCTGGATCGCGCTATTGCTGGGCATCTTCGGGACCGTGGGTCTCGCCTGGGGCCTGATGGCGCTGGCCTTCAAGTCGGACCGGGAGGGCTGGGACGATCGCGTCGACAACAATCTCGATCCGGGCGGCGACCCCGACGGGGATCACGACGACAAGCCTTGAGCGCCGCCGCCCGCCGCGCGATAGGTCGCCGATGACCGATCCATCCGAACCGCGCCCCTCCGGGATCACCTACGCCGGCTACCTCGCCCTCGACGACCTGCTGGCGGCCCAGCATCCGCTGTCGGACGAACACGACGAGATGCTGTTCGTCATCATCCACCAGACCAAGGAGCTGTGGCTCAAGCAGATCCTGCACGAGGTCGCCCAGGCCCAGGGACAGGTCCGCGCCGGCGATCTCGTCCCGGCCTACAAGGGCCTGGCGCGGGTCAGCCGCATCCAGGCGGTGATGACCATGAGCTGGGACATCCTGGCCACGATGACGCCGGCCGACTACCTGCGTTTCCGCGGCGTGCTGGGCTCGTCCTCGGGTTTTCAGAGCGACCAGTTCCGCCGCTTCGAATACATGCTGGGCCTCAAGGACGAGCGCTTCCTGCGCTTCCACGAGGAGCGACCCGCCGCCCACGCGGCATTGAAGGCGGCCCTCGACGCGCCCAGCCTCTACGACGACGCCCTGGCCCAGCTGGCCGCCGCCGGCCTGCCCGTGCCGGCCGAGGTCCTGAACCGCGATGTCAGCCAGGCCTATACGCCCTCCGAGGGGGTCGAGGCCGCCTGGCTTGAGGTCTATCGCGACACCGCCCGCTGGTGGCCCCTCTACCAGCTGGCCGAAAAGCTGGTCGATCTAGACGACGCCCTGCTGACCTGGCGGCACAAGCATGTGGTCACGGTCGAGCGCATCATCGGCCGTCGCCGCGGCACCGGCGGAACCGAGGGCGTGGCCTACCTGACCGAGACCCTCCAGCGTCGCTGCTTCCCCGAGCTGTGGTCGCTGCGCACCAAACTCTGAGAGGAGCCGGAGACGCGAACTTGCAAGCGGCGGAACCCGAGGCGCTGACGGCGTTCGCCGAACGCCGCCGCGGCCTCCGGGGCGGCTGAAAGGCAACCAAGACGGCCACGGTGGGGTTTAACCGGCACAGAACAAGCGGGAATCCCGTCATGTCCAACGCCAATCGCCACGACATCCATGTCCTCAACAACCTGATCCAGACCTCGATCGACAGCGCCGACGGCTATCGCGAGGCCTCCACGGAGGCCGACAACCCCCGGCGTCGCGACCTGTTCGGGCGGCGCAGCTTCGAACGCCGACAGGTCGCGGAGGAACTGCAGTCGACCGTCCGCGCACTGGGCGGAGACCCCACGGCCGACGGCTCCATCCTCGCCAAGGCCCAGCGCGCCTTCGCCGACGTCAAACATGCCCTGATGCGCGACGACGCCGGCATGATCGGGGCCGTCGAGACCGCCGAGGAGACGCTGCGGGCCCGCTTCGAAAAGGCGCTGGAGGACAGCCAGATTTCCGCCACCACGCGCGAGACCATCCGCCGCGCCTGGACCCGGGTCGATTCGGGCGGTGACGAGCTGCACGGGCTCCGCCACAGTCTCGAGGGTCGGCGCGACGCCGACAGCCGGCTGTATCCGCACTGACGCGGCCATGAAAAAGGCCCCGGCGTTTCCGCCGGGGCCCCGTCTTTTCAGCGCCGTGAGGCGGCGGCTTACGCTTCGGTGTCGGCCGGGCCTTCGGCCTTGCCGGTTTCCGGCACCACCACGCCCTTGGGCGCGCGGACGGTCTGCTTCTCGGCGATCCGGGCCGACTTGCCGCGACGATCACGCAGGTAATAGAGCTTGGCGCGCCGCACGACACCGCGGCGCTTGACCTCGATGGCGTCGATGTTCGGCGACATCAGCGGGAAGACGCGCTCGACGCCCTCGCCGAAGCTGATCTTGCGCACGGTGAAATTCTCGTTGATCCCGCCGCCGGCGCGGGCGATGCACACGCCCTCGAAGGCCTGGATGCGTTCGCGCTCGCCTTCCTTGATCTTGACCATGACCCGCAGCGTGTCGCCGGGCTGGAAGTCGGGGATGGCGCGTTTCTCGATCAGGCGGGCTTTTTCTTCGGCCGCCAGGGTCTGCAGGATATTCATTCTATTCTCCTCGAGCTTTGCCGCTCTTTACCTGTGATTTGGCGGAGTCAGGCTCCGCATGGGTCTTCGCCAGATGCGCCGCCCAGAGGTCTGGCCGTCGTTCCCGGGTCGTCAGTTCCCGCTGCTCTTCGCGCCATTGTGCGACCTTCTTGTGGTCGCCCGACAGAAGCACCTCGGGTATCTCCAGCCCCTCGAATGTCCGCGGTCGCGTGTACTGCGGATGCTCCAGAAGGCCGTCCTCGAAACTCTCGCTACTCAGACTCTCCGCCTGGCCGAGGACGCCGGGCAGCAGTCTCACGCACGCCTCGATCACCACCATCGCCGCCGCCTCGCCACCGGCGAGCACCGCGTCTCCGACGGAGACCTCCTCGAACCCGCGCGCGTCGAGCACGCGCTGGTCCACCCCCTCGAACCGGCCGCACAGGACGGTGATCCCGTCCGCCTGGGCCCATTCCTTGACGCGCGCCTGGGTCAGGGGCCGACCCCGGGCGCTCATGTACAAAAGCGGCCGTCGCGGTCCGGATACGCTGTCCAGCGCCCTCGCCACCACGTCCGCTTTAAGCACGGCTCCCGGGCCGCCACCCGCAGGGGTGTCGTCCAGGAAGCCGCGCCTATCGTCGGAGAAGGCCCGAATGTCAAGCGTTTCAAGGCTCCAGAGCCCGCGCTCGCGCCACGCCGAGCCGATCAGCGACACGCCGAGCGGCCCCGGAAAGGCCTCGGGAAACATGGTCAGGACGGTGGCGGTGAAGGACATGGCGGGGCGCTCATACAGCAAACCCGCGCCAAATGCGCCTTAGGGGATCACCATCTGCATCCCCACCCCGCCCGGCGCCGTCAGCGTGAAGCCGTACTGGGCGTACAGCCTGTGCGCCTCGCCGTCGGCGATCAGGGCGACATGGGCCCGCGACGGCGCCGCCTCGCGCAGCCGTTCGACCAGGGCGGCCATGATGGCCTTGCCCAGGCCCCGGCCCTGATGCGCCGGCTCGACGGCGATATCGACGACCATGAAGAACAGACCGCCGTCGCCGATCACCCGACCCATGCCGACCGCCTGGCCGTCGCGGCGTACGACCACCGCATGCCAGCTGTTGGCCAGCCCGATCGCGGCCCCCTCCGGGCTCTTGCGGCTGAGGCCGGCCGCCATCCGCAGCCGCAGATACTCTTCGTCCGAGGGCGTCTCGGCCTTCAGCTGATAACCGTCCGGGATCATGCCGCCGGGGCTCCGCCGCCCGCCGCGATCCACGCGTCCACCTGGTCCTCCAGCACGTCCAGCGGTACGGAGCCCGAGCCCAGCACCACCGCGTGGAAGTCCCTGAGGTCGAACCGCTCGCCCAGCGCCGCCTCGGCCCGCCGGCGCAACTCCACGATCTTCAGTTCGCCGATCTTGTAGCTGGTCGCCTGCCCCGGGCTGGTGATGTAGCGCTCCACTTCCTTGACGATGTCGCGCTCGCTCAGCAGCGAGTTCTGGCGGAAATATTCGATGGCCTGTTCGCGGCTCCAGCGCTTCGAATGCAGGCCCGTGTCGGTCACCAGCCGCACCGCTCGCCACAGTTCGGTCGAGAGCCTGCCGAAGTCCGAATAGGGATCCTGGTAGAAGCCCATCTCCTTGCCCAGCCGCTCGGCGTACAGGCCCCAACCTTCGGCGTAGGCGCCGTAACCGCCGAAGCGCCGGAACGACGGCAGTCCCTGCATCTCCTGGGCGTAGGCGATCTGGAAATGGTGGCCCGGCGCGCCCTCGTGATAGCTGATGCCCTCGATCTGGGGCTTCAGCACCTGGGTCATGTCCGACAGGTTGACGTAGTAGATGCCCGGCCGCGATCCGTCCGGGGCCGGGGCGTTGTAGAAGGCGATCGAGGCCGTCGCCTCGCGCCACGGCTCCACCGCCCGCACCTCCAGCGCCGCCTCCGGCAGGTCGCTGAACCATTGCGGCGCCGCCGCCATGACCTGGGCGATGAAGGCCCGGCTGTCGCTCAGATACTGCTCCTTCCCTTCCGGCGTGTTCGGATACTGGAAGCGCGGATCGGTCTTCAGATGCGCGAACATCTCCTGCAGCGAGCCCTCGAACCCGACCTGGTCCATGATCGCCTGCATTTCGCCGTGCAGCCGCTCGACCTCGTTCAGGCCGATCTCGTGGATCTGGTCGGCGGTCAGGTCGGTGGTGGTCGAGAGCCGCAGGCGGGCGTTGTAATAGGCCTCGCCGTCGGGCAGCCGCCACACGCCGGCGTCGCGGTCGGGCATGGCCGCCGCCTGCTGCTGAACCTCGGCCAGCGCCGCCAGCACATGCTCATAGCCGCGCTTCCATTCGCTCGTCAGGGCCGCCCGGCCGTCGGCCAGCAGGCGATCCCTGGTGGCCTGATCCGTATCCAGCGCCGCCACCTTCTTCTGCAGGTCGGCCCAGACCGGGTTGTCGGCTCCGTCGTCGAACGGCGCGCCGGTTATGATGTTGCGGGTGTTGGCGATCGACGGCTCGAACACGAAATTCGGCGAGATCACCCCCTTCGACGCCCGGTCGCGCAGCTCGGCGGCGATCTCGCCCATGACCCGTTCCGAGTCCCTGAGGCGCGAGACATAAGCCTCGGCGTCGCCGACGCTGTCGACGCGGTGGTTGTTGATCATGAACACCGGCAGGCCGGTGGTCGGATTGCCGTTGGCCGCGAACTGGTAGCCCCAGTCCCGCCACCGGTTCGACAGCCGCGCCTGCTCGACGCCGTATTCGAACAGCCGCCACGACATCCGGCTGTCGTCGCTGAGCGTCCGCGGGTTGAACTGGTCGTTCAGCTGCGCCAGCTGCTGCTCCATCAACGCCAGCCCGCGCTCGGCCGCGGCGTCGGTGACCTCGTCCAGCCTGTCGTAGTCGCGCTTGATGCCCAGCGCCGTCATCGTCTGCGGCGACAGGGCGATCCGCTCCTGGAAGGCCTGTTCGAAGAAGGCCGCCAGCCGCGCGTCCTCGCTCTGCGCCGGGGCCGCGGCGGCCGGTGCGTCCTGGGCGAGAACCGCGACAGGCGCGCCCGCCAGCAAGGCGACGGCGGCGACGGTGGAGACGAGCAGACGACGCATGGAGACCCTCCCGGATACTGAGGGCGGGACCTTCACCGGTCCGGGGCCGGGGCGCAAGTTACGGCGCCGTCAGGTTTTCCGTTTGGCCGCGATCTTCGCGCTCTCGGCCTTCAGGGGCTTCGACACCGGACAGACCTCCTGAGCATAGGCGTTCAGCGTATTGGCCAGATGGTCGGGCACCAGGCTGTAGTGCACGTACTGGCCCTTCTTCTCGCTGGTCACGAGGCCCGCGTTCTCCAGCACGGTCAGATGCTGAGACACCGCCGGCTTGGAGATTTCGAACCGCGCCGCGATCTCGCCCGCCGTCATGTCGGCATGGGCGAGGTAGGCGAGAATCCTGCGCCGGACGGTGGAGGACAGGGCTTCGAACACGCGTTGCATGGTGCGACATTTAAGCGATTTGCTAACCCCTTGCCAGCCCACCATTTCAATGATTAAGTCATGACTTAAATACCGAAGAGGTTTGCGATGTGCGAAGTTGCCGGCCCGAAACCCCCGCCGCAGGATCGAGAGATTAGCCGGCGGGGTCCGCGGCCCCTCGACAATGCGCCGATGGTTCTTCTCGCGGCGGCGGCCACCGGCGCGACGGGCTGCTCACTCCAGTTCATGTTGACGACGGGCGGTCTGACCGGGGCCGGTGCGTCGCTTGGAACAGTGCTGTGGTTCGGAGCCGCGGTGTTCGTAGTCGCCTGGTTGGTCGCGGCTATCGGCTTCTTCATCGGCCTGCTCTTCATCGGGCTTCCGGCCTGGGCGGGGCTCGACAAACTTGGCTGGATGTCGCCGGGTGCGGCCGTCGCCGCGGGGGCGGCTCTCGCAGCCTTCGTGGCCGGCCTGTTCGGCGGCCTGCCGTCGGCGGTCTTCCTGCTGCTTCCGGGCGCGGCCGCCGGATGGACGCTTCACCGGGTTGCTTACGGCCGCAAAGCCGCCGCCTAGAATTCCCGCCAGCTGTCGCCCGGGTCGCGCTGGCCGGGTTCGATGCTTTGCTGGCCCCAGGCGACGATCATCAGCAGCTTGTGGCTGCGGAGGCGATACTCGCCGGTCATGGGCATGACGGCGCCGAGCGGGGCCCCGGTCTTCGGCTCGTAGAGGAAGCCCGAGAACTCGGCCACGCCGACCCGGTCCCGGCGGCTGTAGACCGACAGCTCGGGCATGGAGACGACGTTGAAGGTGTCGTTGATCGGGATGCGCATCTCGGGAATGCCGAACACCCGGCGCATCTGCTCCAGCGACAGGGCCCCGGCGCGCAGCTCGAGCACGGCGTCGGCCTCCTGTTTCGACGAGGCCAGGGCGTAGCCCGCCTCGGACAGCGCCCCGCGGATCGCGCTGACGGCGTAGGGGGCGTTCTCGGCGCGGAAATAGGCGTCGTCGACATAGACCCGCGTTCCCCTCGGAACCGGCAGGATCAGGCCCTCGACGGCGCGGTCGGCGGCCCGCGCCACCAGCAGCTGTTCGGTGGCGGTGCGCGAGGGATGGGTTTCGGTGGTCGAGGCGCAGGCGCCCAGAACCAGAAGGCTCAGGAGCGCCGGCGTCGCGAGGGTCAGGGTTCTCAGCTTACCAGCTCCCGGTGTTGGGCATGGACGCCCAGGGTTCGGCGGGCGGCAGCGGCGCGCCCTCCTGCAACAGTTCGATCGAAATGCCGTCCGGCGACCGGACGAAGGCCATGTTGCCGTCCCGCGGTGGCCGGTTGATGACCACGCCGCCCTCCATCAACCGGCGGCAGGCGGCGTAGATGTCATCGACCCTGTAAGCCAGATGGCCGAAATTCCGGCCGCCGTCGTAGGTCTCCGGATCCCAGTTGAAAGTCAGTTCGACCTCGGGCGAGCGCTCTCGCTCCGACCGGGCCCGGTCGGCCGGGGCGGCCAGGAAGACCAGGGTGTAGCGCCCGGTCTCGTTGTCCATGCGCCGCATCTCCTCGAGACCCAGCAGGTCGCAATAGAAACGCAGCGAGGCGTTGAGGTCCGTCACGCGGACCATGGTGTGCAGATAGCGCATGGTCGATCGGTTTGGAGGCGGGAGGCCGCCTCTATAGCGGCCGATGGCCGCGACGGCGACTCACGGCCTGTTTCGGCAGGTGCGCGGCGGTTCGCCGCCTGCTAGAGCGCAGCATCGCGCCGCCGCCGGGGATCGCATGTTTCGCAAGCTTTACGACTGGGTCTTCTCGCTGGCGCGCAGCCGGCACGCTACGCCGGCGCTCGCCGTCATCTCGTTCGCCGAGAGTTCCTTCTTCCCGGTCCCGCCGGACGTGATGCTGGCGCCGATGATCCTGGCGCGGCCCGAGAAGGCCTATTTCTACGCCGGCGTCTGCACCGCCGCCTCGGTGCTGGGCGGCATCCTCGGTTACGCCATCGGCTACTATCTGACCGACCTCGGGCTGTGGCTGATGAACCTGCTCGGCCATTCCGACGGACTGGCCGAATTCCAGCACTGGTTCGACCAGTGGGGCCTGGCGGTGATCCTGATCAAGGGCCTGACCCCCGTTCCGTACAAACTGGTGACCATCGCCTCCGGCCTGGCGGCCTTCAGCTTCCCGGTCTTCGTCGCCGCCTCGGTGGTCACGCGCGGGGCGCGCTTCTTCGCCGAGGCCTGGGTGCTGCGGCGTTGGGGACCGGCCATGCTGGCGCAGGTTGAGAAACGGCTGGCGATGTGGAGCATCATCGGCATCGTGGTGCTGGTCGGCGCGATCGTGGCGGTTAAGCTTCTCTGACGGGGCGAGGCGCATCGACGGCGCGCTCGCGTCCGGCTATGAACGGCGTCCGATGAGAGGCCTGTACCGACTCCTAACGCGGTGGTGGACCGCCTTCGCCCTGGCCGCCTCGCTGGCGTTGCTCGGAGCGGCGCATGCATTCGAGCGTTTCGGCGGCCTCGCGCCCTGCAACCTCTGCCTCAAGCAGCGCGAGGTCTACTGGGGCGCCGTGGTCATCGCCCTGACCGCCACCCTCTGGCATCTGGTCAGCCGCGGCAGCCGCGGCACGCCGCGCATCGCCGCCTTCCTGCTGGCCTTGGTGTTCACGACGGGCGCGGTCACCGCCCTGTTCCACATGGGTGGGGAGAACGGCTGGTGGGAGCTTCCGGCCGCCTGTGCGGGTGGCGGAGACGTCAGTCTGGAGAGCCTCGCGGCCCTGGCGTTGGGCACCGCTCCGGTCCAGGCCCCGGTCTTCTGCGACGCGGTGACGTGGCGCTTCCTCGGCCTGTCCATGGCAGGATGGAACGTGCTGATCTCGGCCGCGCTTGCGGTGTTCAGCCTGTTCGCCGCCAAGAGGCCCAAGGATGCCCGTGCCCCCCGCCCCTGAGTCCGCCGCCCGGCCTACGCCCCTGCCGCGTCCGGGCCGGGGCGCGAGCCGCCGCCGCCGCGCCGAGATCCTGCGTGTCGATCACGCCGGGGAGTATGCGGCCGTCCACATCTACCGGGCCCAGAAGGCCGTCTTCGAGGGCTGCGCCGGCAAGGAGGCCATCGCCTCGGACATGGGTGAGATGCAGGGGCAGGAGGCGGTGCACCTCGCCCGCTTCGACGCCCTTCTGAATGCTGAGCGGGTGCGGCCCACGGTCATGACCCCGGTGTGGCGACTGGCCGCCCTCGGCCTCGGGGCCGGCACCGCCCTGCTCGGCGAGAAGGCCGCCCACGCCTGCACCGAGGCGGTCGAGAGCGTGATCGAGGAACACTACGCCGACCAGATCGCCGAACTGCAGGACCGCGACCCGGCCCTCGCCGCCGAACTGACCAGGTTCCGAGACGAGGAGCTGGCCCACCACGACCACGCGGTCGAGCGTGGCAGCCGCGACGCCCCCGGCTACGGCCTGCTGAGCGCGGTGATCAAGGCCGGCTGCCGCGCCGCCATAAAGATCAGCGAACGGGTCTGACGTCGAACGCCAGCAGCAGGGTCCGCTGTCGCGTGTTCCCATTGTCGTCCGACAGGATGTAGAGCCGCACCCCGTCGCCGTGGCGCACGGCCGCGATCCCCTCGAAATTATCGACCGTCGAGGGCAGGCTGAGCTCGACCAGAACCGGCCCCGGCGTCCCGTCCGCCGCCATCCGCCGGATACGCCCCCGCACGTCGACCGGCGGGCGGAAGCGCCGCTCGATCACCCAGAAACCGTGGCCGCTGGGGTCGCGGTCCATGCCGGTGATGCGGTAGTCGCTGTCGGGGATCGGCTCGGTCAGCGGCGCTGTCACGACCCGGCAACCCCGCGCCGCGCAGTCCCAGACTCCGCCGGACTCGCCCGCGATCCGCCAGCCGCCGGGCGCGGCGGAGACGCCCTCCATGCCGTCATTCAGCGGAAACTCCACATCGGGGGAGGTCAACGGGGCTGGACGAACAGCCAGGGCTTCCAACGAACCGTAGGACCACAGCCGATGCCGGCGCTCGAAGGAGACGGCGAGGCCGCCGTCGGAGTCCAGGAACAGACCCTCGGCGTCGCCGTCCGCCTTGTCGGCGATGGGCGATCCGTCCGGCAGGGTCAGCCGCCGCCAGCGCAGCGAGTCCATGCCCGCGAGCCGGCCGGCGGCGTCGAGGCGCAATCTTCCGCGCACCAGATCGCCGGCGTCGCTCACCGAAACGAAGTCGTGCTCGTCGACCAGTTTCAGGTCCGACAGGCTGTGCAGCGGCGAACCCGGATCCAGCACCAGTTCGACCCCGCCCGCGAACTGCACCCCTTCGTCCAGGGCCGCGCCGCCCGGAATGCCCAGGCCGATCGGCCGCACCTCGGCTTCGGCGGCCGTCCATCCTGCATGGCCGCCGGTCCAGACCGGCGCCGGGACGGACGTGGCGCAGGCGGACAGCGCCAACGCCGCCGCGGCCGCCGCCAGAGCCGAAAATCTCACGCCGCCCTCCGCCGCCGCTTCGGCGCCGCCTTGGGCTCGCTGTCGAACAGTTCCGCCAGCTTCTCGATCATCACCCCGCCCAGCTGCTCGACGTCGACGATGGTCACCGCCCGGCGGTACCAGCGGGTCACGTCGTGGCCGATGCCGATGGCGATCAGCTCGACCGGCGAGCGGGTCTCGATTTCGGCGATGACCTGCCGCAGGTGCTTGTCCAGATACAGGGCGGCGTTGGCCGACTGGGTCGAGTCGTCGACCGGCGATCCGTCCGAGATGACCATCAGGATCTGCCGCGCCTCGGGCCGGGCCAGCAGGCGCTCGTGGGCCCAGGTCAGGGCCTCGCCGTCGATGTTCTCCTTCAGCAGCCCCTCGCGCATCATCAGGCCGAGGTTCTTCTTCGCCCGCCGCCACGGCGCGTCGGCCGACTTGTAGATGATGTGCCTGAGGTCGTTCAGCCGCCCCGGGTTGCCCGGCTTGCCGGCGCTGATCCACGCCTCACGCGCCTGTCCGCCCTTCCACGCCCGGGTGGTGAAGCCGAGGATCTCGACCTTGACCCCGCATCGCTCCAGCGTCCGCGCCAGGATGTCGGCGCACACCGCCGCGACCATGATCGGCCGCCCGCGCATCGAGCCGGAATTGTCCAGCAGCAGGGTCACCACCGTGTCGCGGAACGGGCTGTCGCTTTCGGCCTTGAAGCTCAGCGGCGAAGTCGGGTCGGTGATGATCCGGGTCAGCCGGGCGGTGTCCAGCACCCCCTCCTCGAGGTCGAAGGCCCAGCTGCGGTTCTGCTGCGCCATCAGCCGCCGCTGCAGCTTGTTGGCCAGCCGCGCCACCACCGACGACAGCGCCGTCAGCTGCTGGTCCAGCAACGACCTCAGCCGCTCCAGCTCGTTCGGGTCGCACAGGTCGGCGGCGTCGATGATCTCGTCGTGGGCCGTGGTGAAGACGCGGTAGGCGTCGATGGCCCGGCCGTCGTCGCCGATCTCCTGCCGGTTGGGCAGGGCGCCTTCGTTGATCTCGGGACCCTCGTCCGAGGCGTCGCCGTCCGCGTCGGCGGGGGCGCCGTCGGGACGGGCGTCGCGCTCTTCGCCTGACGTCTGGTCGTCGGTCGAGCCGTCCATCGACTGGCCTTCGCCGCCGCCGGCGTCCTCCTCCTCGTCCTGATCGTCGGCGGCCTCGGACTCCTGCGGCTCCGGCTGTTCGTCCCCCTGGTCGTCGGAGGCGTCGTCGCCGCGGCCATCGCCCGGGTCGAGGTCCAGCGCCCGCAGCACCTCCTTGAGCCGCACCGCGAAAGCGTTCTGGTCATCGGCCACTTCGACGAGAGCATCAATTTTCGCGCCGGCCTTCGACTCCAGTTCGTTCCGGACCAGATCGAGCAGGGTCCCGGCGCCGTCCGGCGCTCGCTGCCCTGTCAGCCGCTCGCGCACCAGCAGGGCGACCGCCTCGGCCGCCGGGACCCGATCCGCCTCGGTGACCCGAAGCGCGCCGGTCTTCTCCAGCCGGGTCAATAGAGCAGCACTCAGATTGGCCCGCACCCCGGCCAGCGACTGCGACCCGACAGCCTCGACCCGCGCCTGCTCGACGGCCTCGAACACATCGGCGGCTTGCGTATCCACCGGTCGCAGCCGGGCGTGGAGGGTCTCGTCGTGATTGGCCAGCCGCAGCGCCAGCCGGTCGGCCTGTCCGCGCAGGGTGGCGCTCTCGGGCCCGGCCGGATCGCGCGGCGGATGCGGCAGGGTCAGGACGCCGTCGGCCAGCCGGGGTCCGTCCGAGCCGAACAGCACCTCCAGCTCCGATTGTTCCGCCAGGGCGCGCGCGGCGTGGGCCAGCGCGCGCTTGAAGATTTCGGCGGGGGTCTCTGCGGAGGCCATGGCGTCCGGTTAGCCTTTCCGCCGCCCGCTGGAAAGCGGGGCGGCGCCCGGTTCAGTGCGCTTCGGGCGGCCGCGCGGCGGGGCTGAAATATTCGCTCTCGGGCCTGGGATGGGCCGACAGGGCGAAGCGGCGATCACAGTAGGCGCATTCGACGAAGTCGTCCTCGCCCATATCCATATAGACCAGGGGATGGCCGAGGGCTCCACCGCCGCCGTCGCAGGCCACGCGCTTGGTCGAAACCACGATTTCTTCCGGCGGCGGGATGATCGCATCGGGATGGCGGGGCGGCATGATCGACCTTTGGAACGGGGAGGGCGCGTCGGCGACTCCCTAGGCGGAGAGGCGCCGGGCGTCAAACCTCGCGCGACTTGCGCCTGAACATACGGTCGAACAGGGCCTTGCGCCGCTTGAACAGGGTCCAGCCGAGGCAGCCGGCGGCGACCCACAGGCCGATCTCCCCGATCACCGCCGCCGGCCCGCCGTAGATCAGCAACTCGCGCGTATCGACATGGCCCATCCGGTTCAGGACGAAGATCGCCGTGAAGGCGCCATAGCCGAGGATGCAGAAGCCGAAGGCGGTCCAGCCGATCAGTCGGGCGTGGGGCATCAGGGTTCTCCGTCAAGCAAACTGTTCATAATGACAAGGAAACTGGACATTGGCTGTCGTCATGTCAAGGAACATTGACACAACGCCGCCCGGCGGGCGGGGCTTGGCCGGACGGGATCGCGCGCCTACCTAGGCGGACCGTTCCGCCTGAAAGCCGCCGATGACCGCTCACGACCCGCTCCCCGCCAACGCCATCGAGGTTCGCGGGCTCGAGAAGACTTATGCCGGGTCGAAGAAGGCCCCGCCCAAGACGGCGCTGCGCGGCGTCGACCTGGTCATCCCGCGCGGTTCGATGTTCGGCCTGCTCGGTCCCAACGGCGCCGGCAAGTCGACCCTGATCAACATCCTCGCCGGGGTGGTCAACAAGACCGGCGGCACGGCCGCGATCTGGGGCCGCGACATCGACAGGCAGCCCCGCGACGCCCGCGCCGCCCTCGGCGTGGTGCCGCAGGAGATCGTCGCCGACGTCTTCTTCACCCCGCGCGAGGCGCTGGAGGTCCAGGCCGGCTTCTACGGCGTGCCGGCCCACGAGCGCCGCTCCGACGAGCTGCTCGCCGCTCTCGGCCTCAGCGACAAGGCCCACGCCTATGTCCGCGCCCTGTCCGGCGGCATGAAGCGCCGGCTGATGGTGGCCAAGGCGCTGGTGCACAATCCGCCGATCCTGATCCTCGACGAGCCGACCGCCGGCGTCGACGTCGAGTTGCGCCGCCAGCTCTGGGAGTATGTCCGCCGCATCAACGCCGAGGGCGTCACCATCCTGCTGACCACCCACTACCTCGAGGAGGCGCAGGAGCTCTGCGACACCATCGCCATCATGAACCGGGGCCAGGTGGTGGCTTGCGAGCCGACGCCCCAGCTGCTGCGCCGCCTCGACACCCGCAACGTGATCGTCACCCCGGAGGGCGAGCTCGACGGCCTGCCGGTCCTGAAGGGCTTCGAGGCCGTCGCCCGTCCGGGAGGCGCCTTCGCCGTCACCTACCGCAAGGGCGAGTCCTCGGTGGAACAGGTGCTGGCCGCCGTGCGCGCCGCGGGCGTGATCATCGCCGACATCTCGACCGAGGATCCCGACCTCGAGGACGTCTTCCTCGCCCTGACCTACGGCGACGCGGGACAGGTCGATCCGACGAAGGACTGAAAACGTCCGGAGGTTACGCCGCCAGCGGCAGCTCCGTCGTCTCGGCCACCCGCGAGACAACGCCGACCACCCGCTCGCCCGCGTAGACGCTGATCCGCTCCCAGCCGGCGACCTGTCCGGCGACGGCCCGCGCACGGGCGAGCGCCGTCCTGTCGTCCCGCGCGTCCAGAACGGCCAGATCGGCGACGGGCTCTTCATTCGTGCTGACGATGCAGTAGTAGCAGTCCATCGGTCCCTCGCTCGGGGGCACTGAACTACCGGGCCGGGGACTCGTTCCTGTGACGGCTTCCCGACAGTTTATAGAAGTCAGGACATGTCCGCTCTCCGACCTGTTGCGGATATTTCCAAGCGTGGAAACCTCCGGGTGCGCCGATGCTGAGAAGGCCGATGCCGCGCCGATGATCAAGTCAAAAACATCTGCAGGGAGAATCTACAATGGCATCAATCCGGTACATCGTGACCGATGTTGAC
>JACPDR010000039.1 GCA_016183935.1 Caulobacterales bacterium
GCGGGAACAGAAAGAAGGCGGAGTTCCGGAATGGTCGAGAAAGTCACGGTGATGGAGGGCGAGTTCGCCGGCTGGCAGATGTACGACCTGCACGGCACCTTCGATCAGGTGGTCGGGCCGTTCTACTTCAAGCCGGACCCGGACGGACGGATGCGCTGCGCCTTCCGCGCCGAGCCCAAACACATGAACGCCGGCGACCGGATGCACGGCGGCTGCCTGATGACCTTCGCCGACATCGCCATGTTCCAGACCGCCTATCAGGAGATGGAGGGCGCCTCGGGCGTGACCGTGTCGCTCGACTCGACCTTCATCGACGGCGCCTATGTCGGGGAACTGGTCGAGGCGACCGGCGAGGTGATCCGGGCCGGCAAGAGCCTGATCTTCGTGCGCGGCCAGATCCACGCGGGCGAGCGGGTGCTGATGACCTTCTCGGGCGTGATCCGGAAATTCCAGCCGCGCGGCTGAATCAGTTGTCGATGATGTCCTGAAGCAGAACCGCCATCCGGTCGCGCATCTGCTCGCACTCGCTGGGCTTCAGGCCGAAACCGCCGGTGATCTCGCGACTGACGGCCATGCCCATGATGAAGGCCGCCGCCAGCCTGGCGCGAACGGCGGCATCGGGGCCGCCGACCCATTCGGCGAACGGGTTGAAGAACCGCTCGTTGCCGGTGCGCTGCACCAGCTCCATCGCCTTGGTCGAGCCGACCGAACGCAGCAGGATCAGCAGGCCCTTGAGCTTGCTCTCGCTCTTGCCCTCGAAAATGGCTTCATGCGCGATCCGGCGGCCGAAGGTGGCGCGCTCGCCTTCCATCAGGTCGGCGCCGTTCTCGCAGCTGTCGAGGACAGCCGTGAACAGATCTTCCTTGGAGCCGAAATAGCGAGACACCAGGGCGGCGTCGACGCCGACGTCCCGGGCGATGTCGCGCATGCCGACGTCGTCATAGCTTTCGCGCGCGAACCGTTCGCGCGCGGCCTCCAGAATGGCGGCGCGGGTCGCCTCGGCATTTCTTGGCCGAGGCGCGACATGACAAAACAACAGGATAGCTCCTGAACAAAGCCCCACATCGTATATGGCTTTGTCATCGCCCGTTGACAAGCGGCCATGCGATCACCATTAAGTCACCGGGCGTTGACTAACGGCTTCCTCCCCCGATCGCCGAGGTCGACAGAGACAGGGATTTCTCCCTTACGGAGACTAGCACACATGCGCACGGTGAAGATCGTGGCCGCGTCCGCCCTCATGGCGGCCGCGCTCTATGGCTGTACCTCGAAGAGCGAGGCGCAGGCCCCCCCGGCGCCGGCGGTGACCGTCGCCGTGCCGCTGGTGCAGGCCGTCCAGGACTGGGACGAGTTCACCGGCCGGTTTGAAGCGACCCAGTCGGTCGAGGTGCGCGCCCGCGTCGGCGGCTATATCTCGGGCGTCCATTTCCGCGACGGCGACTATGTCCGGCGCGGCCAGCTGCTGTTCAGCCTCGACCCGCGGCCGGCGCAGGCGGCCCTGGCCTCGGCCCGGGCCCAGCTGGCCCAGGCGCAGGCGCAGCTGACGCTGGCGCAGAGCGAACTGGCCCGGGCCGAGACCCTGCTGGAATCGCAGGCCATCTCGCAGGCCGAGGTCGATACCCGCCGCGGCGCCCTGCAGACGGCGCAGGCGGCGATCGCCGCCGCCAACGCCAACGTCCGCGCCCGTCAGCTAGACCTCGAGTTCACCCGCGTCACCGCGCCGATCTCGGGCCGGGTGTCCGACCGCCGCGTCGACGCCGGCAACCTGGTGGCCGGCGGCTCGTCCGCCGCGGACGTGCTGACCACCGTGGTCTCCAGCGCGCCGATCCACTTTGTCTTCGACGGCTCCGAAGCCGTGCTGCTGAAGTACCAGCGTCAGGCCCGCAACGGCGCGGCCCCGATCCAGGTGCGCCTGCAGGACGAGGCGACCTTCACCCGGGCGGGCACGCTCGACTTCACCGACAACGCCGTCGACACCGCGTCTGGCGTCATCCGCCTGAGGGCCGTGATCCCCAACGCCGACGGTTTCCTGAAGCCGGGCATGTTCGGTCAGGCCCGCCTGGCCGGCGCCGGGGGCTACACCGCCATGCTGGTGCCCGACGCCGCCATCGCCACCGACCAGGCCCGGCGCATCGTCTATGTCGTCGCCGCCGACGGTTCGGTGGCGCCCAAGCCGGTGCAGCTGGGACCGATCGTCGACGGGCTGCGGGTCATCCGTTCGGGCCTGGCCCGCACGGACCGGGTCATCATCAACGGCGTCCAGCGCATCCAGGCGCCCGGCATGAAGGTGAAGGCCACGACCGGCCAGATCCGACCCGTCGCCCGCGAAGCCCAGGTTCCCGTGACCCGGGCCGCGCCCGCCTCGACCGCGACCTTCGCCAACAGCCTGTCCTCGGGCGACTGAGCCGGACATGAACATCTCACGCTTCTTCATCGACCGGCCGATCTTCGCGGCCGTGATCGCGGTGTTCATCACCCTGATGGGTGTGTTCGCCTATCCGCTGCTGCCGCTGTCGCAGTATCCGGAGATCGCGCCGCCGACGATCACCATCAACACCGCCTATCCGGGGGCCTCGGCCGAGACGGTGGCCGAGACCGTCGCCGCGCCCATCGAACAGGAGGTCAACGGCGTCGAGGGCATGCTGTACCTGTCGTCCTCGTCCACCTCGGACGGGACGGTGGCGGTCACCGTGACCTTCCAGCCGGGCACCGATCTGGATGCGGCGCAGGTGCTGGTCCAGAACCGGGTCGCCCTGGCCGAACCGCGCCTGCCCTCCCAGGTCCGCCAGATCGGCGTCACCGTGAACAAGCAGGAGAGCGGCTTCCTGATGATCCTGGGACTGACGTCCCCGGACAAGTCTCTGGATAACGACTACGTCGGCAACTACGCCAACTCGACGCTGCGCGACCGGCTGCTGCGGGTCGAGGGCGTGGGCGCCGTCCAGGTCTTCGGCGGCGGCAACTATTCGATGCGGGTCTGGATCGACCCCGCCAAGGCGGCGGCCCGCAACCTGACCGGGCCGGACATCGTCGCCGCGCTGCAGGCCCAGAACGTCCAGGCCGCCGCCGGCGCGATCGGCCAGCCGCCCTTCGCCACCAGCGCCGCCGCCTTCCAGCTGCCGGTGCAGGTGCAGGGCCGTCTGAGCGATCCCGACGAGTTCTCGAACATCGTCATCAAGACCGACGCCGAAGGCCGCGTGACCCGCGTCCGCGACGTCGCGCGCGTCGAACTGGGCGCCCAGGATTACGGCATCAAGGGCTTCTTCGACGGCGAACAGGGCGTCGGCATCGCCATCATCCAGCAGCCGGGCGCCAATGCGCTGGGCACCGCCGACCGCGTCATGGCCGAGGTGGAAGCCTTCCGGGCCGAGCTGCCGCAGGGGATGGCCGTCGACGTCGCCTACAACCCGACGGAGTTCGTCGCGGCCTCGGTCGAGTCCGTGCAGCACACCCTGTTCGAGGCCGTGATCCTCGTCGTGCTGGTGGTCATCGTCTTCCTGCAGACCTGGCGGGCGGCGATCATCCCGATCGTGGCCATTCCGGTGGCGCTGGTGGCGACCTTCGCCGTGCAGCTGATGCTCGGCTATTCGATCAACTCGCTGAGCCTGTTCGCCCTGGTCCTGGCGGTCGGGATCGTGGTCGACGACGCCATCGTCGTGGTCGAGAACGTGGAACGCTACATCCGCGAGGGGCTGACGCCCAAGGAGGCCGCCTATCGTTCGATGAAGGAGGTCTCCGGCGCGCTGATCTCGATCGGCCTGGTGCTGGTCTCGGTGTTCGTCCCGACCATGTTCGTGCCGGGCATCCCGGGCATCTTCTATCGCGAGTTCGCCATCGTCATCACCACCGCCTCGGTGGTGTCGCTGCTCGTCTCGCTGACGCTGTCGCCGGCCATGGCCGCGCTGCTGCTGAAGCCGCACAAGGAGCACGACGAGAACGCCCGCAAGCCGGGCGTCTGGGGCACGGCCGCCTACTACGGCGGCTGGGCCGGGCGGCGGTTCAACGAAGGCTTCGACTGGCTGTCGGACAAGTACGGCCGGCTGACCGCGCGGCTGGTCCGCACCGTCGCCATCGTGCTGATCGTCTACGTTGGCCTGCTGGGCCTGACGACCTGGCGTCTGATCGACACCCCGTCCGGCTTCATTCCGGAGCAGGACCAGGGCTTCCTGATCGGCGTCATCCAGCTGCCCCCGGGCGCCTCGCTCGAGCGCACCGAAGCGGTGATGCGCCGCGCCTCGGACACCATCAAGAGCACCGAGGGCGTCGAGGGCCTGGTCGCCTTCGCCGGCCTGGACGGCACCAGCTTCTCGTTCGGCTCCAATGCGGCGACGATCTTCGTTCGCCTGGACGCCTTCGAGGAACGCAAGAGCGCCGAACAGAGCGCCGCCGCCCTGGCCGGCGCCATCACCGGCGCGACCATGGGCATCGAGGACGCCAACATCTTCGTCATCGCCCCGCCCGCGGTTCAGGGTCTGGGCAACGGCAACGGCTTCCAGATGATGGTGCAGGACACGTCCGGCGCGGGCTACCGCCCGCTGGAAGGCGCGACCTTCGCCATGATGGGCGCCGCCGCCCAGGCGCCGGACCAGGTGCAGCAGGTCTTCTCGACCTACAACACCGGCTCGCCGCGCATCGCCGCCGATGTCGATCGCGACAAGGCGCTGATGATGGGGGTCCAGCCCAATGACGTGTTCAGCACCCTGGGCGTCTATCTCGGTTCGTCCTACGTCAACGACTTCAACTTCCTGGGCCGCACCTTCCGGGTGACGGCGCAGGCGGAGCCGACCTCGCGCGACGACATCGCCGACATCGCCAATCTGCAGACCCGGTCGGCGTCGGGCGCCATGGTCCCGATCGGATCGGTGGCCACCCTGCAAGAGGACTCGGGCCCGTCGCGGATCGTCCGCTACAACCTGTTCCCCGCGGCCGAGCTTCAGGGACAGGCGGCACCGGGCGTGTCCTCGGGCCAGGCGATCGCCCACATGGAGCAGCTGGCGCAAGCCACCCTGCCCCCGGGCTTCTCCTACGAATGGACCGGCCTGGCGCTGCAGGAGAAGCAGTCGTCCGGCGGCGCCACGATCGTCTTCATCATGGCGGTGGTGTTCGTCTTCCTGGTGCTCGCCGCACAGTACGAGGCCTTCACGCTTCCGCTCGCGGTCGTGCTGATCGTGCCGATGTGCATCCTGGCGGCGATGATCGGGATCAACATCCGGGGTCTGGACAACAACATCCTGGTCCAGGTCGGACTGGTGGTGCTGATCGCCCTTGCGGCCAAGAACGCCATCCTGATCGTGGAGTTCGCCAAACAGGCCGAGGACGAGGGACTGAACCGCTGGGACGCCGCCGTACGCGCCGCGCGGACCCGCCTGCGCCCGATCCTGATGACCTCCTTCGCCTTCATCTTCGGCGTCGTGCCGCTGATGCTGGCGACCGGCCCCGGCGCGGAAATGCGCCAGTCGCTGGGCACGGCGGTCTTCTCCGGCATGCTGGGCGTGACCTTCTTCGGCCTGATCTTCACCCCGGTCTTCTACGTCGTGATGCGCTGGGCGGCGTCGAAGATGCCGGGCGCGCCCGAGAAGGAAGCCGGGATTCCGACCACCGGCGGCATGCCGCCGCACGACCAACTCGAACCCGCCACGCCCCGGCTGGGAGACGCCTGATGACGATCCGACCCCCTCTCCGGTTCCTGACCGCAACCGCCGGCGCCAGCCTGTTGCTGGCCTCGTGCGCGGTCGGGCCGAAGGCGCCTGACGCGACCCTTCCCCCCTCCGCGTCGGGCGCCTTCATCGGGGCCGCCACCCCCGCCGTGACGGCCGAGGCCGCGCGCGACGACTGGTGGCGTCTCTATGACGATCCGGTCCTGGACGGCCTGATCGGCCAGGCCCTGGCCGAGAACAACGAGCTGGAGGCCGCGGCCGCCAACCTGCGCCGCGTCCGCGCCGCGCTGGGCGAGGCGCGCGTCGGCCGTTTCCCGACCACGACGACCACCGCGGCCGTCAACACCGGTCGTCCCTCCGCCGCGACCGTGCCCGGCCTTCCGGCCGGGACCGAAGCCCCGGAGACCGACACCTACGACGCCGGGCTGGATGTCGCCTACGAAGTCGATCTGTTCGGCCGGGTGGAGTCGACCATCCGCGCCGCCCGCGCCGACGCCGCCGCCGCCGAGGCGGCGCTGGGGATCGTCCGCGTGTCGGTCGCGGCCGAGACGGCCCGGGCCTATGCCGACGCCTGCTCGGCCAACGCGCAGATCGCGGTGGCGGAACGCACCGTCGAACTGCAGTCGAACACCGTCGACCTGACCCAGCGACTGCTGGACGCCGGCTCGGGCAACGGGCTGGACACCGCCCGCGCCCGTGCGGCTCTGGAGTCCACCCGGGCGTCGCTGCCGCCCCTGCGGGCCCAGCGCGACGGCGCCCTGTTCCGTCTCGCCACCCTGACCGGACGCACCCCGGCCGAGGCCAGCGAAGCGGCCCGCGCCTGCCAGCGCCCGCCGCAGTTGAGCCAACCCATCCCGGTCGGCGACGGCGCCGCCCTGTTGGCCCGCCGCCCCGACGTGCGCCAGGCGGAACGCAACCTGGCCGGCGCCGCGGCGCGGGTGAACGTGGCGACGGCGGACCTGTATCCGCGCATCACCCTGGGCGGCTCGCTCGGGGCCACGGCGCTGGAGGCCGACGGCCTGGGCGACAGCGAGAATTTCCGCTTCTCGGTCGGCCCGCTGATCAGCTGGTCGTTCCCCAACATCTTCGCCGCCCGCGCCCGCGTCGAACAGGCCGGCGCCGGCGCCGACGCAGCCCTGGCCAATTTCGACCAAGCGGTGCTGGTCGCCCTGCAGGAAACCGAGACGGCGCTGGCCAACTACGCCAACGAACTCGACCGCCGTTCGGCGTTGCAGGCGGCTCGCGACGAGGCCGCCACCGCCGCCCGCCTGTCGCGTCTGCGCTTCGACGCCGGGGCCGACAGCTTCCTCACCGTGCTCGACGCGGAACGGACGCTGGCCTCCTCGGATGCGCAGCTGGCGGCGTCCGACGCCTTGGTGACGACCTACCAGATCGCCCTGTTCAAGGCGCTGGCGGGGGGCTGGAACGAGGGCTGAACGCCCTCGGCTTCGCACCTGCAACAGGGGGATTGACGCCGCCCGAACTGTTCGCCACCGTAAGGGCACTCATCAAGACCGGCTGAGGGATAGGCCCTTTGACGCCGGGGCAACCTTCCAGGATCCACCCGATCCTGGAGATGGTGCCAACTCCTGCGAGGCCTCCCCGGAAGCCGCGAGAGATGAGTGAAGCGCCGGCCCCTCCACGTCCGGGGTCCGGCTGACTTCACGGGTCTGTCACCGCACGAATTGGTTCGCCCCATCGGTTTCGCTGAGCGAGAGCGGAGCGGACCGTGGCGTCCCAACACTGGCCCATCGATGAAGCGCCCGGACGCGACGTCCGCGCGCCGATCCCCAAGGACTTCCGGCTGGAGTCCGGCGAGCGCCTCGCCGCCGCCGAGGTGGTCGGCCGGCTTCATGGTCGTGACGATGGCCCGCTGGTCGTGGTCGCCGGCGGCATCTCCAGCGGCCGGTTCGCCACGCGCTGGTGGTCGTGGGCGGTCCGGGCCGGTGGCCCGGTCGACCTGAACCGGGTCCGGGTGCTGGCCTTCGACCTGCCGCCCGGCCGGGACGATCCCGGGGTCACCATCACTACCGGGGATCAGGCCCGCCTGCTGGCCCTGCTGCTCGACGCGATCGACGCGCCGCGCCTCGAAGCCTTCGTCGGCGCCTCGTACGGCGGCTGCATCGGCCTGGCCTTCGCGGCCGCCTTCCCGCAGCGGATCGGTCGGCTCGTGGCCATCTCGGCGGCCCACCGGAGCCATCCCGCGGCCACGGCCTGGCGCGGGGTGCAGCGGCGCCTGCTGGCCTTCGCCCGCGACTGCGGCCGAGAGGCCGAGGGCGTGGCGCTGGCCCGCGAACTGGCCATGATCACCTATCGCACGCCCGACGAATTCGCCCTGCGCTTCAGCTCGACGCCTCCGGCCGAGGCGGGCGCGCCCTACCCCGTCTGCGACTATCTGATCGCGCGCGGCGCGGCCTATGCGGAGGCCACCTCGGCCGCGCGCTGGATCGCCCTGTCGGACTCGCTGGACCGCCACGACGTCCCGCCGGACGCCGTGCGCTGCCCGCTGAGCGTGGTCGGCTTCACCTCCGACCGGCTCGTGCCGATCGAGGACAGCCGCGAACTGGCCGCGCGCGCGCCGAACCTGACCCGCCTGGTCGAGGCTCCCTCGATCTTCGGCCACGACGCCTTCCTCAAGGAGCGCGAGCTGGTCGGCCGCGCCCTGCACGACGCCCTCTCCCCGCTGTACGCCCCCTCCCCTCGCGAGATCGCCGCATGACCTGTCCGTCCGAAGTCCGCCCCTGTACGACCGCCGCCCGTCACGGCGTGAACAGCGATCCGACGCACGGCGCGGTGATGACGCCGATCTACCTGTCGTCGAACTACAGCTTCGACGGGCTCGAGGGGAAACGGCGCTACGACTACACCCGCTCGGGCAACCCGACCCGTGACGTGCTGGCCGAAGCGCTGGCGAAACTCGAGGGCGGCTGCGGCGCGGTGGTGACGGCGACCGGGATGGCGGCGGTCGATCTGGCGCTGTCTTCGCTCGAGCCCGGCGACCTGCTGATCGCCCCGCACGACCTGTACGGCGGCACCCATCGCCTGCTGTGCGCGCGGGCCAGGCGGGGTCATTTCGATGTGGCCTTCGTCGACCAGAACGATCGGACGGCGCTGGACGCGGCCTTCGCGCGTGGGCCGAAGCTGATCCTGATCGAGACGCCGTCCAACCCGCTGATGCGGGTGGTGGACGTGGCCGACCTCTGCGCCCGGGCCCACGCCGTCGGCTGCAAGGCGGCGGTCGACAACACCTTCCTGTCCCCGGCCCTGCAAACCCCCATCGCCCTCGGCGCCGACCTGGTGATCCACTCGACCACCAAATACATCAACGGCCACTCCGACGTGGTCGGCGGCTGCGTGGTGGCCAGGGACCCGGCCGACCTCGAGCAGCTGGCGTGGTGGGCCAACTGTCTGGGGGTCACCGGCTCGCCGTTCGACGCCTGGCTGACCCTGCGCGGCGTCCGCACCCTGTTCGCCCGCATCGAACGGCAGCAGGCCACCGCCGGCCGGGTCGCCGAATGGCTGGCCGCCCATCCGGCGGTGAAGGCCGTCCACTATCCGGGACTGAAGAGCCATCCCGGCCACGCGGTGGCGGCGCGCCAGCAGAGAGGCTTCGGCGCCATGCTGAGTTTCGAGCTGGCCGACATCGCCGCGGTGCGGACGCTGGTCGACGCGCTGGAGGTGTTCACCCTGGCCGAGTCGCTCGGCGGCGTGGAGAGCCTGGTCGCCCACCCGGCGCTGATGACCCACGCGGCGATGACGCCGGAGGCGCGGGCGACCGCGGGCATCACCGACGGCCTGCTGCGCCTGTCGATCGGGCTGGAGCATCCCGAGGACCTGCTCGCCGACCTGTCGGCCGCCCTGGCCGCCGTGCCGGTGGCGCACGCCGCCGAAGCCGCCTGAGGAGGGAGCCGACATGACCGCCCTGCCTCTGGGCCGCGCCACTCCGGCCCCGCTCGCCGCCCCGCCCGTCGCGGAACCCGTCGCCCTGTTGCAGCTGTCAGGCGACACGGCCGACGCCGCCTCCGCCGTCTACCGAGAGGTCCGGCGCGGTCGCCGCGTGGTGTCCGTGGTGGCCGGCGGCGACACGGCCGTCCGCCGGCTGGCGGAGGCGCTGGATGCGATCGGCGTGCCCACGGTGACGCCCGCCGCCGGAGAGGCGCTGCTGCACGACGGCGTCACCCTCGCGCCGGGTCCGGACGTCGCGCCCACTCGCCCGGTCGAGGACAGGGTCGCGCCGCTTCGCGTGGCGCTGGCCGGATGCGGCGTGGTCGGCGGCGGCCTGCTGCCGCGCCTGCTGGCCGACCGCCGGTTCGAAGTGGTGGGCGTGCTGGTCCGCGACCCGGGCAAGGCGCGGGACACGGCCCTGCCGCCCCATCTGCGTCTGACGGACCCGGCGGCCCTGCTGGCGCGCGAGCCGGACGTGCTGGTCGAGGTCCTCTCCGACGCCTCGACCGGCCTCGCCTTGACCCGGGCCGCCTTGTCGCGCGGCATCGACGTGGTCAGCGCCAACAAACAGGCGATCGGCGGCGACCTGGCGGCCCTGACGGCGCTGGCGGACAGCGGCGGCGCGCGCCTGCTCTACTCCGCCAGTGTCGGCGGCGGCGCGCCCCTGATCGAGACCGTCCGGCGCGCGCGCTGCCATGGAGAGATCGTGCGCATCGAGGCGGTCCTGAACGGCACCTGCAACTTCATCCTCAACCGGCTGGCGGACGGGATGGCCTTCGACACGGCCGTGGCGGCGGCGCAGGCGGCGGGCTTCGCCGAGGCCGACCCGTCGGCGGACCTGGACGGCCTCGACGCCGCCGCCAAGCTGGCGATCCTGGCGCACGAGGCGGCGGACTGGCGCCTGCCCGTGGACGCCGTCGCCCGGGCGGTCCTGTCGGGCACGGGGGGGCTGCCGTCGGGCCGCGCGCGGCAGGTGGCGAGGCTGGATTTCGAGACCCGGCGGGCCGAGGTGGCGTTCGAGGCCGTGGACGGCGACCCGCTGTTCTCCGACCTGGCCGACGAGGGCAACGCCCTGCGCGTGACCACCGCCGACGGCCGCCTGTTCACCGTCCGGGGGCGCGGAGCGGGCCGGGTTCCGACCGCCGAGAGCGTGTGGGCCGACCTTGGCGATCTAGGCGATGTCGCCTGCTGACCGGACCCGGATGCGGCGCCGCCGGTCCTCAGTCAGGAAGGACCTTTTGGGACGGCAGGGTGCGAATGCCCGGCGCGCCGTCGAGGTCCGCCACCGCCTGGATGAACTGGAGGCTCATGCCCTCCAGCCGGACGGCGGTGAGCACGCCGGATTCATACGCCTTGGTGTCGACCCCGATGCGCCGGTGGTCTGCATAGGGCTCGGCCGCGGGCGTATGGCCGTGGACGACGACCCGATCGAATGGGTCCGGGTCCTTCAGGAACGAGCTCCGGACCCACATCAGGTCGTATTCTGACTGCTCGTCGAGCGGGATTCCCGGACGCGCGCCCGCGTGAGCGAAGAAATAGCCGCCGATCGAGACGCTGGCCTCCAGCTCCCTGAGGAACCGAAGCTGCCGCGGCGAAAGCCGATGTTTCAAATCGGCCGACAGGGTCGCCCAGCCTTCGGTGCGATGCTTCATCGCCGGCGCCTTCAGCCCGAACGATTTCAGGGCCTCCGCGCCGCCGTACTCGCACCAGGCCGCTCCAACGGACGGATCCCTCAGAAACTCCATCATCTTGTCCTCGTGGTTGCCCTTGAGGAAATGGGTTTCGAAGAGGCCTTGATCCTGAAGGGCGGTGAGGCGGTCGATCACCCCCTGCGAATTGGCGCCGCGATCGACATAGTCACCCAGGAAGACCAGCACGCGCCGTTGGGCGTCGGAAGCGTCAGCCTGCGCCAACGACTCCAGCAACACTTCGAGCAGGTCGAGACGGCCGTGGATGTCGCCGATCGCCCAGACGACGACCCCTGCGGGCAGTCCGGTCGGAACTGGAGCGGTTGGCGGCGTCTTTGGGGTCCTGTTGAAAAGTCGGCGAAGCATGGCGGTCACATGCACGAAACGGGATGGGGCATTCAACTGTATCCCGCACCAACCAGTCATTTTTGAGGGCGTCACGGCGGCTGACCCGCTTCCGGCCGGTCAGGAACCCGGACCCGTCGGCCGGAACGACCGCGTCGTCGCCCCCGCCGCAACCCCGAGTCCGGCCCGCCGGACCGGCGCACCGCCCCGACGCCGGCCGCGCCCGCTTTGGCGGATGCGGCTTGCGCGGGCTGAGGATCGCGGGCAGAAGCGCCTTGGGGGCACTGCTTTCATCATTGATCCGGCCTTCCCAGACGAAGGCGGCGACGGAAAGAGAATGACGAATTTCGCTATCAGTTCCTCGCCCATTCCAGAGGTGAAGATCATCCAGCCGCGGAAGTTCGAGGACGATCGGGGCTTCTTCGTCGAGACCTACAGCCGGCCCGCGCTGGCGACGGGCGGGATCGATATCGAATTCATCCAGGACAACCAGTCGTTGTCGCTGGCGACGGGGACCCTGAGGGGGCTGCACTTCCAACGGCCGCCCTTCGCCCAGGACAAGCTCGTTCGCGTAATCCGCGGGCGGATCTGGGATGTGGCCGTTGATCTTCGCCGCAGTTCGCCGACGTTCCGGCAGTGGTTCGGCCTCGAACTCAGCGCCGAAAACCAGACCCAGTTGCTCGTGCCCGTCGGCTTCGCGCACGGCTTCCTGACCCTCGAGCCGGACACCGAGGTGATCTACAAGGTGTCGGCCCCGTACAGCCGCGACCACGACGTAGGGGTGGCCTGGGACGACCCCGACCTGGCCGTGGCCTGGCCGCTTCCGGTCAGCCGGCCGGTTCTGTCCGCCAAGGACAGCGCCCTCCCCGGCCTGTCCGACGCCGCGACCTTCGACTGAGGAGTATGTCCATGCGCGCGATCATCACCGGAGGCTGTGGCTTCATCGGATCCGCGGTTTGCCGGCACGTCGTCGAGGACCTCGGCTGGTCGATCCTCAATATCGACAAGCTGACCTATGCGGCCAACCCGGAAAACCTCGCCTCGATCGAGCAGCGCGAGGCCTATCGGTTCCTCCAGGCGGACATCTGCGATCTGCCGGCGATGCAGGCGGCGTTCGAGGACTTCCGCCCCGACGCCGTGATCCACCTCGCCGCTGAAAGCCATGTCGACCGTTCGATCACCGGCTCCGCCGAGTTCGTGCAGACCAATGTGGTCGGCACCCACAGCCTGCTGGAGGCGGCGCGCGGCTATTTCGGGGGGCTCGCCGGCCCGGCGCGCGAAGCGTTCCGGTTCGTGCACGTCTCGACCGACGAGGTGTACGGCTCCCTCGGCCCCACCGGCCTGTTCACCGAAACCACCGCCTACGATCCTCGCTCGCCGTACTCCGCCTCCAAGGCCGCGTCGGATCATCTGGTCAGCGCCTGGTTCGAGACCTACGGCCTGCCCACCCTGATCACCAACTGCTCCAACAACTATGGCCCGTTCCACTTCCCGGAAAAGCTGATCCCGCTGGTCATCCTCAACGCCATGGCCGGCAAGCCTCTGCCGGTCTACGGCGACGGCTCCAACGTGCGCGACTGGCTCTACGTCGAGGACCATGCCCGCGGCATCGTCGCGGCGGCCCTGAAGGGAAAGCCGGGCGAGAAATACAATTTCGGCGGCCGGGCCGAACGGCGGAACCTCGAGGTGGTCGAAGGCATCTGCGACGCGCTGGACGAGGCGGTTCCCGGTGACACGTCCCGGCGCCGGCTCATCACCTTCGTCACGGATCGTCCGGGGCACGACAAACGCTACGCCATCGACTGCACCAAGGCCGAGCGCGAGCTCGGCTGGACCCAGACCGTCAGCTTCGAGGAAGGGCTGCGGCAGACCGTGCGCTGGTACCTCGACAACGAGAGCTGGTGGCGGCCGCTCCGCGATGGCGTCTACGCGGGCGACCGCCTGGGCCTGGTGGCGACCGGCGGCTGATGGCGCGCGTCCTCATTCTCGGCCGCTCCGGCCAGGTGGCGACGGCCCTGCAGGCCCGGCTGCCGGTCGACGGCCACGAGGTTGAGGCGCTCGGCCGGGACGTGCTCGACCTCTCCGACCCCGCCGCGGCGCGGGCCGCCGTGCTGGCCCGGTCGCCCGATGTGGTCATCAACGCCGCGGCCTACACGGCGGTGGACAAGGCCGAAACCGACGAGGCGGCGGCGCGGGCGCTGAACGCCGCCGGTCCCGCCGCGGCCGCCGCGGCGGCGGCCAGCGTCGGCGCCCCCTTCATCCACTTCTCCACCGACTATGTGTTCGACGGCTCCAGGGGCGAGCCCTATCGCGAGGACGACGCGCCCCGTCCGCTGGGGGTGTACGGACGGACCAAGCTCGAGGGCGAGCAGGCGGTGGCGGGCGCCAATCCGAGACACGTGATCCTTCGCACCGCCTGGGTCTGCAGCCCCGTCGGGTCCAACTTCCTGAAGACCATGCTGCGCCTGGCCGGCGAGCGGGACGAGCTGTCGGTCGTCGACGACCAACGCGGCCGCCCCACCTTTGCCCGGGACCTGGCCGACGTGGTGGCCGGCATCCTGACCATGACGGACGCGCCGCCCGCCGACGCCTGGGGCGTGTTCCACGCCGTCAGCGGGGGCGAGACCACCTGGTGCGGCTTCGCGCAGGCGATCATGGACGGGTCGGCGGCGCGAGGCGGTCCCTCCTGCCGCGTCAAGCCCATCGCCACGAGCGACTACCCGACCCCGGCGCGCCGCCCGGCGGACTCGCGCCTTTGCACGGAGCGGCTGGCGGCGGTCTACGGTCTGCGCCTGCCGCACTGGCAGGAGGCGCTGGAAACCTGCCTCGACGAACTGTACGGGCCCAGGAACACGAGGACTCAATCATGAAGGGCATCATCCTGGCGGGCGGCAGCGGCACGCGCCTCCACCCGCTGACGCTGGCGACATCGAAACAGCTGCTGCCGGTCTACGACAAGCCGATGATCTACCACCCGTTGACGACGCTGATGCTGGCGGGGATCACCGACATCCTGATCATCACCACGCCCCATGACCGGCCGATGTTCGAACAGGTGCTGGGAACCGGGCGCCAGTGGGGCCTCACGCTCTCCTACGCCGAGCAGCCCTCGCCGAACGGCCTGGCCGAAGCCTATGTCATCGGCGCTGACTTCGTACGCGGGCACCCTTCATGCCTGATCCTGGGCGATAACATCATCTATGGGCACGGCCTGCCGGACGCCCTGCGCAGCGCCCGCCAGAAGGTCGACACCGGCGCGACCGTGTTCGCCTATCATGTCGATGATCCCGAGCGTTACGGCATCGTCAGCTTCGACGAGCAGGGGGTGGCCCGGTCGGTGGAGGAGAAGCCGAAGTCGCCGAAGTCGAACTGGGCGGTCATCGGCATCTATTTCTATGACCCCGAAGTCGTGGACATCGCGGCGAGCATCACACCTTCGGCCCGGGGCGAGCTGGAGATCACCGACGTGAACCGGCACTATCTCGAGCGGGGCCGGCTCAACGTCGAGCAGTTGGGACGCGGTTTCGCCTGGTTCGACGCCGGCACGCACGAAGCCCTGCTTCAGGCCAGCGACTACGTCCACATCCTCGAGAAGCGTCAGGGCCTGAAGGTCGCCTGCCCCGAAGAGATCGCCTACTCCATGGGTTTGATCGACCGGGCCGAGGTGGAGCGGGCCGCCCAGAAGCTGAGCAAGAGCGACTATGGGGCGTATCTGCGGCGGCTGATCCAGGAGTGAGGCAGTCGCCTGACCACGCTGGACTATCGAGAATTCAGATTTGCCCCGATGTCGGCTAAAAGGCCTTCGGAATCGGGAATGGCGACCGCCAGATTGAAGATTGTGGAGTGAAGGCGATGGCGGCACGTCACCATATCCTGAGCCCGGCGGCCCTCCAGGCTCTCCGGCGACTCGCGATCTTTTTCGCCATCCTGATGAGCGGCGGCAACCTCGCCGTGCCCAGAATCCCGCTCCTGATCCTGGTGCTGGGCATTTGCTTCCTGTGCCGGGGGCCGACGTTCGGCCTGAAGCGGGACATGTGGGCGATCGGCCTTCTGCTGTTCGGCGTCCTCATCGTGGCGACCTTCGGTTCGCCGGACGTAGATCTCATGGCGCTGGCGACGCGATACGCCAACTTCCTGGCGGGCGCGGCCCTCCTCGGACTCTACCTTTCCGAGCCGAGGGACACGATCATCCAGGACCTGCGCCCGATATTCCAGTTCATGGGACTGCAGATCATCGGCACCGTTTTACTGGCGCTGTGGATGCCTCACCTTTTCCGACCGGTCCTCGTCGATGAGGCAGTGTACCAGACGGTTTTCTGGGTCTTCACCTACCACGTCACCATCGCGGAGGCGGGGGGGCTGGTCCGGCCGGACGGCTTCTTCTGGGAGCCCGGCGTCTTCCAGATCTACATGAACATCTTCCTGTTCATGTCGCTGTTCGTCACCCGACGTCGCCTGGATATCGCGCTCGCCATCATCGGGGTGCTTCTCCTCCAGTCGACCACCGGATTGCTGATCGCCCTGATGCTTTTCGGCATCGGCTTCGCCCAGGGATTCCACCGGGCCAGCCCCGGCGAGAAGCTCGCCGCCGCCCTGCTGGCGCCGCTTCTCGCGGCGCCGCTGCTCTTCATCGCCGCCGAAAACTTCACGGCCAAGACCACGGGCGCCTTCCGGGGGTCGAGTTGGGCGCGGACCTACGACTTCTACACCGGCGTCAACGTCATCCTCGCCCACCCGCTCGTCGGAGTCGGTTTCGACGATGAGCGATACAAGCGCGAGGCGGCGAGGCTGGGATACGCCGACACCCGCCTTGA
>JACPDR010000033.1 GCA_016183935.1 Caulobacterales bacterium
CCCCCGGAAGCGCAGTTTGGCGAAGGCGTAGCCGGCCGGGACGGTGAACAGCAGCGCCAGCCCGGTCGCCAGCGTCGCCAGCGCGAAGCTGTTCCACAGATAGCGGCCCATGCCCTGCGTCACGAACAGGTCGCGGTAGTGCTCCAGCGTCCAGTGCTTCGGCAGCAGCGGCGGCGGGAAGGTCGCCGCCTCGCCCGTCGACATGAAGCTGACCGACAGCATCCACAGCAGCGGGAACAGCACCAGCAGGGCGATGAAAGCTACCGCGAGGTTGAGGGCGACAGCGCGAAGTTTCATGGCCTTGCCCCTCCCTCTCCGCCGTCATCCTCGGGCTTGACCCGAGGATCAGACGTCGAGGCGAACTGTGCGTCGCCGATGGCCCTCCGGCGTGGGCGCCCAACAGACCACCGCGCACCGGACGGTCTGATCCTCGGGTCAAGCCCGAGGATGACAGGGCTGCGGGGAAAGCCGTTCATTCGTAGGCCCCCATCCGCTTCGCCACCGCCAGCTGCACCAGCGTCACCGCCAGGATGCACAGGAACAGGATGAAGGCCACGGCGCTGGCGGAGCCGAGGTTCCACCATTTGAAGCCCTCTTCGTACATGAAGTAGAGCACCGTCACCGTGCTCTGCGCCGGTCCGCCCTGGGTCATCACATAGGGCTCGGCGAACAGCTGGAAGAAGCCGGCCACCGAGATGATCGACACCAGCAGCAGGGTCGGGGCGATGGCCGGCAGGGTGACGTGCACGAACCGCTTCCACGCCCCCGCCCCGTCGATCCGCGCCGCCTCGTACAGGTCGTCCGGGACGGTTTGAAGAACAGCGAGGAAGATCAGCATGTTGTAGCCGAAAATCTTCCACACCACGAACATCAGGATGGCCGGGATTGAGGTCTCCGGCTGGCCCAACCAGTCGACCGGCGGCAGGCCGACGCTGGAGATGGCCCAGTTGATGACGCCATAGCGGGTGTGCAGCAGGTAGTTCCACAGCACTGCGGTGGCGACCAGCGTGGTCACATACGGCGCGAAGAACATCACCCGCCACAGCGGCCGCCATTTCACCACCCGCGCATTCAGGATCACCGCCGCCGCCAGCGACGCGGCGATCGACAGCGGCACGCCCAGCACGGCGAACAGGCCGGTGTTCTTCATCGCCCCCCAGAACAGCGGATTGGCGAACAACCGCTCATAGTTTTGCAGGCCGATGAAGCGGACGTTGTTCAGGTCGGCCAGCGCATAGATGTCGAAATCGGTCAGGCTCAGCAGCAGGGCCGAGAACACCGGGATGGCGAAGAAGACGCCGATGGCGATCAGCGCCGGCGCCACGAAGCCCCAGGCGGCGCGTTCGCGGGATCGCCCGGCCCGGCCGCCCGCCCTGGCCGTGCGGACGGCGGCGGGAACGGCCGTCTTGGCGGCGTCGAAGGCGACCGGCATCAGGCCCTCCCCCGCTCGATCATCCAGCGCCGCTTCTCCAGCAGCCGATCGGCCCGGCGGTCGATCTCGGCGCCGGCCGCCTCCGGCGTATATTCACCGCGCACCATCCGCTCGGCCACGATCTGCATCTCGGTGACGATGCGCTCCCACTCCGGGACCTTGGGCACGGCCTCGGCCCGGGACAGCTGGCTCTTGAAGGCGGCGATGTAGGGGTCGTCGGCCACCGCCGGCGCCGCCCAGGCGCTCTGCCGCGCCGGCAGGTCGCCGGTGATGACGTTGAAGCGCGCCTGCACCACAGGATCCGACAGATAGCGGACCAGCTTCCACGCCGCCTCCTGCCGTGGCGACGAGCTGTAGACCACCAGCGACGATCCGCCGGGCGCCGACGCCCCCGGCCCGTCCGGCCCCGGCACGCCCGAGGTCATCCAGCGCGTTTCCGGCTTCAGCCGGTTGCGGAACTCCCCGATCATCCACGGGCCGGAGAAATAGAAGCTGAACCAGCCGCGCTCGAACTCAGTCCAGACATTGGAGATCTGCGCCGCCGAGGCCACCGGGGCCAGCCCCTCGTCGAACAGGCTCTTGTAGAAGGCCAGCGCCGCCACGAACGACGGGCTTGAGAAATTGCCCCGCGTATCCTGATCCCGCAGCAGCGGTTCATCGCCTTGCAGGCCGAAGGTCAGCAGTTGCTCGAACTCGTTGAGCGGCAGCAGCACCGCATACTTGTCCTCTCCGGCCCTCCGCTTGACCGCCTGCATGGCCTGCTTCCAGCCCGCCCACGTCTGCGGCATGGACGCATACCCCGCCTGCTGCAGCAGGTCGCTGCGGTAGAACAGCAGCCGCGTGTCGACGTACCACGGCGTCGCCACGGGTCGGCCGTCGATGCGGTTGGTCTCCAGCACCGCCGGGAACTGGTCGGTCAGCAGGTCGGCCGCCGACGCCGGCAGCGGCGAGATGGCCCCGATGGCCTCCATCTCCGCCACCCAGGTGTTGCCCACCTGGCTGAGGTCCGGCAGCGAGTCCCCGGCGTAGGCGGTCAACAGCTTCTGGTGCGCCGCCGTCCACGGCAGGGCCTGCACATCGACCCGGATGCCGGGGTTCAGGCGTTCGAACTCCGGCAAAACCTGCGGGACGTTGGTCGCCTCGTTGCCCATGGCCCAGAAGGTCAGGCGGGTGACCCCGTCCTCGCGCCGCCCGCACCCGGCCAGGCCCGACGCCGCGGCCCCGGCCAGAAGGCCGAGCGCCGCCCGCCGATCCGGCCGGGTCAGGATCATGCGTTATCCAGCCAGCCGCCCGTGAAGCCGGCGACCCTCAGCCCGCGGATGATGTTCGGCTCGCGGCGCATGCGCCTCCAGACCGCGTCGGAGCGATGGTTCTCGGTCTGGATGACGATCGGCCCCTGGTCGATGCCGAGGTAGTCGCCGTCGACCCAGCCCACGTTCGGCACGAGGCGGCCGTGACGCAGGGTCTTCTGGGTGGCCGCCAGCGTGGGATTGAAGGAATCGAGGAAACCGTACTCGGTGTAGATGCCGGCGCCGTAGCGGGCCTTGATGGTCTTCAGGCAGGCTGTCACCTCGGCAGGGGCGAAGGGCATGGATCCCAGCGCCGCCGTCGGGGCGATGGTGCCGTCGTCCCGCTCGCCCGGGCCACGCGCGGAATAGCTGAAGAACTGCCGCTCGCGGCCGTCGATGACTTCCTTGAAGTCGCCCGGCCCGTCGCAGGCCGTCAGACCCCAGACATCGGCCGAATAGCCGGCCCAGCCCATCGGGTTGCGGATGGCGTAGTTGCGCTGCGCCTGCACCGCCCGGACGCTGTTCTGGAAATAGTCGAAGCCCGGGATTTCCGTCTGCTTGCCGCGCATGAAGGCGTCGCGGATGCCGCGGAAGTCGACGAACATGTGGCTGTACTGATGGCCGAACAGCGGCGCGAAATGCAGGTGCGCCGGCCCGTACTCGTCGGTCCAGCTCTGGTCGTAGACGCTGCACCACTCTTCCCAGATCGCGCCCGGCAGCGGGTGCGTCGGGCTGCCCATGGCCAGCAGCAGGACCAGCATGCCCTCGTTATACTTGTTCCAGTCGGCGGCGATGAAGCCGCGCCCGGGCCGCCAGCCCATCGAGATGCGGTTAGGCCGCACCACGGCCCAGTCCCATTCGACCCGTTCGTAGATGGCCTGGACCAGCCGGCGAATCTCGACCTCGTCTGGATGATCGCCGTCGAACCACTGCGCCGCATAGAGCATGCCGCCCAGCAGCAGGGTGGTGTCCACGGTCGAGAGCTCGGTGTCGGCGAACCGCAGCCCCGTCTCCATATCGAGGAAATGGTAGAAGAAGCCCTTGTGCCCGGCGACGCCGGTCGCTTCCGGCCCCTGCGGCGCGTCATGGAAGAAGCGGGCGGTGATCAGGGTGCGCTCGCGCGCCTCCTCCCGCGTCATCCAGCCCCGCTCGACCCCGATCGGCCAGCAGGTCAGGGCGAAGCCGACGGCGGCGATGGAGGCGAACGACTTCTTCGGCCAGCGGTCCGGAGTCAGGCCATTGGCGCGGTTGGTCGTGTCGACGAACCATCGGAAGGTCCGCTCCTGCAGCTCCTCCACCTCGGCGTCGAGAGCGGGGCCGCCGGCCCGGGGGGCGCCGCCCGGGACACCGGCGCAGCCGGACAGTCCCAGGGCCGCAACGCCCGCGACGGTGGAGCCCATCAGGAAATGACGACGGTCCATGGCGGCCACTCTCATACTCATACTCCACACTAGTCAAAAAGCAGGCCGCCCTCCGACCGGGGTCAGAGGGCGGCTGTCAGCTCGGCACAGCGTCAGAAGCTGTAACGCAGGCCGACCTGGAAGGTCCGGGTCGGGAACAGCACGGACGACGGATTGCCGAAGTTCGGGTTGGGGTTGGACGGATCGCCCGTGCCGCCGTCGAAGCCCGTGTAGTTGCTGAAGTTGAACACGTTGATGGCGTCGACGAAGAGCGACAGCTCCTGACCGTCGAAGATCTCGAAATTCTTCGTCAGGCGGAGGTCCAGGTTCCGGTAGGCGAACGCGTTCGGGATGATGAAGTTGTGACCGTCCGGATAGCCGGCGTTGGGACGGAAGATGGTCCGCGGCCCGATGTCCTCGAAGATGTTGTACGGCGTGCCGGTGCCCAGCGTCAGGATGCCCGACAGCTGGAAGTCCCAGGGCAGGTCGACGATGCCGTTGGCCACGAGGCGGTGGCGCTCGTCATTGCCGGACGGACGCGTCGGCGAGGTCTCGACCGAGAAGCAGTCGAAGCAGAAGTTGTCGTTGCCGCCGTTCTGCTCGGACTTCGAGATGGTGTAGGCGACGTGCAGTCCCCAGCCCGAGTCACGCGTGTAGGGCTTGTCCGCCTTCAGGTAGACGGCCCGGAAGTTGCGTTTCTTGTTGTGGTCCGACACCAGGTACGACCGGTACGGATTGGTCCCGCCCGGCCCGCAGAAGCCGCCGTTGTCGCCGTAGCCGTCCATCTCGTTGCCGAAGAGCGGTTCGCGGCAACGGTTCAGGTACTGCCAGGTGAACTCGTTCTCGGTCTTGCCGTAGGCCAGCGTCGCCTCGGTCTGCCAGTCGCCGAAGCGCTGGCGGATGCCGAGGTTGAACTGGTCCGTCACGGGCGGCTCGAACTCGTTGGCCAGCAGGAAGGCCTCGCCCTTGGCCGGGATGTTGTCGAGGATCGCGTCGAGTCCCTCGGCCGTGAAGTACGAGTCCTGCCACAGGATCGGATCGCCGGCGTTGCCGGTGGCCACGCCGGGCGCGCCGCCGGTGGTGCTGAAGAAGAGGTTCTGGCGGAAGTCGAACGGCTTCACGATCTCGTCGAACGAGAAGTTGAACTGGACCCGGTCGTAGTAGCGGCCGGCGCCCCCGAAGATCACCGTCGAGCTGTCCCCGAAGACGTCGTACGAGAAGCCGACCCGCGGCTGGAACGCCTTGGCGAACGGGTCGCGGTTGTCGCCCGTCGCGATATAGTCGTTGATGTCGAACCAGCTCGGCGCATAGCCGGCCGGCTTGCCGCCGTCGGTCGAGGCGATCCACTGGTTCAGCCCGTCGATGACCGACTGAGGCGTCACGTAGTCATTGTTGTTGGCGTTGTCCTCGTAGTCCCAGCGGATGCCGAGGTTCAGCTCCAGCTTGTCGGTGATCTGCCAGTCGTCCTGGATGTAGAGGCCGTAGACGTTGTTGGTCAGATTGACCTCGGGGAAGGCGTTGCCCAGTTCGACACGGTAGGGAACGGTCGTGCTGCCGGACAGCGCCGCATGGCCGTCCACGTCGAAGTAGAACAGCGGGTTGCGCCCGAACTCCTTGATCACCTGGTAGTTCTGACGCGAGAACTTGGCGCCCATCTTGATGGTGTGGAAGCCGTTCCACTCGATCTCGTTGAACGTCAGGTCGTCCCGGAAGGTCAGGACCTCGTCGACGATGTCCTGACGGCTGTCGGCGCCGCCCAGGTTGATGATGTTGGCGCCGCCGAACGGGTTGACCTGGAACCCGGGGGTGTTCGGGTCGGTGTCGTTCTCGTGGAAGCGGTAGGTCTGGCCGAAGGTGGAGAAGTTCACCGGCTGCGGATTGTAGTTGTACTCGCGCTGGGTGACGGTCAGCTCGTTGACGAAGGCTTCCGTCTGCCACTGGTAGCGGCCGTTGATCGTCAGCGTGGTCTGGTTCAGTTCGGTCGCACGCTCGGCCGAGTTGGCCCCGCCGATGCCGCGGGTGTCGAACTCGTCACGCCAGGTGACGCTCACGTCGACCAGGTGGCCGTCCCTCGGCTGCCAGCTCAGCTTGCCGAAATACAGGTCTTCCTCGAACGGCACGGCGAAGGTGCCGATGTACTGGCCGAACTGGTTGGTGAAGCGCGGCTCCTGGCGGCCCAGGTTGACCACCGCGGCGCGGCCTTCCTCCTTGCGCTCATAGGTGCCGAAGAAGTGCAGGCGATCCCGGATGATCGGCCCGCCCAGGGCGAAGCCGTACTGCAGCACCTCCAGGTCCGGCTTCTCGTCGCCGCGTTCCTCCGCGAACTCGTCCTGGGCGATGAAGCTCTGGTCGCGGTAGGTCCCGAAGACCTCGCCGTGGAACTCGTTGGTGCCGGACTTGGTGACGGCCGTGATGATGGCCGACGAGGCCTGCTCGTATTCGGCCTTGAAGTTCTGGCTGACGACCCGGAATTCCTGGATGCCGGCCTGCGGGAACGGGTTGCCGCGGCTGTCGTCCTGACCGGCGATGCCGCCGTCGATGATGTTCGACTTCAGGCTGCCGCCGTCGATGAAGGCGTTGACCGATTCCGCCCGCTGACCGCCGGCGGTGATGGTCTGTTCCTGCGCATTGGTCGACACCCGGACGCCCGGGGCCAGGGCGGCGAAGTTCAGGAAGTTGCGGTTGATCTGCGGCAGGGTCTCGATCTGCTGCGTCGTGACGTTGGTGGCGATCTCGGGCGTCCGCACCTCGACCAGCCGCCGGCCGGTGACGATCACCTCGCCGATATCCGTGGTCGTCGTCTCTGATACGACCGCGCCGCCGACCGTCAGATCGACCTCGCCGACCTGGCCGATGCCGATCGTGACGATTTCGCTCGTCGTCTGGCCGTCGGTGGTGGTGGCGGTGATCTCGTAGGTGCCCGGGCGCAGGCCCGACAGGACATAGCCGCCGTCTGCGTTGACGGTGGTCCGGTTGGTGAAGCCGGACGCCACATCGCGCGCCACGATGGTCGCCCCGGCCTCGGCCTGGGCTCCGTCCATCACCGAGCCGCGGATGGTCGAGGTCGAGACCTGCGCGTAGGCGCCGCCGGCCGCGGCCAGCGAGATGGCGACGGCGATGGCCGATGCGGCCCCCAGATACTGCTTGGACTTGCGGGTCATTGTGGGTTCTCCCCCTCCAGAGGTGATGAGCCGGCCGATGCGCGGAGGCGATCGCCGGATGTGGTTTGAGCGTGTGTCGCCGGGTCGCTGGACGGGCGTACGACCAATTCGGGTCGCACGACCTCGCAGGCGGTGTCGGCGACGGCTTCGCCCGCTGCGTTGATCAGGCGGACGAGGCGCTCGAGGGCGTTCCGTCCGGTTTCCGCGATATGGATTCTCAGGGTGGTCAGGCCCGGGCGCATCAGGCCGGCTATCGGCACGTCGTCGAAGCCGACCACGGCCACGTCGTCGGGCACGCCCAGGCCGGCGTCCTGCAGGGCCAGCATGGCGCCGACGGCCATCATGTCGTTGCCCGCGAAGATCGCGTCGGGGCGGTCGGCGCGTCGGGCCAGTTCGGCCCCCGCGTCAAGGCCCGACGCCTGATCGAAGGCGCCCTCTACGACGGTCGTCGGCAGGTTCGCCCGGGCCATGGCCTCGAGATAGCCCGCCAGCCGCGTCTCGGCCTCGAGGTTGCCGGTCGGGCCCGAGATGTGCGCGATGCGGCGCCGGCCGGTGGCGATCAGGTGTTCGACCGCCTGGACCGCGCCGCCGTGGTTGTCGACCATGATCGAGGGCCGACCGGCCCCCGCGCCGCCGTTCATCAGCAGGATCGGCAACCGCCCGGCCAGGCTGGTCGCCAGATTGGCGGCGTCCAGGTGGGGCGACAGAACGATCAGGCCGTCGACGCGGCCGCGCATCGAGCGGATGGCGGCCGACGCCTCCTCGGCGTCGTCATGGGAACTGGAGACGATCAGGTGATAGCCCAGCGACCGCGCCGCCAGGTCCATGCCGCGGATCAGCTCGGAGAAGAACTCGCCGTACAGGTCCGGCAGGATAACGCCGATCGTCTGGGTCTTGCTGGTCGACAGGCTGCGGGCGCCGGAATGGGGCACGTACTGCAGCGCCTCGACCGCCTCCATCACCTTGTCGCGGGTCGCCGGAGTGACGGGCCCGGCGCCGGTCAGGACTCGCGACACGGAGGCGACGGACACCTCGGCCCGCTCGGCCACGTCACGGATCGTGGCGGCCTTCATGCCGACCGATCCACATGGCTGATCCGGATGGCTCGTGACGCCAAAGTCGTTCTCCCTGAACAGTCCGCGATGCCAGCCCGCTTTACCGCGGGTCCGTTCGACAATTCCTGTAACCGTTTACATGACACACTAGCAATGTCGCCCGCAAGTGCCCTAGTTTGGTCACAGGAAGGTTGTGCTCACGGCGCTACACGCGTACCCGCCGTTGCCCGGCCTCGCCCGCATCAGTTGAATCAGCGTCCTCAAGAGCCTCACACATGACCACGGAAAACACCGGCAACTATCTGTTTCCTGAAGGTTTCCTGTGGGGCGCGGCGACCGCCGCCTACCAGATCGAAGGCTCGTCCATGGCCGACGGGGCGGGCGCCTCGATCTGGGACCGCTTCAGCCACACACCGGGCAATATGGCGGGCGGCGACACCGGCGACGTGGCCTGCGACCACTACAATCGCTGGCGCGAGGACATCCAGCTGATGAAACGGCTGAACCTCCAGGCCTACCGATTCTCGGTCAGCTGGAGCCGGGTCATGCCGGAGGGTCGCGGGGCCATAAATCCGAAGGGGCTCGACTTCTACGACAAGCTGGTCGACGGCCTGCTCGAGGCGGGCATCGAGCCGCTGTGCACCCTCTACCACTGGGACCTGCCGGCGGCGCTGGACGATCGCGGCGGCTGGCTCAACCCCGACATCGCCGACTGGTTCGCGGACTACGGCGAGGTCCTGTTCGACAAGTTCAAGGGCCGGGTGAAGACCTGGGCCACCATCAACGAGCCCTGGGTCATCGTCGACGGGGGCTATCTGCACGGCGCCCTCGCCCCCGGCCACCGCTCGGCCTTCGAAGCCATGATCGCCGGCCACAACGTCCTGCGCGCCCACGGCGCCGCGGTGAAGCGCTTCCGCGAAGTGGGCGAGGGCCAGATCGGCATCGTCCTCAACATCGAGCCGAAATACCCCGCCTCCGACAGGCCCGAGGACGAGGCGGCGCGCCGCCGCGCCGAGGCCCAGATGAACCGCTGGTTCCTCGACCCGCTGATGGGCCGCGGCTATCCTGAGGAGCTGAAGGACGTCTACGGCGAGGCTTACCGCGAATTCCCGCAGGAAGACTTCGACCTGATCGCCCAGCCGACCGACTGGATGGGGCTGAACTGGTATACCCGCGCCGTCCCCGAGAACGCGCCCGACGCCTGGCCGACCCGTTCACGGCCGGTGAAACAGGTCCAGCACGCCCACACCGAAACGGGCTGGGAGGTCTATCCCCCCGCCCTCACCGACACCCTGGTCTGGCTGCACGAGCAGACGGGCGGCAAGCTGCCGCTGATGGTCACCGAGAACGGCTCGGCCTGGTATGATCCGCCCCACGCCATCGACGGCCGCATCCACGACCCGATGCGCGTCGACTATCTGAAGAACCATCTCAAGGCGCTGCACGACGCCATCGGCAAGGGCGTCGACGTGCGCGGCTACATGGCCTGGTCGCTGCTCGACAATCTCGAATGGTCGCTGGGCTATTCGAAGCGGTTCGGCATCACCCACGTCAATTTCCAGACGCAGGAGCGGACCATCAAGGACTCCGGCCTGCTTTACGCCGAGGTGATCAAGACCCACGGCGCGGTGCTGGACACGCTGTAGATTCGGCGGAGCCCGGAATCAGGAGGCCATGACCTCCCGCTTTCGGGCTACCACCTGGCGCACGCTGAGGATCAATAGGCTGGCGGCTGATCCGATCATGACGACGAACCAGAGGTAATAGCCGGGACCGAAGCCCCCGATTGGCCCGGATCCGTTGTCGCCATACATCGTGTCCCATGACAACGCGTGGAGCGTGAGGCTGAGTTGGGCCGCGATCATGATGAACCTGATCACGATCGGCGATCCCTTCATCGCCGACATGAGAAGAATGAACGGCAACGTCACGTTGGCGAACCAGCCATACTGGCCGACGGTAACGCCCATCCAGCCCATCGCCAGTATCAGCCAGCCCGGGAATACGTTGTCAGGGTCAGGCCCCACGATAGCCACGGGCAGAACCATCGACGCACACCACAGGAGCGACCAACCGCCCGCCACCCAGCTTTCGACCCTCGGCATCTGAACCCGCCCCTCTTCGCCGCCAACCCCGTCGCCGACGTTACTCCCGGCCCGATCAGAGTCTATCGCCGCGCCAGTCGCGCGTAATATGCCTCGATCAGTTCCAGTCTTTTCGCGAATGGCGCGGCTTTGGCCACCGGCCCGTCATTGGTGAACTCCAGCAGCCGGTCAGGCTCGGCCCGGAACTCCGGCCACGCCGTCCGTCCGCCGCCATTCGGATCGCCCTTCGCCGCGAAGGTCGTCCAGTAGCCGGCCATCATCTCCGCCGCCCTCTGGTCCATCTCCGCCGTGGGCCACGGCGAGGCTCCCAGATTATCGAAGACGTACTGCCGCTCCGACGCATGGGTCGCCCCCGCGTGCGGCTCCGGCATCGCCGCCGAGACCACGTCGAACCGGTAGAGATACGTCGGATGGCCGTTGCGGGCGTGCAGCCGGGCCAGATGCCGGGCCGGTTCATTGAATACGAGGTCGCTCAGCACATAGGCGTCATAGCCGGCCTGCCCGCCATAGGCCGCCACGAACGCCGCCCGCTCGGCCTCGGTCATCGCATCGTCGAGCGCGCCATACGGACTCAGGTCCGATGGCTTCATCCACCAGAACTCGGCGCTGTTGGCGCCGATGATGAAGGGGACGGGCGCCTCGCGGCCGGAGGCGAAGGCCGCTTCGACCTCCTCCGTCACGTACAGCCCGTCCCGCACCAGCAGGTCGCCGCCATAGAAGTTCGGCGCGGGGCGCAGGAAGGTTTCGACGGGCATGGCCCGCAACTGTTCCGCCGTCTTCGCCCCATGTGCGTCCGCGAACGCCTCTCCCCGAGCTTGCAGCGACGGGCCGCCGTCGCGCCTCGGCTGGTCCAGGGGCGTCCCCTCGTCGCGGCCCAGGCCCGACTGGACCACCGCCCGATGGAACAGCCCGCGAGCCGGTTCCGAGATCATCAGCCGGTTCACCAGCGCTCCGCCCGCCGACTCGCCGAAGACGGTGACATTGTCGGCGTCGCCCCCGAACGCTCCGGCGTTATCCCGCACCCATTCCAGCGCCGCGACCGCGTCCATCAAGCCATAGTTCGCCGCTGGCGCGCCCGGCTCCCGTTCCGCCGCCAGCGTCGGATGATCGAAGAACCCCAGCCGCCCCAGCCGGTAGTTGATCGTCACCACCACCACGCCGCGCTTCGCCAGGTTCGTTCCGTCATACAGCGCCGCCGTGCCGGACCCGTTGTTCAGCCCGCCGCCATGGATCCAGACCATCACCGGCCGCGGCCCCTCGCGCTCCGCCGGCGCCCAGACGTTCAGCGTCAGGCAGTCCTCGCTCATCGGGAGGGGTCCGACGCCGTTGTCGCCGTTGGCCGGAGGCTGGATGCAGATCGCCCCGACGGTTCCCGCATCGCGCTCGCCGTCCCATGACTGCGCCGGTTGCGGCGCCCGCCAGCGCAACTCGCCGACCGGCGGCCGGGCGTAGGGCACGCCCTTGAAGCTGCGCACCCCGTCCGTCTCGCGCCCGACCAGCACCCCCTGCCCGACCGTGGCGCGCGGCGCGGGATGGTCGGGACCTGCCGCTGAGATCATCAGAACCGCCGCCGCCAGAAATGAAGCCATGGACATGGCCCCAGACTAGCGGCCCCAAGCCTGATCACTCAAATCGCAAAGCGTGTATGAACACCCACGCTCGGTGAACTGATGACCGCGAAGGGCGTTAACGGACCGGCACGGCGGGGACGCGTTTGAAAGAACTGGTGAAATCGGGAGGGCTGGCGATTGATCTGGCGAGCGCGTTCGACGCCTCGCCCAATCCCTATGTGCTGCTTACGCCCGACCTGCGGATCGCCGGCGTCAACGAGGCCTATCTGGACATCACCAACAGCACGCGCGCCGCCATCATCGGCCGCCCCCTGTTTGCGGCCTTCGACTCCGGTCCGGGGGAGGAGGCGCCGGAGAACGTCCGCCAGGTGCGCGCCTCGATCGAGCGGGCTCGCGACACCCGTCAGCGCGACCACCTGGCCCTGGTCAAATTCTCCGTGGCCCGCCGCCTCGACGACGGTCGTGAGGTGTTCGAGGACCGCTACTGGAGCGCCACCCATACGCCGATGCTGGACGACGACACGGGCGAAGTCATCTTCATCCTCCAGCACACCACCGACATCACCGAACTGCAGCGGCTGCGCGAGCGTTCCGCCGCGCCGGAGCGCGTCGGCGCCCTCGACGCCATGCTGGGCGGCGCGGTCCTGGGCCGGGCGGAACAGGTGCAGGAAGACAACCGCCGCCTCGAGAACGAGCGCAACCGCCTGATCGAGATGTTCATGCAGGCCCCGGGCTTCGTCGCGGTCCTGTCCGGGCCGGACCACGTGTTCCAGATGCACAACCCGGCCTATGCCCAGTTGATCGGGCACCGGGACCTGGCCGGCAAGCCGGTGCGCGAGGCCCTGCCCGAGATCGTGGGCCAGGGCTATTACGAGTTTCTGGACAGCGTCTATTCGACCGGCGAGCCCCACGAGGGCCGCGCCAGCCGGGTGCAGTTGCAACGGGCGCCGGGCGCCCCGCTGGAGACCGTCTATCTGAACTTCATCTACCAGCCGATCCGCGACGCCTCGGGAAAGGTCATCGGCATCTTCGTCCAGGGCCACGACGTCACCGAGGCCATGCGGTCCGCCGAGCGGCAGAAGCTGATGATCGACGAGCTGAACCACCGGGTGAAGAACACGCTCGCCACCGTCCAGTCGATCGCCATGCAGACCGCGCGCTCGCACACCGACCCGAAAACCTTCGCCGAGGGCTTCCAGGCCCGCCTGATGGCCCTGTCTCACACCCACGACCTCCTGACCCGCAGCCATTGGGAAGGGGCGGACCTGTCCGCCATCCTGCAGCACGAGACCGAGGCCCACGGCAGTCACCGGGTCTCCGCCAACGGTCCGCTCGTCGCCCTGGCGCCGGCCGCCGCCCTGTCGCTGGGCATGATCTTTCACGAACTGGCCACCAACGCCGCCAAATACGGCTCCCTCTCCTCGCCCGACGGCCGGATTCTCGTCGACTGGGGCCTGGCCGACCAGACGCGGCCCCGGCTCGAACTGGCCTGGCGGGAAATCGACGGCCCGCCCGTGCAGCCGCCGAACCGGAGGGGGTTCGGCAGCCGTTTGATCGAACGCAGTGTGCGGCATGATCTGGCCGGAGAGGTCGAACTCGACTACGCACAAGACGGATTCGTCGCGACATTCTCAATTCCATTGGACACGGAGCAGGGCCGATGAGCCAGACGTTTGCAGGCCGCCGCGTACTGATCGTCGAGGACGAATCCCTGGTCGCCATGCTGCTGGAGACCATCCTCGAGGACATGGGATGCCTCGCCGTCGGCCCGGCCGCGACGGTCGACGAAGGTCTGCGCATGGCCGCCGACGAGACCGTCGACGCCGCCCTGCTCGACGTCAACGTCGCTGGCCGCCAGGTCTTTCCCGTGGCCCAGGCTCTCAAGGACCGCGGCGTGCCCTTCATCTTCTCGACCGGCTACGGCGAGGGCGGCCTGCCCGACGAATGGCGCGGTCAGCCCACCCTGCAGAAGCCCTTCACCGAGGCGGCGGTGCGGGACGCGCTGATGACGGCCATGGGCCTCGCCGACGTCTAAACCTGGCGCCCGAGATCCTTCAGCACCGCCCGCGCCGCGTTATGCCCCGGCGCGCCGGTGACCCCGCCGCCGGGGTGGGCCCCTGACCCGCACAGATAGAGCCCGGGAACCGGCATCCGGTGATCGGCGTGGCCCAGCACCGGCCGGGCGCTGAACAGCTGGTCCAGCGTCAACCGCCCGTGGAAGATGTCGCCGCCGACCAGGCCGAAGCGCCGCTCCAGATCGCGCGGCCCCAGCGCCAGCCGCCCGACCACCGACGCCTTGAACCCCGGCGCATGGGCGTCGACCGTCTCAATCATCAGGTCCGCCACCGTCTCCCGGTGTTCGTCACCAAGCGTCGGATCGACATGCTGGCAGAACAGGCTGGCCACGTGCTGGCCCGGCGGCGCCAGGCTGTCGTCCAGCGTCGAGGGGATCAGCATCTCGACGATGGGCTTGCCCGACCACCCGTTCAGCCGCGCCTCGGCGTGGGCCCGGTCCATATAGGCCAGCGACGGCGCCATGATGATGCCCGCCGTCAGGTGATCCCCCTGCCCCGGCAGCGCGGTGAAATCCGGCAGCTCCGACAGCGCCACGTTCATCCGGAAGGTGCCGGAACCGGACTGGTAGTTCCCGATCCGCTCGCGGAAATCCGCCGGAACCACCGCGCCGTCGACAAACCGCTCGAACAGCAGCCGCGGATGCAGGTTGGACACCACCGCCCGCGCCCGCACCACGTCCCCCGCCTCGGTCACCGCGCCGACCGCGCGGCCCTTCTCGGTCAGCACCTGCGCCACCGGCGCCTCCAGCCGCACCTCCACGCCCTGTTCCGCGCAGGCCTTCGCCATCGCCTGGGTGATCGCCCCCATGCCGCCCAGCGCGTGGCCCCAGACGCCCTTGCGTCCGTTCACCTCGCCGAACACATGGTGCAGCAGCACATAGGCCGAGCCCGGCGTGTAGGGACTGGCGTAGTTGCCCACCACGCTGTCGAAGCCGAACAGGGCCTTGATCGGGTCGCTCTCGAACCAGCCGTCCAGCCAGTCGCCCGCCGACTTGGCGAACAGGTCCAGCAGGTCGCGCCGACCCTGCACGTCCAGTCCCGCCGCCTGCCGACCCAGCCCGCCGGCCTTCAGCAGTTCCGGCAGCATGGCCATCCAGCCGCCCTCGACGACATTGGGCGGCGCCTTGAGGATCCAGTCGCGCAGGATCGCCGCCACGACCTCCAGCCGCCGTTCGTATTCCGGCAGCCGCTCCGCATCCCGCGCCGAGAATTTCGCCACCTCGGCCTCCGTCCGCCCCTCCCCCGCCAGCAGATGGCGGCCATCTTCCAGCGGCAGGAAGTTGGACACCCTGCGCTCGACCACAGTCAGCCCGTGCCGGGCCAACTCCATGTCGGCGATCACCTTCGGATTGAGCAGGCTGACCGTGTAGCTGGCGGTCGAGTTGCGGAAGCCCGGGTGGAATTCCTCCGTCACCGCCGCCCCGCCGACCACGTGTCGCCGCTCCAGCACCGTCACCTTCAGCCCGGCCTTCGCCAGATAGAAGGCGCAGACGAGGCCGTTATGGCCCCCGCCGAGGATGACGACGTCGGTGTTTGTTGTGGTCATGCGGCCTCCCTTGTCGCGCGGTCTATCACGCGTCGCGCGAAGCGGAAGGCTCCGCCTCCGGCCGGTGCACCAGCGACACCAGCACCACGCTGATCATCATCAGCAGGAACCAGCTGCCCAGCTTGGCCAGCGACACCGGCTCCCAGCCGTCCTCCTGCCCCGGATAGGCCCACGCCTGCGCCCAGGTGCCGAGGTTCTCCGCGAACCAGATGAACAGGGCCACCAGCAGGAATCCCAGAAGGAACGGCATCGACCGCCGCCGCCGGTCCGCGGTGAAATAGAACCAGCCCCGCCCGAACAGCAGCGCGGTCGCCGCGAACAAGCCCAGCCGCACGTCCGGCAGCCAGTGATGGGCGAAGAAGTTGACATAGATCGCCGCCGCCAGCGCCCAGGTCGTCCACAGCGGCGGATAGTGGCGGAATCGGATGTCGAAGATGCGCCAGATGCGAGCGATATAGCTGCCCACCGCCGCGTACATGAACCCCGAAAACAGCGGCACCATGCCGATGCGGAGCACGCTGTCCTCAGGATAGATCCACGATCCGTGCGCGGTCTTGAACAACTCCATGATCGTCCCGACCACGTGGAAGACGAGGATCACCCTCGCCTCCTCCCAGCTCTCCAGCTTCAGCGCCAGCATGGCGGCCTGGATGGTCAGCGCCCCAAGCACGAGGAAGTCGTAGCGCGCGACCGGCGCCCCCTCGGGCCACCACAGTCCCGTCGCCAGCAGCAGCGCCAACATCGCCCCGCCGAACAGACAGGCCCAGCCCTGCTTGAGGCCGAACATCAGGAACTCGAACCCGTACCCGCTCCACGCCCGCCGGTCGGACCAGTGTTGCAGCCGCCCCAGCCAGTGGCGGCCCCAGGTTTCGAGCGGAAGGCGGCGCGGTTCGGTCATGCCGCCAAGCTAGCCGTCTGCCCGTCGGAACTCATGAGCAGAATCTGAGCAATCGGTGCGCGGCCTCACCCCCGTCCGCGATACGTCGGGACGCCCTGATCGGGCAGCCACAGCCCTTCCGGGGCCGGGCCGGTCTGCCAGAACACGTCGATCGGGATGCCGCCGCGCGGGTACCAGTAGCCGCCGATGCGCAGCCATTTCGGCGCCAGCAGATCGGCCAGCCGCTTGCCGATGGCCACGGTGCAGTCCTCGTGGAAGGCGCCGTGGTTGCGAAAGCTGGTCAGGTACAGCTTCAGCGACTTCGACTCGACCAGCCACTCGCCCGGCGCATAGTCGATGACGATATGGGCGAAGTCCGGCTGGCCGGTCACCGGGCACAGGCTGGTGAACTCCGGCGCCGTGAACCGGGTCAGGTACAGGGTGTCCGCGTGCGGATTGGGCACCCGCTCCAGCTCGGCGGTTTCCGGACTGGTTGGCGCGGCGGTCATATGGCCCAGCTGGTGCAGGCCGGAGGTGTCGGTGGTCATGGGGGCGATGTAGCGGTTTCGGCGGGGAGCGTCATCCTCCCTGAACTTCCCTCGCCCGCCGATTTGCCTTCCCCCGCGACACCCCGCTATCCGTAGCGAAAGACAACGGGGACGCATCTCATGGCCATTCCGGCATCGCTGCAAAAGGGACTGAAGCTGCCGGTGATCGCCGCGCCGATGTTCCTCGTCTCGGGACCCGATCTGGTGGTCGAGTGCTGCAACGCCGGCGTCATCGGAACCTTCCCGTCGCTGAACCAGCGCACCACCGAGGGCTACCGGGAGTGGCTGCACGACATCAAGGCGCGCCTGGCCCCCGACGCCGCCGCCTTCGGGGTCAATCACATCGTCCACCCGACCAACCCGCGACTGATGGCCGACATGATGGTCTCGGTCGAGGAGAAGGTGCCGCTGATCATCACCTCGCTCGGCGCGGTGCGCGACGTCGTCGACGCGGTGCACGGCTACGGCGGGGTGGTCTTCCACGACATCGCCAACGTCCGCCACGCCCGCAAGGCGGCCCAGGCCGGGGTCGACGGCCTGATCCTGGTGGCCAACGGCGCGGGTGGGCACGCGGGAATCGTCAATCCCTTCGCCCTCGTCGACGAGGTCCGCAGCTTCTTCGACGGGACCATCATCCTGTCCGGCTGCCTGTCCACCGGCTCGGACGTGGCCGCCGCGACGATGATGGGGGCCGACTTCGCCTACATGGGCACCCGCTTCATCTCGACGACGGAGTCCCAGGCCCAGCCCGAATACAAGCAGATGATCGTCGACGCCGGGGCCTCGGACATCACCTACACGCCGGCCGTCTCGGGCATCCCGGCCAATTTCCTGACCCCGTCGCTGATCGCCAACGGCATCGATCCGAAGAGCCTGCCCGAGCACAAGCTCGACATGGGCGAGGAGGCCCGGGCGTGGAAGACCGTGTGGTCGGCGGGCCAGGGCGCCGGCGCGGTCCACGACATCCTGCCGGCTGCCCGTCTTGTTGATCGCCTTCGGGACGAATATGCGGAGGCCTGCGCCGTTTTCGACAAGAATCGGTTCTAGACGGCCGCGTCCAACCGAGGCTTCCAATGATCCGCACCCTGACGACCGCCGCCGCGACCGCCCTGCTCGCCTGCGCCTCGACCGCCGCCGCCCAGGACATTCCCCAGGACACGCCTTCCGGCTCGTGGTCCTTCGCTGTCGGCGCCGCCACCGACAACCGCTCCAAGGCCGCGTCCAAGTCGGAAGGCGACCCCTTCGTCTGGGGCCAGGCCCAGTGGGAGAGCGCTTCGGGTCTGTTCTACGCCGGCGCGGGCGCCGAGACGATCAAGAGCGCCGGCTCCGAGCTTGAGGTCGAGATCAACACCGGCTTCCGGCCGCAGGTCGCCGGCTTCGACGTTACGCTCGAGGCCGCTCACAAGTGGCAGGTCGACGCCGACCCGGGCGCGGACGCCGAGGCGTGGGAATTCACCGCCGACGTCTCCCGTTCCATCGGCCCGGCCAGCGGCCGCGTTCGCCTGCAGTATTCCCCGGACGGAACGGGCGCGACCGAAGCCTGGACCTGGGCCGAGGCCCGCGTCGGCTGGGCCTTCACCGACAAGCTGGAAGCCACGGCCGCGGTCGGGCGGCGCGAACAGGCTGACAGCATCGACTACACGGGCTGGAACGCCGGCTTCACCTACGCCCTGACGCGCAATGTCGAGGCCGATCTGCGCTATTACGCCACCGACGCCGAGGTTCCCGGCGAAAAGTACGACGACGCCCTGGTCGCCGGCCTCAGCTTCGCCTTCTGAGGCCTCGCAATCGGGGCCGGTCGTGCCTACCTTGAGGCCATGACTCACAGACCCACCACGCTCGAACGCGCCTATGAACTCGCCCAGGAGGGCCGCTGCCGCACGGTCAGCGACATCAAACAGGCTCTCTCGGCCGAGGGCTTCGACCGCATCCAGGATTCCCTCTACGGCCCGACGCTGAGCGCGGCCCTGCGCAAGCTCTGCCAGGCCAACTATGTGGCGCCCGCCGAGGACGAAACCGCCGAGTAAGGTCCGCCTTGCTTTCGCCGCTGGGACAGTCCACAAATGCCCCGTCGATCTCTCTGCGAAACGCCACCCTCTGCTTTCGCACTGAGGTCTAGCCGCTCCTTTTAGACCCGACAGGCCTCCAGGGGCTCTTCCCTGAGGCCAACGCCAAACGGAGGTCTAAACATGGCTACCGGCACTGTGAAATGGTTCAACGGCACCAAGGGCTACGGCTTCATCCAGCCTGACGACGGCGGCAAGGACGTGTTTGTCCACATCTCGGCCGTCGAGCAAGCCGGCCTGCGCGGCCTGGATGAAAACCAGAAGGTTTCCTACGAAATCGAGCGCGACAAGCGTTCGGGCAAGGAATCCGCTGGTCAACTGAAGACCGAGGGCTGAGTTCAGGCGCCGGTCTCCGGCGCATGACTTTTCCGGCGGCGGCGGATGCGAAAGCGTCCGCCGCCGTTTTGGTGTCCGGCGGCAGCGCTTGCTATTGTCGCGGGAAAGGCCCACCTAGGGCTTCGTCGATCTCTCTGCGAAACGCTGCTGTCCCTTTGCATCGCGCACCGAGGTCCAAAGCCGATCCCATTCAGACCCGACAGGCCTCCCGGACTCTTTCCGGCGGTCAACTGCTAGCGGAGGTCCTGAAAATGGCTACCGGCACTGTGAAATGGTACAACTCCACCAAGGGCTATGGCTTCATCGCCCCCGATGACGGCGGCAAGGACGTGTTCGTCCACGCTTCGGCCGTCGAGGTCTCGGACCTGGGTTCGCTCAACGAAAACCAGAAGGTCTCCTACGAGATCGAGCGCGACTCGCGCTCGGGCAAGGAATCGGCCGGTCGCCTGAAGGCCGCCGAATAGTTTCCGACTGACGGAAGGGCCGGCCGCCGGACGGCGGTCGGCCCAACCACCGTATCTTGCCCCAGGAGACTGTAATGACCCCGCTTGCCGACATGATCCCCGCCATGAGCGATCCCGACCTCAAGGCCCTGCGCGCCAACGCCGCCCGCCTGTCGGAATCCGGCTCCGCGGTCCAGATGAACACCGCCGCCGAGATCCTCCCCCTGATCGACGCCGAGACCGCCCGCCGCGCCGCCGCCCCGTCCACGACGGTCAAGAAGCCCCGCGCCCCGGCGAAGAAGAAGGTCGTCCCCGCCAGCGGCCACCAGACCGCCCTGCCGACCAAGGCGGCCTAGGCTCCCACCCTCCCCGTCCTCTCCTCGGGTCAGGCCAGCGCCTGATCCAGGTCCGCGATCAGGTCCTCGACCTCCTCCACGCCCACCGACAGCCGGATCAGGTTCTCCGTCACCCCGCCCGCCTCGCGCACCTCCTTCGGCACACTGGCGTGGGTCATGATGGCCGGGTGGTTGACCAGGCTCTCCACGCCGCCCAGCGACTCCGCCAGGGTGAAGACCTGCACCCGCTCCAACACCTGTTTCGTCCGCGCCAGGTCGCCGTCGATGATGGCCGTGACCATGCCGCCGAACCGCCCGTTCATCTGCTTCGCCGCCAGCTCGTGCTGCGGATGGCTGATCAGGCCCGGGTAGATCACCCTGGCGATCCCCTTCCGCTCCTCCAGCCAGCGCGCCACCGCCAGGGCGTTCTCGTTGTGCGCCTTCATGCGCAGGCCCAGCGTCTTCAGGCCCCGGTTGGCGAGGAAGGCGTCGAACGGCCCCATCACCCCGCCCACCGAGTTCTGGAGGAACTTGATCTCCTTCGCCAGCTCCGGATTCGCCGTCACCAGCGCCCCGCCGATGATGTCCGAATGGCCGTTCAGGTATTTGGTCGCCGAGTGCATGACGATGTCCGCCCCCAGCTTCAGCGGCTGCTGGCTCCACGGCGTCGCGAAGGTGTTGTCGACCACCAGTTTGAGGCCATGCGCCTTGGCGATCTTCGACAGGCCGGCGATGTCGGCCAGCTTCATCAGCGGATTGGTCGGCGTCTCGACCCACAGCATCCTGGTCTTCGGCGTGATCGCCGCCTCGACCGCCTTGAGGTCGCTCAGGTCGACATAGGCGAAGTCCAGCCCCATCGAGCGCCGCCGCACCCGCTCGAACAGCCGCCACGAGCCGCCGTACAGGTCATCCCCCGTGACGATGTGCGACCCGGCGTCCAGCAACTCCAGCGCCGTCGAGGTCGCCGCCATGCCGCTGGCGAAGCCGAAGCCGTGCGTGCCGCCTTCGAGGTCGGCCAGGCAGGCCTCGAACGCCTCCCGCGTCGGGTTCTTGCCCCGGGCGTATTCATAGCCCTTGTTCACGCCCGGGCTTTCCTGGGCGTAGGTCGAGGTGGCGTAGATCGGCGTCATCACCGCGCCCGTGGTCGGGTCGGGCCGCTGCCCGGCGTGGATGGCGCGGGTCGAGAAACCCTGGCTGTTCTTCAGCGAGCTCATGCGGTGTCCTGATCCATGCGGCCGATGTTGCCGCCGTAAAACTCGGCCGAGCGCGCGAATATCTCGGCCCACTCGGGGGGTCTGAACAGATGGCCGGCGCCGGCGATCACTTCAACCCGCACGTTGACGTCGTGACCTCGCAGGAAGCGCACCCAGGTTTCCGTATTGCGCGGCAGCACATGGGTGTCGTTCTCCGCCCGGAGGATCAACACCGGAATACGCCGCCGGGGCGGGCGCGGCGTGTAGACGTCCACCCCGCCCGCCAATCCGATCGCCGCCGCCGCCCGGCTGTTGCCCAGCGCCCCGTCGACGGCGACATAGGAACCCAGCGAATAGCCGAACATCGCCGTCCGCCGCCGGTCCACGCCCCGGTCGATGAACCAATCGACGGCGTGCTCACCGACGTCGCGCCACGCCTCCATCATCCGTTCCGGCCGGACGCCGTCATCGGGGAAGGCGTCGGTGTAGAGGGGCGTCAGCACCTGATAGCCGTCGCCCGCGAACCGCATCGCCAGCTCATGCCACGGCCCGGCGTTGCGGATGCGCCCGCCGGAGCCGTGCATCATCACGATCGCCGCCCGCCGCCCCTCGCCGGCGGGCCGGTAGTGTATGGCGCGGATCACCTTGCCGTGGCTCGCGAAGGGCGCTTCCCCGTAGGTCGGCGCGGGCGGCCCGGCCTGCGCCGCGGCGCTCGCGGGCGCCCCGACCACCATGGCGACGGCGCCGAGCAGGCCCTGGCGACGGTCCAGCCTCATCCCGCGGCCCGATCCCTACCGGTTCAGGCTCAGGTGGTTGATCAGGTCGCTGCGGGTGATCAGGCCGACGAATTTCTCGCCGTCCAGCACGATGGCCACCCGGTCGCGGTCGAACAGCGGGATCAGCGCCTCCAGCGGCTCGCCCACCTGCACCGTGTCCAGATCGCGCGTCATCACCGAGCCGACCGGCTTTCTGAACCGCGCCTCGCGGGTGATCTCGTCGGTGTTCATGACGTGGACGATGTCGCTCTCGTCGACGATGCCGACCAGCCGCCCGTCCTGGATCACCGGCAGCTGGGACACATCCGCGCCCTTCATCCGCTTGAAGGCGGTGTCGAGCGTGTCGTCCGGACCGATGACGACCACGTCCCCGTCCTCGTATTTGCGGGTGATCAGGTCCGACAGATCGCCGTGCATCGGCTCGTCGCCCAGTCCCTGCTCGGCCAGCCAGGCGTCGTTGTAGACCTTGGACAGGTATTTGGCCCCGGTGTCGCAGACGAAGCTCACCACCCGCTTCGGCTCGGTCTGCGCCCGGCACCAGCGCAGGGCCGCGGCGATCAGCGTCCCGGACGACGACCCGGCCAGCACCCCCTCCTTCAGCAGCAGTTCGCGCACCGTGGCGATCGCCTCGGCGTCGGGGATCGAATAGGCGCAATCGATCAGGCTCATGTCGGCCGTGTCCGGCACGAAATTCTGCCCGATGCCCTCGACCGTGTAGCTGCCCTCCGGCCCCGGCACGCCCTCGTTGACGATCCCGGCCAGGGTCGAGCCGACCGGATCGGCCAGGATCACCGTGGCGTCCGAGCCGACGCTCTTCAGGAAGCGGGCGATGCCCGTGATCGTCCCGCCCGAGCCGATGCCGGCGACGACGGCGTCGACCTGGTGGTCCATCTGCTCCCAGATTTCCGGACCGGTGGTCTTGAAGTGGGCCTCCGAGTTGGCGTCGTTGGCGAACTGGTTGACGTAGAACCCGCCCGGGATCTGCTGCGCCAGTCGCTCGGCCATATCGGTGTAGTATTCCGGATGCCCGTGCGGCACGTCCGAACGTGTCAGGCGAACATCCGCGCCCATCGCTCTGAGATGTTGAATCTTTTCCTTGGACATCTTGTCCGGGATGACCAGCAGCACCTTATAGCCCTTGGCCTGCCCCACCAGCGTCAGCGCCAGCCCGGTATTGCCAGCCGTCGCCTCCACGATGGTCCCGCCGGGCTTCAGGAATCCTTCCCGCTCGGCCGCCGCGATCATCGACAGGGCGATGCGGTCCTTGATCGACCCGCCCGGGTTCTGCGATTCCAGCTTGAGGAACAGCCGGCATTTGCCGGTGTCCATCCGCGTGACCTCCACCATCGGCGTCCGGCCGATCAGGTCCAGCAGGGACGCGGTGGGGCCGGTCAGGACCGGGACGGCGGCTAGGGACATTCAAACACTCCGGGGGTTCGAGCCGGAAGCTAGGCTCCACCCCTCTTCACGACAAGCCGCGCAAGATTTCGCCTCCGAACGGGCGAGAAGCGCGTTATCAAGGACTCAAATGACAAGATCCCCCAAGAGGCCGCCCGCCGGCCTGCCCGACAAAGACACCCTCCTCGCCTTCCTGCGCGAAGCCGGATCGGCCGAGAAGACCGACATCGCCCGCCACTTCGGCCTGAAGGGCGGCGATCGCCGCGCCCTGCGCGAAATGATCCGCGAGCTCGAGGCCGAAGGGCGCCTCGGCAAGCGCGGCCGCAAGGGCTTCTCCGAAGCCGGCGCCCTGCCCCCCGTCGGCGTCGCCGATGTAGTCGAACGCGACGTCGACGGCGAACTCTATGTGCGTCTCGTCGAGGCCTCGCCCGACGCCCCGCGCGCCATCCTCGTGGCCGACAACGACCGGCCCGGCTCCGCGCCCGGCCTCGGCGACCGGGTGCTGGCCAAATTCGCCCGCGGCGTCGACGGCTGGGAAGCCCGGCTGATCAAGAAGCTGGACACCGAGACCAACCGCGTCCTCGGCGTCATCCGCAAGTCGAACAGGGAGGTCCGGGTCGAGCCCGTCGACCGCCGCTCGAAGGACGTCCTGCTGGTGTCGCACGCCCAGGGCGCCGACCTCCGCGACGGCGACCTTGTGCTGGCCGCCATCGAGCGCGGCGAGCAGCGCTACGGTCCCAGGCGCGGCAAGATCCTCGAGACCATCGGCCGCGAGGACGATCCCCGCGCCGCCTCCCTGATCGCCATCGCCGCCCACAACGTGCCGATGGGCTTCTCGGAGAAGGTTCAGCAGGAGGCCCAGGACCAGGAGCTGCCCTCGCTCAAGGGCCGCGAGGATCTGCGCGACCTGCCGCTGATCACCATCGACCCGGCCGACGCCCGCGACCACGACGACGCCGTCTTCGCCCAGCGCGACGAGGATCCGAAGAACCCCGGCGGCTGGATCGTCTGGGTCGCCATCGCCGACGTCGCCGCCTACGTCCGCCCTGGCACGACCCTCGACCGCGAGGCGCGCGAAAAGGGCAACTCCACCTACTTCCCCGACCGCGTCGAGCCGATGCTGCCCGAGGTCCTGTCCAACGGTCTGTGCAGCCTCAAGCACGGCGAGAACCGCGCCTGCCTCGCCGTCCGCATGATCTTCGACAAGGACGGGCGCAAAACGGGGCATAAGTTCCTGCGCGGCCTGATGCGGTCGCACGCCAGCCTCAGCTACGAACAGGCCCAGGCCGCCATCGACGGCCCCGAGGCCGGCGGCGGGACCGACGAGGTCACCGGTCCGATCATGGACCTGATCCTCTACCCGCTGTGGAACGCCTATCGCGCCATGCTCAAGGGCCGCCTCAAGCGCAGCCCGCTGGCCATCGAAAGCCCCGAGCGCAAGGTGCTGATGGACCCCGGCGGCGGCATCGGCACGATCGAGCCGCGCAAGTCGCTGGAGGCGCATCGCCTGATCGAGGAGATGATGATCCAGGCCAACGTCTGCGCCGCCGAGACGCTGGAACAGAAGAAGACGCCCCTGCTCTACCGGGTCCACGACGCGCCCAGCCAGGAGAAGCTGTTCAACCTCGGCGACTTCCTGCAGACCATCGGCAAGCCGTGGAACAAGGGCGAGCCGGCCACGACGAAGCGGTTCAACAAGCTGCTCGACGAGACCCGCGACACGCCGCACGCCGAGGTCGTCAACGAGGTGGTCCTGCGCACCCAGATGCAGGCCGTCTACAGCCCCGAGAACGTCGGCCACTTCGGCCTCAACCTCGACCGCTACGCCCACTTCACCTCGCCGATCCGGCGCTATTCCGACCTGATCGTCCACCGCGGCCTGATCCGCGGCCTCGGCCTCGGCAAGGATGGGCTGACGGACCGCGAGATCGCCGAGCTGCCGGCCATCGCCGAACAGGTCACCATGACCGAGCGCCGCTCCATGGCCGCCGAGCGCGCCGCCATGGACCGCTACATGGCCGCCTTCCTGTCCGAGCGCGTCGGCGCGACCTTCACGGGCCGGATCACCGGCGTCACCCGCTTCGGCCTGTTCGTCCGGCTGGACGAGACCGGCGCCGACGGCCTGGTGCCCGTCTCCACCCTGGGCGGGGAATATTTCCATCACGACGACCGCGTCCACGCCCTCGTCGGCGAGCGCAGCGGCCAGCGCTGGACCCTGGGCCGCACCGTCGAGGTCAAGCTGGTCGAGGCCACCCCGGTCACCGGCGGTCTGGTCTTCGAAATGCTCTCCGACCCCGCCCCGCGCGACCCTAACGCTCCCGCCGCCCGCCTCGGGGTGCGTGGCCGGGGCGGCGACGGCTTCCCCAAGCGCGGCGGCGGCCGTCCGGGCGGTCCGAAGCCGAGGGGCGGCAAACCCTCCGGCGGTCTGAAGGGCGTCCGCAAGGGCAAGAGGCGGTGACGGCGCGGCCACATCCCTTCGACGCCGCCCAGGACCTGAAGGACGCGCCCCGCACCGGCGATCGCCAGCGCCCGAAGGACGCCGCCACCCTGATCGTGACCCGGGTCCGGAAAGGTTCGGCCGAGGTGCTGATGGGCCGACGCGCGCCCGGCCACGTCTTCATGGCCTCCAAATGGGTCTTCCCCGGCGGCCGCGTCGAGCGCACCGACGCCGGCGCCGCCTCGGCGACCGAACTGCCGTCTCCCGACTCCGCCCGTCTGGCCCGCGAGGTCACGCCCCGTCGCGCCCGCGCCCTCGCCCTCGCCGCCGTGCGCGAGACCTTCGAGGAAACCGGCCTGCTGCTGGCCGAACCCGCCCCGCCCGCCTCCGTCGCCGGTCCGTGGCGCGAGTTCCGCGCCGTCGGCGCCCTGCCCGATCTGGCGGCGCTCCACTACATCGCCCGCGCCATCACCCCGCCGGGCCGGAGCCGCCGTTTCGACGCCCGCTTCTTCATGGCCGACGCCTCCGCCCTGCGGCATCCGGAGCCCACCGCCGGCTCCGGCGAACTGGACGAGATCGCCTGGCTGCCGCTGGACGAGGCCCGCGCCGTCGACCTACCGGCCATCACCCGCTTCGTCCTCGCCGAGGTCGCGGAACGCCTGACCGTTCCGGATCGGCCTTTGCCTTTCGTGCGCATGGTCCGCGGCCGCCACGCCGTCGACTATCAGGACGAGCCGGCCTGACCGTCCCTGACGAACCGTCGACGCCGGGTTGCTCCGCCCGGCAAGTCTGCGCTCTATTCGGCGCCAGGGAAGAGGGAGGGATGGAATGCGCGGTCTCATCATCGGTGCGGCGGCCCTGCTCGCCAGCGGCGCCGCCCAGGCCTTGCAACAGGCGCCCGCCGCAGCGAACGGCCCGCCCGACAAGGTCGAGGTGGTCTATCACCCGGGCGCGATGTTCTTCTCGGTCGAGGACGGCGGCGAGGGTCGTTTCAAGACAGGCGAGGACGAGGACTACACCTTCCCCGTCACCCATGCCGATTACGTCCGCATCCGCGACCTGCTGGCGCCCTATCGCGAGACCGGCCTGATCTGCGGCAGACAGGAGCAGTGGGAGCACAACGGCTACCTGGTCTGGCGCGAGGACGGCGCGGAGACCCGCCGCCCGCACGAGTCCATCTGCTACGCCGACGGCCACCACGAAGCCGATCGCGGCATCAGTCGCGCCTACTACGCCGTCGAACAGATGGCGGAGGAACGCTGGGTCCCGCCGCCCCTGCCGATCCTGCCCGATCCCGACCGCCTGACCCTGACCTCGCTCTACTGGGGCCGGGTGACGCAGGAGTGGATCATCCCCCGCGGCGGCGAGGGCCGCTGGAGCCAGGCCGACGGCAAGACGGAGGCCTTCCCGGTCTCGGAGGCCGACTTCGACCGCCTGCGCGACCTGTTCCGCCCCTACGAAGGCGTTCGCTTCGAGTGCGAGCGGGTCATCGCCGACGGTCCCTACGGCCGCCTGACGTGGTCGCAGACGGGGCACGAGGACCAGCAGCTCAACTGGGACGCCGGCTGCGTCAGCGGCGACGCCGCCGACGTCTTCCGGCGGTGGGACCAGGCCGAGGCCCTGCTCAAGACCCTGCGGGACGGCGGCTGACACGGGAGGAAGGCATGGCCGATACGCCGATCACCCTGCGCCTGACGATCGCCGACCCGGTTCCGGGCGTCCGCTACAGCCTGCAGAAGGACGACGCGCCGTTCGAGCCCGTCACCGCCGCCGGGGCGGCCCTTTCGTTCGACGTGCCGGTCCGCCTGTCCGACGACAACCGCTTCCTCGGCCCCTTCGTCCGCCGCGAGGGGCCGGCCCGGCGGTTCGTCTACATCCGCATCGGAACCTCGGCCGGCGACCACGCCAGCCCGTGGAGCCGCCGCGCCAAGATCGACATCCACGACATCCCGCCCGCCCTGCTGGAGCAGGCCCGCGCCGGGCGCACGCTGGAGGCGGTCCTGCCCGGTCGCGGCAAGGACGGCTCGCCGACCTGCGCCACCGTCCGGCCGGTCTTGCCGTGGCGCGCCCTCTGAGGCCGCGGCTTTGACCCCGGCCGCGCCCGCCGGTATGCCGACGGCATGAAACTCGAGGCGCCGTTCATCAAGCTGCCGTTCCGGTTCGACGCCGCGCGGCTGCGGGAAGAGATCGCGGCCCTGCCCGCCGAGGCCTGGGTGCGCCACCCGAACAACCTCGACGGCAACAGCGCCCTGCGCCTGATCACCGTCGGCGGCGGCGAGAACGACGACGTCGCCGGCCCCATGGCCATGACGCCGCACCTCAAGGCCTCGCCCTACCTGCAGCAGGTCCTGGCCCATTTCGGCGTGGTCTGGAGCCGCTCGCGCCTGATGAAGCTCGGGGCCGGCGCCACCGTGCCTGCGCACACCGACATCAACTACCACTGGCATCACCGGGTCCGGCTGCACATCCCGATCGTGACCACGCCGGAGGTCAAATTCTTCTGCGACGACCAGGTCGTGAACATGGCCGAGGGCGAGGCCTGGATCTTCGACAACTGGCGCGTCCACAAGGTCGAGAACAACTCGGCCGTCGACCGCATCCACCTCGTCGCCGACACCACCGGCAACAGCCGCTTCTGGGAGATGGCCCACGCCGCCGCGACCCGGGACCTCCCGCCGCAAACGGCGCCGTACCAGCCCGGCGCCCGCGTCGGCATCGCCACCGAGCAGCACAACGTCTACCGCGTCATGCCTCCGTCGGAGGTCGACGACCTGCTGCGCGACCTGGTCGAGGAGACAATGTCGCTCAAGCCTGGCGAGGCCGGCCGCGAGGAGATGGATCGCTACCAACGCCTCCTCTACGGCTTCCGTCAGGACTGGCGCCAGCTCTGGTCCCTGTTCGCCGACGGCGACAAGGGCGTCCCCCACTATCGCAAGCGGCTGGAGATGCTGCTGCAGCAGGTCCAGGCCCTCGGCGACGACCTGCGCGTCCGGACCAACCAGATGCCGGTCCTGCGCGTCATCGGCCAGCGCATCGGCACCTATGCGGTCAACCCGGAGGTCGGGGCGATGGGCGCGCCGGCTTCCGGCGCCGGGGTCGCCGCACCCGCCGCCCGGCCGGTCGTCCGCACCCCCGACTACGACCGCCCGGTGATCATCGTCGCCGCCCCGCGCTCCGGCAGCACCGCCCTGTTCGAGACCCTCGCCGTCACCCCCCAGCTGCACAATCCCGGCGGCGAGGCGCACTGGCTGGTCGAGGGCTTCCGGATGTTCCTGCCCGGCGCGCCCGGCGTCGACTCCAATCGCCTGACCGCCGACCGCCTGACCCCCGAGATCGCCCTGGCGATGAAGTCGCGCCTGGCCGAAAAGCTGGTCGACGCCGCCGGCGAGCGCGCCGACGCCGACTCCGTCCGCCTGCTCGAGAAGACGCCCAAGAACGCCCTGCGCATCCCCTTCTTCGACGCCCTTTTCCCCGACGCCCGCTTCGTCTTCCTGTGGCGCGAGCCGGAAGAGAACATCTCCAGCATCATCGACGCCTGGCGCGCCGGCGGCTGGGTCACCTACCCGAACCTGCCCGGCTGGGACGGTCCGTGGTCGATGCTGCTGCCGCCCGGCTGGCAGGCGCTCAAGGGCAGGCCCGTGCCCGAGATCGCGGCCTACCAGTGGGCCACCACCAACCAGACCATCATGGACGATCTGGAGGCGCTGCCCGCCGAACGCCGCCACGTGGTCCGCTACAGCGACTTCCTCGCCGATCCCGCCGCCGTCATCCGGGGCGTCTGCGACTTCGCCGGCCTCGAATTCGACGCGGCCCTGGCCGAGCGCACCGGCGCCGCCCTGCCCGTCTCGCGCCACACCCTGACCCCGCCCGAGGCCGGCAAATGGAAGAAGAACGCCGCCGAGATCGAGCCGCTGGTCCCCGGCCTCGCGCCCGTGCTCGAGCGCCTGCGCGCCTTCCGGTGACTATTCGGCCACCGGCCGCGTCAGGTCGAACTCCACCCGCATGAACCGGCCTTCCGGCCGGCGCAGCTCATAGGCGAACATCCGCCCCGGATGCACCTCGACGGCCCAGACGTTGGTCGTCGACACCGTCGCGCCGCCGGCGACGAACTGGTCGATCGACTCCCGGTCGACCGGGAATTCCTGTCTCCCGGCCGTGCCCGGCCCCGCCGTATCGCCGCCGTACATGTGATAGCCGTGGATCACGCCCTCCGGGTCCCGGTGGTCGTGCTTGAGCCGCAGGCCCCGGCCGGTGCGCGTCACGACCCAGCGCCGCGACCGGTCCTCGCCGACGGCGAACGGAATCCCCACCTCGTCCGCCGAGCAGTCGCGCACATGCATCAGCAGCCGGTTGTCGCGGAAGGCGGCGTCGGCCGGGTCGTCCGTCACCACCCGCCCCTCGAACTTCTGTCCGCACAGGGCGTTCAGCCGCGCCATGAAGGCGGCCTGCGGATCGGCCGTCTCGCCGGGCGCAAGACCGGGCCCGCTTGCGCAACCGGCCAGAAGCGGCGACAGGGACAGGGCCGCGACGGCGGCGAGGGCGAGGCTTTTCATGCCGTCACCCTGACCCGCTCCGGCCGCCGGCTCAATGCGCCTTTCGCCCGGTTGACTTCCGGACGCGCCTGAGTATGTTCCGCGCCTCTCATTTCAGCGGCTTTCGCCGTCGCAAAGGTAATTCCGATGGCCAAGCCGGCTTCCATCAAGATCCGCCTGAACTCGACCGCCGACACCGGCTTCTTCTACGTCACCAAGAAGAACGCCCGGACCATGACCGAGAAGATGGTCGTCAAGAAGTACGACCCGGTCGTGCGCAAGCACGTCGAGTTCAAGGAAGGCAAGATCAAGTAAGGCAAGATCAAGTAAGGGTTCAACCCTGCTGGATTTTCAGACGCCCGGTCAGCGATGGCCGGGCGTTTTTCATTGTCCGGCGTGCTAGAGCGAAATCGGTTGAGTTGGACGCAGTCCAACTCGGCTCAGATTTCGCTCCGCATTGATTCTGGACCATTTTTTGGATTCAGGTCGATTCGACCTGAAGCAAAAATGGGCTAGGCTGCGGAATGACCGATCGCGATGACGACCAGCCGGATGCGCCCCCGGAGACGCCCCTCCAGCGCGCCCTCCGCCTGAAGCAGGCCGTCATCGACGCGCGGCCCAAACCGCCCCGCGGCGGGCGCTTCCAGCGCGAGCAGGCGGCCCGCATCGCGACGGGCAAGTCGAAGCCCTGGATGAGCCGCTAGGGTTGGTTACGCCGCCCGCGCGATGACCTGGTTCCGCCCGCGCGACTTGGCGTCGTAGACCCCCTCGTCGCCCCGCTTCAGCAGGGCCTCGGGCGTGTCGCCTGCGACGCTCGCCGCCACCCCGATCGAGACGGTGATGGTCAGTCCCTCGGCCCCGCCCATAATCGGGAAGGGCTGGGCCTCGATGTCGCGGCGGATGCGGTCGGCCACCCGCGCGGCGTCGTCCAGGCTGGCGCCCGGCATCACCACCACGAACTCCTCGCCGCCCAGCCGGCACGGCAGGTCGATGGCCCGCACATTGGTCGCCAGCCGCACCGCGAACTCGCGCAGCACCTCGTCGCCGGCGTCATGGCCGAAGCCGTCGTTGACGGCCTTGAAGTGGTCGATGTCCATGACCAGCACCGCGACCGGGTCGCCGCCCTGCCCGGCCCGGCTGACCATCGCCTGCAGTTGGCCGGCCATGTAGCGCCGGTTGTGCAGGCCCGTCAGGGCGTCGGTCACCGCCATCTCGAGGCTGTAGTCCAGCTTCTCCTTGAGGAAGTCGGCGTAGCGCTTGCGCTTGATCTGGGTGCGCGCCCGCGCCATCAACTCCTCGGGATCGACCGGGCGCGGCAGGATGTCGTTGACGCCCAACTCCAGCGCCTTCAGCAGGCGCGGCCGGTCCGAGGATTCGACCACGGCCAGGATCGGCGTCCGCCGCGAGGCCTCGCTCGACCGCACCTGGGCCACGAAGCGCAGCCCGTCGAAGCCGGCGCTCGACACATTGACGATCATCAGGTCGACCGGCCCGCGCGCAGCGATCAGGGCGGCGGCAGGATCCGTCTCGGCCACCGGCCGGTGCTCCCGGGCCAGGTGCTCGACCATCTTGGTGGTCTGCAGTTCGCTGTCGTCGACGATCAGCACCCGGCCGCCCGAGCCGCGCAGCCGGCCGGCGCCGTCCGAATCGACGCCCATGCGACGGCCGGTCTCCTCGCGTTCGCGCAGTTCGTCCATCACCGCCTTGAGCCGCACCAGCGACTTGACCCGGGCGAACAGGATGACGTCGTCGATCGGCTTGGTGACGAAGTCGTCGGCCCCGACGTCCAGTCCCTTGATCTTGTCCTCGCGGCCGTCCAGCGCCGTGACCAGCACCACCGGGATATGCCGCGTCACCGGATCGGCCTTCAGCCGCCGGCAGGTCTCGAACCCGTCCATCCCGGGCATCATCACGTCCAGCAGGATGATGTCGGGCCGCTCCGCCGCGGCGATCTCCAGCGCCGTGGCGCCGTCCATGGCCGTCAGCACCTCATAGTATTCGATCGTCAGCTTGGCCTCGAGCAGGCGCACGTTCGGCTCGACGTCGTCGACGACCAGGATGCGCGCGGTCATGGGACCAGCGCCTCGACCGGGCCGAGGTGTTTGCGGACCACCTCGAGGAAATGCATCACCGAGATCGGCTTTGAGATATAGGCCTCGCAGCCGCCCTGGCGGATCCGCTCCTCGTCGTCCTTCAGCCATTTGGTGACTTCCAGGCCGCTGATCTCGGGCAGCTGGATATCCATCAGGATCAGGTCGGGACGGTGCTGCCGCGCCAGGGCGAGCGCCTGCAGGCCCTCGCGGGTTTGCAGGGTGCTGTACCCCTGGGACTCGAGCAGATCATGAAAAAGCTTCATGTTCAGCTCGTTATCCTCGACGATGAGGACCGTTTTCGACATCACCACCCCGGCCTGTTCGCCTCATCCTATAACGCGGTTTCGCGCGGAGGCTTCAGTCGCCCTCTTCACAATCACTCTATGCCGCCGTTCTCTTAAGTTGGCGTGAAGCGCCGCGGCGCCCTTCTGCTATCGTCATCCTCCGGCAAGCGGCGGAGCCGCGCAGACCGGGGGACCCAGCGGCGCGCGCGAGCGCGAAGCTGTCGCCGCCTCGCTGCGTGAACAGATCGCCTTCGGCGCCGCTGGGTCCCCCGGTCGCTCCTGCGGAGCGCCGGAGGATGACGAAAGCGAAGAGAACTCCGCCCCATGACCTCCATCTGCCGCGACTGCCTCTGGACCGCCGACAGCCTCGTCGAGCGCTGCGGCGCCTGCGCGTCCCGCCGGGTTGTCCGCCACGAGGAGCTCGCCCGCCTCGCCATCGCCCACCTCGACTGCGACGCCTTCTACGCCTCGGTGGAGAAGCGCGACCGGCCCGAGCTGCGCGACGTCCCGGTCATCGTCGGCGGCGGCAAGCGCGGCGTGGTCACCACCGCCTGCTACATCGCCCGCCTCTACGGCGTCGGCTCGGCCATGCCGATGTTCAAGGCCCTCAAGGCCTGTCCGGACGCCGTCGTCATCAAGCCCGACTTCGCCAAATACCGAGCCGCCAGCGAGGCCATCTTCGGCGCCGTCCGCCGCCTGACCCCGCTGGTCCAGACCCTGTCGCTCGACGAGGCCTGGATCGACCTCGCCGGCACCGAACGCCTCAACGGCGGCCCGCCGGCCCTGCAGCTGATCCGGCTGCAGCAGCAGATCGAGGCCGAGGTCGGCCTGACCGTCTCGATCGGCCTCGCCCCCAACCGCTTCCTGGCCAAGGTCGCCTCCGAACTCGACAAGCCGCGCGGCTTCTCGGTCATCGGCTCCGAGGCCCAGGCCCTGTTGGCGCCCAAGCCCGTCGGCGTCCTGCCCGGCGTCGGCCCCGTCTTCCGCAAGACCCTGCAGAGCGACGGCTTCGCCACCGTCGGCGACCTCGCCGCCGCCGACGTCCGTGATCTGGTCAGGCGCTACGGCGAGACCGGCCTGCGCCTGCACGACCTCGCCCACGGCCGCGACGCCCGCCTGGTCAATCCGGGGCACGAGCGGAAGGGCATGAGCGCCGAGACCACCTTCAATGAGGACCTGACCACCGCCGCCGACCTCGAGGCCGAGCTGTGGCCCCTGTGCGAGAAGCTGGCCTCCAAGGCCCGTCGCGACGGCGTGGCCAGCCGGGTCGTCATGCTCAAGCTGCGCCGCACGGACTTCAAGATCGTCACCCGCCGCGTCACCCTGCCCGAGCCGGTCCAGACCGCCCGCGCCCTGTTCGCCGCCGGCCGCGAACTGATGGTCCCCGAGCTCGGCCGCCCCTACCGCCTGATCGGCATCGGCATGGGCGACGTCCAGGACGCCGTCGACGCCCCCTCCGCCCTGTTTGAATCCACCGAGGCCCGAACCCTCAAGACCGAAACCGCCATCGACCGCCTGCGCGCGAAATTCGGCGCGGCGGCGGTGGTGGCGGGACGGGCGCTGAAGGGATGATGACGTTAGCAGTTGGGCGGGCGGCGTGACGCTGTGCTGGCAATCCGCGGATCTATAGTCGGGTTCAGCAGATAATCTCTCTCCTATCCAGACGCTTCCCCTTTTCTCGAACCATTCTTCCCGCCGCAGGAAGACCCGCCCGTATAATGGCCGCCCAGAGCCTTCCACCCGGTCTTTGACAATCGAACCGCCGTCCGCGCCGCCAGGCGCGGCCATCCGCACTATCCGGACGCTTCGGACGCTTCGGACTCTTCGGACTGTATTTTTCGGAGTCCGGACCGTTCGCTCCGACACATCGACGCCGCCCCTCCGCCGCGCTAAACCGCCCCAAATCCATCAGGAGCTCTCCATGACCGTCGCCGCCCGCCTCGCCGAACTCGGAATCAACCTGCCGGAAGCCGCCAAGGCGGTCGCCAACTACGTGCCGTACGTCCAGACCGGAAACCTGGTCCACATCTCCGGCCAGCTGTCCAACGACGCCTCGGGCGGGATCAAGGGCACGGTCGGCGCCGACGTCTCCCCGGAACAGGCCCAGGCCGCGGCCCGCATGTGCGGCGTCAACCTGCTGGCCCAGATGAGCGCCGCCCTCGACGGCGACCTCGAGCGCGTCGTCCGCGTCGTCAAGCTGGGCGGCTTCGTCCAGGCCGCCGGCGATTTCGAGGCCATTCCCGCCGTCATCAACGGCTGCTCGGACCTGATGGTCGAGGTATTCGGCGACAAGGGCCGCCACGCCCGCTCGGCCGTCGGCGTCTACAAGCTCCCGCTCGGCTTCGCCGTCGAGGTGGACGCCATCGTCGAGGTGCGGTGACCTTCACCCTCCGCGTCAACGATAGGGTCGCCGACATCGGCCGGGAGGCGTGGGACGCCTGCGCCGCCCCGTCCGGCGACCCCTTCGTCTCCTTCGACTTCCTCGACGCCTGCGAGGCCTCCGGCAGCGCGGTTCCACGCGAGGGCTGGGCCGGCCGCCATCTCTCCCTCGCCGACGAGACCGGCCGCGTCCTCGGCGTCATGCCTCTCTGGCTCAAGGGCCACAGCCAGGGCGAATACGTCTTCGACCACAGCTGGGCCGACGCCTACGAGCGCGCCGGCGGCCGCTACTATCCCAAGCTGCTGGCCGCCGTGCCCTTCACCCCGGTCGCCGGCCCGCGCTTCCTCGCCCATCCCGACGCCGACGCCGCGACCGTGCGCGAGGCGCTGTTGCAGGGCGCCCTGGCCCTGACCGAGCGGCTCGGCGTCTCCTCGCTGCACGTCAACTTCCCCACCCATGACGAATGGCGCGCCGTCGGCGACGCGGGCCTGCTGCAACGCCAGGACATGCAGTACGTCTGGAACAACGGCGGCTACCAGACCTTCGACGACTTCCTCTCGGCCCTGTCCTCCAGCCGCCGCAAGACCATCCGCCGCGAACGCCGCGAGGCGCAGACGGGGCTCGACATCCGCGTCCTCACCGGCGCCGATCTCGAGGAGAGGCATTGGGACGCTTTCTTCGCCTTCTACATGGACACCGGCTCGCGAAAGTGGGGCCGCCCCTACCTGACCCGCGACTTCTTCAGCCGCATCGGCCGGACCATGGCCGACCGCATCGCCCTGATCATGGCCTTCCGCGACGGGACTCCGGTCGCCGGGGCCCTCAACCTGATCGGCCGTGACGCCCTCTACGGCCGCCAGTGGGGCGCGCTGGAGGAGATCCCCTTCCTCCATTTCGAGCTCTGCTATTACCGGGCCATCGAGTTCGCCATCGAGCGCGGTCTCGCCCGCGTCGAGGCCGGGGCCCAGGGCGAGCACAAGATCGCCCGCGGCTATCTGCCGTCGCCCGTCTACTCGGCCCACTTCATCGCCGATCCCGCCCTGCGCCGCCCGGTGGCCGACTACCTCGAGCGCGAGCGCCCCGCGGTCGACGCGGAGATCAACGCCCTCACCGACGCGCTGTCGCCCTTCCGCAAGGACCTCGGATGATCAGGCGCGTCGCGCGTCGCCGCCGATGAACCAGCCGGCGATCCAGCTGACCACGCCGGTGACGATGGCCGCCCCGATCCCGGCCCACAGGCCGTCGACCATGAAACCGCCCAGCAGCGCCGCCACCAGGCCGATCACCGCCGCGTTCACCACCAGCAGAAACAGGCCGAAGGTGATGATCGTCAGCGGGAAGGTCAGCACGGTCAGGATCGGCCGCACCACGGCGTTGGCGATCCCCAGCAGCACGGCGGCCAGCAGCAGCGTGGTCGTGTCGCTGAACGCCACCCCGGGCACGACCTGCGCCGCCAGCCACAGGGCCAGGCAGGTGACGAGAAACTGGACGATGAAACGCAGCATGGCCGACTCCCTTTGGACCTTGACCATAGCACCCGCACGCCGGCGGGGCTCCCCTCCCCGCGCCGTCGTTGCTAGCCTCGCCTGAACAAACCCAGAGAGCCCCGATGACCCTCCAGGCCCCCTACGACCCCGACAACATCTTCGCCCGGATCCTGCGCGGCGAGATTCCGGCCGTAAAGGTCTGGGAGGACGAGCACGTCCTCGCCTTCATGGATGTCTTCCCCCAGTCCCAGGGTCATGTGCTGATCGTGTCGAAAACCTCGACCGCCCGGAACCTGCTCGACGTCGAACCGGAGGCCCTGGCCCGGCTGATCACCGCCACGCAGCGCACCGCGCGCGCCGTGGTGAAGGCCCTGGACCCCGAAGGCTTCCAGATCATGCAGTTCAACGGCGAGGCCGGCGGCCAGACCGTCTTCCACCTGCATTTCCACATCGTTCCGCGCTGGCCGGAGCGCCCCATGAAGGGCCACGGCCACGCCCCGATGGCCGAACCCGAAGCCCTTCGCGCCCTGGCCGACCGCATCGCCGCCGCCCTTGACTGATCGCCGTTCATTGACGAACGACGCCGTGAGCCTAGCCTCCGTCCGGTAGCGGACTCACCGCGCGCCTTGGGAGGGGCCACCCATGACGACGAAACTGAACTGGCTGGGCATCATCGCGGCGACCGTGGTCGCCTTCTTCACCGGCTTCCTCTGGTACGGCCTGATCTTCGCCGAACGCTGGATGGCCCTGACCGGGGTCACTGATGAAGGCTCCGGCAGCCCGATGTGGATGCTGCTGGGCGTGGTCCAGACCTTCATCACCATGGCCGGCCTCGGCTGGTTTATCGCCCGCGACGGCGGCGCCGGCTGGATGCACGGGCTGAAGATCGGCTTGGTCGCCGGCGTCTGTTTCGCCATGATGACCTCGGCCTACGACTTCATCTATCAGACCTCAGACATCGGCCTGCTTCCAATCGACTGGAGTCATTTGCTGGTCATCTACGCCCTCGGCGGCGCCATCATCGGCGGTCTGAAGATGAAACCCAGGGCCTGACGACGCGCTTGCCTCGACCGCTGCTCGCCAGCATAAGGACCGCCGTCACGACGGACGCCGGTTTAGCTCAGCTGGTAGAGCAGCGGTTTTGTAAACCGAAGGTCGCGGGTTCGATTCCTGCAACCGGCACCAGTCCCGTCAGGCGGCGTTCCCGGACCTCAGCGACAGAGCCGCGCGGGCCTGGTGCAGGCGGGCGAAATGCCCGGCCGCGCCCGCGCCGAACAGCACCGGCTCAGCCGAGTGCGCATCCTCGATCAGGGCGAGCACGCCGTCGATCGCCTCTTCCCGCGTCGGCCGGGCTCCCTCGACCAGCCGGTCCAGCCAGCACAGCAGCGTCTCCCGACGTTCCCGCGCCTGCGCCTTCAGCACCTTGGCGCCCGGCCGGAGCATGCCCGGCGACCGGAGCGGCCGGAGCGGCCGGAGTCTCTGCTCGTCGAAATCGATGAAAACCCCCTCGGGCGGGATGAAGCTGGGCAAGGCGCCCGGCGCGGGCGTCGAGGCCCGTTCGGCGACGCCCTTCCCCCTGCCCGAAACCTCGACCGGCTCGGCGGCCCGGTGCTTGCCGCAACGACGGCATCGCTCCGAGAGGTGGCGCTCGGACCAGTAGAAATCATGTCTGCACAGGAGCGGCTTTAGCGGCGACAACATGGTGAATTTCCCGGACCAGACACGAATCGCCGCATCGGAAGGGGTTTGTCAACCACTGTTCTCTCGGCGGGAGAGTCAACCGCCGCCGAGTGTGACCGCCACGCGATAGGTGATCAGGGCCGCCAGATAAGCCAGGCCAAACATGTAGGCGACCATCACCCACATCCACTTCCAGGAGTTGGTCTCGCGCTTGACCACGCCCAGCGTCGCCACGCACTGCGGCGCGAAGACGTACCAGGCCAGGAAGGCCAGCCCCGTCGCCAGCGACCACTGCCCCGCCAGGGTCGTGGCCAGCACGGCGGTCGCGGTCTCGGGATCGGCCACGGCGTAGACGGTGCCGAGCGCGGCCACCGCCACCTCCCGCGCCGCCATGCCGGGGATCAGGGCGATGACCATCTGCCAGTTGAAGCCGATGGGCGCGAAGATCGGCTCCAGCGCCTTCCCGAGCATGCCGGCGAAACTGTAGTCGATGGCCGGCGCGGTCGCTCCCTCCGGCGGATACGGGAAGGTCGACAGGGCCCAGATCAGCACCATCAGCGGCAGGATGATCCGCCCGGCCCGCTCGAGGAAGATCCTCGCCCGGAGCCAGAGGTTGAACAGCACGCTGCGCAGGTCGGGCGTCTTGTAGGCCGGCAGCTCCATCATGAACGGCTCGACCGCGCCTCGCCAGAAGATGCGCCGGATCACGAACGACACCGCCAGCGCGCTGAGGATGCCCGTCGCATAGAGGCCGAACATGACCAGCCCCTGCTGGTTGGCGAAGCCCCACACGGTCCTGTTCGGGATGAAGGCGGCGATGATCAGGGTGTAGACCGGGATCCGCGCCGAACAGGTCATCAGCGGGGCGACCATGATGGTGGTCAGGCGATCCCGCTTCGAGTCGATCACCCGGGCGGCCATGATGCCGGGGATGGCGCAGGCGAAGCTGGACAGCAGCGGGATGAAGGCCCGGCCGTGCAGGCCGGCGCCGCCCATGATCCTGTCCATCAGGAAGGCCGCCCGCGCCATGTAGCCGAAGTCCTCGAGCATGATGATGAACAGGAACAGGATCAGGATCTGCGGCAGGAAGACCAGCACGCTGCCGACGCCGGAGATCAGGCCGTCGACGATCAGGCTTTGCCAGACGCCGTCGGGAATGACCGCCGCGACCCCGGTCCCGAGCAGGCCGAGGCTGGCCTCGATGCCATCCATCAACGGCGTGGCCCAGGTGAACACCGCCTGGAACATCACGAACAGCAGGGCCAGCAGGATGACCAGGCCGCCGACCGGATGCAGCAGCACCGAGTCGACACGGCCGGTCAGCGTATCCGGCCGCTCGGGCGGCTGGACGCACGCCTTCATGATCCGTTCGGCCTCGCGCGCGGCGCCGCGCAGGGCGGCGACGTCGGGCGGGGTCCACGCCATCTCGGCGGTCGCGGACAGCGTGCCCGCCGCGGCCTCGATCGCCGCGACAAGATCCTCGATGCCGCGCCGGCGGGTGGCGGTCGTGGTGACGACCGGAAGGCCGAGTTCAGCCGACAGCCGCTTCAGATCGATCCGCAACCCCTGACGCTGGGCGATGTCGTACATGTTCAGGGCCAGCACCATCGGCCGCCCGACCGCCTTCAACTCCAGCACCAGCCGCAGCACCAGACGCAGGTTGGTGGCGTCGGCCACGCAGACGATGACGTCGGGCGGAGTTTCACCCGAAAGTCGCCCCAGAACCGCGTCGCGGGTGACTTCCTCGTCCGGACTGCGGGCGCGCAGCGAATAGGTGCCCGGCAGGTCAAGCAGCGACATGGTCCGGCCGTCGCCGGTGCGGATCAGCCCCTCCTTGCGCTCGACGGTGACGCCCGCGTAGTTCGCCACCTTCTGGTGCGCGCCGGTCAGGGCGTTGAACAGCGCCGTCTTGCCGCTGTTGGGATTGCCGACGAGCGCGACCCGCGCGCTCCGAACCGCCATATCCATCAGGCGGGAACCTGCTCGGCAGCGACGGGCGCGACGACCGTGGCGGGCGCCGGCTCTATGCGGACGATCAGGCCGGCGGCTTCATGCCGGCGCAACGCCACGCGCATGTCGTCCACCTTCATCGCGATGGGGTCACGACCCAGCAGACCCTCGTGCAGAAGTTCGACGCGCGCACCCTCGACGAAGCCCAGTTCCAGAAACCGGCGCTCCAGCTCCAGTGCGTGCTCATCGTGATGGCAATGGTCGCCGACCTGGACGATGACGCCCCGGTCGCCGCGCCGGGCCTGGCTGAGTCGGATGGTATCGGACATGACGCTCACACAGCGGCGCGGCTGACGCGCCTATATGACAGTGATTATCAGGTGCGATAGCCGTCCGTCCACCCTGTCGAAGCGTCGCAGCCCGTTGTTCCGGACCGGTGTTGCGCTATCACTGGACCATGGAGGCCGCATGAACCGTTCCCTTCTGATCGCCCTTGCCGGGCTTGGTCTCGCGTCCTGTGGTCAAGGCGGAGAGAGCAAGAACACCGCCGCCGCCGCGCCGACGCGCCCGGAACCGACGCCCGCCGAGAAGGCGGCGCTGCTTGCCGCGCTGCCACCCCCCTACAACGCCGGCGATCTCGAGAACGGCCGCCGCGTCTTCGCCCGCTGCCGTTCATGTCACACCCTCGCCGAGGGCGGTCTGAACATGACCGGCCCGAATCTGTACGGCGTCTTCGGACGTCCAGCCGGCGGTCACCCCGACTACAACTATTCAACCGCCGTCAAACAGGCGGACTTCACCTGGGACGCCGAACGGCTGGACCACTGGCTGGAGAACCCGCGCACCTTCCTGAAGGGCACCAAGATGAGCTTCGCCGGCATCCCGGACGCCGAGGACCGCCGCGACGTCATCGCCTTCCTGAAGGTCGAAACGGGCTACGCGCCGCCCGCCCGGCCCTGATCTATTCGGCGGCCACGCCAACGGCGTCGTTGGCCGTGGTCTCCTGGGCCTCCCACTCCTCGATCTTGCGGGCCGTGTACTCAGGCGACTTGGTGAAGCGCGCCAGCACGCCGTAGATCACCGGCACCACGAACAGGGTCAGCAGGGTCGCGAACATGGCCCCGGCGAAGATGACCACGCCGATGGTCTGGCGGCTGCCCGCCCCCGCTCCCTGCCACAGCACCAGCGGGAGGGCGCCGAAGGCGGTGGCGATCGAGGTCATGATGATCGGCCGCAGGCGCAGGGTCGAAGCCTCGATGATGGCGTCATGGATCGACCGGCCCTGGTCGCGCAGCTGGTTGGCGAACTCGACGATCAGGATGCCGTTCTTGGCGGCCACCCCGATCAGGATGATCAGGCCGATCTGGCTGTAGATGTTGAGACTGGAGCCGGCCATGACCAGGCCGAACAGCCCGCCGGCGGCGGCCAACGGCACCGTCAGCATGATCACCGCCGGCGTGATCCAGCTCTCGAACTGGGCCGCGAGCACGAGGAAGACCAGCAGCAGGGCGAGGGCGAACGCCCAGCCGACGGCGCTGCCCGCCTCCTGCTGGTCGCGCGCCGCGCCGCCCCATTGGATCGTGGCCACGCCCGAGGGCTGGTTGGCGGCTTCTTCGGTGAGGAAGTTCACGGCGTCGGCCAGGGTGGTCCCGGGGTTCAGGTCGGCGCTCAGGGTGATGCTGCGCTGGCGGTCCAGGCGTCGGCGGTCCGGCGTGTCGCCGGAGGTCTCCGTCGTGACCACCGAGGACAGCGGCACCAGTTGGCCGCCGCCGGTGGAGACATACAGGGCCTCGAGATCACCGACCGAGCGCCGGTTCGCCAGCTCGGTCTGCAGGATGACGTCGTATTCCTGACCGCCACGGATATAGGTCGTCGCCCGGCGTGACCCGAACATGGTCTGCAGGGTCCGGCCGATCTCCTGCGAGGACACGCCGAGACCCGCCGCCTTTTGCGGATCGACGTCGACCAGCAGTCGCGGGGCATTGGGCTCGTAATCGAGCCGGGGCCGGGAGAATCCGGGGTTCTGCTGGGCCGCGGCCATGATCGGCTGGACCCATTCGAACATGTCCTCGTACTCGGCCCCGGTCATGACCATTTCGATCGAGTTGGAGTTGCCGCCGCCGCGCTGGAAGGCGCCGGGCACGCTGACGTTGACCTGGGCGTCGGTCTGGCTGCGCAGCTTCTGGTTCAGCTCCTGGGCGATCTCGTCGGCGGACCGGTCGCGCTCCGACCAGTCCTTCAACGTCAGGACGGCGTTGCCGGAGTTGAAGCTGCCGCCGCCGAACCCGGGGGCCGAGATCAGGTAGCTCTCGATCTCGCCGGACTCCATGTACTCGGCGAGGATTGGCTCCAGCCCCAGCATGATGCGTCGCGTGTAGTCGAAGCCCGCGCCCTCAGGGCCCTGGACGCGGCCCGAGATGCGGCCGCGATCCTCGGGCGGCACCAGTTCGCTGGGCAGGGTGAGGAACATGGCGCCGGCGCCCGCGGCGACCAGCACGATCAGGCCGACCACGCCGCCCACCGCCGCCCGCCGGCCCAGAAGGGCGGTCAGGGAATTGCGGTAGGAATTCTTCAGCGCATCCATGCCCCGGTCGACCCGTTGGGCCAGCCAGCCCGAACCGGAGGCCGGGCGCAGTATCTTGGACGCCAGCATCGGCGACAGGCTGAGGGCGAGGAAGGCCGAGAAGGCCACCGCCGCGGCGATGGTCGCCGCCAGTTCGACGAACAGCCGGCCGACATAGCCCGGCAGGAACAGCAGCGGCGCGAACACCGACAACAGCACCACGGTCGTGGCGACGACGGCGAAGAACACCTGCCGCGCCCCGCGCTCGGCCGCCACCAGCGGCGGCTCGCCGTGATCGATGCGGCGCTGGATGTTCTCGGTCACCACGATGGCGTCGTCGACCACCAGACCGATGGACAGCACCAGCGCCAGCAGGGTCAGGAGGTTCAGCGAGAAGCCCAGCGGGGCCAGGATGATGAAGGTCGACAGCAGGCAGATCGGGGCCACGATCGACGGAATGAACGCGGCCCTCAGGGTGCCGAGGAAGACGAAGTTGACGAACGCCACCAGCGCCAGGGAGATGCCGATGGTGATCCACACCTCGTCGATGGCGTGCGAGGTGAACACCGAGTTGTCCGAACCGACGACCAGCTCCGTCCCGGCCGGCAGGCTGGGCTGGACCTGCTCCAGCATGGCGCGCACGCCCTCGGAGATGGCGAGGTCGTTGGACTGGGCCTGGCGGGTGATGGCGAGGCCGATCTGGTCCAGCCCGTTGCCGCGGAACAGCCGGCGCTCCTCCTCCGGCGCCTCCTCGACCCGCGCGATGTCGCCCAGCCGGGTGACGTAGGCGGTCTGCCCCTGCAGCGCCCCACTGACGCCCGTCGTCGAGCCGGCGGCGCCGCCGGTGCCGATCGGCAACTGGCGGAAATCCTCGGCCAGCGCGTAATTCCTGGCCACCCGGACGGTGTAGTTCTTCTCGCCGGAATCCAGCGCGCCCGCCGGCAGTTCGACGTTCTGGCTGGTCAAGGCGGACTCGACATCCGTCACCGTCAGCCCCCGCGCGGCGAGGGCGGCCGGATCCAGCCACACCCGCATCGAGTAGCGCTGCTCGCCGTAGATCTGGACCTGGGCCACGCCTGGCACCGTCGCCAACCGGTCGAGCAGGTACCGGTCGGCATAGTCCGTCAGCGCCAGACGGTCCATCTCGCTGGACCGCAGGAACAGGATCATGATCGGCTGGCTGTTGGTGTCCGCCTTGGCCACCTCCGGCGGGTCGGCCTGGTCCGGCAGATTGCCGAGCACCCGCGAGATGCGGTCGCGCACGTCGTTGGCGGCGCTGTCGATGTCGCGGTCGAGGGAGAATTCGATGCGGACGCTGGAACGGCCGTCGCGGCTGCTCGAGTTGATGCGTTCGACGCCCTGGATGCCGGCGATGCGCTGTTCGATCGGCTCGGTGATCCGGCTCTCGATCACCTCGGCCGAGGCCCCGGCGTAGGTGGTGTTGACCGAGACGATGGGCGGATCGACGTCCGGCAGTTCGCGCACCGGCAGGAAGAAGAAGGCCGCCGCCCCGATCACGCACAGGACGATCGCCGCCACCGCCGCGAAGACGGGGCGCCGGACCGAGAGGTCGGAGAGCATCATCGGGCCGCGCCCGCTCGCGCCGCCGGGGGCGCGCCCGCCACCCTCACCGGCGATCCCGGTTGAATCCGGTTCAGGCCGGTGGCGACGACTCGGTCCCCCGCGTTGAGGCCGGACAGTATCTCGACGAAGCCGTTCTCGACCGAGCCGGCGTCGACGCCGATGCGCTGGGCGGTCAGGCCGCGCTCGCCGGGCGCGATGCGGAAGACATAGGCGCTGTCGCCCTCGTATTGCACCGCCGCCTCGGGCACGGCCAGGCTCTGGCGTACGCCCTGCCTGACGGCGACGCGCATCATCATGCCGGGCCGGATACGCCCGCCCGGATTGGGAATCTCGGCCCGGGCCGTGGCGGCGCGGGTCTGCTCGTTCACCCGCGTGTCGATCAGGGCGATGCGGCCGGCGAAGGTCTCGCCGCCGAACGCGTCCGCCGTGGCGACGATCGGCACGCCCGACCGCAGCACCGCGAGATAGCGTTCCGGCACCGGGAAATCGACGCGGACCACGCTGATGTCGTCGAGGGTGGTGATCACCGCGCCGGGGCTGATCAGGGTGCCCGCCGTCACGGTCGACAGCCCCAGCACGCCCGCGAACGGCGCCCGGATCAGCCGGTCGCCGCGCCGCGCCTGGGCCGCGGCCAGGCCGGCCTGCGCGGCTTCGAGCGCGGTCTCGGCGTTCTCGGCGGTGACGCGCGGCGCGACGCCGCGTTCGGCCAACTCGCGATAGCGGTCGTACTCGCGCTGGGCCTGGCCCACGCGCGAGCGCGCCTCGATGATGTCGGCGTCCTCTTCGCGCGCCTGCAGTTCGACCAGCGGCGTCCCGGCGGCGACCCGCTGCCCGTCGCTGAACAGGACGCGGGTGATCAGTTCGCTGGTCGACGAGGTGATGTTGACCGACCGGCGACCCCGCGCGACGCCGAGGACGCGAATCTCGTCGGTGAACTCGCGGGGAGTCACGACGGCCTGCGACACGGCCTGGGCGCGGCCTCCGGCGCCGCCCGGTCCACCCCGCCCTCCGGCCTTCTCATCGCCGGCGAACGCGATACGGAGGATCACGGCGACGACCATGAGGCCGAGCAGAACGGCGGCGGCTGCGAGGAAGAAGTGGCGCTTGATCACGCGGTGACAGGCTCCGGGGAGGGACGAGCCGACTTAGCGGCTCCCGCCGTCGACGCAACTAAAGTCTCTGCAACGCCCGGTGTTTCAGAATCCGTCGCTGAGGCGAGGCGATCCTGTCTCTGGCCTAGAACCGCCGCCAGAGGCCGATCACGGGTCCGCCCGCCTGCGGCGTCTCCCGGCCCGCGACCGTCTGCCGCCAACCCGCCTGAACGCTCCAGTCGCCGAAGTCGCGCACCACCGTGGTTTCCACAGACAGCCACCGGGCTCCGCCGTCGTCCGCCTGCCCGCCGAAGGCCTGGGCCAGCACCATCCAGTCGTCCCCCAGCCGGGTCCCGGCCGTGAGGTCGAGGCGAACCTCGTCCTGCAGGCCCTCGCGCATCCGGCGGGCCGCCTGGACCTCGAAGAAGGTGCGGGGCGGGATCGGTCCCCACCCGGCCTCGAACGACCGGCCGGCCGACGCCCGCACCTCCCAGTCCTGTTCGCCCTGTCCGGGCAAGGCGTAGCCGGCGTTGCGGCCCTCGCCGCCGCGGGCGTAGCCGGCGTAGAGGCTCACCGCCGTCTGATCATCCCTCCACGCCTGCCAGGTGACGCCGAGTTCGATCGGCCCCCGCCCTTCGAAGTCGACGAAGGCGTCCTCGCCCGACTGCCAGTCGCCCTTGAACTGCAGCGTCAGGCGGTCGGTGAGCCCGTACTCCACGAAGACGCCGACGGTCGTGTCCCGCCGCTCGGCCGGAAGGTCGGCCAGCACGCCGTCGGGGTCGAACCCCCGCTCCGCCCGCATTTCATCGTATTTGAGAATGACCTGGGTCTGGCCCTTGGGCTGGGTCCAGGCCCCGGCGACGGCCGGCGTGGCGAGAACCACCGCCGCCAGCCCGATCAACGGCCCCCCGGCGCGCCTCACACGTCGTAGCCTGGCGACCTTCGATCGAGCATTCGAAGCGCCCCCGGCCAGGCCAGGGCCGAGACGAAGCCGATTCCCTTGCCCTGTTCCCGGGTCTCGGCCTGGGCCGCCTCGGGCGCCATCAGCACGTGGTCGCGCCCGCCGGAGAGCGCCGCCACCTGCTGGGCGCAGGCCCGCTCGAGGAAATACATGCCGATCCAGGCCTGGGCCGCCGTCTGGCCGACCGCGAGGGTCCCGTGATTGCGCAGCAGCATCAGCGGCTTGTCGCCGAGGTCCGCCACCAGCCGCTCGCGCTCGTCGTGGTTCAGCGCCAGCCCCTCATAGCCGTGATAGGCGATCTGGTGCTGCAGCAGGCACGCGTTCTGGCCGAGCGGCAGCAGCCCCTCCTGCTGCGCCGCCACCCCGACGCCGGCGACCGTGTGCAGGTGGATGACGAAATGGGCGTCCTCGCGCGCGGCGTGGATGGCCGAATGGATGGTGAAGCCGGCCGGATTGATGAAGCTCGTCGTCTCCTGGACGACGTTGCCCTCCAGATCGACCTTGACCAGGCACGAGGCGGTCATCTCCTCGAAATACCAGCCGTACGGATTGATGAGGAAATGATGCTCCGGCCCCGGCACGCGGGCCGAAATGTGGGTGAAGATCATGTCGTCCCAGCCGTGCAGCGCCACCAGACGGTAGAGCGCGGCCAGTTCCACCCGGACGTTCCATTCGGCCTCCGAAACGCGGGACTTCAGCGAGGCGGTCGCTCCATCGGCCATGGTCCGTATCCTTAAGGCTGTATGCGGCGGCGCACGCTCGCGCCGGGGGAGGCCGCCGTCAAGATTCAGCTTCGGTTAACCCCGTCTTAGCGGCCTGCGGCTACGCTTACACGAGCCGAATCGCCGGCGCGCCGGAGACGCCCTTGACCGTCGCTCAGTTACGCTCCTCTCCGCCGGCCTATCCGGACCTGCTGGCGCTGGCGCGCAATCCCAGCCCCGACTCGCGCGAACGTCTGCTGCTCGGCGTCGTGGCCTTGTGCGACGCCCGGCCGCCATCCGGCGAACTGTCGCCGGTGCTGGGCGAAATCTTCCTGACCCTGGCGCGGCAGGCCGAGCGTGACGTGCGCAAGATCTTGTCCGAGCGTCTGGCCCGGGCCGACTGGGCGCCGCCCGCGCTGATCAACCTCCTCGCCCTGGACGAGATCGAAATCGCCCGCCCCGTCCTCGCGGCCAGTCCCATCCTGCAGGACGACGATCTTCTGCGCGTGCTGGTCGAGGCGACCCTCGAACACCAGATCGAGGTCGCTCGCAGACCCCACCTGGGCGGCCGTGTCGCCGACGCCATCATCGAGCGCGGCGAGCCGGCGACCCTGACCGCCCTCGCCTTTAACCGCACCGCCGAGATCAGCCTGGACGGCCTTCGGCGGATGGTCGAACAGTCGCGCCGCATCGCGGCCCTCCGCGGCCCGCTGACGCGCCACCCCCGGCTGACCGAACAACTGGCCGAGCAGATGTACCAGTGGGTCGGCGCGGCCTTGCGGCAATCCATCTGCGCCCGCTTCCAGATCGACGAGGGCAGGCTGGCTCCGCTGATCGACCAGTCCGTCTATGACGCGCGTTCGGGCACCATGACGCCGGTACCGGCCGACGACCCGGACCGCGACGAGATGGAGCGGCGGCTCGTCGCCAAGCTCCAGTCCGCCGGCCAGCTACGCGCGGGCTATCTGATTCGGGCGGCGCGGGAGCGCCGGCTGGGCCTGTTCGTCCACGCCCTCGCCACGCTCGGCGGGTTCAGCGTGGCCCAGGTGCGCGAGGCTCTGGCGGCCAACAGTCCGGAAGCGCTGTTCTACGCCTGCGCCTCGGTCGGCGTCGACCGGGCGGTCTTTCCGGCCCTGCTGGCCGAAATCCGTCTGCTCAACGAAGGCTTCCCCGGTGATGTGGGGGACAGGGTCTGGCTGCGGGGCGCCATCTCGGCCGCCTCGGCGGCGCGCTCGTTCCGGGCGCTGGTCAAGGGCTGAGCACGGCCCGTTTGACTTCGCCTTCCCGCTCGGCTTGCGTAGGCGCGTGACCCAGCCCGAGCTTCGCATCGCCTTCGCCGCCTCTGACCGCCCCGAGGCGGCGGCGGCGCGCGATCGCCTGGTCGACCTGTACGGGTCGGCGGATCCCGCCACAGCGGACGTCATCGTCGCGCTCGGCGGCGATGGATTCATGCTTGAGACGCTGCACGCCAACCTGCAGCGGCGCACGCCCGTGTTCGGCATGAACCGCGGCTCTGTCGGCTTCCTGATGAACGACTACACGGAGGAGGGCCTGCCGGAGCGACTGGCCACCGCCGGACGGGCCGTCATCCATCCCCTGCAGATGGATGCATGGACCGAGGCCGGCCCGGTGCAGAGCGGCCTCGCCATCAACGAGGTCTCGCTGCTGCGCCAGACGCGGCAGAGCGCCAAGCTGCGCATCACCGTCGACGACAAGGTCCGGCTGGAAGAGCTCTCCTGCGACGGCTGCATGGTGGCCACCGCGGCGGGATCGACGGCCTACAATCTGTCGGCGCACGGGCCGATCATTCCGCTGGACGCCCGCGTGCTGGCGCTGACGCCGATCAGCGCCTTCCGCCCGCGCCGCTGGCGCGGCGCCCTGCTGCCGCACACGGCCAAGGTCTGTTTCGAGATTCTGGAGCCGGACAAGCGCCCGGTCAGCGCCACGGCCGACAACTTCGAGGTTCGCCGGGTCGCCCGCGTGGAGGTCCGGGAGCGCCGCGACATCGCCCTGACCATGCTGTTCGACGCCGGCCGTTCGTTCGAGGAGCGCGTGCTGGCGGAGCAGTTCGCCTCCTGACGGCGTGCACCGGTTCTTAAGTGTGGCCTGCCACCATGGGGCAGGTTCGTCTTCAGGAGCTCGCCCGTGAGCAATTCCGCCCAGGTCATTCGTCCGCCCAACACCCTCCGGCTCAAGGTCGGCGGCGCCTTCGGCGGTATCGACGCGAGTGCGATCGCCAAGGCCGAGGAAGCCCTGAAGGCCATGTCCTCGCAATTCGGTCAATGGCTGCAGGACGAGATCGTCAAGCTGGACAAGGCCCAGTCCGACATCCGCGCCCAGGGCTACGACGCCCAGACCGCCGAAGCCCTGTATTTCCGCGCCCATGACCTCAAGGGGCTGGGCGCGACTTACCAGTATCCGCTGGTCACCCGGCTGGCCGGATCGCTGTGCAAGATGATGGACGATCCCGCCAAGCGGATGGCCGCGCCGCGCAATCTGATCGACGCCCATATCGACGCCATCAAGGCCGTTGTCCGGGACCAGATCCAGACCGACGACCACCCCATCGGCCGGGCCTTGGCCGAGAGCCTCGAGGCGGGCGTCGCCGACCACCTGGGCTGACCGACAGGCCCGCCCGGCCGAAGCGCCCGCCGATCGGCGGGCGTCTTCAATTGGATCAGGCGGCCGCGCCGATCACCGTCCTGGCCGGCGCCGGTTCCTGGTCCAGCCGCTCCATCAGATAGGCCAGATCCTCGCGCGGGGCGTTCGGACGCTGGGTCAGGAAGCGTTGCAGCATCTGCTGGCGGAAGTCGTCCGCCGCGGTGTCGGCGCCCTCGGCCTGGAGGGCCCGCCAGGTATCCACGCCGGCCCGGAAGGCCTGGAACAGCCGCGGCGGCAGACCGGCCCGGTCGTAGATCGCCTTCAGCCCCAGCGTGCCGGCGTCATGGATCATCAGCCAGGCGCGTGAATGGGGCGTCCCGGCCAGCTCGGCCAAACCGTATTCGAACAGCGCCATCTGCCCTCGCGCCAGCGCCCGCAACAACAGCGACCCCGTCAGGGCGCGGCGGGCGTTGAGACCGGCCGTGAAGGCGGCCAGGTCGGCGTGGCCCGACGCCTCGTCGACCAGATCGACCGTCGCCCGCTCGCGGGCGAAGGTGGCGAGGCGGATAGCGGTTTCCGGGGCCACGGCGTGACGGGTGACCAGATGTTCGCGCACGGCCTCCGAGGCCAACTCGACCAGCCGCTCCGTCACCGACAGCGGCAGGACCTGACGATAGGCGATCGCCGCCACGATCTCGGGCGAGGCGCCGAACCGGTCCACGCACCGGCCCAACGCGGCCTCGGCGATGTCCGCGTTGTCGTTGGCCGAGAGCGTGCGAACAGCCAGTTCACAGCCCGTCTCGGCCACAGCCGCGGCTACGTCGCGCCCGACCACCGGACGGCCGGCGACCGCGACCTGGCGCAGGGCGGACCCCGCCTGGACGATCTCGATCAGGTCTTCGTCGGTGAAGGCCGGCGAAAAACTGATCAGCGGCAGGGCCACGCTGTCGACATCGGCCGCCAGCCGCCGGGCGACGTCGCGTGGAATCAGGTCCGACGACTTCAGCGTCACGGCCATGGCGCGGCGCACCAGTTCAGCGGCGTCGTGGGCCAGCATGCGCAGGATCTTCTCCGCCGCCTCCCGCTCCTCCCCCGTCAGCGCCGCCTTCTCCATGTTGCGGCACAGCTTGTGGGCGGCGGCGGCGCGCTGGTCCTCGTCCGTGGCCTTGATCAGGCGGCGGATGTCGGTTTCGGTGAGGCGGGCGCGGTAGGCGGTCATGGTCGGCGCTCTGGATCAAGCTTTGCCGTTCAGCTTTGAACGGTCATCCCTAACGGGCCGTTTACCATCGCCGGATTCGCGGTCAGACGCTCGAACTGCCTTCGGGTGCGAAAGCGCCGCCGAAGCCGCCGTCTTTTCCGTCGCCGTCCTCTCCCAGCAGCAGGGCCAGCAGGCTCTGGTCCTGCTTCAGCCGGTCCAGCCGCGCAGCCAGCATCTGATCGCGCTCCGAAAGGGCGGGAATTTTCTCGGCCGGTGAGCCGGCCGACGCCGCCGGCGCGCCCTCACCCGCGCTGCGCTGCAGGTTGGCATGGACCTCCGCGACCGTGGCGGGGCGGCCGTCGCGGTAGAAGATCGAGCGGTTGGCGGAGGCGGCTTCCGGAAAGATCGAGGCCGCGCTCAAGCCCGGCCGTCGGTCCATGGCTTCCATCAGCTTGGCGGCGCCGGCGGGACCGAGGAAGTGGGCCGCATACAGGTCGCCCGCGCCCGGCTCGCGTCCGGTCCGGCCCCGGAGATAGGCGGCGTTGGAGGCGGTCAGCTCGGCCGCCATGGTCGAGGCCGCCTGGGGGTCGAAACGCAGGTCCAGAACCACGTTCCGCGCCGAACCATCGACCCGCCAGCGCCCGTCGGAGCCCCGGTGGATGAGGTCCGCGTACTGGCCGTAGCCGTGCTTGGCTCCATGGGCCTTCACCGTGCCCAGCCAGGTCTGCTCGATGAACTGGAACAGCCCGGCCGCCGACGAGGTCCGCGCCCGCGCCGCCGGGTTCATCGCGCTCTCGCGCCGCGCCGTCTTGATCAGGAAGTCCGCGTCCACGCCAGTGGCGCTCGAGGCGCGCCGGATGGCCGCCTCGACTCCTCCAGACGATGGAATCGGTCCGATACTCATACGTATGACGCTGCGGGGCCGTGGTTAATCAAATCCTAATAACGCCTTTGCCGTCCACAGAACCTTAACCCTTGCCTTAACGAACCTCGGTCCGTGTCGGTTTCATGGCGCCGCTCGCCCCAAACTCGCCCAAAGGGGAGCGCGAAACTTGGCCGTGGGACGCTGCGGGGGCGGCTAAGGCAGGGATAACGGTCATGATGATCAGAACCGCGGGCAGCCCCGGACTGGTGAGCCCTTTCGACTACAACGAGCGCAAGACGCCGCGTTTCTCCCGAACGACCTGGATCGCGCTGGCGGTCGTCGCCACAGGCCATGTCGGGCTGGGAGCGGCCCTTTATTACCAGCGGTTCGAGATGGAGTTGCCGGCAATCAAGGAGCCGCCCGTCACCGTTATTGAGCTGATCCCCCTGCCCAAGCCAAAACCGCCGGAGCCGGTCCCGGCTCCGGAACAGCCGGCGCCGCCGAACACCCGGACCAACGAATTGCCCACCCAGCCGACGACGCCGGACATCGTGCCCGTGACGCAGGGCGAGACCGTAGCTGAAGGCTCCATCACGGTCGTCGATACGGTCCGGGAACCGGTCAGGGACGCGCCGCCGGTCCGCGCCACGCCGCAACCTCCCGCCGTGATCACCAATCCGCGCTGGGAGCGCCAGCCGTCGGCCGAGCAGCTGATGCGGGCCTACCCCGATCGGGCTCTGGAGGCCGGGATGGGAGGACGGGCGTCGCTGAACTGTCTGGTCCAGCCCAATGGCCGGGTCGCCGACTGCAATCTGACCAGCGAGACGCCGGGCGGCTACGGCTTCGGGCGGGCGGCGCAGGGGCTGACGCGGCATTTCCAGATCAGCCCGCGCACCGTCGACGGCGCGGCCGTGGGGTCGCGGGTGAACATCGCCATCCGCTTCACCCCGCCGCCGGCGAACTGAACCTGAGCGGGTCGAGGGCGGCGGCGTCGGGCGGCGGCTGCCGACCCTCGACGCCGTCGGCCACGATCGCAGCGATCAGCGGGCCCAGCAGCCAGCCGTTGCGGCGCGGCGCGAGGGCGAGGTGCAGGCCGGGCTCGCCGGACGGGCCAGCGAGCGGCAGGCCATCGGGGACGGCGCCGCGGATGCCGACGCGGGTCTGCCCCGCCTCGCCCGGCTGACCCAGCAGCGCCAGCCCCGCCTCGGTCCGCGCCCGCGCCTCTTCGGGGTCGGGCTCCAGGTCGCGGCGGCCCGGCTCCATGGTCGCCCCGATCACCGCGCCCCCGGCCGTCGGGGCGGCATAGAGGCCTGGGGCCCGCACGACGCGGCGGGGCGGATCGACGCTGATCTGGGTCAGCTGGCCGCGGATCGGCTCGATCGAGTCCACGAGCGCCGCGATCCGGTCGGGCAGGCCGGAAATGGCGGCGGCCGCGCCGGTGGCGAGCACGACGGTCGGCGCGAACCATGTGCGGCCGTCATCGGCCTCGACCCGCCAGCGGCGGGCGTCGCCGGTCAGGCGCGCGACACGGCCTCGAACCGGCGTGACGCCGGCGGTTCGCATGAGCGAGGCCAGCGCCGTCGCGGGTTCGATGCGCCAGTCGTCAGCGGTGGTCAGACCCGCTCTGGTCGCCCTGGCCTCGAAGCCGAGAGCCTGCAGCCGGGCCACGGCGGCGGCGGCGTCCGGTCCGCGCCACTCCGCGCCCTCGCGGTGCAAGGCCAGGCCATGCGCTTCGGCGAAGGCGGGCCACAGATCGCGGGCGCGCTTCAGCAGGGTGGCGCGGTCGGGGGGCAGGTCGTCGAGCAGGGATTCCAGCGCCGGGGCGAGCATCCCGGCGGCGATCGAGGAGGCGTTGACGCCGCCCGGATCGACCACGGTCACGGCATGGCCCCGCCCCGCCAGTTCGGCGGCGCTGCAAAGGCCGAGCACGCCGGCGCCGATGACGATCACATCCGGGGAAGAGGTCACGGGCGATCAGATCGACCGCCCGCGGCCGGAATGCAAGCTTACTCCGCGGCGATGGCGGCGGCGCGGCTCTGTTCGATGCGGGCCATCAGGGCCGCGTGCTGGCTCCACAGGGCCTGCGGCAGGCGGTCGCCGAACTTCTCGTAGAAGCCGGGGATCAGCGCGGCCTCCTCGGCCCAGACGTCGGGATCGACGTCAAGCAGGGTCGACAGGTCGGCGTCGGACAGGCTGAGACCCGACAGGTCGAGCGAGTCGCGGGTCGGGACCCGGCCGACCGGCGTGTCGACCGCCTCGGCCTCGCCATCGAGCCGTTCGGCGATCCACTTGAGGACGCGGGCGTTGTCGCCGAAGCCCGGCCAGACGAACTTGCCCTCGTCGTTCTTGCGGAACCAGTTGACGAAGTAGAGGCGCGGCAGCTTCGAGGCGTCGGTGCGGTCCTTCATCGACAGCCAGTGGGCGAAGTAGTCGCCCATGTTGTAACCGCAGAAGGGCAGCATGGCGAAGGGATCGCGACGCAGCTCGCCGACCTTGTTCTCGGCCGCGGCCGTGCCTTCCGAGGCGACCGACGAACCCATGAACACGCCATGGTCCCAGTCATAGGCCTCGGTGACCAGCGGCACGGCCGAGGCGCGGCGGCCGCCGAACAGGATGGCCGAGATCGGCACCCCCTTGGGGTCTTCCCATTCCGGCGCGATGATCGGGCACTGCGCGGCCGGGGCGGCGAAGCGCGAATTGGGGTGGGCGGCCGGCTCGCCCGAGGCGGGGTCGTGCGGCCGGCCCTTCCAGTTGGTCAGGCCCTCGGGCGCTTCTCTGGTCAGGCCTTCCCACCAGACGTCGCCGTCGGCGGTCAGGGCGGTGTTGGTGAAGACGGTGTTGCTGGCCATCGTGGCCAGGGCGTTGCCGTTGGTGTTGCGGCTGGTGCCGGGGGCGACGCCGAAGAAGCCGGCTTCCGGGTTCACGGCGTAGAGGCGGCCGTCGTCGCCGATGCGCATCCAGGCGATGTCGTCGCCGATGGTCTCGGCCTTCCAGCCCGGCAGCGTCGGCTGGAGCATGGCGAGGTTGGTCTTGCCACAGGCCGAGGGGAAGGCGGCGGCGACGTATTTGGCGCGCCCCTTCGGATCGGTCAGCTTGAGGATCAGCATGTGCTCGGCCAGCCAGCCCTCGTCGCGGGCCATGACCGAGGCGATGCGCAGGGCGTAGCACTTCTTGCCCAGCAGGGCGTTGCCGCCGTAGCCCGAGCCGTAGGACCAGATCTCGCGGCTCTCCGGGAAGTGGACGATCCATTTCTCGTCGTTGCAGGGCCACGGGACGTCGGCCTGGCCGTCGGCGAGCGGGGCGCCGAGGGTGTGGACGGCGGGGACGAAGACGCCGTCCGAGCCCAGCACGTCCAGCGCCGGCTTGCCCATTCGGGTCATGATGCCCATCGACACGGCGACGTAGCCGCTGTCGGTGATCTCGACGCCGAGGGCGCTGATCTTCGAGCCGAGCGGGCCCATCGAGAAGGGCACAACGTACATGGTGCGGCCGGCCATGCAGCCGTCAAACAGGCCGTTCAGGCGGGCGCGCATCTCGGCCGGGTCGGCCCAGTTGTTGGTCGGGCCGGCGTCGATTTCCTTCTCGGGGCAGATGAAGGTGCGGCTCTCGACGCGGGCGACGTCCTTCGGATCGGAGGCGGCGTAGTAGCAGCCGGGGCGCTTGGTCTGGTCCAGCTCCTTGAGAGTGCCCTTCGCGATCAGGTCAGCGGCTATGGCCTTCTTCTCGGCCTCGGAGCCGTCGCACCAGTGGACGCGGGCGGGCTTCGTCAGGGCGGCGATCTGCTCGACCCAGGCGACGAGGCCGGCGTGATGGGTGGGGGCCGGGTGAAGGCCGGGGATGGCGGATGCGGTCACGCGAACTCTCCTGAACGTCTGCCCGGCGATCTGACGCCGCCGTGGCGCTCCCTTGCGTGAGATCACGCAATGTTTCAGCGGGAATGGCACTGAAGCGGACGCGAGGTCAACCGGTGCAAGTTTCAACCTCCCGCGAGCGGCGGGCGCCGCCTCGCCTGCATAATTCCGGTCGCGGCGGGCGTCGTCGCGGGGTATCGGGACCGCCATGCAGACCATGGATACGATCACCGCGATCCCCGGAGGCGCTCTCGCCTCGCCCGCCGCCGCCCGGAACACGGGACCGATTCTCGAGGTGCTGAAGGCGCATCTGCCGGCACGGGGGCGGGTGCTGGAGATCGCCGCTGGCTCGGGCGAGCACGCCGTGGCCTACGCGGGCGCCCTGCCGGGGCTGGAGTGGACGCCGAGCGATCCGTCGGCCGAGGCCCGGGCGAGCATCGCGGCCTGGGCCGAAGCGGCGGACCTGCCGAACCTGCGGCCGCCGCTGGCGCTGGACCTGCTGGAGGAAGCGAGTTGGCCGGAGGAGCCGTTCGCGGCGCTGGTTTGCATCAACATGATCCACATCAGCCCGTGGGCGGCGACGGAGGGGCTGATGCGGCTGGCCGGGCGGGTGCTGCCGGTCGGCGGGCTGCTGGCGACCTATGGGCCGTACCGCGAGGCGGATGTCCCGCTCGCCCCTTCGAACGCGGCCTTTGACGAGAGCCTGAAGGCGCGCGATCCGGCCTGGGGGCTGCGCGACCGGGACGATGTGGCGGCGGCGGCGAAGGCCGAGGGGCTGGCGCTGACGCTCCGGGTCGGGATGCACGCCAACAATCTGATGCTGCTGTTCCGGCGGGTGGGATGAGCCCCTTCCTTCCGTCATCCTCGGGCTTGACCCGAGGATCAGAGGCGGCGCGCGCTCGTCGCCATGAGGCCGTGCAGCGGCGAGGCCGGCGCCTGACCTTCGCCGACGCTGCGACGGATGGTCTGATCCTCGGGTCAAGCCCGAGGATGACGGCGGGGGTGGTAGAGGTGGTCGCATGAGCCTCTCCAAAACCTATGACGGCGCCGAGCCCGTGCGGCTGAACAAGTTCATGGGCCAATCCGGAATCTGTTCGCGGCGCGAGGCCGACGCCCTGATCGCCGAGGGACTGGTCTCGGTCGACGGCGAGGTGGTCACCGACGCGGGGCGCAAGCTGGAGCCGGGGCAGACCCTGACCCTGAACGAGCGGGCCACGGCGGCGCTGGCCGAGGGCGTGACCATCGTGATGCACAAGCCGATGGGCTATGTCTCGGGCCAGCCGGAGCCGGGCAAGGTTCCGGCGGTGCGCCTGCTGACCGAGGCCAACCGGGTCGGCGAGGGGCCGGTCCCGGCGGCGGACGCCTCCCTGCCCCCGATCGGGCGGCTGGACGAGGATTCGCGCGGGCTGCTGCTGCTGTCGTCCGACGGGGTGGTGGCCAAGGCGGTGATCGGGCCGGAGTCGGACCTCGACAAGGAATATCTGGTCCGGGTGACGGGCGACATCACCGAGAAGAAGCTGAAGATCCTGCGCCACGGCCTGATGCTGGACGGCCGCCAGCTGCGACCGGCCTATGTCAGCCGGATGGAGTCGTTCCGGCTGAAGTTCATCCTGCGCGAGGGCCGCAACCGGCAGATCCGGCGGATGTGCGAGATGGTCGACATGGAGGTCGTCGACCTGATCCGGGTGCGGATCGGGCCGCTGAAGCTGGACAACCTGCCGGAAGGCAAATGGCGGATGCTGACGGCGGACGAGCGGGCGGCGCTGGTCGGCTGAGTCCGGCCGCCCCGGGTGACCGGGTTGGCAGGGTTTCTGACTGAAAAATCGCGACCGGCCATTCTGAACATTCGCGCGCCTGCCGTGGGCGTGGAGAACGTCCCGCCTGGACGGCGCGACGGCGGGTTTCGTACTGTCAAAGACCAGGCCCGGCGGGCATTCCGCCATTATGCACGGCCGGGCGTCAAAGGCGGACGCATGCCCCGGAGCGGGCCCGCCCGATCATGACCGGGAGTGTCGGAATGACCCGCGAAGTGTCGGGATGACAGGATACGGGATGACAGGGTTTTGGGGGCGCGGGACCGTCAGGCCGGCACATAGGTGAGTTCGATCGCCTCTCCGCCGATCCGGCGGTGCGTGACGAGGCGGAGCGGCGGCCGGGGGCCGGCGAAGAACGGATCGCCGCCCCCCAGCACGACGGGATGGAGGCAGAGGCGGTATTCATCGATCAGGCCGGTCAGGGCGTGCGCCAGCACCGGCCCGCCAACGTAGAGCTCGCCCTCGAGCTCCTGCTTGAGGCGGCGAACCGTCCCCTCCACGTCGTCCGCGACAAGCGTGGCGTTGGGGCCGACCGAGGTCAGGGTGCGCGAAACGACCCATTTGGGTTCGGCGCGCCACGCCGCCGCGAACTCCCGAAGATCCGGGGTCCAGTCGGGATCGTCCTGCTCCCAGTAGCGCATGATCTCGTACAGGCGGCGGCCGTACACGCTGCCGGCCGAGCCGCGCACCTGCTCGATGAAGTGGCGGAAGAGGACGGCGTCGGGCCCGAATTTGTCGTAGTCGACGTAGCCGTCGAGCGACACGTTCATTCCAAAGACGAGCCGCGCCATGCCGCAATCTCCAGCCTGTTCTCGTAGGGGTGTGACCTAACCCGCGACCAGTTCCGGTCGGGCCGCCTCGGCCGCGCGGAACGGCTTCAGCTGGTCGGCCAGGGCGCGCTGGAAGGCGGGGCGGGCCTCGGAGCGGGCGACATAGTCGGCCAGGCCCGGATAGTCGGCGAGGATGTCCGTGTGGCGCAGGTCGCGCAGCACATGGGTCATCAGGATGTCGGCGGCGCTGAAGCGGTCGTTGGCGAACCATTTGCGGTCGCCCAGCGCGGTCTGGAGGTCGGTCAGACGCTTGCGCACCATCGCCTCGACCTCAGGCCGCCGTTCCTTCGCCCAGCCCTTGTCCGCGTTGAAGATGTCGATTGTGGCCAACTGGCCGACGAACGGCTCGATACTGTTCATGGCCGCGAAGAGCCAGGTCATGACCATGGCCCGCCCGGCCTCGTCGGCCGGCATCAGGGCGTCGGATTTCTGGGCGATCCAAAGGACGATGGCGCCGCTCTCGAACATCTCGACCTTGCCGTCGCGATAGGCCGGCACCTGGCCGAATGGCTGCAGGGCGCGGTAGGCCGGGGTCGACTTGTCCTCGGGCCCGATCAGGTGGTCGTCGTAGCCGAGCCCGGCCTCCTCCAGAGCCCAGCGGACGCGGATGTCGCGGACCGAGCCCTGGGCGAAGGGCGGGACCCATTTGAAGGCGGTGACCTGGATCATGACGGGCTCCTGGGAAGCGTTTCCGGCGCGCCCTGTGGCGGCGCGTCTCGTTGACATATAAGTTGATATCAACCTATCTTGAGCCATGTCAACCGCCGCCGTTCCCTTCACGACCACCCTGCACGTCCGCGACCACTGCCTGTGCCTGCACGCCCAGCGCGCGGCGCGGGCCCTGTCGCGGCGCTTCGACGAGGCCTTCCGGCCGCTGGGTGTCACCTCGGGCCAGTTCTCGCTGCTGAACGCCGTCAACCGGCCGGAGCCGCCGACCCTCGGCGCGGTGGCCTCGGTGCTGGCCATGGACCGCTCGACCGTGACGGCCAATCTCAAGCCGCTGGAGCGGATGGGCGTGGTGACGGTGACGGTGGACGCCAAGGACCGGCGTGGCCGCCGGACGGCGCTGACCGAGGCCGGGCAGGCCCTTCTGGCCCGGGCCACGCCGATCTGGATCGCGGAGCACGCGCGGGTCGAGGCCGAACTGGCGGGCGACGCCGACGCGTTGCGCAAGGGGCTGCGCGAGGTGGCGCAGACCGTCTAGTCGCCGTCCGGCGGCTCGAGATCGCGCATCCCCGCCTCGGGGTCGCCGCCGAAGCGGGCGTCGAGGCGTTCGGACCAGGTCAGGGGCCAGACGTCACTGGCCGGGCCGTCCCCCCGGGCGTCCCACTGCAGATAGGCGACCCAGGTCTCGCCGACCACCGGCAGGGGCAGGACCCGCGGGCATTCGGTCCGCTCCTCGTGCCACAGCCGCAGCCGCCCGCTCTGGGGATGACCCTCGACCACCCGGTCGATCTCGAACTCAGCCTCGAAGGCGCGGTTGGGACGTTCGGCGGCGCGGGAGCGGACCGCCACGACCGTGACGATGGCGACGGTGACATAGTCCTCCGCCATGCGCTCGGCCGGGCCATCGATCGGCAGCATGCAGGCCTCGGCGGCGGCCGGGACGAGGAGAGACAGGACCAGGGCGGTCAGGCCGGTGGCGACTGCGGCGGGTCGGATCATGGCGGCGTCTCCTTGTGCGAAGGAGAGCACAGACGCCGGACCGCCGCAGCCCCCCTGCCCCGCATCGTCAGGCTCCGTCAGCCCGGCCTCAGTGGCCCAGGCCCAGCGGCGAGGCTCCCAGCATCCATGCGGCCATGGCGATCATCATCAGGTTCTCGGTCAACGAGACGAAGCCCAGCGGCACGTTGGAGGAACCGCCGACGCAGGCGCATTTCAGCTCGCGCTTGTCGACGTAGACGGCCTTGAACACCGAGACCGCGCCGATGCCGCCGATGAACAGGGCCACGGGGGCCGACAGCCAGGTCAGGGCCCCGGCCAGCATCAGCACGCCCGCGCCCAGCTCGGCGAAGGGGTAGATGTAGCTGTAGGGGACCCAGCGGCGGGCCAGCAGGTCGTAGTTCAGGAACATGGTCGAGAACCGCTCGACGTCCTGCAGCTTGAGCATGGCCAGCAGACTCATGGCGGTGGCGATGAAGGTGGGCAGGACGGAGATGTCGACCGGCGTGCCGAAGCGCAGATACGCGACCGCCAGGGCGATCAGGGCGGCGACGGCGAAGACGACGAGCACCGGCGTGTAGCTGGTCGCGCCGGGCTCGGGCACCTTCTGGCCGAAGTAGCGGCGCAGGTCGTCGTAGCCGCCGATGCGGACGCCGTCGATGAAGGTCTGGGGCGTGGTCGGCACGCCGTGCTCGGCCTTGAAGGCGTCCGTCTCGGCGCGGGTCTTCAGGTGGTGGTCCTCGATCTCGTAGCCCTTGCGGCGCAGCAGCCAGCGGGCTTTCTGCCCCGAGGGGCAGAGGTGGTCGGGCATGACCATGCGGTAGAGGACGGCGGTCTTTTGGGGCGCGGCGGTCTGGGCGGACATGGGGGGCTTTCTCCTGCTTGCCGATAACGGTCCGCGCCCCATGTAGGGTCCGGACCATGGTACGGAGTCAAGAGATGGGCGAAGCTTCGGGCGGCATGACCATCGCGCGGCTGGCGAAGGCCGGCGGCGTGGGGGTGGAGACGGTGCGCTACTACCAGCGGCGCGGCCTGCTGGAGACCCCGGCGCGGCCGGACGGCCCGGGGTCGGGCGGCGGGGTGCGGCGCTATGGGACGGAGGACGCCCGGCGGCTGCGGTTCATCCGCTCGGCGCAGGCGGCGGGGTTCACCCTCGAGCAGATCGGGGAACTCCTGGCGCTGGACGCGGGCGAGGACCGCGGGCGGGCGCTGGCGCTGGCGCAGGCCCGGCTGGTCGAGCTGGACGCGCGGATCGCCGAGCTGGAGGCGGCCCGGGCGGCGCTGCGGCGGCTGGCCGGAGCGTGCGCGGGCGGCGGCAAGGGGCCGTGCCCGATCCTGGAGGCGTTCGAGGGTTGAGGCGCTATTCGATCTTCGACCGGTCGGCGCCCAGCCGTTCGGCGTAGAGGTCGAGAGTGCGTTTCCACGCCGGCCGGGCCATGGCGCGGTCGTAGAAGGCCTTCACGTTCGGATAGCCGTCCATCAGATCGGTGTGGCGGAGCTGGCGCAGGACCGAGGCCAGCAGCAGGTCGGCGATGGTGAAGTCGTCGGCGGCGATCCAGTCGCGGCCCTCGAGCCGGCGGTTGAGGCCGTCGAGCACGCGGCGGGTCCAGCCGGTCAGGAAGGCGCGCACCTCCCCGGGTTCGCCCATGGCGCCCATGTCCATCAGCTTGAGCGGCTGGATCGGGCCTTCCACTGTGGACAGGGCGACGAGGCACCACTGGATGACATGGGCGCGGGCCTCGTCGTCGGCGGGGATGAGCTTTCCGGATTTCTCCGCCAGATGGATCAGGATGGCCCCGGTCTCGGACAGGATCAGACCGTCGTCGTCGAGAATGGGGATCTGGTGGAACGGACTGATCGCCGAGAAGGCCGGGCCGAGGGTCTCGCCGGCGGTGTGATCGACGCCCCGGACCTCATACGGCAACCCCATCTCCTCCAGCGCCCACTGCACGCGCAGGTCGCGGGTCTCGCCATGGACGGCGGGGTGGACGTTGCCGAAGGCGTGGAGGGTGATCATGGGGCACCCTAAACCCTTCTCCCCTCGGGGGAGAAGGTGGCTCGCGGAGCGAGACGGTTGAGGGGGATGGTCGGATCAGCTGGCCGCCAGCCGGTCCGAAGCCGGCCTACCCCTCATCCGGACGGCTCCGCCGCCCACCCGTCGTCGGCTCGCGATGCGAGCCTCCTCCACCCCCAAGGGGAGAAGGAAGATGTCGCGCGACCTTCTTCTCCAGCAGCGCCACCAGCTCGGGCTGCATGAAATCGTAGTCGTCGGGGATGTCGAGGCAGACGACGCGCTTGCCCTTCAGCTGCGGGCCGAAGCGGCGCTGGAGCTTGGCGCGGTGGGCGCGCTCCATGACGAAGATGATGTCGGCCCAGTCGAGGTGGTCGGGCGTGACCGGCTCCTCCGCGTCGGGCGCCAGGCCGGCGGAGGCGGTCTCGACGCCGGGGCGGCCGGCGAAGACCCGCTCGGCCGTAGGGGAGCGGAGGCGGTTGCGGGCGCAGAGGAAGAGGAGGTTGGTCAGATGAACCTACAGCGGAATATTATCGTGCTTCTTCCACGGGTTCTCCTGCACCTTGTTCTTCAACGTCCGTAGCGCCTTGATCAGCCGTCGCCGCGTCCCGTGCGGCATGATCACGTCGTCGATGTAGCCCAGCCCCGCCGCCACGAACGGGTTGGCGAACTTCGCCTTGTACTCGGCCTCGCGCGCCGCCAGCGCCTCCGGGTCGCCGGCTTCCTTGCGGAAGATGATCTCGACCGCGCCCTTGGCGCCCATGACGGCGATCTCGGCCGAGGGCCAGGCGTAGTTGATGTCGCCGCGCAGGTGTTTGGAGCTCATCACGTCATAGGCGCCGCCATAGGCCTTGCGGGTGATGACGGTCAGCTTGGGCACGGTGGCCTCGGCGTAGGCGAACAGCAGCTTGGCGCCGTGCTTGATCAGGCCGCCGTACTCCTGGCGGGTGCCGGGCATGAAGCCGGGCACGTCGACGAAGGTGACCAGCG
>JACPDR010000037.1 GCA_016183935.1 Caulobacterales bacterium
TGGATGGCCGGGGAGGGGGGCGTGACCCGCTTCGCCGAGATCGGCTCCGGCAAGGTCCTGACCGGCATGGCCAAACGCATCGCGCCCGACGCCGAGAGCCTGTCGCTTAACACGCCGGAGGACCTCGAGGCCTTCGCGAAATCGCTCTGATTACAGGAAGCAGATGATGTTCAACCTCACCGGCAAGACCGCCCTCGTCACCGGCGCCACCGGCGGCATCGGCGGGGCCGTCGCCCGCGCCCTGCACGCCCAGGGCGCGGCCGTCGTCCTGTCCGGCACCCGGGAGGCGGTGCTGCAGGATCTGGCGAAGGAACTGGGCCAGCGCGCCTTCGCCGCCGCCGCCAACCTGTCGGACCCGGAATCGGTCGATGGCCTGATCTCCCGCGCCGAAGAAGCCGCCGGAGCCCCGCTCGACATCCTCGTCGCCAACGCGGGCATCACCAGGGACGGCCTGCTGATGCGGATGAAGGACGAGGACTTCCAGGAGGTCATCAAGATCAATCTGGAATCCTATTTCCGCCTCTCGCGGGCCGCCATGAAGGGGATGATGAAGCGCCGCTCAGGCCGCATCATCGGCGTCACCTCGGTGGTCGGCGTCACCGGCAACCCCGGCCAGACCAACTATTCCGCCTCCAAGGCCGGCATGATCGGCTTCTCCAAGTCTTTGGCCCAGGAGGTCGGCTCGCGCGGGATCACCGTCAACTGCATCGCTCCGGGCTTCATCGCCTCGCCGATGACCGACGTGCTCAACGATCAGCAGCGCGAAACCATCCTCAAGACCATCCCGCTCGGACGCCTCGGCTCGGGCGACGAGATCGCCGCCGCCGCCGTCTACCTGTCCTCCGACGAAGCCGCCTACGTCACGGGCCAGACCCTTCACGTCAACGGCGGCATGGCGATGATCTGATCGATCGGGGCTGGCTGGGCTATTTCCAGCCCTCCCGCCTGTGCTAAAGCCCTCGCAACCGGTTCGCCTGAGTCTTCGTTGAAGGCTTGCGCAGCCGTCGCCGTCGTCATACGGCAAGGACTGAAGACAACAGCCGCTTCGGCGGCCTAACGAGCAGAGACACACATGTCCGACACCCTGGAACGCGTCCGCAAGATCGTCATCGACCACCTGGACGCCGATCCGGAAAAGGTCGTTGAAAAGGCCAGCTTCATCGACGACCTGGGCGCTGACTCGCTCGACAACGTCGAACTGGTCATGGCCTTCGAGGAAGAATTCGACATCGAGATCCCGGACGACGCCGCCGAACACATCCAGACCGTCGGCGACGCCGTGAAGTTCATCGACGAGAAGCTGGCCGGCTGATCGCCTCCATCTCGATACGGCTTTGATGGCCGCCGTGGCGCGCCCCTAGCGGGGCCGCCCGGCGGCCATTACTGTTTAGGGTCAAGATTCTGAGTGAAGGAGCGCGCATGCGCCGCGTCGTCGTCACGGGCCTAGGCCTATTGACCCCCCTCGGCTGGGGCGTCGAACACAACTGGAAGGGCATTGTCGAGGGCCGCTCAGGCATCGGCCCCATCACCAGCTTCGATACCGAGGGCTACGCCTGCACCATCGCGGGCGAGATTCCGTCCGTAGACGGCCGCGGCGGCGGCGCTCCCGGCCAGCCGGGCGTGTTCGACCACGAGAAGGTGATGTCGCCCAAGGACCGCAAGCGGGTCGACGACTTCATCGTCTACGCCATCGCCGCCGCGGACGAGGCGCTTGCCGATTCCGGCTGGAAGCCCGAGACCGAGGAACAGCGTGAGCGCACCGGGGTCATGGTCGGCTCCGGCATCGGCGGCCTCGGCCCGATCGCCGACACCGCCCTCATCCTCAAGGAGCAGGGCCCGCGCCGGGTCAGCCCGTTCTTCATTCCCTCAGCCCTGATCAACCTGACCTCGGGCCAGATCTCGATCCGCCACGGGCTCAAGGGGCCCAATCATTCGGTGGTCACCGCCTGCGCCACCGGAGCCCACGCCATCGGCGACGCGGCCCGGATGATCGCGCTGGACGACGCCGACGTCATGGTCGCGGGCGGGGCCGAAAGCTCGATCGTGCCGATCGGCATCGCCGGATTCCTGGCCTGCAAGGCCCTGTGCACCGCCTATAACGACGCCCCCGAAAAGGCCTCGCGGCCGTGGGACAAGGACCATTCCGGCTTCATCATGGGCGAGGGCGCCGGCATCGTCGTGCTCGAGGAATACGAGCACGCCAAGGCACGCGGCGCGACCATCTACGCCGAGGTCGTCGGCTACGGCATGAGCGGCGACGCCTACCACATCACCGCCCCGGCCGAGGACGGGAACGGCGGCTATCGCGCCATGCAGATGGCCGTGAAGCGCGCCGGCATCGACGTGTCCGACATCGACTACGTCAACGCCCACGGCACCTCGACCATGGCCGACTGGATCGAGGCCGGCGCCATCGAGCGGCTGATGGGCGACCACGCCCCCAACGTGGCCCTGTCCTCGACCAAGTCCATGACCGGCCACCTGCTGGGGGCCGCCGGGGCGATCGAGGCCATCTTCTGCATCCTGGCCATCCGCGACCAGATCGCGCCGCCGACGATCAACCTCGACAATCCCGAGCGGGAGACGCCGCTGAACATGGTCAGGGACAAGGGGCAGCCGATGAAGATCGACGTGGCGATGTCCAACAGCTTCGGCTTCGGCGGCACCAACGCCAGCGTCATCTTCAAAAAGGTCGGCTGATGTTCGGACGGTCTCGGGGAGCGGGGGCTCCGAAGTCCAGACAACCCAGATCCGGAGGAGCCACGGCGCTGCTGGCGGCCTCGGCCACATTCAGCCTGTTCCTCATCATCGCCATCGTCGCCGCCTGGAGCGTGTTCTACGCGCCGGGGCCGGAGGCCCGCGAGGGCGATACGACCATCGTCACCCTGCCCAGCGGGGCCGGGGTAAGCGCCATCGCCGCCAATCTGAAGGCGGCCGGCGTCATCCGTTCGACCGACATGTTCAAGGCCGCCGCCACCTTGACCGGCGCCGACCGCAAGCTCCGCGCCGGCGAATATGAGGTGCCCGACCGGGCCTCGCTGCGCTCCGTCCTCGTGCTGCTGGTCGAGGGCCGGGTGGTTCGCCACTACGTGACCCTGCCGGAAGGCTGGTCCTCGGCCCAGGCCGTCGACATCCTGATGAGCCAGCCCCTCCTGACCGGCGAGATGGACGCGACGCCGGAAGAGGGCTCGCTCTGGCCCGACACCTATGAGATCAGCCGCGGCGAAACCCGCGCCTCGGTCATCGGCCGCATGACCACCGCCCACACCGAAAACCTCGCCCGCCTCTGGGCCGCCCGCTCGCCCCGCACGGTCGTCCGGTCACCGGAAGAGGCCGTCATCCTCGCCTCGATCGTCGAGAAGGAGACCGGCGTCGCCGCTGAACGGCCGCGCGTGGCCGCGGTCTTCTCCAACCGCCTGCGTCTCGGCATGCGACTGGAGAGCGATCCGACCATCGTCTACGGCATCACCCAGGGACGGCCGCTCGGCCGCGGCATCCGCCGCTCCGAACTCGCCCGGGAAACGCCGTGGAACACCTACCAGATCGCCGGCCTGCCCCCGACGCCGATCGCCAATCCCGGCCGAGAGGCACTCGCCGCCGTGCTCAACCCGCCGCCGTCCGACGAGCTGTTCTTCGTCGCCGACGGCTCGGGCGGCCACGTCTTCGCCCGCACCTTCGACGAGCACCTCGCCAACGTCGCCCGCTGGCGCGAGATCGAGCGGCGCAAGGCCGGCCTGCCCCCCGGCAGACCCCCGCCGCCGGTGCCCGGCACCGTCCCAACGGTGCCCAACGCCCATCCCGACCCGGCCACCCTTCCGCCCGGGGTGACCGTCCCGGCCGGTGCGCAGGTGATCCGCGTCCCCCGGACCGAGCCCGCCCAATGACCGCCATTTCCGGCATGACCGGCTTCGGCCGGGCCGAGGGCGCCGAGGGCGGCTGGACCTGGTCGGTCGAGGCCCGCTCGGTCAACGGCCGCAACCTCGAGGTCCGCTTCCGCGGCCCGCCAGGCTTCGACCGCCTCGAACCCCTCGCCAAGGCCGCGGCCCAGAAGCATTTCAGCCGCGGCCAGGTCACGGTCGGCGTCCAGGCCAAACGCGCCGACCCCGGCGCCGCCGCCCTGCGGGTCAACGAGGACATCCTCGCCCGCTACCTGGCCCTCGCCAACGAACTCGCGGAGGAGGGGGCGACCCCGCCCTCGGCCGACGGCCTGCTAGCCCTTCGCGGCGTGCTCGAAACGCCCGAGGAGGACGAGGACCCCGCCGCCCGCGCCGCCGTCGAAATCGCCATGGCCGCCTCGATCGACGCCGCTTTCAACGCACTCAAGGCTTCCCGCGACCGCGAGGGCGCCCAGCTTCTGCCGCTCGCCACCGGCTTCATCGACGCCATCGAACGCTTGATCGCCGCCGCCGAGACGGAAGCCGCCGCCCAGGTCGAGGCCATCCGTGACCGCTTCACCCGCCGCATGACGGAACTGGCCCCCGACGCCCCGGGCCTGCAGGACCGCATCTTCGTCGAGGCCGCCGCCCTCGCCACCCGCGCCGACGTGCGCGAGGAGCTTGACCGTCTGGCCGCGCACGTCGCCTCGGCCCGCGCGCTGTTGCAACAACCCCCCGCCGGCCGGAAACTCGACTTCCTGATGCAGGAATTCATGCGCGAGGCGAACACCCTCTGCTCAAAATCGGCTACCACGGCGCTCACCGGAATCGGCCTTGAGCTGAAGGCCGTCATCGAGCAGCTGCGGGAACAGGTCCAGAATGTCGAATGAACGCACGCCCCGCCGCGGCGTCCTCCTGATCGTCGCCAGCCCCTCGGGCGCCGGCAAGACCAGCCTGTGCCGCCGGCTGATGGCCGACCACGGCGGCCTCGAACTGTCGATCTCCACCACCACCCGCGGCATCCGCCCGGGCGAGGTGGCCGACCGCGATTACCATTTCGTCGATGACGCCGAGTTCCAGCGCATGGTCGAGGCCGACGCCTTCCTCGAATGGGCCGACGTCCACGGCAGCCGCTACGGCAGCCCCCGGGCGCCGATCGACCGCGCCCTCGCCGAGGGCCGTGACGTGCTGTTCGACATCGACTGGCAGGGCGCCCGCGACATCGCCGCCAAATGCCCCGAGGACGCCGTCCGCGTCTTCATCCTGCCGCCCAGCCTGGAAGAGCTGCGCCGCCGCCTCGTCACCCGCTCGCAGGACGCCGAGGAGGTCATCGACCGCCGCATCGCCAACGCCAAGGGCGAGATCGAGCACTGCGGCGCGTTCGACTACGTCTTCGTCAACGACGACTTCGACCGCTCCTACGCCGAGCTGGCCCACATCTACCACGCCGAACGGTCGAGGCGCTTCCGCAACATCTGGGTCGAGAAATACAAGACGGCGCTGCTGAACGAGGCGGTTTAGGGACCCACCCAAAACCTGCCGGGTCCGCGCGTACGCAGGGCCCCCTTGACCCCGCCCAGACCCTCCCCATCTTCCAACGCACTGTTTCAACAACGAAAGGAGGTGGTCGAATGTCTCATTGTCTCACGCCGCGCGCGGCCCGTCGGATGAGTCCGGCCTCCCCTCTGGCGGGGGCTGTCGCCTGACGAAGCCGTTCGCCGGCTGACAATGGAAGGGCCGCTCCCCCGGGGGCGGCCCTTTTTGCTCCCCCCATCTCTCCCGATGGAAGAGGGAGACCACGCACGACGGCTCCGCCGTCCTACCGGCGCGGCCGGGTGAGGGGCTGTCGCCGCTAATTGCCCCCGCCATTGCGCGACCGCTCGCTGCGGTTACGGGCGCTGCCTTTCGAGGCGGGCTTGGGCTCGTCCGGCGGCTGCACCTTGGCTCTCCGGGCCTTCCGCGTCGTCGTGGCCCGCTTCGCCTCTGCCCAAGCGGCCCGCGCGGCCGGCGGTTCCCCCGCCAGACCGCGCTCCCAGACGCCGAGCAGCAGGGCCAGGTCGATCAGAAACTCCAGGCCGACGTGGGCGGAGACCAGTGCGTACTGCGAAAAGGCCGGATCCAGCAATCTGATCATATACATCAGAACCGTCAGCACGCCGGACGCGGTTGCGACGAAGGGCCACCAACGATCCGACCGAAAGCACAGCCAGCCGAAGATCAGAAGGCTGACGCTATCCAGCACCATGGAAGCCGGGGCGTAGCCGCCGACCGTCCAGCCAAACGCCAGCATCGAGAGCAGGCAGCTAATAAGCAATACACCCGCGCCGAGCCGTTCCGGGCGTCCGCCCCAGGACCAGGCCACGGCGTAGGCCACAAGGCCGAACGCGATTGCACCGATCTGCCAGAGCGTCACGTGATGTCGATCTCCACTCGTTCGCTCCGGGCACCGCGCCCGATCTCCGGTCGGCGCGAGAGCGCTTGTGGCAGATCACCGTCCCGTCGTCATTGGCGCATGACCGGGACGGGATCCAGGCTCAGCCGCCGCCCTGCAGCTTGTCCGCCAGCCTCAGAAACCCCGCCCCGTCCACCACTTCGGCCCGCGCGTCTGGCTCGATCCCGGCGGCCTCGCACAGCGCCGCGCCGCCCAGCGTCTTCAGGCTGGATCGCAGCATCTTCCGCCGCTGCCCGAAGGCCGCCGCCGTGACCCGCTCCAGCCGCTTCAGCGTCTCCCGGTCAGGCCGGTCAGCGCGGGGAACCAGATGCACCACCGCGCTCGCCACCTTGGGCGGCGGCGTGAAGGCGGCGGCGGGCAGGTGCATGACCAACTTCGCCTCGCACACCGCCTGGGCGATCACCGCCAGCCGGCCGTAGGCGTCGTCCCCGGGCGCGGCGACGATGCGTTCGGCCACCTCCTTCTGGAACATCAGGGTCAGGGCGTGCGGCGTCCACGGCCCCGTCAGCCATTTGATCAGCAGGGCCGTGCCGACGTTGTACGGCAGGTTCGACACCACGTGCGCCGGGCCCTCGACCAATTCGGCCTCGCGCACCTTCAGCGCGTCGCCCTCGACGACCACCAGCCGCCCGGATCCGTCGTCCAGTTCGCCCAGCAGCGGCAGGAACCGTGGATCCTTCTCGACCAGCACCACCTTGCCGGCGTCGCTCTCCAGCAGCGCCCGCGTCAGCCCGCCGGGGCCCGGGCCCACCTCGATCACGCTCCGTCCCTCGAACGGTCCCGCCAGCCGCACGATCTTGCGGGTGACGTTGAGGTCCAGCAGGAAATGCTGCCCGAAGCTCTTCTTCGCCAGCAGGCCATGAGCGTCGAGCGTTTCGCGAAGGGAGGGGAGGTCGGTCGGGTTCACGCGCCTCCCTTACGTGACCCGGCGCTGTCCGTCTCCTTCGAAGCGAGAGAGGGCCCGACCAACCAACAATCCTCCCCGTGTGGGGGAGGATCAGGGCCGCCCCGCCCGCGCCCCTGCCATCTCTCCGGCCAGCCGCACCGCCGCGATCAGGCTGTCCGCCCGCGCCACGCCCTTGCCCGCGATGTCGAACCCGGTCCCGTGGTCGGGCGACGTCCGCACCACCGGCAACCCCAGCGTCGCGTTGACGCCGCCCCAGAAGTCCAGGGTCTTGACCGGGATCAGCGCCTGGTCGTGATACAGGCACAGCACCGCGTCGTAGCCGGCGCGGGCCTCGTCGTGGAACAGGGTGTCGGCGGGCCGGGGGTCGGTGATGTCGACGCCCTCGCCGCGCAGCGCCGCCGCCGCCGGGGCCAGCACCTCGATCTCCTCCAGTCCCAGCGCACCGCTCTCGCCGGCGTGCGGGTTCAGCGCGGCCAGCGCCAGCCGGGGCCGGGCGATGCCGAAGTCGCGCCTCATCGCCTCGTGCACGACCCGGGCGGTGCGGGTCACCCGTTCGGCGGTGACCAGTTCGGGAACCTCGGCCAGCGGCGAGTGGATCGTCACCAGGCAGGCGCGCAGGTCCTTGGCGGTCAGCATCATCACCGGCCCGCGCACGCCGCTGAACGGCGCGTCGGCGGTCAGTTCGGCGATGAACTCGGTGTGGCCCGGAAAGCGGAAGCCGGCGGCGTAGAGCGGGGCCTTGGCGATCGGGGCGGTGACGAGGCCGGCGACCTCGCCGGCCATGGCCAGGTTGACCGCCTGCTCGATCCAGTCGGCCACCGTTCCGGCGTTGGCGGCGTCGGGCCGGCCCGGCCGGACCGGGGCGGGCAGGGGGATGTCGAGCACGGGCACGGCGCGGGCGAACACGGCCGCGGCGTCCGACGGCGCGCTGACCGCCTGTACGGGTACGCCCTGCGCTCGCATCAGGGCGGCGTCGCCGACGACGACGAAGGCCGACCCGTCGCCGGCCTTCAGCGCCGCCCAGGCGCGGGCGATGATCTCGGGTCCCACGCCCGCCGGCTCGCCCATGGTCAGGGCCAGCGGCGGGCCTGCCGTCACTGCTTGTACTCGATCAGGGCGTCTTCACGCAGGTCGCGCATGTAGCGCCGGGCCAGCGTGGCCAGGTTCTGGCGGAACAGCTGGTTCTCGACCACCTGCTGGTTCGGGGCCTCCGCCCCGCCGGCCCGGCGGCCGCAGACGCCGAGCAGGTGCAGGCCCAGCGGGGTGCGGACCGGCGAGCTGACCGATCCAACCGGAGCCGAGCGCGCCACCTGCTGGAACTGCGGGGCCAGGTTCTGGACATCGGCCTCGCCCAGGTCGGCGCCGAGCAGGCCCTGCTCGGATGTGGCCCGTTGCAGCATGGTGTCGCAGGTCAGCTGAGGCCGCAGGGCCTCCAGCCTTTGCGCCGCCGCGGCCACCTCGGCCTCGGTGGCGGTCTCCGGCAGCTCGACCATCACCTGCTTCAGCTGCACCAGGTTGATCGCCGCCCCGTCGCGCTTGTCACGCATGTAGATGATGTAGACGCCGCCCTCGACCGGGATCGGCCGGGACAGCTGACCGACTTCGAGCTGATCCATCGCCGTCTGCAAGGTCGGATTGACGGTGCCGGCGACCACCCAGCCGGCGTCGCCGCCACGGGTCGCCGAGGGCGCCGAAGAGAACTGCTGCGCCACGGCCTGGAAGGGCGCGCCCTGGACCATCTGCTGGACCAGCTGGTTGGCGCCGTTCAACGCGGCCTGCTGGCCGCCGACCCGCGCGGCCTCGATGTAGATTTCGCCGATCAGATACTGCTTCTTGGACGCGGCCTCGGAAATCTGGCGCAGCGCGGCGTCGACGGCGCCCTTGCTCACACGGGCGCGGCTCTGGAAACGGCCGCCGACCAGCCGTTGCCAGCCGATCTGGGTGCGCAGCTGTTCGCGCAGCGTCTGCGGGCGAATGCCGCCGGCCTCGAGAAAGGACAGATAGGCTTCGGGAGCCGCGCCAACTTCCTGGGCCATGGCGGCGATCTCCTCGCTGACCTCCTGGTCGGTGACGACGAGATCCTCGTAATTGGCCAACTCCTGCACCTGCAGGCGCTCGTCGATGAGGGCGTTCAGGGCTTCCTGCTGGATGGCTGGAATGTTCTCGGGCGTCGGCTGGACCTGGGTCATGGCGATCAGCAGCAGCATGCGCTGGCGCAGGTCGTAGCCGGTGATGACGCTGTCGTTGACGGTGGCCAGGATGCCGTCGGCCATCTGGAACTGCGGAGCGGCGGCCGGTGCGGCGGGCGGCGCCTGCTCGGCCGCGGGGTTCAACGTCCCCGCCGCCGCCGGTTCCTGCGGCGCGGTCTGGGCCACGGCCGTTCCGGCCAGGAGGGCGGCGATCGCCACGCCCGTCAAGTAACGCTGAAAACGCATGTTAGTCCTGGTTCCTCAAGCGGCGCGGCCGGTTCGAGCCCGGTTCTGGCGACCTGCGCGCAACCGAAATCGCACGCCGGCCGGCGCCCGTCGCCCCGTCAATATCCTGTACCGCCGAAAGTGGCGAGGGTTAGGCGCACATAAGGGCCTTCCGAGGGTCCGGAGGGCCTCACGCTGGTGTTGTCGCGCCGCCAGCCCAGTTCGAACCGGAAGCAGTCGTCGTCGAACAGAACGCCGATCTCGGACTGGACCAGGTAGCCCGGGTCGGGCTGGCCCGGCCGCGGGGTGCGCTCCAGATCGGCGATGCCCGAGAAGGCCACGCCCCAGTTGCCGTAGACGAACTGCTGTCCCGCCAGCTGCAGGAATTCGTAGTTGCGGTTGTTCGGACCGGCCAGGGGGTTCGAACGGTCGATGATATAGCTGACCGTGGCCAGGTTGCGCCGTCCCCAGCGTCCGTCCACCGCGATCTCCGCCCGCCGGACGTTACCGCTCGAATCCAGCGTCGCGTGGCCCCAGCCGCGAATACGGTCCGACGGCGAGAAATCGGCCTGGACCACCCAGTCCGAGGTGTCGGACGCCAGCCCCGTCGGGTCATAGAGCTGGGCCGGCGCGTCAGGCACGGGCACGAGGAAGGCCGGCTCCTCTTCGGCGCGCAGGCTCCGGCCGATGAACAGGCTGGCCTGCCGGCCCTCTTCCCAGCGCAGCGTGGTGCGCACGCCCGTCGTAAGGCGCAGGCCGCCCTCGTACAGGTCGTAGCCGGGGAAGCGATCGACGCGGAACAGCGAGCTCTCGTCCAGCTCGACCGTCTGGCTGTCCTCGTTGGGCAGGCGAGGGTCGAGGTCGGCGTCGGTCGAAATCGACAGCTGCGCCATCGGCTCGAGGATCATGTCCGCCGTACCGAAGCGCCGGATCAGCGGATAGCGGACGTCGACACCGGCGGTGGCCCGGCCCCGGCCGAGCGTTTCGTCCTCGAGCCCGAGCGCCGGAGGCAGGTCGCCGACCGAATAGAGGTCGGCGCGCAGATCGACGAACGGCTCCCAACGCACGCCCATCTCCGAGATCATCGTCCGGCGCCAGTCGACCTGGCCCGAGACCCGGCGGCTGTCCACGCCCGGCAGGCCGAGCGTCGGCCCGGGAAGCGTGATTTCGGGCCGCAAAACCGGGCTGCCGACATAGTCGTCGCGATAGAGCGAAACCGCGGAGCCGCGCAGGCGCAACCGTCCCCCGAACACCGGCCCGTCCGGCTCCCACCGGGCCTCGATCAACGGCGCGACCACGGGTAACGCCCCGTCGTCCTCGAACTCGTTCAGCGCCGGGGTGACCGGATCGAAGCGAACCACGCGGAGGCTCTGCAGCGCGAAGGCGGCGACCGAGACGTAGGACCGGTCCGTCTGGTGCTCGGTGTAGACCTGACTGATCAGCCGCCGCTGGTCGCCGTAGTACAGGCCGTTGTCCTGATAGGGATCGCGGACGTCGTAGCGGTCGAACAGCGTCTTGTCCGACGCCCGCTCGGCCGTGAACCCCCAGCGCCACGGACCTTCGGGATCGAATCGCCCGTGGCCGAGGAAATAGCTGCGGCTGGTGCGGTCGCCGAACTTGACGTTGCTCTCGGCGTCGCCGTCGCCGTCCAGATCGAAATCGCCGAAATTCCGCTCGTAGGTGTAGCCGCCGCGCAGCACGACGACTCCATTCCCGAACCGGCGTCGCCATTGCAGGTTCAGCAGCGGCGAAACCCGGCTGTTGAACTGCGGACTGATCAGCCAGTCCTCCGACGGGGAGACGACCTGCAGATAGGGCAGCTCCAGACTGACGCCCCGGCCCTCGTCATAGCTGGGCGTGGGCACGAGAAAGCCCGAGGCCCGTTCGACCGTCGGGTCCGGATGGGCGAAATACGGCAGGTAGAGCACCGGCACGCCGCCGACCCGGAACACCGCATTGCGATAGAGCACCGCGCGCAGGCTTTCGTCCTGGACCACCTTCTCCGCCTGGATGGCGATGCTGGGTTCCTTCGGATTCCCCTCGGCGTCGCAGATCGGGCAGGGGGTGAACAGCGCGTAGTTCAGTTCACTGACGTTCTCGCTGCGTCGCACCGCCGTCGCCGCCATCAGGCTGGCCCCGTTGCGGAAACGGGTGGCGAAATCCACCGCCACGCCCGCCTTCAGGTCGGAGTCGAGCTCCAGATGGCTGGCGAAGATGACATTGCCTTCCGGATCGACGAACTCGACCCGGTCGTCGGCCGTGGCCACCCCGAGGTTCAGGTCGTAGCTCAGCCGACCGGCGCGCAGCGTGGTGTTGCGGAAGCGGGCCAGCACCCGCTCGGTCTCGCCGGTCGCGCTGATCACGTCGCCCTCGCGCAAGGCGACGTCGGCTTCCAGATAGACCGCGTCCGGCGTCAGGCCGTCGGGACCGACCACCGGCGGGGCCGTGGCCACCGGAGTGTCCTGGGCGTGCGCCGCGCCACTCCATGACGCCAGGGCCATGACGGCGGCGCCGGCCAGAAGCCGGAGGCGCAGGGCTCCCGTATCGACGCGGCGGTGACGCGGCATTCAGGCTCACTCGGTGGACGGCGGGGACGAAGGGCGGGCGTTCGCTTACCCGTCTTCGGTATAGAACAGCAAGGTGAAGGCGGCGAGCGCCGTCAACAACGGCGGCAGCCACGCGGCCAGCCACGGCGGGATGACCTCGGCCGAACCGAAGGCCGACGCGGCCTGGTTGACGAAGAAGAAGCCGAAGCCGAGCACCACCGCCGCCAGGCTCATCCGCGCCAGGTCGCCCAGCCGCATCAGGCGCAGCGAGAAGGCGGCCGCCAGGATCGACATGGCCGCGAACATCAGCGGCGTGGCCAGCAGCTGTTGCAGCCGCAGCCGGTAGGCGGTGCTCGAGAACCCTGCGGCCTCGACCCGTCCGATCTGGCCCGGAAGCGACCAGAACGGCGTCGACTGTGGCCTGGCGAACCGTTCGAAGGCCTCCTCGTCGGCGAGGCTGGAGAGCAGGTCCAGCGTCTCATAGCGCACCGCTCTCTGGCCGATCTGGGCCCCGACGGCGTCGAGCAGCCGCCACCGTCCCGCGTTCAGCGAGGCGGAGGCCGCGTCGATGCGCTCGCGGAAGGACCGGTGTCCCTCGTCGTCGGTGGCGTAGATGAAGAAGGTCACGCCCAGCAGGCGGGCGTTGGCGCGGTCCTGCCGGTCGGCGCGAATGACCATCTGCCGGGTATCGTCGCCCTCCCGAATCCACACGGTCTCCGACGCGTTCGCCGACCCGGACAGGCGGGTCCGCTCGCGCTGGAACAGGCCGTCCGCGGAGGCCGCCAGAGGGCCGAGCGCCGTGACCGTGATCACGCCGAACAGGAAGGCGGCGCCGGCCGCCGGCAAGACAAACCGCCACGCCGACAGGCCTGCCGCGCGCATGGCGATCAGCTCGCTGCGCCGGTTCAGCGCCACGAAGGCGGCGAGGGTTCCGAACAGGAAGACGAACGGCAGGAGCTGGACGATGACCTGCGGCGACTTCAGCAGCATAAGGCCGAGAATGCGCACCGCCGACAGGTCGACGTCCGAGCCGACGCCCCGCGAGATCTCGACGAAGTCGATCAGCATGATCAGGGCCGAGATGACGCCCAGCGCGATGGCCAGCGAGCGCGCCTGCTGGACCAGCACATAGCGTTCGATCCGGCCCAGCCGGAGCCAGGTCGGGGTCTGGTCGGCCGCGCTCATGCGAACCTCGCCTTCAGCCGCTCGAAGGCGGGCCAGGACCGCCGCCGGCGCGGCTTCAGCGCCCGGAACAGCAGGCGCAGGGCTATGGCCGTCCCGGCGATGGGCAACAGGTACTGGAACACGTTGAGCCAGCCGTTCCACGCGCTCGCGGCCACGATGCCGTAGCCGACGATGCGGATGATCAGGAAGGCGCCCGCGACCCGGGCGATGCGCAGGCTGTAGCCGGTGCGGCTGAACTGGCCGCCGAGGATGGCCGACAGCGCCATGGCCATCGCCAGCAGCGCGTACAGCGGCGCCGACAGCCGCGAGTGGGCTTCAGCCCGCAGTTCGCCGGCGGATCCCACCCGCTCCAGATCCTGTGGCGACGGATTGAGAAGCTGGGGCAGGTAGAGGTCCGACGGCTTGTAGCGGATCGTATCCGTCACTTCGGAATACTGGCCCAGCGGCACGTCCTGCCGGCCGAACGACAGATGCTCCAGCACGCCTCGGCTGGAATAGCGCTGCCAGGACCCGTCGATCAGCGTCAGGATCGGTTCGCCGTCGATGCGGGAGAAACGGGCTTCCGCCGCGTCCCACGTCGTCACCCGGTCTTCCCCGGCCTGGTAGATGAAGATGTTCTTCAGCAGACCGTTCTGCTCGATCTGCTGGACATAGACGGTCAGACCGTCCGGCCCCTCGACGAAGCGGCCCTCCTCGACCAGCAGGGCGGCGAGGTCGGTGCGCACCGCGAAGGCCTCGGCGCGCGCCTGGCGTTGCGCCCACGGCTGCAGGACGGTGGTGACGACCAGGGTCAGGACGGCGGCGATGGCGGCGATGCGCACGGCGGGCCGAATCGCCGACCAGCGGGTGACGCCGGAGGCGAACACGGCGGTCAGCTCCTGTTCGCGCTGCAGGCGAGTGAGGGCGATAAGGGCGCCGACGAAGAGGCCGATCGGGACGATCACCGCCAGAAGTTGAGGAACGGCGAGGAGCGTGAGCTTGATCATCACCCAGACGCTCTGACCGCGCTCGACGATAACCTCGAGTTGATCGAGGCTCTGGCTAAGGATGCCGATCCCGGCCAGCGCGGCGCACGCTCCGACGACGGGTCGGGCGATCTGGCGAAAAAGATAGCCTTGAATCAGCGTCATATACGGAGGAAATCGCCCGTTGCAGGCGGCGGCCGGAACGCCTCTAATACACATCCACGTGCGTCGGCGACAGTCGCCGCGAGTGACCCTGTAAGCATGTCCGGGACGTTTCATCCCGGCGCCGGAGTAGCCCATGAAGATCGAGTTCGTCGCGTCCGCCAGCGGAGCCGAAGTGCTGGCCGTTCTGGTTCACGAGGGCAGGGCCCTGCACGGGACGGGCGGAAACCTCGATACGGCGGCCTCGGGCGCCCTGACCCGGGCGATGAACGCCAGCCGCTTCACCGGCGGTTCGAACAGCACCCTGGTGGTCGCGGCGCCGACCGGCGTCGGCGCGGACACGATCGTGCTGACGGGCGGCGGCGAGGCCGGCAAATTCGATGACCTCGCGCTCGAGACGGCCGCCGGCGCCGCCTACCACGCCGTCAAGCTGTCGGGCGCGAAGTCGCTGACCATCGACGCCCACGCCCTGTCCGCCGAACAGGCCGCCCGCGCCGCCTTCGCGGCCCGGCTGGCCGCCTACCGCTTCCTGAAATACCGCACCACGCTGAAGCCCGAGAAGACGCCGTCGATCGAGACGGTCAAGGTCGTCGCCGCCGACGTGAGGGCCGCCCAGGCCGCCTGGGACAAGCTGTCCCCTGTGGCCGACGCGGTCGAGTTCGCGCGCGATCTGGTCAGCGAGCCCGCCAACGTCCTGTACCCCGTCGAATACGCCAAACGCGTCAAGGCGCTGGAGAAGCTGGGCCTCGAAGTCGAAATCCTCGGCGAGAAGGAGCTGGAGAAGCTGGGCTTCCGCACCCTGCTGGCCGTGGGTCAGGGCAGTGTCCGCGAGAGCCAGGTCGCCATCATGAAATGGAACGGCGGCAAGAAGGGCGATCAGCCGATCGCCTTCGTCGGCAAGGGCGTCTGCTTCGACACCGGCGGCATCTCCATCAAGCCGGCCGACGGCATGGAGGAGATGAAGTGGGATATGGGCGGTTCCGCCGCCGTGACCGGCCTGATGCATGCGCTGGCGGGCCGCAAGGCCAAGGTCAACGCCATCGGCGTGATCGGTCTGGTCGAGAACATGCCGGATGGTGCGGCCCAGCGCCCGGGCGACGTGGTCATGTCGCTGTCGGGGCAGTCGGTCGAGGTGCTGAACACCGACGCCGAGGGCCGCCTCGTGCTGGCCGACTGCCTCTGGTACACCCAGGAGCGGTTCAAGCCGAAATTCATGCTCGACCTCGCCACCCTCACCGGCGCGATGATCGTCGCCCTGGGTCTGGAGTACGCGGGCGTGTTCTCGAACTCAGACGAGCTGGCGAACAACTTCCTCGCCGCCGCGCCCAAGGTCGGCGAGAACGCCTGGCGCATGCCGATCCCGGCCGCCTACGAGCGTCACATCGACAGCCCGATCGCCGACGTGAAGAACACCGGCAACGGCCGCGCCGGCGGTTCGATCACCGCCGCCCTGTTCCTGCAGCGTTTCACCAACGGCGTGCCGTGGGCCCACATCGACATCGCCCCGACCGCCTGGGTGAAGGACAGCAAGTCCCCGACCGTGCCGGACGGCGCCGTCGGCTGGGGCGTCCGCACGCTGGACCGGATGGTGGCGGACTCCTACGAGGCCTGACGCGACTTCCTCCGCTTCAAGGCGGAGGAGGGCGTTCGTGGCGGATGCGCCCGGCGTGCCGCCATGTCCTATCCAGGGTTGTCGCCGAGGCGTGACGATTTCGAATAGTCCCCGGGCCGGGTTTCGGCCTGTCCGGGGACCATTTCGATCAGTCCGGCCAGAGACTTGCGCGAGCAGTCGGCGCGACCTGTGAGACAATCCGCATCGGAGCCCTCGCGGGTCCGTGTCAGCCGCAACTGAGGCCAACCACCTTTTGGCTGTCCGGATCGATCTCGATGTTGAGCCGGTTCGGCCTCAGGTCCTGCGTGACCGGCTGGCCGGTTTCGAACACCCGCCAGTCGGCGCCGGCGGGGGCCGACGGCAGGTCCGACCGGGCGCGGCCGACCCAGCTCTGACGCTCGGCGGCGCCGCAGGCGTCGGTCGGAGCCGGCGTGGCGGGGTCGTTGGTCGCCGGGGGCGTCGGACGCGGTTCCGACGGGGCGGGCGCGGGAGCCTCGTCGGCCGGCGCCGACGGGGGAGCCTGTTCGGTGCAGGCCGCGAGCGCCACCACGGTGGCGAGGGATATGACGATCAACCGCATTCTACGCTCCTGATAATGCCCGTGGCCTGATCGAAGCGGATATTGAGCCGGTCAGGACGCAGGTCCCTGGTGGTTGGACAGGTGGTGCAGACGATGCGGACATTGGCGTCCGCCGGAAAACTGACCGCGCCCACGTGCGTGCCGATCAGCGAGCGGGCGGCTTCGGCGTCGCACTGTTGCAGGCCGGCGGACGGCGGCGTTTCGGTCACCGGCGCGCATGCGGCCAGCGCCAATGCGACGAAACCGGGGAAGGCCGCCCTCATCCGCATTTGACCTCGCGAATGATGCCGCTGGATTCCTCGTAGAAGATGTTCAGCCGGCTGGGGCTGTAGTCCATCGTCACGGGACAGGTGGTGCAGGTCACGCGCCATGTCTCATTGGCCGGCTGGGATGGCAGTTCGGACCGGTGACGGCCGATATATTGCTGGTATCGGTCGGCCCGGCACTGGGACAGGTCGTCGCCCGGCGGCACTGGCTCGATCGGCGCGCAGGCGGCGGCCAGCAGACCGGCGGCGGCGAGGCTGAGCAACTGGATCTTCATGGCGCGTCTCCCGTGGGCGGCCTCAGCCGCAGCGGACCTGTTCGATGATGTTGGTCTGTTCATTGAAGAAGATGTTCAGGCGGTGGGGAGCATAGTCCTCGGTCACGGGGCAGGTGGTGCAGGTCACCCTGCGATTGACCACATCCACCGGAACGGGGATCTCGGTCTTCGGTTTCCCGACGAGCCACTGCATTTCGCCGGCGCGGCAGAGATCGGTCGTCGGATTGGCGGGGCGGGCGCCCACAGGCTGGCTCATCTGGGCCTTTTCGACGGCGCGCGGCGCGGGCGCGTCCGAGGCCGGGGTTTCGCACCCGGCCAGCGCCAGCACGGCGATCAGGCCGCCTTTTCCCAGCGTCCTTCGGGCGACTGCTTCCAGTAGGCGAGGTTGGCTCCGGCGTCCTTCAGCGTCTTCCAGCGCACCCGGGCCGCGGTCAGCGCCGCCTCGTCCCGACCGTCGAAGATGATGAAGCATCGATCGAACCCTTTCGTATCGCCAAGCTCTGCGTCGTCCACGATGAACAGCGCCTGAGCGCCGTTCGGGTTCTCACCGGTCTGCGTCAGCAGGATCGGCTGGCGGGCCGCCTCGGGTTCCGAGGCCCGGCCGTGGGCCAGGAAACTGTCGTCCCGGTAGGTCCAGAGTCGTTCATCGATGTCGTCGAGCAGACTCTCGCCGGCGGCGCGCACCAGCGCCCGCCAGCCCCGCTCCCGCGTCTTCTCCAGCAGGCCGGGCAGCACCTGGTCGAGCGTCGAGCGCTCGAGGTGGTAGAACCAGATTTCGGGGCTGGAGCTCACCGTCATATCCGCGAGAATGGCCGGTTCACGCCACCTCCGCCAGCGCTTCCTCCGCCTGCATCCACGCGGCTTCCGCCGCTTCCAGATCGGCCTGGGTCTTCGCCCGCGCCCGGGTCAGTCCCTCCAGCGCCTTCGGATTGCTGATCGCGGCGTTGGCCAGGTCGTCGTCGATGCGCGCCACCTCGGCGGTCAGGGCGGCCATCCGCTCCTCGGCCTTCTTTACCGCGTGGCGCAGGGTCGAGGGCGAGGGGCCGGACTTCTTGTCGGCCTTCTTCGCCGGCGCTCCCGCGGGCGCCGGCTTCGCCTCCGCTTCCACCTTGATCTGACCGGGCTTCACCGCGGCCTGTTTCGCCCGGTCCAGCACGAACTTCGCATAGTCGTCCATGTCCCCGTCATAGGGTTTCACCGTTCCGTCCGCCGCCAGCCACAGCCGGTCGGCGACCAGCTCCATCAGCGAGCGGTCGTGGGTGATCAGGATCACGGCCCCGGAGTAGTCGTTAAGCGCGTCCAGCAGGGCCCGGCGACTGTCGATGTCGAGGTGGTTGGTCGGTTCGTCGAGGATCAGGATGTGCGGTGCGTCCATCGCCACCTGGTTGAGCAGCAGCCGCGCCCGCTCGCCGCCGGACAGGGAGGCGACGGTGGTCTCCTGCTTCTCATAGCCCAGGCCCCACTGCGCCAGCTTCGAGCGCCGGCTGCTCTCGGTCGCGTCCGGCATCGCCCGCCGGACGATCTCCAGCGGCGTGTCGGTGGGGTCCATGGCCTCGATCTGGTGCTGGTGGAACCAGCCCACGCGCATCTTGCGGTCGCGGTGCAGTTCGCCGCTTTCGACGTTCAGCGCGCCGGCGATCATCTTGGCGAAGGTCGACTTGCCGGCGCCGTTGACGCCGAGCAGGCCGATGCGGTCGTCCAGGTCCATGCGCAGGTTGAGATTGCGCAGGATCGGCTTGCCCGGCTCGTAGCCGACATTGGCCTGTTCCAGCCGGATCAGCGGCGGGGCCAGCGGGCGCGGCGGCGAGGGCAGGGTGAAGGGCGCGACCCGCTCCTCGATGGTCGTGGCCACCGGCTGCATCTTGGCCAACCGCTTCATCCGCGACTGGGCCTGGGCGGCCTTGGAGGCCTTGGCCTTGAAGCGGTCGACGAAGGCCTGCAGGTGGGCGCGCTCGGCGTCCTGCTTGGCCTTGGCCGACAGTTGCAGCCTGGCCTTCTCGGCGCGGGCCTTTTCGAACTGGCCGTAGTTGCCGGTGTAGAGCTCCAGCGTCCGGTTCGCGAGATGCAGGATGTGGGTGCAGCAGTTATCCAGCAGTTCGCGGTCGTGGCTGATGATCAGGGCGGTGTGCGGGTATTTCTTCAGCCGCGCTTCCAGCCACAGCGCCCCTTCGAGGTCGAGGTAGTTGGTCGGCTCGTCGAGCAGCAGCATGTCCGGCTCGGCGAACAGGGCCGCGGCCAGCGCCACCCGCATGCGCCAGCCGCCCGAGAACTCCGACATCGGCCGCTGCTGGTTTTCCTGGTCGAAGCCGAGGCCGACGAGGATTTCGGACGCCCGGGCCGGAGCGGCGTCGGCGTCGATCTCGATCAGCCGTGTCCAGATCTCGCCCATCTCCTCCGGCTCGGCGGTCTCCAGCCGGGTCAGCAGGTCGTGACGCTCCTCGTCCGCCTCGAGGATGGTCTCCAGCACGCTGACCGGCGTGGCCGGGTGTTCCTGATCCACCGAGCCGATGCGCGCGGTCTTGGGCAGGCTGATCTCGTCGCCGCCGGCCGCCAGCTCGCCGAGGATCAGCTTGAACAGCGTCGACTTGCCGATGCCGTTGCGGCCGACCAGCCCGACCTTCGAGCCCGGCGGCAGGCTGACGGAGGCGTCGTCGAGGAATTTGCGGCCCCAGGCGCTGAAGGTCAGGTCGGTGATCTGGAGCATGGCGAGAAGAAAAACCTTGTCCCTCAAGCAGCGAGGCGCCGCGCGCCGGGCGGTGGGGACACAAGAAAGAGGGATGGTTGGAAACCGGGGAGGGCGCGTCTATAAGCCCGCCACCCTCAATCTCCCAACAAGAAGTCACTCCCATGACCGAACGCACGTTCTCGATCATCAAGCCCGACGCCACGCGCCGCAACCTGACCGGCGCCATCAACGCCGTGATCGAGGGCGCCGGCCTGCGCATCGTCGCCCAGCGCCGCGTCAAGCTGACCGAGGCCCAGGCGAAGAAATTCTACGAAGTCCACGCCGAGCGTCCGTTCTACGGCGAACTGGTCTCGCAGATGACCGCCGAGCCGGTCGTGGTCCAGGTGCTGGAAGGCCCGAACGCCGTCGCCGCCTACCGTGAAGTCATGGGCGCCACCAACCCGAAGGACGCCGCTGACGGCACCATCCGCAAGCAGTTCGCCCTGTCGATCGGCGAGAACTCGGTGCACGGCTCGGACTCGATCGAGAACGCCGGCATCGAGATTGCCCAGTTCTTCACGGACGACCAGATCGTCGGCTGATTGCTGACGCTTCCTGGATCAGATCGCGGCCGGATCGGTGACGATCCGGCCGTTGTCGTGTCAGGCTCCCGGCGGAAGCGAGTCGGATGAGAGAATACGGACACAGAGGGGTGCTGCTGGCCGCCAGCCTGTCGGCGCTGGCCGGATTCGTCGACGCCGTCGGCTTCATGACGCTGGGCGGCTTCTTCGTCTCCTTCATGAGCGGGAACCTGACGCGACTGGGCGTCGGGGCGGCGACGGGCCGCTGGGACCAGGCCGCGCTGGCGGCGGGTCTGATCGGGTTGTTCGTCCTCGGCGTGATCGCGGGCGCCCTGGTGGCGCGGCGGGCGGGGGAGGGGCGGCGCTCGGCGGTGCTGGCGGTGGAGGCAGCGCTCCTGCTCGGAGCGGCGGCGCTCTGCACCGCCGGCTGGAATGGACCGGGCATGGCGGCCGTGGTGCTGGCCATGGGCGTCGAGAACGCGGTGTTCCAGCGCCAGGGCGACGTCGGCGTGGGCCTCACCTACATGACCGGCACGCTGGTGCGGATGGGACAGCGCCTCGCCACGGCCTTGTGCGGCGGACCGCGGTGGGAGTGGGTTCCGTTCCTGCTGCTGTGGATCGGCCTGACGGCGGGCGGCGCGTTGGGGGCGACGGCCTTTCTCCTCTGGGGCCTGCTGACGCTGTGGTTCGCCTGCGCGGTGGTCGTCTTCCTGGCGATAGCCGTGCGGCTGGCCGAGAATCGGGCGGAACGGGCCGGATAGCGGAACGTTGTCCCGGGGCCTCATCTCCCCGGAGGAACAATCATGAAAACCCTGCTCAAGCTCTCTTCCGCCGCCGCCGCCGTGACGCTTCTGGCGGCCTGCGGCACGACTGTTGAACAACGCGCCGCGACCGGCGCCCTCGCCGGCGCGGCCGCCGGTCAGGTAATCGGCGGCAATACCGAAGCGACCGTCGCCGGCGCCGTCGTGGGCGGCGTGGCCGGTGCGGCCACCACCCCCCGCCGTCGCCCCCGCTGATCCGGCGACCATGAAAACGGCCCCGGCGAGCGATCGCCGGGGCCGTCATCATCTTTGCGGCGTGGCTGCGCCTACCAGATGCGGGCGCGCGCGTCCGGCGCGAGGTACTGCTCGTCGCCCGGCTGGACCCCGAACGCCTCGTACCAAGCGTCGATGTTCCGCACCGTGGCCCCGGCCCGGTACTGGGCCGGCGAGTGCGGATCGACGGTGACCTGCTGGCGCAGGGCCTCGTCGCGGATGTTCTCGCGCCAGACCTGGGCCCAGCCGAGGAACACCCGCTGGTCGCCGGTCAGGCCGTTGATGACCGGGGCCGGCTCGCCGTTCAGCGACAGGTGATAGGCGTCCAGCGCCAGCAGCAGGCCGCCCAGGTCGGCGATGTTCTCGCCCATGGTCAGGTCGCCGTTGACGGTCGCGCCCTCGAACGGGCTCAGCGCCGAATACTGGGCGCCCAGCACCCTGGCCCGCTCCTCGAACTTGGCGGCGTCCTCGGCGGTCCACCAGTCGCGCAGCACCCCGTCGCCGTCGACCTTGCGGCCCTGGTCGTCGAAACCGTGGGTGATCTCGTGGCCGATGACCGCGCCGATGCCGCCGTAGTTCACGGCCGGATCGGCGTTCGGATCGAAGAACGGCGCCTGAAGGATCGCCGCCGGGAAGACGATCTCGTTGCGCGGCGGGTTGTAGTAGGCGTTCACCGTCTGGGGCGTCATGCCCCATTCCAGCGGATCGACCGGCTTGTTCAGCTTGCCGAGGTTCCACGCCCATTCGAAGGCCGACGAGCGTTCGACGTTGCCGTACAGGTCGCCCGGCTCCAGCCGCAGGCCGTCATAGCTGCGCCACTGCTCGGGATAGCCGATCTTCACCCCGAAACGGCTCATCTTGTAGAGCGCCTGCTGGCGGGTCTCGGGGCTCATCCAGTCCAGCCCCTCGATGCGGGCGGTCATGGCGCGGCGCAGGTTGGCGACCAGCTCCTCCATCTGGGCCTTGGACTCGGCCGGGAAGTGGCGGGCGACGTATTCCTTGCCCAGCGACTCGCCGAGCGAGCCGTCGACCAGTTGCACGCCCCGCTTCCACCGCGGACGGTTCTCGGGCTGGCCGTTCAGGACCTTGCCGAAGAAGTCGAAATTGGCGTCGACGAAGGCCTGCGACAGATAGGGCGACGCCTGTTCGACGATGTGGAACGCCTGCCACGACTGCAGCGTCTCGACCGGGGTCTCGGCGAAGACCGACGCCATGCCGGGGAAGGCCGTGTTGTTCATGGCGATCAGCGTGGGCGTGCTGTCCAGTCCGGCCCCGCGCGCCCACGCCGTCCAGTCGAACCCGGGGGCCGTCGTGGTCAGGTCGGCGACCGTGGTCGGATTATACAGTTTCTCCAGCTGGCGGCTCTCGACCTGGGTCCAGTGGTGTTCGGCGATCCGCGTTTCGAAGGCGACGATGTCGGCCGCCGCCTGTTCCGCGTCGGGCCAGCCGGCCAGCGTCAGCGCCTGGGCCACATAGGCCTGGTAGCCTGCCTTCTGCTCGGCGAAGCTGGCTTCCAGATAATAGTCGCGGTCCGGCAGGCCGAGCCCGCCCTGGACGATGTAGGCGCTGTTCCTGTCCGGCTCCTTGAGGTCCTCGAACACCGCCGCGCCGAACAGGCTCGATCCGAAGCCGCCTTGGGTGCGGCCCATCAGTTCGGCGATCTTCTCGTGGGTGTCGGCGGCGCGGACCTCGGCGAGGTCGGCCTGCAGCGGGCCGGCGGCGAGCGCATTCACCGCCGCCTCGTCCATGAAGCTGGCGTAGAAGGCGCCGATGCGGGCGGCCTCCGGGCTCGAGGCCGGGGCGGCCGCGCTCTCCTCGATGAGGGCCTTCAGATTGTCCTGCGAGCGGTCGTACAGCATGTCGAACACGCCGTAGGAGGTCTTGTCGCCCGGGATCGGCGTGTCCCGCAGATAGACGCCGCTGGCGAAGCGGTTGAAGTCGTCGCCGGGCGCCACAGCGGTGTCCATGCCGGCGGCGTCGAAGCCGAACTCGCCGATCTCGGCCTGGGTGGTCGACGGAATCTCGACGATCGGCGGCGCGCTCTGGGCGGCGGCGGCTCCAGCCGCGAGCAGGAGAACAGCGCTGGCCGCGCAGGCCATGAGACGAAGTTTGAGCATGAGAGCCCCCGGTTGAAATCCGGCGGCAACCTGACTCAAGCCACGAGCCCTGTCGCGGCGAAACACGCCAGATTACAAACTTCTCATCTGCGACCGGCAGAAGTCGGCCAGCGCCCGCGGATACAGCTGGTGTTCCGCCGTCAGCACCCGCTGGGCCAGCGAGGCCGGGGTGTCGTCCGCCAGCATCGGCACGGCCGCCTGCGCCAGCATCGGTCCCTCGTCGACGCCCTCGGTGACCAGATGGACGGTGCAGCCGGCCTCGACGTCGCCCGCCGCCAGCGCCCGGGCATGGGTGTCCAGTCCCGGGTATTTCGGCAGCAGGCTGGGATGGATGTTCAGCATCCGCCCCTTCCATCTCTGCACCAGCCAAGGGGTCAGCAAGCGCATATAGCCGGCCAGGGCCACCACCTCGATCCCGTGCTCCCCCAGCAAAGCGTCGACCGCCCGTTCGTGCGCCTCGCGATCCTTGCCGAAGACGCGATGATCGACCGCCGCGACGGCGACGCCCTTCTCCCGCGCGATCGCCAGACCTCCGGCGTCGGGCCGGTTGGACAGCACCAGTGCGATCTCGAACGGGCAGTCGTCCGCGCGCGCCGCATCCACCAGCGCGGCCATGTTGGAGCCGGAGCCGGAAATCAGGACGGCGACGCGAACGCGGCCCGGAGGCAGGGTTGGCATCAGCGGGCCGGCGGGGCCGGGTCGCCGACCGAGACGAAGGCGCCGGACGGGCCCGGGAAGACCACCGGGCTCTCGTAGCCGTCGTCGGAGACGGCCGAAACGCCGAAGAAGTAATCGTCGATGACCACGCCCGGGAGCACCATTCCGGTCGCCGATCCGGCCCAGCGGCTATGGGTCCATTGCGGGGCCGTCGTCGACCGCCACCAGACGCGATAGCCCGCCGCGCCCGGGACCGCCTCCCACGCCACCGTCGTGTCCGGCTTGACCGCGCCCTCGATGGTCACGCCCAGCGGGGTGGCGGGGGCGTTGGCCAGCGCCGCCATCGAAACGATGTTCAGCCGCGCCACCTGGCCGAGGTAGTCGAAGTCCACCCCCTCGATGACATCCCCGTAGTGGACGCCGTCCTCGACCCGCAGGTCCTGGTGCTGGCGGTCGTAGTTCTCGGCGCCCTCGCTGATGCGCACGGCGGGGAAGCCGTGGCGCAGCATCTCGACCTGGTCGCCGCCGCGGCCGTAGCGGTCGGTGCGATAGATCATCTCGACGTCGAAATTGGTCAGGTAGCGGTCGGCGATGGCGTCGATGAAGCGCGCCAGGTTCCGCGACGACGAATCGACTTCGCCGCCGTTGTAGCGACGGCGCTCGGCCTGGGCGGGGGTCTCCACGGTCTTGGTGCCCTCCGAGAAGACCCGCACCCGGGTGGTGTCCCGCACGCCCGACTGGCCTTCGGAGTTGCCCACGATGTCGTTGTTCAGATTGGCCTCGACCCGCCAGCCCTGCGCCTGGGCGTAGTCGGCCAGGATCTTGCCGCCCAGCAGGCCCTGCTCTTCACCCGACAGGGCGGCATAGACCAGGGTGGCGTCGAACCGGTGCTTCGACAGCACCCGCGCCGCCTCCAGCACCGCCGCCACGCCCGAGGCGTCGTCGTTGGCCCCCGGCGCGTCGTCGGTGAAATTCATCACGTCGGTGACGCGCGAGTCGATGTGGCCGGAGATGATGATGACCCGGTTCGGATCGCCCGTGCCCCGCTGGATGGCGACGATGTCGACCACCTCGGTCGGCGTCGGCACGCGCCGGCCCGTGACGGTGTCCGACGGCGTCACCACGGTCAGACAGCCGCCGCAGTCACGGCTGATGCCCTCGAATTGCCGCTGGGCCCAGCGCCGCGCCGCGCCGATGCCGCGCGTGTCCGACTGCGTCTCCGACAGGGTGTGGCGGGTGCCGAAGCCGACCAGGGCCTCGATGTCCGCCCGCATCCGCTCGGGCCGGACCTCGCCCGCCACCTGGTGAAGCAGCGCCTGCTCGGACGGGGCAGGGGTCTGCGCCGCGGCGGAACCGGAGACCAGCAACAGCCCGGTCAGGGCGATCGACAGCGCGCGCATCGGCGACCTCATGATGTGGAAGGCGCGGACCTTGCCGGGGCGGAGGGCGACGGTCAATGCGCCGGCCTCGCCGCCTGACGGGCTTTAGTCAGTGGCCAGCTGCCCGCAGACAAAGGCGACCTCGCCGGCGTTCAGCAGGGCGGCCAGCACCGGCTCGGCGTTCTCCGGCGCGACCACCAGAATGAAGCCGACGCCGCAGTTGAAGGTTCGGCGCATCTCGTGATCCGAAACGCCGCCCGTCTCGCCCAGCCACTGGAACACCTGCGGCATCGGAATGGCGTCCCAGTCGAACTCGGCGTGCAGCCCCTCGGCGATGCAGCGCGGCGGGTTCTCGATCAGGCCGCCGCCGGTGATGTGGGCGGCGCCCTTGACCAGCCCCGCCTTCATCAGCGGCAGCACCGGCTTCACATAGATGCGGGTCGGCTCCATCAGCGCCTGGGCCAGGGTGCGGTCCTTGGCGAAGGGCGCGTCGTCGCCCCAGCCGAGGCCGGACTTCTCGACCACCTTGCGGATCAGCGAATAGCCATTGGAGTGCGGACCCGAGGAGGCGAGGCCGATGATCACGTCGCCCGCCGCCTGCCGGTCCAGATACGGCAGGGCGTGGCCGCGCTCGACCGCGCCCAGCGAGAAGCCGGCCAGATCGTAGTCGCCGCCCGAATACATCCCCGGCATTTCGGCCGTCTCGCCGCCGACCAGCGCGCAGCCGGCCTGGCGACAGCCCTCGGCGATCCCGGCCACGACCCGTTTCGCCGCGTCGATCTCCAGCTTGCCGGTGGCGTAATAGTCGAGGAACAGCAGCGGCTCGGCGCCCTGGGCCAGCAGATCGTTGACGCACATGGCGACCAGATCGACGCCGACCCCGTCATGCCGTCCCGTCTCGATGGCGATCTTCAGCTTGGTGCCCACGCCGTCCGTCGTGGCGACGATCAGCGGGTCCTCGAACCCCGCCGCCTTGAGGTCGAACAGCGCCCCGAATCCCCCCAGCGAAGCCTCGGCGCCGGGCCGGCGGGTCGATTTCGCCAGCGGCTTGATGGCGTCGACCAGCATCTCACCCGCGTCGATGTCCACGCCCGCGTCGGCGTAGGTGAGGCCGTTGCGCAGGCTTTCGGGGGTGTCGCTCATCGGTCACGGGCCTGAATCAGTGGGCGGATTTGTGCGGCGGCTCTTGCCACAACCGCGGTGCGCGGGGCTATAGCATCCCAATGACGCCGATCACCACCACCGAGGCATTGCGCGATTTCTGCGCCAGGCTCGCGAACCAGCCCTTCATCACGGTCGACACCGAGTTCATGCGGGAGACGACCTATTGGCCGCGCCTCTGCCTGATCCAGGCGGCCTCGGCCACGGACGCGGCCATCATCGATCCGATGGCCGACGGTCTCGATCTCGAACCCTTCCTCGACCTGCTGCGCGATCCGAAGATCATCAAGGTTTTCCACGCGGCCCGGCAGGACACCGAGATTTTCGTCAAGCTGGGCGCCATGCCCAAGCCGATGTTCGACACTCAGGTCGCCGCCATGGCCGCCGGCTTCGGGGATCAGGTCTCCTATGAGGCGCTGGTCCGCCAGATGCTGCGTCAGGAGGTCGACAAGGGCAGCCGATTCACCGACTGGGCCCGCCGCCCCCTGTCGGACGCCCAGCTGATCTACGCCCTCGGCGACGTCACCCATCTCGCCGCCCTCTATCCAAAGCTGCGCGACCGCCTGCAGAAGGAGGGGCGGCTCGACTGGGTCATGGCCGAGATGGAGGACCTGACCGATCCCGCCCTCTACGACACCAATCCCGAAAAGGCCTGGAAGCGGCTGAAGCCCAAGAAGTATTCGGCCAAATATCTCGCCGCCTTCGTCGCCACCGCCGTCTGGCGCGAGCGCGCGGCCCAGGAGCGTGACCAGCCGCGAGGCCGCATCCTCAAGGACGACGCGATCGACGAGATCGCGGCCCAGGGACCGACCGACGCTGACGCCTTCAACCGCCTGCGCTCGGTGCCCAAGGGCTTCGGCGCCTCGCGTCTCGGTCTCGAACTCACCGCCGAACTCAAGCGGGTGCTCGCCGATCCGGAGGCCCACGCCCCCAAGCTGGAGCGCCCCGCCCACAACCAGCCGGCCCCGCCTTCGGTGGTCGAGCTGCTCAAGGTGCTGCTCAAGGCCAAGAGCGACAACGCCGGCGTCGCCACCAAGCTGATCGCCAACGTCGCCGATCTCGAGAAGATCGCCCTGGACGACGAGGCGCCGGTCGACGCCCTCAGCGGCTGGCGCCGCCAGTTGTTCGGCGAGGATGCGCTCAAGCTCAAGCGCGGCGAGATCGCCCTCGTCCTGAACGGCGCCCGGGTCGAGGTGGTGGAGATCGAATAGGGATCAGGCCCCGCCACCCGAGGATGACGATGGAAGAAAAAGGGCCGCTCGATCGAGCGGCCCTTTCGTTCAGTTCACCGTCGCCTTGACGATCTTGCCGGGCGACCGGGGCGGCTCGCCCTTGGGCAGGGCGTCGACGTTGTCCATGCCTTCGATCACCTGGCCCCACACCGTGTACTGGCGGTCCAGGAAGGTGGCGTCGTCCAGGCAGATGAAGAACTGGCTGTTGGCGCTGTTGGGATCGCTGGTCCGGGCCATCGAGACGGCGCCGCGCACGTGCGGCTCGGCCGAGAACTCGGCCTTCAGGTTCGGCTTCGAGGAGCCCGAGGTGCCGGTGCCGGTCGGATCGCCGCCCTGGGCCATGAAGCCGGGGATGACGCGGTGGAAGACCACGCCGTCGTAGAAGCCCTCTTTCGCCAGCTCGGTGATGCGGGCCACGTGGCCGGGGGCGAGGTCGGGGCGCAGCTTTATGACCACGTCGCGGGCTTCGCCGTCGCCGGTGTCGAGAGTGAAGGTCAGGGTTTCGTCGGCCATCGGCGCGCTCCTTTGAAATGTCGCGGGGTCATAGCCCGTGAACGCGGTCGGGGCTATGGGAGAGGCATGAGCGACGACGAAAAGCCCGCTGAACGCCGCCGCATGGTCCGCCCGCCCTCCGGCGGGACCGCGGCTGGCCGCGGCATGGGCACGAAGATGAAGACGGCGGACACCAAGTCGATGTCCAGCCAGCAGTGGATCAAGCGCCAGCTGTCCGACAAATGGTCCGAGCGCGCCCGCGCCGAGGGCTGGCGCAGCCGCGCGGCCTTCAAGCTGCTCGAGATCGACGACCGCTTCCACCTGATCCGGCAGGGCAGCCGCGTCATCGATCTCGGCGCCGCCCCCGGCGGCTGGATCCAGGTGGCGCTGAAGCGTGGCGCGACCTCCGTGGTCGGCGTCGACCTGCTGCCGATCGAGCCAATCCCCGGCGCGACCCTGATCCAGGCGGACTTCACGCAGCCCGGCGTGGACCAGCAGATGATGGACCTGCTGGGCGGCGCGCCCGACCTGGTCCTGTCCGACATGGCTCACAACACCGTCGGCCACCGCCAGACCGATCACCTGAAGATCATCGCCCTGATCGAGATCGCCGCCGACTTCGCCATCCGCACGCTGAAGCCGGGCGGGCATTTCGTGTCGAAGAATTTCCAGGGCGGCGACGCCGGCGGCGTGTTGGCGCGGCTGCGGGCCGAGTTCGAGACGGTGAAGTACGTCAAGCCGGAGTCGAGCCGCAAGGATAGCGCCGAGGTCTTCCTCGTGGCGCTGAACAAGCGCTAGATGAGGCCGTTGGGCCGCGCCACGAGGAACAAAGAGCCCGATGCGTGCTGAGCTGCTGCTCTGTGTCGGTCTGATCGTCAGCGCTTCGCCGGCGGCCGCGCAGGAAGTGCGCGATTACGGCACGACGACCCGAGGCCGCCTCGGGAGGGACCCGATCGCCACGAGCGCCGCCCAGGAAGCCGTCGACCGGGCGGGAGTCTCTTGCCGTGTGACCAACGGGGTCCTGAGGGGGCGAGACGCGGACGGCGCGACCCACTACGAGGTGGCCTGCGCCGATGCGCCGGGCTACGTCGTCATCAGCGGACCGACCTATCGGGCGATCAACTGTCTGGCTATCGCGGAACGCGGGCGAGGATCGGGATCGTGCCGGCTCAGGGAGAACGCGGACACGCGGCGACACTATGCCCGGATCGCGGCTTCGGCCGGCGTCGACTGTGTCGTGCGGGAAGGCCGGCTCGCGGGCGTCAACCCCCGGCAGAACTTCATCTATGAGATCAGTTGCGTGGGGCCCTCGGGATACTGGCTCGAACCGTCCGCGGATGGTTGGCTCGTCACCGATTGCCTCATCGTGTCGTCGCAGGGCGGCGAATGTCGCCTGACGTCGCGCCGCGAGAACAGGGAGGCGTTTCAATCCCGGCTGACCGGGACGGAACTCGCCGGCTGCAATGTCACCGAGGTTCGCGCGATGGGCCGGGGATCGAACGGAAGCTATTTCGAGGTGGGCTGCGGTTCACGAGAGAATGTGGTGGCCCGATTCGATCCGCCGGACGTCTTTCGGGAGGTGATTCCCTGCGCCGAGGCCGGCTCGATCGGGGGTGGTTGCCGGCGGACGTCCACGCCCTAGGCCGAGGCCAGTTTCGCCGCCTGCCTTGCCTTGCGGGCCTCGATGCGCGTCCACACCCGGTCATGAACGGTGAAGAACACCGTCTGCACCAGCGGCTCGATGATGCCGATGGCCAGCGCGGTGCGCCAGTTCTGGGTCAGGGCGTAGGCCACCGTGACGGCCACCGCGAAATGCATCACGCAATAGGTGACCGTCTTCAGCGCCACCTGTTTGAACGAGCGGGGCAGGGCGTGGCTGTGGCCGTGGTGGCCATGGCCATGGCCGTGGGCCCGGGTCTGCTCCTCGGGCCGCATGACCTCCAGGCGGGCGGTGACCGCCTCGGCCGCCTCCTCCACCCCCGACAGCATGCCGCGGTGCTCGATACGGTGCCAGACGCGGTCGTGGATCGAATAGGCGATGGTCTGGAAGAAGGGCTCGACCACGCCGACCGCCAGCGCCAGCCGCCAGTCGCGCGTGATGGCGAAGGCGACGAGAATCGCCACCACCAGGTGCATTACGCCATAGCTCGCGATCTTGAGCGCAAGTCGGCGGGCGGTGCTGATCAACAGTCGAACCATTCGTCTCCCAGATGTGGGGCCGGCGCCGCATCCGGCAAGGCAATTGTTCTTATCGTCATCATAGGACCGGGCGGCCCTTGCGGTTCCCCGCCTTCCACCGCTATACGCGGCCCGCAAAACGGAGACTCCTCATGGAGATACGCGAAGGGCTCACCTTCGACGATGTTTTGCTGGAACCCGGCCCGTCCGAGATCATGCCCGCCGACGCGGACGTCTCGACGAAGCTCACCCGCGACATCAGGCTGAACATCCCGCTGACCTCGTCCGCCATGGACACGGTCACCGAAAGCCGCCTCGCCATCGCCATGGCCCAGGCCGGCGGCCTCGGCGTGCTTCACCGCAACATGACGGTCGAGGAACAGGCCGATCAGGTCCGCGAGGTGAAGCGCTACGAAAGCGGCATGGTCATCAATCCGGTGACCATCACGCCGCAGACCACGCTCGGCGAAATCCGCGACATCCGCGCCAAAAAGAAGATCAGCGGTTTCCCGGTCGTCGATCCCGCGTCGGGCAAGCTGGTCGGCATCCTGACCAACCGCGACATGCGCTTCGACACCGATCCGAACCGCAAGGCCGCCGAGCTGATGACCGCCGGCGACCTGATCACGGTGCGCGAGGGGGCCGGCCGCGACGAGGCCCTTGCCCTGCTGCGCGACCGCAAGATCGAGCGGGTCATCGTCGTCGACGAGGATTATCGCGCCACCGGCCTGATCACGATGAAGGACATCGAGAAGGCCCAGGCCCACCCCCACGCCGCCAAGGACGAGCAGGGCCGGCTGCTGGTCGGCGCCGCCTCCACCGTTGGCGACGCGGGCTACGAGCGCTCGATGGCGCTGGCGGAGGCCGGGGTGGACGTGGTCGTCATCGACACCGCCCACGGCCATTCGATCCAGGTCGCCCAGGTCGTCGAGCGCATCAAGCGCGAGTCCAACCGCATCCAGATCATCGCCGGCAACGTCGCCACCTATGACGCCGCCCGGGCCCTGATCGACGCGGGCGCGGACGCGGTGAAGGTCGGCATCGGCCCCGGCTCGATCTGCACCACCCGCATCGTCGCGGGCGTCGGCGTGCCCCAGCTGACCGCCGTCATGGAGGCCGTCCGGGCCGCCCGCGAGAGCGGCGCCCCGGTCATCGCCGACGGCGGCATCAAATATTCGGGCGACCTGGCCAAGGCCATCGCGGCCGGCGCCTCGGCCGCCATGATGGGCTCGATGTTCGCCGGCACAGACGAAAGCCCGGGCGAGGTCTTCCTGTACCAGGGCCGGTCCTACAAATCCTACCGGGGCATGGGCTCGGTCGGGGCCATGGCCCGCGGCTCGGCCGACCGCTACTTCCAGAAGGAAGTTTCGGACCAGATGAAACTGGTGCCCGAAGGCATCGAGGGCCAGACCCCCTACAAGGGGCCGATCGCCCCGGTGCTGCACCAGATGGTCGGGGGGCTGCGCGCCGCCATGGGCTATGTCGGCGCCGCCACCATCGCCGACTTCCAGGAGCGCGCCCGCTTCGTGCGCATCACCGGGGCCGGCCTGCGGGAGAGCCACGTCCACGACGTGATGATCACGCGCGAGGCGCCGAACTACCGGCAGGGTTGAGACGGGGAGGACAGGCCATGGACATGACACCCGAGTTCATTCTGCTGGCGTTCACCCTGATCCTGGCGCTGGTCCAGATCACGGCGGCCGTCGTGGCCCGTACCGCCGAACTGGGCGGCAAATGGAACGTGGGACCGCGCGACGCCGAGGTCCCCCCGCCGGGTCGGATCGCTGGTCGGCTGATGCGGGCGCAGGCCAATCTGTTCGAGACCCTGCCCATCTTCGCCGCCGCCGTGATCATGGCGCATATCGCCGGTAAGGACGGGACGCTGACCGCCCTCGGGGCGCACCTCTACTTCTTCGGGCGGCTGGTCTACCTGCCGCTCTACGCCTTCGGCGTGCCCTACATCCGCTCGCTGGCCTGGCTCGCCGCCGCCGCCGGGCTGGTGATGGTCATCGCCGCCCTGTTCCTTTGAAAGCCTGACTTGACCCCAGCCGCCCGCCTCGCCGCCGCCGCCTCCGTTCTCGACAGCATCGCCCAGGGGCGAGCCCCCGCCGAGGTCGTGCTCAAGGCCTGGGGCGCCGCCAACCGCTATGCGGGCTCCAAGGACCGCCGCGCCGTCGCGGACCGCGTCTACCGCGTGCTGCGCGCCCGCGGCCGTCTCGTCTGGGCCATGGGCGGCCGCGAGGACGGCCGGGCGCTGGTGATCGGCTCGCTGTCGCTCATCGACGGCCTGTCGCTGGAAGAGATCGAGGCCCTGCACTCGGGCGAGGGCTACGGCCCGCGTCCGCTGTCCAAGCAGGAACGCGCCCGCATCACGGCGGGGGAAGGCGATCTGCCCGGCTGGGTCGCTGCCGGCCTGCCCGAGTTCGTGGTCGAGGACTTCAAGGCGACCTTCGGCGACCGCTGGAGCGAGGAGGCCCGGGAGCTGATGGCCCCCCGCGCGCCCATCGACCTGCGCGTGAACGGCGCCATCGCCTCGGTCGATGAGGTTGCAGCCGAACTGCGGGAGGCCGGCCTGTCGCCCGAGCCGACGCCGTGGTCGGCTTGGGGCCTGCGCCTGCCGTCCGAGCCGCCGCCCAACGTCCAGGCGCTCGAGGCTTTCAAGGCGGGCCGGATCGAAATCCAGGACGAGGGCAGCCAGATCGTCTCTTGGCTGGCGAGCGCGCAGCCTGGGATGACGGTCGTCGACTATTGCGCTGGCGGCGGCGGCAAGACGCTGGCGCTGGCTCAGGCCATGCGTGGCGAGGGGACGCTGGTCGCCTGCGACGTAGTGCAGAAGCGGCTCGACAACATCCGCCCGCGCCTGCAACGCGCCGGGGTCGAGGCCGACCTGCGGCTGATCGGCCAGAACGGCGGCGGGGTCGAGGAATTCAACGGTAAGGCCGACCTCGTCTTCGTCGACGCCCCGTGCAGCGGCTCGGGCGCCTGGCGTCGGCGTCCAGAGGACGCCTGGCGTCTCAAGCCCGAGGAGGTCGAGCGCCTGCACGCGCTCCAGGTCCGAATCCTCTCACAGGCGGCCCAGCTGGTGAAGCCCGGTGGCTTCCTGGTCTATGTGACCTGCTCAATGCTGCGAGCCGAGAACGAAACCACAATTGCCGCCTTTGAGGCGTCGCATGTGGAGTTTGCGCCATTCCATATGTGCGGAGCCTTGGCCGACCCCCATCTGAAGCCGCTCGCCTCCAGCCTGGTTCGGGACGCCGACATTCACTATCTCCGCCTCTCCCCCGCCTCCACCAACACCGACGGCTTCTTCGCCGCCGTCTACGAGCGGCGGGCGTGAGCCGCGCCTGGACTCTTTCCCGCTTCGGTCCGAAGACCGTCCTGTGCGTCATGGCCGCCGAGCCGGAATACGGCCCGGCTCTGAAGGCGCGCATCCAGCCGCTGATCACCGGCGTCGGTCCGGTGGAAGCCGCCGCGGCGGTGAGCCACGTCCTGGCCGACCTGCTCGCCCGGGGCTCCTTGCCGGACATGGTCGTCTCGCTCGGCTCGGCGGGTTCGCGGACGCTGGATCACGCCCGCGTCTATCGGGTCTCGCACGTCAGCTATCGCGACATGGACGTCAGCGTCCTCGGCTTTCCACGCGGCGAGACGCCATATCCGCGGCTGCCCGCCGTCCTGCCGCTGGCGGACGGCCCCGCCTCCCTGCCGGCGGCCCGGCTGGCGACCGGCGGCAGCGTGGTCTCCGGCGCCGCCTATGACGCCGTGGACGCCGACATGGTCGATATGGAGACCTTCGCCGTCGTCCGCGCCGCGGCCCGGTTCGGCGTGCCGGTGCTCGGCCTGCGCGGCGTCAGCGACGGCCGAACCGATCTGAGCGCCCTCGAGCACTGGACCGACGCCCTGGCGGAGGTCGACCAGCGACTGGCCGAAGCGCTCGACCTGTTGCATGACCATTTCACGCCTGTCGCCACGGAGCCCGCATGACCGCCCCCGCTGATCACCAGAAGGTCCTGATCGTCGACTTCGGCAGCCAGGTGACCCAGTTGATTGCCCGCCGCCTGCGCGAGGCCAACGTCTATTGCGAGATCCATCCCTTCGACAAAGCCGAGGCGGTGGTCGATGTGCTGAAGCCGCAGGCCATCATCCTGTCCGGCGGTCCCGCCAGCGTGCTGGAGCCCGACAGTCCCCGGATCGGGCGCAAGCTGTTCGACCTCGGCTTGCCGATGCTGGCCATCTGCTACGGCCAGCAACTGCTGTGCGACGTGCTGGGCGGCAAGGTCGAGGGCGGCCATCACCGCGAGTTCGGCCGGGCCGAGATCGTCATCGCCGAGGAGACGCCGCTATTCGCCGGCATCGGCGCTGTCGATCATCGCGAGCCGGTGTGGATGAGCCACGGCGACCGCGTCGCCGCCATCCCCGAGGGCTTCAAGGTCGTGGCCACCTCGGCCGGGGCCCCGTTCGCGGCCATCGCCGACGAGGCGCGGAAAATCTACGCCGTCCAATTCCACCCCGAGGTCCACCACACCCCGCGCGGGACCGAGATCTACCGCAACTTCCTGTTCGGCATCGCCGGGCTGAAGGGCGACTGGACCATGGCGGCCTATCGTGACGAGAAGATCGCCCAGATCCGCGAACAGGTCGGCTCGGCGAAGGTCATCTGCGGCCTGTCCGGCGGCGTCGACTCCTCGGTCGCCGCGGTGCTGATCCACGAAGCCATCGGCGACCAGCTGACCTGCGTCTTCGTCGATACCGGCCTGCTGCGCAAGGACGAGGCCGCCCAGGTCACCACCCTGTTCCGCGAGCACTACAACATCCCGCTGGTGCACGTTGATGCGTCGAAGGAATTCCTCGGCGAGCTGGCCGGCGTTTCCGACCCGGAGACCAAGCGCAAGACCATCGGCCGGGTCTTCATCGAAATCTTCGACCGCGAGGCCCACAAGATCGAAGGCGCCGAATTCCTCGCCCAGGGCACCCTCTATCCCGACGTGATCGAGAGCGTCTCGGCCTCGGGCGGACCCTCGGCGGTGATCAAGAGCCACCACAATGTCGGTGGCCTGCCTGACTTCATGAAGCTGAAGCTGGTCGAGCCCCTGCGCGAACTGTTCAAGGACGAGGTCCGCGCCCTCGGCCGTGAACTGGGCCTGACCGACGCCTTCGTGGGACGTCACCCGTTCCCCGGGCCCGGCCTGGCCATCCGCATCCCCGGCGAGATCACGCCCGACGCCGTCGAGACCCTGCAGCAGGCCGACGCCATCTACCTTGAGGAAATCCGCAAGGCCGGCCTGTACGACCAGATCTGGCAGGCCTTCGCCGTCCTGCTGCCGGTCAAGACCGTCGGCGTCATGGGCGACGCCCGCACCTACGAAAAGGTGCTGGCCCTGCGCGCCGTCACCTCCACTGACGGCATGACCGCCGACTTCTTCGAGTTCCCGTGGGACGTGCTCGGCAAGACGGCGACCCGCATCGTCAACGAGGTGAGGGGGGTCAACCGCGTCGTCTACGACGTGACGTCGAAGCCGCCCGGCACCATCGAGTGGGAATGACGGGTGGCCAGGGCGGCGCTCAGCTCCAGCTGTAGGCGGTCTTGGTCTGGGTGAAGAACTCCACCGCCGCGAAGCCCTGCTCGCGCGCGCCGTAGCTTGACTTCTTCGAACCGCCGAACGGCACGTGATAGTCGACGCCGGCGGTGGGCAGGTTGACCATGGTCATGCCGGCCCGGGCGCGCCGCTGGAAGTCGCGGGCGTGCTTGAGCGAGCGGGTGACGATCCCCGCCGACAGTCCGAACTCCACCCCGTTGGCGACGGCCAGAGCCTCCTCATAATCCTTCACCCGGATGGTCGAGGCGACCGGGCCGAAGACCTCTTCCGTGTTGATGCGCATCGAGGCGTCGGTGTCGGCGATCAGGGTCGGCTGGACGTACCAGCCGGGCTTGTCCAGCTTCAGCCGCTCGCCGCCGGTGACCAGACGCCCGCCGGCCTCCCGCGCGATGTCGATGTAGCGGTAGCTGGTCTCCATCTGATCCTCGGACACCGCAGGCCCCATCTGGGTGTCGGGGTCCAGCGCGTCGCCGACGCGCAGCGCCGCCACCTTCTCCGCCAGGGCGGCGACGAAGCGGTCGTGGATGCCGTCCTGCACGATCAGTCGGCTGGAGGCGGTGCAGCGCTGGCCGGTGGCGAAGAAGGAGCCGTCCAGGGCGATCTGGACCGCCCGCTCCAGATCGGCGTCGTCCAGCACGATCAGCGGGTTCTTGCCGCCCATCTCCAGCTGCACCCGCGCCTGCCGCTTGACCGCGCCCAGCGCGACGCCCGCGCCGACGCCCTGCGAGCCGGTGAAGGAGACGCCGTCGACATCCTTGTGATCGACGATGGCCTGGCCGACGCCGCCGCGGCCGATGACCAGGTTCATCACGCCCTTCGGCAGACCCGCCTCGTGCAGGATGGCGACCAGGGCTTCCGCCGTCGCCGGGGTCGGTCCGGCCGGCTTCATCACCACCGTGTTGCCGAAGGCCAGCGCCGGCGCCGCCTTCCAGGCCGGGATGGCGATGGGGAAGTTCCATGGCGTGATCAGGCCGAACACCCCGACCGCCTGCCGGTAAGTTTGTATCTCGACGCCCGGCCGCACCGACGCCAGGTTCTGGCCATGGACGCGCAGCGCCTCGCCGGCGAAATATTTAAGGATGCGCCCCGCCCGCACCGTCTCGCCGATCCCCTCCGGCAGGGTCTTGCCCTCTTCGCGCGACAGCAGCCGGCCCAGTGACTCCCGTCGTTCCATGACCAGGGTCCCGGCCCTGTCGAGGATGTCCGAGCGCGCTTCGGGCGAGGCCTCGGACCAGGCCGGGAAGGCCGCCTTGGCCGCCGCCACGGCCGCATTGACCTCGTCCACGCCGCCGTCCGGGGTGCGGGCCACCAGATCGCGGGTGTCCGACGGGTTCAGGCTTTCCGAGGGCCGGTCGGCCGGGACCATCTCGCCGTTGATCCAGTGGGACAGTTCGATGGTGTCGGTCATGGCCGGTCCTCAACAGTGACACGGGCGGCGAGGGCGCGCCGCCCGTGAAGGTGGATAGGGGATGACGCGCGCGCGGTCAGCCCGTCATGTCTTCCAGTTCGCGCCCGCGGGTCTCCTTGATCCAGGCCTGGACCAGGAAGTAGGAGACGAAGGCGCTGACGGCGTAGAAGCCGTAGGTGACGGTCAGGCCCAGTCCCGCGGCCATGGCCGGGAAGCTGACCGAGATGCCGAAGTTGGCGATCCACTGGGCGAAGCCGGCCACGGCCAGAGCCGAGCCGCGCATCTGGTTCGGGAACATCTCGCCCAGCATGACCCACATCACCGGGCCCCAGCTGAAGTTGAAGAAGACGACATAGGCGTTGGCGGCCACCAGGGCGATCAGGCCGACCTGCCCGGGCAGGTGAGGGGCGCCGTCGATGACCTGGGCCTGCGAGAAACACCAGGCCATGACCGCCAGCGTCAGCGCCATCCCGGCCGAGCCGATCAGCAGCAGCGGCTTGCGGCCGATCTTGTCGATCACGGAAATCGCCGCCAGGCAGGCCGCGATGGAGAGCACGCCGGACAGGATGTTGATCTGCAGGGCGTCGTTCTCGGAGAAGCCCACCGACTGCCACAGCACGGCGCCGTAGTAGAAGACGATGTTGATGCCGACCAGTTGCTGGAACACCGCCAGGATCAGGCCGGCCCAGACGATCGGACGCACCTTGCGGGTGATCGGGTCGAGCAGGTCGGCCAGTTTGGGCTTGTGGTCCCGCGCCAGCGACTCGCGGATCTCGACCACCTTGCGGCGGGCGGCGTCGGCGCCGAACAGCCGGGTCAGCACGGCCTCGGCTTGCGCCTCCCGGCCCTTGACCACGAGAAAGCGCGGGCTCTCCGGGATCAGCAGCAGGGCCAGCAGATAGATGGCCGCCGGGATGACCTGCAGCCAGAACATCCAGCGCCAGGCGGGGAAGCCCATCCAGAACTCGGCGGTCGAGCCCCCGGCGGTCGCCGCCAGGGCGTAGTTGGCCACGAAGGCGCCGGTCAGGCCGATGATGATCATGATCTGCTGCACGCTGGACAGGCGGCCGCGGATCGAGGCCGGCGTGACCTCCGAGATGTAGGCCGGGGCCAGGATACTGGCGGCTCCGACGCCCAGGCCGCCGATGAAGCGGGCGAGGATGAAATGCATCGAACTGTCGGCCGCGCCGGCCCACAGGGCGCTGATGATGAACATCGCGGCGGCGATCAGCATGACCGTCTTGCGCCCGATCAGGTCCGACAGCCGTCCAGCCACGAACGCCCCCGCGGCGCAGCCCAGCAGGATGGCGCCGACGTTGAAGCCGGTGCCCAGCGCCGACAGGTTGAAGGCGCCTTCCAGCCCGTCCTGGGTGCCGTTGATGACCCCCGAATCATAGCCGAACATGAAGCCGCCGATGGTCGCCACCGCGACGATCAGGGCGATGAAGCCGAAATTGACCCTGTCCGCGCCGGCCATGTCCGGCCCCGCCGCCCCCGTTGGTCCCGCCATCCTGTCCTCCCTTGGGCGCTCCCGGCCCGATCTGCGGATCGTCCAGCCATCTTCCGCCGGCGTCCAGCGTCATACATGACACGAGAATCGCTGCTTGATGCGAACGGGAGACGATCGAATGGGAATGGGTTCGGAACAACTGGGCTTCGAAGGCTTCGCCAGCGCCGAGCCGACCGACCGTCTGTTCTTCGCCGCCATGCCCGACCCCCGCGCGGCCGAGGCGATTGCGCAGACGGCTGACCGGTCGCGGCGGATGCACGGGATCTCCGCGGCGCCGCTGCGCACCGACCGGTTTCACGTCACCCTGATCCACATCGGAGACTTCGCCGGACTGCCGAAGGCCGTGGTCGCGGATTCATTGCGGGTCGGGGAGCGCACGACGGCGCCGCCGTTCGAGGTGACCTTCGACCGGGCCGCCAGTTTTTCCGGTGCGCCGCAAAGGAAGCCGTTCGTCCTGCAGGGCGGCGCGGACCTCGACGGCCTTCAGGCCTTCCGGCGTTCGCTCTGGGACCGACTGATCCGCGCCGGTGTGAAACCGCTTTCCCGGATCGAGTTCAATCCGCACGTCACCCTTCTCTATGATCCGGCGAGCATCGCCGAGCACCCCGTCGAACCCGTCCGCTGGACGGTCGACGAACTCGTCCTCATCCACAGCGAACTGGGCCGGACGAAATACAATGTGCTCGGACGCTGGCCCCTGATCGCCGGGCGTTGAGGGCCCTCAATCCTCGCGCGGCAGGACTGTCAGAACCCGGGCGATGAAGGTGTGGAACTCCTCCATATAGGTCCGCAGGAATTCCTCAGTCGACCCCACGGTGACCTCGCCATCGTCGGTGATCAGCCCCGGAGTGAACTGGATATAGGCCTCGGGCGCGTTCATCTGGGGCGCGTTGAGGAAGCCCAGCACGCTGCGCAGGCTCTGCTGGGCCACGGCCGTCCCGATGGCGCCCGGAGAGGTCCCGATCACCGCCGACGGCTTGCGCGCAAAAGCATTGGTTCCGTACGGCCGGCTGGCCCAGTCGATGGCGTTCTTCAGGCCACCGGGGATCGACCGGTTATACTCCGGCGTCACGAACAGCACCGCGTCGGACCGCTTGATCGCCGCCTTGAAGGCCCGGGCCTCGGGCGGATAGTCGGCGTCGTAGTCGTAGCTGTAGATCGGCAGCTCCCCGAACGAGATCTCATGGAACTCCAGGGTTTCGGGGGCCAGCCGGATCAGGGCCTTGGCCAGTTTCCGGTTGATCGAGTCCCTGGCCAGGCTGCCGATCAGGTATCCGACCGTAAAGGTGGTCATGGCTTCATCCCCTGCGCGCGAGCGAAACAACCCGAACGCCACTGCGCCTGTGACTGTTCCTCTCGGCAGGGATGATGGAAATCCGGCTCCGATCGACGCCGTCCGGGGCCGGACCCGTTCTAGCCCCTCGCGGCGGCTTCCAGCGCCGCGACGTTCAGCCGCTTCATGTTCATCATGGCGTCGAACACCCGCTTGACCACGGTCGGATCGGGGTCAGCCATCAGCCGGGTCAGGGCGTAGGGCACGATCTGCCACGACAGGCCGTAGCGGTCCTTGACCCAGCCGCACTGCTCCGACTCGGGCACGGCGGACAGGGCCTCGGTCAGGCGATCCGCCTCGGCCTGGTCCTCGCAGTCGATCTGCAGGGAGATGGCCTCGTTGAACTTGAACATCGGGCCGCCGTTCAGGGCGGTGTAGCGGCTGCCGGCGAGGGTGAACTCGACGATCAGAACGTCCCCGGACTTGCCGCTGGGATAGTCACCCGGCGCGCGGGTGACTGCATGGATGCGCGAGTCCGGCAGCAACGAGACATAGAAGTTGGCGGCTTCCTCGGCTTCCTTGTCGAACCAGAGGCAGGGAACGACTTTCTGACGTGGGGGGAGGGCGGTCATGACGGTCTCCTGTTGTTGACCCCACCACAATATTAAACTGATCGGTTAAATGCAAGCGCCTGGCGCCTTGCGGTCGCGGGGGCGGCTGGGCAAACAGACGCCATGACCCATACCCTCTACGGCATCCCCAACTGCGACACGGTCAAGAAGGCCCGCGTCTGGCTGGACCAGCACGGCGTCGCCTTCGCCTTCCACGACTACAAGAAGGCCGGGATCGACCGCGCGCGGCTGGAGGGCTGGGTGGCGGAACACGGCTGGCAGACGGTGCTGAACCGCGCCGGCACGACGTTCCGGGCCCTGCCCGAAGCGGACAAGGCGGACCTGACCGCCGACAAAGCCGTCACCCTGATGCTGGCCCAGCCGTCGATGATCAAACGCCCGGTGCTGGACGTGGGCGACCGGACCGTGGTCGGCTTCAAGCCGGAGCTTTACGAGGCGGCGGTAGGCTGAAGCCTCAGCGGGTGAGGGTGAACGACGCCGCCTCGCCGGCCTGGGCGTCGGGCGAGAGCCAGACGTCGAATACGCCCGGCTCCACCGTCGGCGTCAGATCCGGTCCGAGGAACAACAGATCGGCGAAGGTCAGCGGCAGACTGACCTCGATCGAGCCGCCGGCCGGCACGGTCACCCGCCGGAAGCCCTTCAGCAGCCGCGCCGGCTGGGTGATCGAGGCGGCCCGGTCGCGGATGTAGAGCTGCACCACTTCGGACGCCTCGCGCGAACCCGTGTTGGTCAGGGTGACCGAGGCGGCGATCTCGCCGTTCCACGCCATCGTCGGCGCCGACAGCCGCACCGCCGAATAGGTCACCGGCGCATAGGTCAGGCCGTGGCCGAACGGATAGAGGGCGGTGTTCGAGGTCTCGCGGAACTGGGCCTTGAAGCCCTCGTTGCGCGTCGTGGCCGGCCGACCGGTGGTCTTGTGCGCGTAGTAATACGGCGACTGGCCGGAGAAGTGCGGGAAGCTGACCGGCAGGCGGCCGGTCGGCGCGTGATCGCCAAACAGCACGTCGGCGACGGCGGGGCCGGTCTCGGAGCCGAGGAACCAGGTGGCGAGGATCGCCGGCGCGTCCTTCACCGCGCCGCTCAGCTCCATGGCCCGGCCATGACGGAGCAGCACCACCACGGGCTTGCCGGTCGCCGCCACGGCTTCGGCCAGCGCCAACTGCGGATCGGGGATGCCGATATCGACCCGCGACTGGGCCTCCGCCGACATGTTCTGGCTCTCGCCGATAGCCAGCAGCACCACGTCCGCCTCGTTCGCGGCGGCGACGGCGGCGGCGATGCCGCCTTCCAGCGGCGCCTCCACGTCCGAGCCCTTGACCACGCTCAGCGACGCGCCTTCGCCCATCGCCGCGCGCAGGCCTTCCTCCAGCGACACGGCCAGCTCGCCGTCCTTGAAGATCGACCACGGGCCGAACAGGTCGACCTTGTCGGCGCCGAACGGGCCGATCAGGGCGATGCGCTTGCCGGTCTTCGGCAGCGGCAGCAGGCCGCCGTCGTTCTTCAGCAGCACGATCGACTTCCGGCCCGCCTCGCGCGCCAGCGCCAGGTGCTCGCGGGTCCCGGTCACACGCCGCTCCAGACGGACGTCCGAACCCCGGTAGGGGTTCTCGAACAGACCCAGCGCCGCCTTGGTCATCAGCACCCGCCGCACCGCCTCGTCGACGCGCTCGACCGGCACGTCGCCCGACTGCACCAGTTCCGGGATGTGCTTCATGTACAGGCCGCTCTTCATCGACATGTCGACGCCGGCCATCAGGGCGATGCGCGCCGCGTCGCGGCCGTCGGCGGCGTAGCCGTGGGCGATCAGCTCCTCCTCCGAGGTGTAGTCCGAGACCACGAAGCCGGCGAAGCCCCACTCGCCGCGCAGCAGGTCGGTCAGCAGCCATTTGTTGCCGCTGGTCGGCACGCCGTTCAGGTCGTTGAAGGCGCTCATCGTCGACAGGGCGCCGGCGTCGAAGGCGGCCTTGAACGGCGGCAGGTAGACCGAGCGCAGCTCGCGCTCGCTCATGTCGGTCGAGTTGTAGTCCAGCCCTGACTCGGCCGCGCCATAGGCGGCGAAATGCTTCGGACAGGCCAGAAGCGAGGACCATGCCTTCAGGTCGTCGCCCTGGAAGCCACGGGTGCGCGCCGCTGCGAACAGATTGCCCAGCAGCACGTCCTCGCCCGCGCCCTCGACGACCCGGCCCCAGCGTTGGTCGCGGCCGATATCGACCATCGGCGCATAGGTCTGGTGAACCCCGGCCGCTCCGCCCTCGACCGCCGCCGCCCGCGCCGTGCGCATGGCCAGGTCGACGTCCCAGCTGGCCGCCTCGCCCAGCGGCACCGGGAAGGTGGTGCGCAGGCCGTGGACGATATCGGCGGCGAACAGCAGGGGAATGCCCAGCCGGCTGTCCTTGACCGCCATGTCCTGCACCAGCCTCGTGGTCGCCGCGCCGACGCCGTTGAACAGCGCTCCAATGCGGCCGGCGCGGATGTCGGCGGCGGTCTGTTCCTGGTTGGCGTCCAGCGTATCGCCCGGATTGACCCCCTCGGGCCGCCAGCGGAACGGATCGTTCTGCAGGTTCAGCTGCCCGGCCTTCTCCTCGATGGTCATGCGGGCGATCAGGGCGTTGACCCGCTCGAGGTTCGCCGTCGCCTGCGCCGCCGCGATGCGCGGCGCCAGCATCAGCCCCGCCGTCAGCGCGCCTCCGGCCAGAAGCGCACGGCGGGTCGGGGCGGGGAGGGGCAGGTGACGCATGTAACCGGTTCCATCTGACAGACGATGCAGGACTAACCGCCGAGCCGCGCCGCGCCTACCCTTGATCGATCACAAGGCGTTGCGTGGGCGCGCCGCGGGCTCAGCGGCGCCGGCGCAGCCAGTCGATCACCGTCGCGCGTTCGGCGGCGCTCCCGCCCTGATAGGGCATGTCCGTGCCCGGCACGACCGCCTCGGGATCGGCCAGGAACCGCTCCAGCGTGGCCTCGTCCCAGACCAGCCCGCGCCGCCCGGCGGCCCGCATGGCGTCCGAATAGGCGAAACTCCGCACCGAGCCGGCTCGCCGGCCCACCACGCCGCCCAGGCTGGGGGCGGGGCTGCGGGCGTCTTCTCGCAGTGAATGACAGGCGGCGCACCGCTGGAAAGCGCGCGCGCCGGGGTCGGGCGGCGTCTGCGGTCCCGAAAGGGCGAGAAGCACAAGCCAGATCACTCGGTCGCGTACCGGATAACGACCAGCCGGTCGGTCCCCGATTCCGCCCCCCAGACCTCGCCCGGCCGCCCCAGCATCTGGCGCACATTCGCCCCCGACCGGTCGCTGGGGAAACTCTCGAAGGTCTCGGTCACGGGGTCGAAGCGCACGATGGCGTTGGCCGCGAAATCGGTCAGCCAGACCTTGTCGGCCTCGTCGACATAGACGGAATAGGTCTTCGGCGCCTCGCCCGGCAGCTTCCAGGTGCGCCAGCTGCCGTCGCGGGGGTCATGGACGCTGACATTGCCGCTGTTCCACTCGCTGACCCACAGCCGGCCCCGGCTGTCCGACCAGATGCGCCGCGCCCCCTGGTTCGGGGTCGGCGGCTCGACGATGGTGGCCTCGCCGGTGTCCAGATCGACCCTGGCGATGTGGCTGCCCGCCAGCGAGGCGTACCAGACCTCGCCGGACGGGGTGGTGGTGATGCCGTAGGGGCCGCGTCCGCGCGGCGCCGCCCACACCTTCATGTCATCCGTTGCGGGGTCCAGACGGCCGTAGAAGCCCGTCTGGCCGGTGAACCAGATGCGTCCACGGTGGTCGAACGTCGCCGTGTTCATGTTGATCGGGCCGGTCTCCTCGGGCAGCGGCCAGACCTTGACCGCGCGGGTCTCCCGGTCGACGCGGACGATGGCGTTCTGGCCGCCGTCCGTGATCCAGGCGTTACCGTCCGGCCCGACGATCACCCCATGCGGGGCCGAGCCCTCGCCCAGCGGCACGATCGTCGTCTCGCCGGTGTCCGGGTCGAGGATGCCGTGGGCGCCGCCGCGCTGGACCGTCCACCAGACCTCCTCGCCATCCGCCGTCACGGCCACGTCGTGGGGACGCCCGCCGGATGGCACGTCGTAGAACTGCACCTGCCGGGCCGTAGCCGGGGCGGGGGCGCTGCAGGCGACAAGCGCGCAGGCGGCGAGGGCGATCCGGACACGGTTCACGGCTGAAACCTCCTCAGTTCGACGGAGGGATCATAGCGCAAATCGGAGCGCGATCAGCCCTCGACCTCGGTCTCCGGCCGGTCGTGGCCGTCGGCCCGTTCGGTGATCCAGCGGCCGGACGCATCGGCGTATTCGATCAGGGCGTTCTCGTCCGGCACCTTCTGCTCCCGCGCCGCCGCCGCGGCCGCCGCCCGGGCCGAGTCGTGATCCGGATAGGTTTCGGAGTAGGTGTCGCCCAGCTGGTAGGCCCAGCCCCCGTCGTGTTCGACGATGCGATAGGTGATCTGGACCATCTGGCGTTCTCTCCGGAAGGGCGGGCCTCGGGCGTGTCATGGGGCCAACGCCACGCGGGCGGGCCAGTTGCAGGTTCAGCGCACCCTGAGGGTCGCCGCAACGCCGAAATGGTCCGACGGGTATTCCCCGCCGACGGGGGTAGCTCCCAGCACCGAGGCGCTGCCCGGCTGGAAATGCGCCGCTTCGGCGAAGATGTGGTCGATGACGCGGGGCGCGTGGCCTTTGGCGGGATTCAGGGTGGTTTCGGCCGCGCCGCGGGGCAGGGCGCTGACGAAGCGCGGGCCGGTCAGGGCGTTCAGCCCGGCGTCCTCCTGCACCGCGTTGAAGTCGCCCATGACGATCAGCGGCGCGCCGTCCTGCGGCAGCCAGGCCATGAGGTCGGCGATCTGTTGCGCCCGCACCGGCGCCTGCTCGGGTTTCCACGCCAGATGGGTGTTGACGACGTCGATCGCCCGGCCCTCCAGCGAGACCCGCGCCCGGATGGCGGTGCGGTAGTCGTCCAGCGGCTCCAGCCTTTTCGAATCATGGGCGATGACCGGCAGGCGGCTCAGGATCGCGTTGCCGTAGCGCCGGGGCGCATCCTCCGGATCGGTTGAGACGAAATGCGTCTCATAACCGCCCAGCGCATCGGCGATGGTCCGGGCCTGGTTGGGCAGGGCGACGGCGGCGTCCTCCAGCACCTCCTGCAGGGCGATCACGTCCGGGTCCGCGGCCCGGATCGCCTCGACCAGCAGCGGCAGCCGCGCGGCCCAGTCGCCCTGGTTGTGCCAGATGTTGAAGCAGACCAGCTTCAGCCTGCGCCCGCCGCCCGCCGGCAGGGTGGCGCACGCGGCGCCGGCCAGCGGGGTGGCGATGAGGCCGGTGAGAAGCATGCGGCGATCGATCATGGCGAGGACTCCGGTCGGACCCTTCTAGCCCCCTGCGTCCGCCTTACGAAAGTTTCACCCGCCCGATCGCATCCATGGCGGGGCGCCGGCGCCTCTTGTCGTCAGAAGGCCGAAGCATCAGGCTCCGGTTTCGAGAAAGAGGGGATACCCGATGGAAGACTTCATTCCGATCTTCGCCATCTTCGCCGTCTTCGGCACCATCACCGCCATCATCGTCGGGCCGACGTATCTGAAGTCGCGCGAGAAGCGCGAAATGCAGACCACGGTCCGCCACGCCATCGACAAGGGCCAGGACCTGCCGCCCGAGCTCATCGACGCCATGACCAAGGATGTCGCCAGCAAGCTGCCTTCGCGCACCCGGGACATCCGGCGCGGCATCATCTGGCTGGCCGTCGGCATCGGCATCGCCGCCTTCGGAAGCGTCAGCGAGATGGGCGGACGCGGCTGGAGCGGCGACAACTTCGACAACGGACTGCTGGGCGTCGCCTGCATCCCTGCGGTCATCGGCCTGGCCTTCATCGTCCTCAGCTTCTTCAACCCGAACAAGGAATAGGGCCGGGACGACAGGGGGACATGCCATGACCCAGCCTCTGGTCGATCGGCACGATGTCGAGCTCGCCGCCCTCGCGGCGGCGGGCGGGCGTCGGGAGTTCGGTGAACTGGTGCGCCGCCACGGATCGGCGGTGCGCGCCCTTCTGCGGCGGATGGGGGCCCAGCCCTCGCTCGCCGACGACATCGCCCAGGACGCCTTCATCCAGGCGTTCCAGCGGTGCGGCGAGTTCCGCGGCGAAGGGACGTTCGCGGCCTGGGTCAAGCGAATCGCGGCCCGCCTCTACATCAAGCGGGTCGCCAAGGAAGCCCGCTACGTCGCTGAAATCGAGAGCGAAGATGTCGCGCCCGCAACCGATCATGCGGGTCTGGTCGATCTCGATGAAGCCTTGAAGGCGCTCAGCGAACCCGAACGCCTCTGTGTCTCCCTCTGTCACGGAGCGGGCATGGCGCATCCCGAGATCGCCTCCGCCCTGAATTTGCCACTCGGCACGGTGAAGTCTCATGTCAAACGTGGTCTGGATAAACTCCGCGCGCGGCTCCAGCCGGAACCCGCACAGCCCCTGGGGAGAACGCAGCATGTCAGCTGACGAGTTCGATCCCTTCGTGGAGCGTCTGTTCGCGCGAACCCCCGCCATGCCCGACGCGTCCCTGTTCACCGCCCGGGTCGAGCAGCGGCTGCAGAAGGGCTCCCGCGTCCGTTTCCTCGCCCTGTCGCTGGCCGGCCTGGTCGGCGGGGTCGTCGCGGTGCGCGAGACCATGTCCGTCGACATCCAGCTCGGCTCCCGCGAGGGCGTGGTGGCTGGAGACGCCTTGGGCCAGGGCATCCAGTCCGCGTCGCTGAACGTCCAGGGTTCAATCCAGTCCGGGCTGGAACAGCTCGGCCTCGCCAATCTGGAACTGGGCTCGATGGGCGGCATGCAGTTGTTCTGGATCGCCGCCGGGGCCCTGATCGCCCTCGCCGCGGCCGGCGTGATGAAGCTGTCGCAGGAAGTGTGATCGGGGATGACGGGCCGTCCGCCGGCGCCTATCTAGGTTTCCGAAACAGGAGGCCGTCCATGTCCAGCCAGAAGCAGGAAACCGTGCGCCGCATCGCCGCGCCGGACATTCTCGCGCGCAAGGGCGGCGAACCCGTCGTCTGCCTGACCGCCTACGACGCCCCGACGGCCGCCCTGCTCGACGACCATTGCGACCTGCTGCTGGTCGGCGACAGCGTGGGCATGGTGGTGCACGGCATGCCGAACACCGTCGGCGTCACCCTCGAGATGATGATCCTGCACGGCCAGGCGGTCATGCGGGGCTCGAAGAGGGCCATGGTCGTCATCGACATGCCGTTCGGCTCCTACGAGGGCGGCAAGGAGCAGGCCTATGAGAACTGCGCCCGGGTCATGAAGGAAACCGGGGCCCAGGGCGTGAAGGTGGAAAGCGGCCCCACCGTCGCGGAGACCATCGCCTATCTGGTCCAGCGCGGCATCCCGGTCATGGGCCACGTCGGCCTACGTCCCCAGGCCGTGCTCACCGACGGCGCCTTCAAGGCCAAGGGCCGCACCGACGAGGAGCGCCTTCGGGTCATGTCCGAGGCCGAGGCCACCGCCGACGCGGGCGCCTTCGCCATCGTCATCGAGGGCGTCGCCGAGGGGCTGGCCCGCGACATCACCACGGCCGTGGACAAGCCCACTATCGGCATCGGCGCCTCGGCCGCCTGCGACGGCCAGATCCTCGTCACGCCCGACATGCTGGGCCTGTTTGACTGGACCCCGAAGTTCGTCCGCCGCTACGCCGATCTGCGCTCCGAGATCGACCGGGCGGTCGCCGCCTACGCCGAAGACGTCAAGGCCCGCCGTTTTCCTGCCGAAGTCGAGACCTACTTCTCGAAAAAGCCGGTTTCCCCGTAAAGCCCGCGTTGCGGCGCGGGGAACGAGTCTCTAGGGTCCGGCCGGTTGGATTTTCTGCGACTTTTGGGGCGACGTATCCGTGGTTGATGTCTTCGATCAGGTCGAGGAGGAGCTTCGCTCCGATCGATACAAGCGGCTCGCCCGCACCTGGCTGCCGGTCGCCGGCGGCGTGCTTCTCGTTGCGCTGATCGCTGCGCTGGCCTGGTGGGGCTGGCAGAAGATGGAGACCTCGAAGGCCGACAAGGCCTCGATCGCCTATCAGCGCGGCCTCGAATCGCTCGAGGCCAACAATCCGGTCGGGGCGGACGCCGCCTTCGTCCAGGCCGCCGACGAGGGCAACGCCGCCTACAAGGCGCTGGCGCTTCAGCATCGCGCCGGCATCGCCGTCGAAGCCAATCGCATTCCCGACGCCGTCGAGCTGCTCGACGAGGCCGCCGCGGCCACCCGCGACCCGTTGCTGGTCGACGGCGCCCGCTGGAAGGCCGCCCTGCTGCTGATGGACACCGCCAGCCTCGAGGATATTCAGGCCCGGCTGGAGCCCCTGACGAAGGAGGGCCGTCCCTTCCGCGCCTTCGCCCGTGAGTCCCTGGCGCTGGCCCAGCTGCAGCACGGCAAGACCGCCGAGGCCCGGTCGACCCTCGTGGTGCTGAAGAACAGCCTCGATACGCCGCAGGAAATCAGCCAGCGCGCCGACGTGATCATCAGCTCGATCGACGCCGGCACGGCGCCCAATCTCAAGCCCATCACCGAGGCCATGGGCGCGGCCGAGGCCACCGCCGCCCGCGCGGCGGCGGCGCGTCCGCAGGGCGGCCAACAACCCGCCCCGGTCGCCCCGGCCCGCCCGTGAACCCCGCTTTCAGGACGTCCGCCATGAATCGCGTGCTCAAAGTCGCCCTGCTGTGCGGGCTCGCCGTCACCGTCGCTTCGTGCGGCACCGTCCGCCGGGCCCTGCCGTTCGGCCTCGGCGGCGCGGCCGAACCCCAGGCCCGTGCGACCGAGGGCGAGCGCATCTCGGTGCTCGAGTTCGAACAGCAGCTCGCGCCGTCCGCCGCCCTTTCCGGGCGCGACTTCTTCCTGCCGGGCCCCCAGCCGGCCACCGCCTGGACACAGCCCGGCGGCAACGCCGAGAACGCCGTCGAGCATGTCATCGCCGCCCCCGAATTCGCGGTCGCCTGGCGCCGGGATATCGGCGCCGGCTCCTCGAACACGCGTCAGGTCATGGCCCCGGTGGTGGCGGATAACGGCCGCGTCTTCGTCATGGACGGGGAGGCTACGGTCACGGCCGTCGATTCCGGCAGCGGCTCGGTGGCCTGGAAGGCCAACCTCAAGCCCGACGAGCAGGAATTCCAGCGCAGCTTCTTCAGCTTCGGCCTGGGCGGCAGCTCGACCGGCGGCGGCTTCGGCGGCGGCGTCGCGGTCGGCGACGGCAAGGTGTTCATCTCGTCCGGCTACCGCACCGTCAGCGCGGTCGATCAGGCCACCGGCGCGGTGCTGTGGACCACGCCGGTCGACGTGCCGATCCACGGCGCGCCGACGTTCTCGGGCACGCGGGTCTATGTCGTCGACGTCGAGAACCAGATCTTCGCCTTCGACGTGGACACCGGCCAGCAGGTCTGGGCCTATCGCGGCATCCCCGAGCCCGCCCGGATCATGCGGGCGTCCAGCCCGGCCGTGACCGGCGAGACCGTGATCGCGCCGTTCTCGTCCGGCGAACTGGTCGCCCTGCGCGCCGCCACCGGCCAGGCGCTGTGGCAGCAGGTCCTGTCGCGCACCAGCCGGACCAGCGCCCTGTCCGAGATCCGCGACATCGCGGGTCGTCCGGTGGTCAGCCGCGGCGTCGTCTACGCCGTCGGCCATTCCGGCGTCATGTCGGCCATCGACGTCCGCACCGGCCAGCCGAAGTGGCAACTGCCCGTCGCCGGCGTCAACGCGCCCCTGCCGGTCGGCGACGTGGTCTATGTCGTCTCGAAGGCCGGCGAACTGACCCTGGTCAACCGCGAGTCGGGTCAGGTCTACTGGAGCCGCGACCTCAACGAAGGCCGCATCCGCCAGGAAGGCGGCTTCTTCGGCCTGTGGGACCGGACCGTGCGTCCGGTGTGGTCGGGTCCGCTGCTCGCCTCCAACCGGCTGGTGCTGGTCAATTCGGACGGCGAACTGGTCGCCTTCGATCCCAAGACCGGCGCCCAGACCGCCTCGCTGAAACTGGGCGGCCCCGCCTTCATCGCCCCGGCCGCCTACAACGGCGCCCTCTACGTGCTCACCGACCGGGGCCAGTTGGTCAGCATTCGCTGACCCTGTAGCTCCCAATCTGCGTTAGAAGGCCGACATGGCTCTCAAAGTCGCCATCGTCGGCCGCCCCAACGTGGGCAAGTCGACATTGTTCAACCGCCTCGTCGGCAAGCGCCTCGCGCTCGTCGACGATCGCCCGGGCGTAACCCGCGACCGGCGCTATGCGGACGGCAATATCGGCGACCTCGACCTGACCCTGATCGACACCGCCGGCTATGAGGACGTCACCGACGAAAGCCTCGAATCCCGGATGCGCGAGCAGACCGAGGCGGCGCTCGAAGACGCCGACCTGATCCTGTTCATGATGGACGCGCGCGAAGGCGTCACCGCGCTGGACCGCATCTTCGCCGACCGTCTGCGCCATCAGCACAAGCCTGTCGTCCTGCTGGCCAACAAGTCCGAGAGCCGCGAGAGCGGCGGCGGCATCGGCGAGGCCTACGCCCTCGGCTTCGGCGAGCCCGTGGCCATCTCGGCCGAGCACGGCGAGGGCATGGCCGACCTCTACGCCGCCATCGTCACCGCCAGCGCCGACATCTTCATCGAAGAGATCGACGAACCCGACAAGCCAATCCGCATCGCCATCATCGGCCGTCCCAACGCCGGCAAGTCGACCCTGATCAACCGCCTGATCGGCGAGGACCGCATGCTGACCGGCCCCGAGGCCGGCATCACCCGCGACTCCATCTCGGTCGACTGGGAGTACGAAGGCCACAACATCCGTCTGGTCGACACCGCCGGCATGCGCCGCAAGGCCCGGGTGCAGGAGAAGCTGGAGAAGCTGTCGGTCGCCGACACCATCCGCGCCATCACCTTCGCCGAGGTGGTCGTGCTGGTCATGGACAAGGACGACGCCTTCGACACCCAGGACCTGCAGCTGGCCGACCTGGTCGAGCGCGAGGGCCGGGCGCTGGTCTATGTCGCCGCCAAATGGGACCTCGAGACGGAGCCTCAGGCGAAGCTGGCCAAGCTCCAGCAGATGGCCGAGGACAAGTTGCCCCAGCTGAAGGGCTCGCCCTTCGTGGCCCTGTCGTCGCACAGCGGCCGCGGCGTCGAGCGGCTGATGCCCGCCGTGCTCCAGGCCCACGCCACCTGGTCGGTCAAGGTCAAGACCAAGGACCTCAACACCTGGCTGGCCCTTGCCACCCAGAGGCACCCGCCGCCCGCCGTCGACGGCAAGCGGATCAAGCCCAAATACATGGCCCAGACCAAGGCCCGGCCGCCCACCTTCGTGCTGATGGCCAGCCGCGCCGAGGCGATGCCGGAGCAGTACAAGCGCTATCTGGTCAACAATCTGCGCGAGTCCTTCGACCTGCCGGGCACGCCGATCCGCCTGATCGTCAAGTCGGGCAGCGAGAACCCCTACGCCCCCGGCGGCTCCAAGTCGGGGCCCGAGCGCTACAAGGGCGACGCCAAGACCGCGCCGCGCCGGGTCATCAAGAAGGCCGAGGCCGCCGACCGCCTGTCCAACCTGCCCGGCAAGGCGCTGGAGCAGAAGAAGGCCGGCAAGGGCAAGACCAAGCCGCTGGCGGGACTCAAATCCAGCGCCAACAAGAAGGCCGGCTCGTCCGTCGCGGTCCAGAAGGGCGCGCGGGGAGGGGCGAGGCAGGTCTCCCGCTCGGGCCGGGTCCGCACCGGCCAGAAGCATCTGCCCAAGAAGTAGCGGCGGGCGCCGGACTCAGAATCCGGCGCGAACCGCCGAGCCGGTTTCGTCGCCGTCGCCCGGACCACTGAGGGCGTTCTCGACCGCGGCCATCAGGCGGCTGGCCGTGATCGGCTTCGGGATATGGCCGTCGGCGCCCGCCTCGACGCCGGCCGCGACGTGCTCAGGCATGGTGTTCGCCGTGAGCATCATCACCAGCGTCGGCGGCCGGCCGTGTTCGGCTTCCCACGCCCGGATGGCGCGCACCGCCGACAGGCCGTCCAGCACCGGCATCTGCATGTCCATCAGCACCAGGTCGAAGACCCCCGCGCGGAACGCCTCGAGCGCCTGCGCTCCGTCCTCGACGCAGGTGGTTTCCGCCCCGACCCCGGTGAGGATCAGGTCGACGACCTTGCGGTTGGTGGCGTGGTCGTCGGCGACCAGCACCCGCAGCGCGCCGTCGAACGCCGCCGCCGCCGGTTCGTCGACGGGCGCGGCCTGGGGCGCCTCCGCCCGCGTCAGCGGAAGGTCGGCCCAGAAGGTCGAGCCGTCTCCGGGGGCGCTGGTGCAGTCCATTTCGCCGCCCATCAGCTCCGCGAGCTGCCGGCAGATCGCCAGGCCCAGGCCGGTGCCGCCGAACCGGCGCGTGATCGAGCCGTCCGCCTGTTCGAAGCGGCGGAACACCCGCGCCTTGGCCGCCGCGTCGAAGCCCACGCCGCTGTCGCGCACCGACAGCCGCATGACGCCTTCGCGCGGCACGGCGGCGCCGACCTCGACAACGCCGGCCTCGGTGAATTTGATCGCATTGGACAGCAGATTGGTGAGGATCTGCCGGATCCGGGTCGGATCGCCCTCGACCGGGCCGTCCAGAGCGGGGTCGATGGCCAGTCTGAGATCGAGCCCCTTCTCTTCGGCCTTCAGGCGCGACAGGGCGACCGCGCCGCGGATCGCCTCACCCAGATGGAAGGTGGTCCGTTCCAGGGTGACGCTGCCCGACTCGACCCGCGCCAGGTCGAGAATGTCCGACAGGAGTCGTTCCAGGGTCTGGCCCGAACTCCGGATGATCTCGGCGAACTCCTGTTCCTTCGCAGGCAGGGCGCTGCGGCACAGCAGATCGGCCATGCCGACGACGCCGTTCAGGGGCGTGCGGATCTCATGGCTCATATTGGCGAGGAACTCGCTCTTGGCCTGGTTGGCCGTCTCGGCCGCCGCCTTGGCCGTGGCCAGCTCGCTGGCGGTGCGCTCGAGTTCGGCCTCCCGGCGTTTCAGGCCGGTGATATCGACCGCGATCGAGACGATTCCGCCGTCCGACAGCCGCTGGTCCTCAAACCGGTAGCAGCGGCCGTTGGTCAGTTCCTGCTCGCGCGGACCCTGCGCCCTGCGCCGGGCCTCCAGGCTTTCGGCCAGCCACTCCTCCTCGCGCCCGATCGCCTCGGGGTGGCGATTCTCCGCCAACTCGCGCCGGAGCAGGTCGGCGAAACACAGCCCCACTTCCAGGTTGGTGGACGCCTCGTCGGTGCCGCCCGCCGCCACATACTGCCGGTTCCAGATCACCAGCCGGTCGTCGGGATCGTAGAAGGCCAGCCCCGCCGGAAGAACGTCCAGCGCCTCCCGCAGGTACATCAGGTAGGAATCCTTGGCCGACTCGGCTTCCTGCGCGCGCTTCAGCGCCAGTTCGAGCCGGGCCTCGCGGCGGTGCTCTGCCGTGACGTCGCGGGATACGGCCAGGAGCCGGACCACCGAACCGTCGCCGTCCCGGACAGGCGACACCAGGGTGTGCCACCACCGCGGCCGGCCCTTCGCGGTCGGACAGTAGCCGGTGAAGGCCGCCGCCTCTCCCTTGCGCGCCCGCTCCAGGGCGGCGATGAGCTCGCCGCGGGATTTGGACGGCCAGAGGTCTTGCCAGGCGCGGCCGCGGTTGGCGCTGAAGCTGTCGATCTCGAGCAGTTCCAGCCCGCGTTCGTTCATATATTCGACGCCGCCGTCCAGGTTCAGGATGCGCATCACATCCTGACTGGCGCGGGCCACGGCCGCGAAATAGCCCTCACTGAACTCTGGCGCCACGATACCGCTCCGGTTGCCCGGAGTATCGCGCGGAAATTGCAAAGGCTTGCTGAACGCCCGGGGGAATGTCGCCTCAGATCAGCGCGGCCACGCCGGGACCCTGGCTCCAGTCCCTGAAGCTGACCTCCAGCGGCGGCTCCACATCGCCGCGCGCCAGCTCGACCATCAGAGGCCCGATGGCCGACGGAGGCGTCACCGTCTCCGGATCCTCGCCCGGGTAGGCTTGCGCCCTCAACTGGGTGCGCATCCGGCCCGGATCGACGATCGCGGCCCGGACCGGCGTGGATTCGATCTCGTCGGCCCAGCACTTGACCAGCGCCTCGGCCCCCGCCTTGGTCGCCGCATAGGCGCCCCAGAAGGCCTTCGGTGCGTGGGCGACGCTGGTGGTGACGTAGATCGCCCGTCCCGCCTCCGAGGCCCTCAGCAACGGCTCCAGCGACCGGATCAGACGATAGACGGCGGTGAAATTGGTCTTCTCGACCTTGGCGAAGCCGCGCGGGTCTGCGTGGCTGACTGGCGTCAGGCCCTCGGCTCCCATGGTCGCCGCCGCCTGCACCCAGATGTCCAGGCGTCCGAAGCGCTCATGGATGGCCCCGCCCAGCCGGTCGATCGCGCCGCCGTCGACCAGATCGAACGGGATCAGGGTCGCGTGCTTGCCTGTGGCGGCGAAGATGGCGTCGTCGAGTTCCTCCAGCCCACCCTGGGTGCGGGCTGTGGCGATGACGTGCGCGCCGGCCCCGGCCAGCGCCAGCGCCGTTTCGTAGCCGATGCCGCGCGAGGCGCCGACGACGAGGGCGATGCGATCTTTCAGGGGGAGGTCGGTCATGGCGGGCCTGATAGCGCGCCCGCCGGCCCGGCGGAAGCTAGAAGCCCGGCGCCGGTTGCCACAGGCTGAAGCTGACGCCCTGGTCGTCCTCGACCACGGCGGTCAGGCCGGACCTGCTTTCCGACGGCACCGCCGCCTTGCCGCCGAACGCCGTCACCCGCTCGCACAGGGCGTCCACGTCGTCGACGCGGAAATACAGGTGGGGAAAGTCCTTGGCCCGCTCCACCTTGGTGAGGCCGAAGGGCGGATCGCTGTCGGCCACATGGGCGTAGGTCGGGTGCGACTGCGCCTCGTCGAAGGTCCAGCCGAACACGGCGCTGTAGAAGGCGCGGGCCTTGTCGATATCGGTCGTGTCGATCGTGAAGTAGCCGAGCTGGATCATGGCTTCCTGCGTGAGCGAAGATCTGGGCCGGATGCTGCGCATCCGACCGATTTCGCTGACCTTAAGCGCTGACCAGCAGGGAAAGTTGCCGCGCCGCCACCTCGCGTCCGCCTTCCTCGATCTCGCGGTCGAGCAGGCGGGTCGGGTATTCGCCGGTGAAATAGTGGTCCGTGAACTGCGGGTGGCGCGGGTCGCGCGGCCCGGCCTCCATGGCGTCGTACAGGCCGTCCACCGACAGGAAGCCCAGCGAGTCGACCTCGAGGTGGGCCTTCATCTCCTCCAGCGTCTTGTTGGCGGCGATCAGCTGGTCCCGTTCGGGCATGTCAATGCCGTAGAAGTCCGGCCACAGGATCGGCGGCGACGCCGACCGCAGGTGGACCTCGGTCGCGCCGGCCGCCCGCACCGCGCGGACCAGCTTCACCGAGGTGGTGCCGCGCACGATGGAGTCGTCGATCAGCACGACCCGCTTGCCCTCGATCACCGAGCGGTTGGGGCTGTGCTTCATGCGTACGCCCTTCTGCCGGGCGCCCTGGCTGGGCTGGATGAAGGTGCGGCCCAGATAGTGGCTGCGGATGATGCCCATCTCGTAGGGGATGCCGCTCTCCTGGGCGTAGCCCAGCGCCGCCGGCACGCCGGAGTCCGGCACCGGCACGATCACGTCGGCCTCGATCGCATGCTCGCGCGCCAGCCTCTGGCCCATGCGCTTGCGCACCTCATAGACCGACTTGCCGTTCACGACGCTGTCGGGGCGCGAGAAATAGACGTATTCGAAAAGGCAGGGCCGCGCCGCGCGGGTCGGGAAGGGCTTCAGCGACTGCAGGCCGCCCTTGTCGATGACCACGACCTCGCCATGCTCGACATCGCGCTCGAACGTCGCGCCGATGGTGTCCAGGGCGCAGGTCTCCGACGCCAGCACCCAGGCCTCGCCCAGGCGGCCGAGCACCAGCGGGCGGATGCCCAGGGGGTCGCGTGCACCGATCATCTTGGAGCGGGTCTGGCAGACCAGCGCATAGCCGCCCTCGATCCGGCCGATGGCGTCGATGAACCGGTCGACGATCTTCGCCTTCCGGCTGCGCGCGATCAGGTGGAGGATGACTTCCGAGTCCGAGGTCGACTGGAAGATCGCCCCTTCGCCGACCAGCTGGTTCCGCAGGTACAGGAAGTTGGTCAGGTTGCCGTTGTGGGCGATGGCGATGCCGCCCGAGTCGAGATCCGCGAACATCGGCTGGATGTTGCGCAGGAACGATCCGCCCGAGGTCGAATAGCGCGTGTGGCCGATGGCCGCCGATCCGGGCATCCGCTCCGACAGGTCCGCGCCGCCGAAGGCTTCGCCGACCAGGCCCATGTGCCGCTCGGTGTGGAAGCGCGCCTCGTGCACGCTGGCGATGCCGCAGGCTTCCTGTCCGCGGTGCTGCAGGGCGTGAAGGCCAAGGGCGACCACCGACGAGGCGGCGTTCGGCTCCGCGCCCCAGACGCCGCAGACGCCGCACTCAAGGCGCAGCTGATCGTCATCGGCGTCACGCCAATGTTCGCGGTGAACGACGGGTTCGGCGATCGAATGGGGCATCGTCGGGGCTCCGATGACCGGGAATCTGTGACTAGGGCGCGGTGCGCGGGGAGGTAGGCCTGGATTGCGTCGGGGGCAAGGCGTCATCGTCCTTAAAGCCTCTGCTCACGGACGAACTGACCACCGGGGTCAGGGCGTCGGCGCCGCGGCCGATGCCCGGCAGCACGGTCTGGATGGCCCGGGCGGCGCCGGCGGTGACGGGATGCAGGGCGGCGTCCGTCAGCCATCGTGGCGTCTCCTCGCCCGGCATCGCGGCGACGATGACCAGATGGACCGCGCCCAGCAGCACCAGCGCCCGGCCGGCGCCGACGAAGACGCCGACTAACCGGTCGACGCCGCCGAGGTGTGGATGGGCCTGCGCCCGCTTCGACAGGGCCGAACCGAAGATGCGCACCCCAAAATAGATCAGCAGGAAGGACGCGACGGCGGCCGCGATGGTTCCGGCCCAGTCCGGGTCAATCAGGCCGCGTCCGATCGGCGCCGTGGCCGGCAGGGCCACCAGCGCGAGAAACGCCGCCAGCGCGAAACTGAACAGGGTGATGATCTCGCGCGTCCCGCCCCGCACCCACCCGGCGGCGGCGGAACCCAGGATGACCAGTGTGGCGATGACGTCGAAACCGGTCATGGGCGCTCGGGAAAGGGACGATCCACCTTCAGTAGCGGTTTTGCGAGATTCGTTCGACCGCCTCGGTCAACCGGTTCACGGAGGTCACCTTCACCCCCTTGTCCTTGACCGTGAGCGGCGGCGACAGGGCCTGGTCGAAGCCCAGCTTCTGCGCCTCCCTCAGCCGCGCCTCGGCCCGGCCGACCGCCCGGATTTCGCCCGACAGGCTGATTTCGCCGAACACCACGCAACCCTGCGGCAATGGCATGTCGGTCGCCGAACTGACCAGCGCCGCCGCCGCCGCCAGATCGGCCGCCGGCTCGTTGATGCGCAGGCCGCCCGCCACGTTCAGATAGACGTCCTGATCGCCGAACCCGAACCCGCAGCGAGCCTCCAGCACCGCCAGCACCATGGCCAGCCGCCCCGTGTCCCAACCCA
>JACPDR010000040.1 GCA_016183935.1 Caulobacterales bacterium
ATCGCGGCGACTTCGAGGAGCGGCTGAAGCAGGTGGTCAAGGAACTGGAGACGCACGACAACGCCATCCTGTTCATCGACGAAATCCATACGGTGATCGGCGCCGGCGCGACCTCGGGCGGGGCCATGGACGCCTCCAACCTGCTCAAGCCGGCGCTGGCCTCGGGCACGCTGCGCTGCATGGGCTCGACCACCTACAAGGAGTACCGCCAGCATTTCGAGAAGGACCGGGCCCTGGCCCGCCGCTTCCAGAAGATCGACGTCAACGAGCCCACGGTCGACGACACGATCAAGATCCTGAAGGGGCTGAAGACCTCCTACGAAGGCCATCACAAGCTGCGCTACACCGACGCCGCCATCCGCACGGCGGTCGAGCTGTCGGCGCGCTACATGACCGACCGCAAACTGCCGGACAAGGCCATCGACGTGATCGACGAGGCCGGGGCGTCGCAGATGCTGCTGCCGGAGTCCAAGCGCAAGAAGGTCATCGGGCAGAAGGAGGTCGAGGCCGTCATCGCCCGCATGGCCCGCATCCCGCCGAAGTCGGTCTCCAAGTCCGACACGGAGGGGCTGCGCGAACTGGAGCGGGACCTGAACCGGGTGGTGTTCGGCCAGTCGGCGGCGATCGAGCAGGTCGCCGCGGCCATGAAGCTGGCCCGGGCCGGGCTGCGCGATCCGCAGAAGCCGATCGGCGCCTTCCTGTTCAGCGGCCCGACCGGCGTCGGCAAGACCGAGGTGGCCAAGCAGCTCGCCTCGACGCTCGGCATCGAGATGTTGCGCTTCGACATGTCGGAATACATGGAGCGGCACACCGTCAGCCGGCTGATCGGAGCCCCTCCGGGCTATGTCGGCCATGACCAGGGCGGCCTGCTGACCGACGCCGTCGACCAGCACCCGCACGCCGTGGTCCTGCTGGATGAGATCGAGAAAGCCCACCCGGACGTCTACAACATCCTGCTGCAGGTGATGGACAACGGCCAGCTGACCGACGCCATCGGCAAGAAGGTCGACTTCCGCAACGTGGTGCTGATCATGACCACCAACGCCGGGGCGGCCGACAACGCCCGGGCGGCCATCGGCTTCGGCCGCGGCAAGGTCGAGGGCGAGGACGAGAAGGCCATCCAGCGGCTGTTCGCGCCGGAGTTCCGCAACCGCCTCGACGCCATCGTGGCGTTCAAGGCGCTGGACGCCGAAACGATCCGGTCGGTGGTGACCAAGTTCATCCTGCAGCTGGAGGCCCAGCTGGCGGACCGCAACATCACCATCGAGCTGACTGACGAAGCCAACGACTGGCTGGCCAAGAACGGCTTCGACGAACTGTATGGCGCGCGGCCGCTGGCCCGGGTCATCCAGGAACACATCAAGAAGCCGCTGGCCGACGACATCCTGTTCGGCCGCCTGACCCGCGGCGGGCACGTGAAGGTCGAGCTCAAGGACGGCAAGATCGTCTTCGACATCAAGGGCCCCTCGGGGGCTCCGGTGAAGGAGACGGCGGACGAAGCGGCGGGCTGATCCGCCGCCTTCCGGACGCATGAAGAGGCCCCGGCGGCGACGCCGGGGCCTTTTGCCGTCCGGGCCTGTCGGCGCGCCTAGCGGTGGCGGCGGCGACCGCCGAGGCCGCCGAGCAGCACGGCCAGGCCGGCGACGATGCCGGTGGTCAGCAGCGGCTTGCGGCGGGCGAAGTCGAGGCCCTGACGGGCCCGGCCCTGATACTGGGCGGGGGCCTTCTCCACCAGGCCGTCGAGGCCGTCGATGACCCGGCCGTAGGCGTCGCGCGCCTTGCCCTTCACCTCGTTCATCCTGCCTTCGAGCTGCAGTTTGCGGTCGCCGGTCATGCGGCCGAGGCCGTTCTGGATCTGGCCTTCCGTGTCGGTGGCGGCGCCTTCGATACGTTGGTCGGTCATGGGGGACTCCTTCGATGCAGGTGGGGGAGGGTTGCGGGGTTAGCGCATGGCCGGGGCGGCGGTTCCGGGGCTGCGACCGAGGCGCGCGGATAATTATACCCGGGTGATATTGACCGGGCGGTTTTACCCGGGTAAATCCCGCAAAACACCGTCCGGATAGTCCACTGCGTCCACTCGATCTCCGCATCTCCGCCTCCGGCGCCAGGCCGACCGGGAGTGTAGAGGCGCCCTGTGTCAAACGCGGTCGTATCTCCGCCATCCTGGAGCTTTTCATGTCCGTCCCCGCCGACCTGCCGGTGGTCGCCTTCATGGGCGCCGAACGGATCGCCCGCGCACCGCTTCACCGGGCCTTGCCCGCCATCCACGCCGCGGCGGCGGCGGGCGCGGGGCCGCTGGTGTTCGATCTGCGGGATGGCCGGGTGGTCGATCTCGACCTGCGCGGCGACCTAGGCGAAGCGCGGGCCCGGCTGGGGCCGGCGCTGGTGCCGCCGGTGGAGAAGCGCGGACCGGGGCGGCCGAAGCTGGGGGTGGTCGCGCGCGAGGTCACCCTGCTGCCGCGCCACTGGGACTGGCTGGCGGCGCAGCCGGGCGGGGCGTCGGTGGCGCTGAGGAAGCTGGTCGAGGCGGCGCTGAAGGCGGGCGAGGGGCCGGACCGGGCGCGGCGGGCGAAGGAGGCGGCCTACCGGTTCATGACGGCGATGGCGGGGGATCGGCCGGGCTATGAGGAGGCGACGCGGATGCTGTTCGCCGGCGACGGGGCGGCGTTCGACGCGGCGGTGGAGGCGTGGCCGGAGGCGTGGCCGGAGGGGGTGCGGGAGACGGCGCGGGAGATGGCGGAAGGGGCGTGGCGGAATGGCGCGGTAGCTGCCACTGATGCCTAGGCTTCCGATTGTCCCTGTCGTGCAAGCCAGGCGGAGAAGGCGGCGCAAGCGCTAAGCATGAAGATTGCCTGATCTTCCGTCACCCCGGTGGACTCGTTGAGCAGAGCGTGCCGAACGCCTTTCTCATCGGACGTCCACGCATAGAGCTTCTCCAGCGCCTGTTTGAAAGCGGGATGCAGAGGCTTCTGCTTTTCAATGAGCCTCAGAGCTCCAGACAACGTTGAGCCACTTTCTCCGCTCGTGTTCTTAGCCGCGCTCTCGACAGCGTGGATGCTCTCGCGAACGCTGCCAGCGTAATCGCCACGGGAAAGTGCGCTTGACGCTGCTTTCAAGTGAGTTCGAGACCCTGATTGCGATTTCAGTGCGGCGTAGTCGAAGGCAAAGGCGTCAGCCTGCTCCGGAGATGAGACAGGAAACAAGGTGGGGCGGTCCGCCACCAAGCCGAACGTCCCGTGGAATCGATAAGGCAACTGCTGAGAAATACAGAGATTTTTCAAGCCATTGTACTGCGAGGTGCTAATTAGCCGAGAACGAGCCAAGAACTGCATCAGTTCGAAAATCTGGTCGCCAGACGACGTTTGAATGTAGTCCTTAAGAAACGCGCGGCGCTCATTCGGAAAGAAGGGGAGCTCGTCGGGAAATTTCTCAAAGAAATCGGTCCATAACGGCACGAGATTACGGCTTCCTTGCCCGCCATCTACTTCATCAAGTAGCGCGAACAGGTAGATTCGAGTTTTTTGTGTCACCGCATGCCCAGCGAGTTGGGTCGGGATAGGAGCGAGTCCCTCAGCTTGACGAAATGTCAGCTGGCGCCGCAGTTCATCATCGGAGCCCGACACTAACCCACCTTCACCCGCGTCGCCGCCTCGGGGAGATCCTCCCCGAACGCCCGCTGGTAGAACTCCGCGATGGTGGGCCGTTCCAGCTCGTCGCACTTGTTGAGGAAGGTCAGCCGGAAGGCCAGGCCGACGTCGCCCGCGAAGATGATCGCGTTCTGGGCCCAGGTGATCACGGTGCGCGGGCTCATCACCGTCGAGATGTCGCCGTTCATGAAGGCGTTGCGGGTCATGTCGGCGACGCGGACCATGGCGGCGATGCGGCGTTTGCCTTCGGCGTCGGACCACTCGGGCACCTTGGCGGCGACGATCTCGGCCTCGACGTCGTGGTCGAGGTAGTTGAGCGTGGTGACGATGTTCCAGCGGTCCATCTGGCCCTGATTGATCTGCTGGGTGCCGTGATAGAGGCCCGAGGTGTCGCCGAGGCCGATGGTGTTGGTGGTGGCGAACAGGCGGAAGAATTTGTTCGGCCGGATGACGCGGTTCTGGTCGAGCAGGGTCAGGCGGCCCTGGGCCTCGAGCACGCGCTGGATGACGAACATCACGTCGGGGCGGCCGGCGTCGTATTCGTCGAACACGAGGGCGATCGGGCGCTGGATGGCCCAGGGCAGCATGCCCTCGCGGAATTCGGTGACCTGCTTGCCGTCCTTGAGGACGATGGCGTCCTTGCCGACCAGATCGATGCGGCTGACGTGGGCGTCGAGGTTGACGCGGACCATGGGCCAGTTGAGGCGGGCCGCGACCTGCTCGATGTGGGTCGACTTGCCGGTGCCGTGATAGCCCTGGACCATGACCCGGCGGTCGAAGCTGAAGCCGGCGCAGATGGCCAGGGTGGTCTGCGGATCGAAACGGTAGGCGTCGTCGATGTCGGGCACGTGGCTGTCGCGCTCGGTGAACAGCGGCACGGTCATGTCCGAGTCGATGCCGAACACCTCGCGCACGGTGGCGTGGCGGTGCGGTTCCAGCGTCAGCAGCGGATCGGGGGAGGCGTCGAGCGGGGAGGTCATGCGCTTCCTTAGAATTCCAGCGCGGCGGGGTCCAGCGGGCGCTTGGGCGCGGGTGGCGGAACGGCGCTTTACAGTGACGCTCGACAGGCATAATAACTGACCAGTCAGTTATCAGAGACGCGTGATGTTGCCCGCCGGCCAGCCAAAATTCCGCCGCCGTCCCGCCGACCGCCCGGCCGAGATCCTCGCCGCGGCGCTGGAGGTGTTCGCCGAGCGCGGCTTCCAGGCGGCGCGGCTGGAAGAGGTGGCGAAGCGGGCGGGCGTGTCGAAGGGCGCGCTGTACCTCTATTTCGAGACCAAGGCGGATCTGTTCCGGGCCGTGGTGACGGACGCGATCTCGCCCAACCTCGAGCACGTGAAGGCGCTGGCCTCGGCCAGCGTGCCGTTCGAGCAGGCGGCGCGTATGGGCGTCGGCATGCTGGCCCGGACGGTGGTCACCGACCGCCGCATCACCGGCGTGGTCAAGCTGGTCATCGCCGAGAGCCGCAACCATCCCGAACTGGCGACCATCTGGCACGAGACGGTGGTCGAGCCCGGCCTGCAGCTGATGAGCGGGCTGATCGCGGCGGCGCAAGGCCGCGGCGAGATCCGGCCGGGCGATCCGCGGCTGTTCGCCATGGGGCTGATGGGGCCGATGGTGCTGTCGATGGTTTGGCGCGAGACGTTCGAGCCGATCGGGGCGCAGCGGCTGGACGTGGTCGCCCTTGCCGAGCAGCATCTCGATACGGTCCTGAGGGGGATGAGGCCATGAAGCGCCCGAACTTGAGTTTGCGGCCGGTGCTGGCGATCGGGGCGATCGCGATCCTCGCCCTGCTGGTCTGGCAGCTGTTCCTGCGCGGCGGGGAGGCCCGGACCCTGACCGGCTATGTGGAGGGCGAGCGGGTCTATCTGGCGGCGCCGGTCTCGGGGTCGGTGGCGGCGCTGTATGTGCGCGAGGGCCAGCGGGTGGCGGCGGGCGGCCGCACCTTCCTGATCGATCCGCAGGTGCAGCAGGCCCAGGCCGAGAGCGCGGCGGCGGCGGTGGGCGCGGCCGAGGCGCGGGCCGACGATCTGAGGAAGGGCCAGCGGGCCGAGGAACTGTCGGTGTTCGACGCCGAACTGGCGGCGGCGGAGGCGACGCAGCGCGAGGCCGAGGCCGAGTACGGGCGGATCGAGCCGCTGGTGCGGCGCGGCATCTATGCGCCGGCGCGGCTGGACCAGGTGCGGGCGGCGCGGGACGCGGCCCGGGCCCGGACAGCGGCGGTGCGGCGGCGGCGCGAGGTGGCGACCCTGGGCGCCCGGCAGGACGCCGTGGCGCAGGCGGAGCAGCAGGCGCGGCAGGCGGCGGGCGGGCTGACCGAGGCTCAGGCGCGGCTGGGCCAGTTGTCGCCGATCGCCCCGGCCGCCGCCCGGGTCGAGGAGATCTTCTACCGGCCCGGCGAATGGGCGGCGGCGAACACGCCGGTGCTGGCCCTGCTGCCGGACAGCGAGGTCAAGCTGGTGTTCTTCGTGCCCGAGGCCGAGATGGCGCGGTACCGGCCGGGACGGACGGTGCGGTTCTCGTGCGACGGCTGCGCGGAGGCCGGGAGCGCGCGGATCAGCTGGGTCAGTCCGCGGCCGGAGTTCACGCCGCCGATCCTGTACAGCAAGGGCAGCCGGGACCGGCTGGTCTATCGGGTCGAGGCGCGGCCCGAGGGGGCGGCGACGCTGAACCCCGGCCTGCCGGTGGATGTCACGCCGCTGGGGGCGGGGGAATGACCCATGTCGCCGGCCCGGTGATCGACGTGCGGGGGCTGAACAAGTCGTTCGGGTCGCTGCACGCGGTGAAGGACTTCGGCATCACCGTGAACCGGGGCCGCATCTGCGGCTTCCTGGGCCCCAATGGGGCGGGCAAGACGACGACGCTGCGGATGCTGTGCGGCCTGCTGCGGCCCGACAGCGGCGAGGGCACGGTGCTGGGCTATGACGTGATGAAGCAGTCGCGGCTGATCAAGCAGCGGGTCGGCTACATGACGCAGAAATTCTCGCTCTACGAAGACCTGTCGATCGAGCAGAACCTGACCTTCACGGCGCGGGTGCACGAGCTGGACCGGCGCAAGGAGCGGGTGCAGGCGGCGCTGGACCGGCTGGGGCTGACCGAGCGGCGGGCGCAGCTGGCGGGGCATCTGTCCGGGGGCTGGAAGCAGCGGCTGGCGCTGGCGGCGGCGACCCTGCACGGGCCGGACCTGCTGCTGCTGGACGAGCCGACGGCGGGGGTGGACCCCGAGGCCCGGCGGACCTTCTGGGACGAGATCCACGCCCTGGCGGCCGAGGGCATGACGGTGCTGGTCTCGACCCACTACATGGACGAGGCCGAGCGCTGTCACGAGATCGCCTACATCGCCGGCGGCCGGACGCTGGCGCGCGGCACGGCGGACGAGGTGATCGCGGCCTCGGGGCTGGTGACCTTCATCGCCGAGGGTCCGGGGGCGGATCGGCTGGCGCGCGAGCTGCGCGGACGGGCCGGGGTGGAGATGGCGGCGCCGTTCGGGACGGTGCTGCATGTCTCCGGCCGCGACCGCCCGGCGCTGGAGGTGGCCATCGCGCCATATCGCAAGGCGCCGCTGCACTGGACCGAGACGCGGCCGACGCTGGAGGACGTGTTCATCCAGCTGATCCACGACATCGAGGCGGAACGGGGCAGAGCGGCATGAGATTTCACTCCACCGCTGAGCGGGGTTAGGGGATGTTGTCCCTGACCCGCACCTGGGCCGTGATGGCCAAGGAGTTCACGCAGCTGACGCGCGACCGGCTGACCTATGCGATGATCCTGCTGCTGCCGATCATCCAGCTGCTGCTGTTCGGCTACGCCATCAACGACGATCCGCGCAGCCTGCCCACGGCGGTGCTGGTGCAGGACAACGGGGGCTTCTCGCGCTCGATCCTGACGGCGATGAACAACTCGGGCTATTTCGACATCGTCCTGCAAGCGCGCAGCCAGGGCGAGCTGGACCGGGCGCTGGCCCGGGGCGAGGTGCAGTTCGCGGTGGTCATCCCGGCCGACTTCACCACGCGGGTGGTGCGCGGCGACGCGGCGCAGATCCTGGTCGAGGCCGACGCCACCGATCCCTCGGCGACGTCGGGCGCGGTGGCTGCGTTGGCCAGCCTGCCGTCGCAGGCGCTGACCCGGGAGTTGACCGGGCCGCTGGCGGCGCGGGCGCCGGGCGCTCAGCCGTTCGAGGTGGTCGTGCACCGGCGCTACAATCCGGAGGCGATCACCGCCTACAACATCGTGCCGGGACTGCTGGGCGTGATCCTGTCGATGACGCTGGTGATGATGACCTCGCTGGGCATGGCGCGTGAGCGTGAGCGGGGGACGATGGAGAGCCTGCTGTCGACGCCCGTGCGGCCGCTGGAGGTCATGGTCGGCAAGCTGACGCCCTATGTGCTCGTCGGGATCATCCAGGCGACGGTCATCCTGGTCATGGCGCGGCTGCTGTTCGATGTGCCGATGAGCGGCGGCTGGATCGCGCTGGGGGCGGGGCTGATGCTGTTCATCGTCGGGTCCCTGTCGCTGGGCTTCCTGATCTCGACGGTGGCCAAGACCCAGCTGCAGGCCATGCAGATGAGCTTCTTCTACATGCTGCCGTCGATCCTGCTGTCGGGGTTCATGTTCCCGTTCCGGGGTATGCCGGAGTGGGCCCAGGCGATCGGCACGGCGATCCCCGTCACCCACTTCCTGCGGGTGGTGCGGGGATCGCTGCTCAAGGGCGTCGGGCTGGAGAACGCCGGGCCGAGCCTGTTCGCGCTGGGACTGTTCGTGGTGGTGGTCGGGGCGCTGGCGATGATGCGCTACCGGACCACGCTGGATTAGGCCGCGGTCAGCTTCACGTCCACGTTGCCGCGGGTGGCGTTGGAGTAGGGGCAGACCTGGTGAGCCTTCTGGATCAGGTCGTCGATGACCGCCTGATCGAGGCCGTGGTCGCTGACGGTCAGTTCGACGTCGAGGTTGAAGCCCTCGCCCTTGGTGTTCTTGCCGAAGCCGATGCCAGCGGCGACCTTCGTGTCCGGGCCGACCGGCGTTCCGGCCTTGCCGCTGACCAGCCGCAGGGCGCCGAGGTAGCAGGCGGCGTAGCCTGTGGCGAACAGCTGCTCGGGATTGGTCCCGTCGCCGCCCTTGCCGCCCATTTCGGTCGGGACGGACAGGCGGACGTCGATCTTGCCGTCGTCGGTGGCGGAACGGCCTTCGTCACGGCCGCCGCCCGAGGCGGTGGCGTGGGCGCGGTAGAGGACTTCCATGGGAGGGCTCCTTGGTGGGTTTCGTCAGATGGGTAGTCCGGGGCAACCGTGCTAGCGCTGGCGCCAGATGGAAACCGCTGTTATCCAGACGGTAGGACAGGGGGCGAATATGTGGAAATGGCTATTTGGACTCCTGGGCGCAGCGCTTGTCGCGTCCAGCGCGCAGGCCCAGGTGGGGACGGGCTTGATCCCGGCTCCTCGCGACCGTTATGTCGCCATCCCCGATGCCTATCAGCCTTTCGCGGGGCGAGCGTTGCCCGCCGCGGTCGATCTGACCGATCGCTTTCCACCTCCCGGCGATCAGGGTGCACAGCAGTCCTGTGTCGGATGGGCTGTCGCCTATGCGATGAAGAGCTATCACGAGGCGGTCGAGCGGGACTGGGCCCTGACGATGGACGATGGCCGGCTCCACGGCAACCGAGTGTTCAGCCCGTCGTTCGTCTATAATCAAATCAACCACGGGGTCGATCGCGGCTCGAATTTCGGTGACGCGTTCCGGGTGTTGATCACGCAGGGGGCGGCTCCTCTGTCGGCCATGCCCTATACCTCCAGCCCGTTCATCGCGCCGTCGGCCGCGGCCCTGACCGCTGCTGACGGATTCAAGATCGACACGTTCCGGACTGTCGATCTGCGAAACCGGAACGAGTTGAGGGCGCACCTGAACGCCGGCTTTCCCATCATCTTCGCCGCCTTCGTCGATCAACTGTTCTGGGAGTGGCGGGGACCGGCCACGCTGGATCGTTTCGGCGGGCCTCGTCTGGGCCGTCACGCCATGGTCGTGGCCGGTTACGATGACCACCGCGGCGCCTACCGCGTCATCAACTCGTGGGGGCGGCAATGGGGCGACGGAGGTTTCGCCTGGGTGTCATACGACCAGTTCGAGGCGATGGGCACCGAGGCCTACATCGTCTTCGACCAGAAGGGCTACGAGGCGTCCTCCGACCCTGCATCCTTGCCTGAAGACGTCTGGACGCCGCCAGCCATTCCCGCCCAGAACTCGTTCCTTGAGGTCGATGGCGTCGATCCAAACTGGATGGATCCCTACCTGGGCGTGGGCCTGCGGCTGACGGGATCGTTGAGCATCCCGTCGTCGGTCCGCGGCATGGCCCAGGTCGTCATCACGCTCAATTTCGCAGGGACGAACGCCCCGGTTGCGAGCCTCGATCCGCGCTATTCGACGCCCGACGGGCAGGCGGCGTTCGGAACGCCGGCGGTGATGGTGAGCGGCAACGGGCTGTCCACGCGTTGGTACGCCTTTATCCGCTACTGCTCCATGCAGGTCCCCATGGGAACCCTCTGCGTGCCCTATCCGACCGGACAGATCTTCCGTTCCGAACTGGTGGCGAAACCGGTCCTCTATGTCGATGGCTTCGGGGCCGCCGAGGGTCAATCGCTCCCGTTCTGGGTCCAGCTATAGCGGTCGTTAGGCCAGCCCCGCCTTCTTCAGCGTCTTGTAGGCCTTGATGACGTTCTGCAGCTTGGCCTCGGCGCCCCGGTCGCCCTTGTTGTGGTCCGGGTGGAAGCGTTTCAGCAGCTCGTGATAGCGGGCCTTGATGGCCTTCCTCTCGGTGCGGGCGTCGAGGTCGAGGTCGGCCAGGGCGGCGCGCTCGAGCTTGCCGAGGCGCAGGTCGTCCTGGCCGTCGGGGCCGACCTGTTCCTTCATGCGCCGGCCGAACAGGCCGAAGCTGTCGCGCCAGCTGCCGGCGCCGGTGGTGTTGGCCGTGCCCACCTTGGCGGCGAAGGCGGCGGCCTCGCGGGTGAATTTGCCGGCCTTCATCTCCCAGGTCGGTCGGCCGCCGGTCATGGCCTCGTTCTCCTGGGCGGCGCGGACCTCGCCCTCGGTCATGCCGGCGTAGAAATTCCAGCCCTTGTTGTACTCGCCGGCGTGGCGCTGGCAGAAGTCGTAGAAGTCGTTCAGCCGCTCGCGCGACTTCGGCGCGCGCGCCGTCGCGGCCTGGCGGCAGTCGGGCCACTGGCAGGGCTTCTCGCCGGGCTTGAGGTGCAGGACGTCGGCCTCCGCCGCCTCCTCTTCGGGGCGGGGCGGCTTGATCCGCATATCCTTGAAGCGCGGCTTGTATTGAAAGGCGGATGACATCGCACGAAGTGTAGGGGCGAATTGGTCACCAACAAGGACAAGCGCATGCCGGAAGGCCCGATCGCGACGATTATTCGTGAAAAACTGACGGCGGGACTGGCGCCGGTCCGTCTGGAGATCGAGGACGACAGCGGCCGTCACGCGGGCCACCACCACGAAGGCGGGGTCGACGGCCGGGCCGGCGGCGAGAGCCATTTCAATGTGACGGTGGTGTCCGGCGCCTTCGAGGGGCAGGGGCGGGTACAACGTCAGCGAGCGGTGAACGACCTTTTGCGCGAGGAATTGGCGGGGCCGGTGCACGCCCTTTCGATTCGCGCCCTGACGCCCACCGAGGCCGCCACGACCTGAATCGCGGTTCAGCGAACGGCTGTCATAGAAGCGTCAGCGTTCATCTCGTCTTAGAAACTTGCCCATAGCGTTCGCCCCGGAATGTTTGGGAGCTGGGGCGCGCAATGGTCGAATCCGACGGAATCAGCAAGCCGGCCAACGGCGAACCGGGTTCCGGCGAGGCGGCCCAGGCCCTGCGCGCGATTCTGCAGACCCACTATCTGCGCTATCTGATCATCACCAGCTGGGCCGTGGGCCTGCTGGCCGTGGTGGGCCCGTTCGCCGCGACCTTGTGGTTCTTCGGCACGATCGCCGCCGGCGGCCTGCGCGGTTCCGTCGAAAAGCGCATCAGCGAGCGCGTCGGCGCCGGCTGGGGCATGATCTTCCCGGCCGTCGCCACCGCCACCACCGCCGCCTGGGCGGCCGCGCCTCTGATGGCCTGGTTCTCGGGCCACCCCTTCGGTCAGCCGCTGGCCATGACCCTGCTGGTGTCCGGCTATGTGCTGGTGTTCGCCCAACTGCGCAGCTCGCCAAAACAGGCCATCGTGATCTCGTCGCCCTATGGGGTTTCGGCCGCCATCATCGCCGGATCGCTGTGGGGCACCGATCTGTTCTGGGCCTTCATGGGCGTGGTGCCGTTCACGGCCGCCGGCCTGGTCGTGCTGGTCCTGATGACCATGTTGCGCGAGGAGCGAATCCGCGCCTTCCAGGAGCATCAGGCCCATCTGATCGAGGAATTGGAGTCCGCCCGCGACCGGGCCAACGCGGCCAGCGAGGCCAAGTCGAGCTTCCTCGGCGTCATCTCGCACGAGCTGCGCACCCCGATGAACGGCGTGCTCGGGGCGGCCCAGCTGCTCGGCGCGACCCGGCTCGAGCCGACCCAGCGGGAATATCTGTCGATCATCCGCAACTCGGGCGACAACCTGCTGAGCCTGCTCAACGACATCCTCGACATGACCAAGATCGAGGCGGGCAAGATGACCTTCGAGATGGTCGATGTCTCGGTCGATGATCTGCACAAGCGCGTCACCGGACCCTTCCAGGCCCAGGCGGAGGCCAAGGGACTGAATTTCTCGGTGCGCTTCGAGGGCGAGACCCCCGCGGTGGTCCGCGGCGATCCGTTGCGCGTCTGCCAGGTCATTCACAACCTGCTCTCCAACGCCGTGAAGTTCACCGACGCCGGCGAGGTCGTCTACACGGTCCGCTCCGAGCGGCTCGGCGACGACCGGGCCCGGTTCGATTTCGCCGTCAAGGATTCGGGGGCCGGCATTTCGCCCGAGGACCTGGAGCGGCTGTTCCAGCCCTTCACCCAGGTCGACGCCTCGTCGACGCGCCGTTTTGGCGGCACGGGGCTGGGGCTGACGATCTCGCGGCGCATGGCCAACATCATGGGCGGCGACATCTCGGTGACGTCGACCTTGGGCGAGGGCTCGACCTTCACCTTCAGCGTCGAGGCCGAGGTCGTGGAATGGACCCGCGAGGAGGCGGCCGCGCCGATCGCCGCCGAGGTCGAGGACGGACGGTCGCTGAACGTGCTGGTGGTCGAGGACCACCCGGTCAACCGGATGATCCTGGAAGCCTGGATGAGTTCGGCGGGGCACACCTCGTCGACGGCCGAGAACGGCCAGATCGCGCTCGACATGGCGGCGGGTCAGCATTTCGACCTGATCGTCATGGACGTGAACATGCCGGTCATGGACGGGCTGACCGCGACGCGCGGCATCCGCGCCGGCGGCGGAGCCAACGCCGAGACGCCGATCGTGGTCCTGTCCGCCTCGGCGCGGGTCGAGGATCACGAGGCGGGGCTGGAGGCCGGCGCCGACGCCTATCTGAACAAGCCGATCGACTTCGCCGCCCTGGCCCAGGTGATGAACCGCGTCGGCGGCGGTCGGGACGGCCTGCGCGCCCTGATCGAGAATGACGAGGCGATCCAGGCGGCCTGACGCGGCGGCAATAGCGTTCGAAAGGCGACGGTCGGGTGAATGGCAGGTGAGCAGGGCCGTTCAGACCCGGCTCAACGGCCACGGTCCACGGTGCGGGCAAGTCGAAATTCCTTCGGCCGCATCTGGAGACAGTCCCATGAAGAAGGCTCTCACCGCCGCCCTCGCCGCCACGTTCGCCGTGACGTCGCTGGGCGTGGCCTCCGCCGCCGAAGCGCAGTCGCGCGGCGACCGGTATGAACAGCGTCAGGACCGCCGCGATGATCGGCGTGACGACCGCCGCGACGCCCGCGAGGATCGTCGCGAATGGCGTCAGGACGTCCGCGAGGACCGCCGCGAAGCCCGTCAGCAACAGCGCGCCTACGCCCGCTGGCAGCAGGCGCAGCGCCGCTACAACGCCGGTCGCTACTATGCCCCCCGCGGCTACCAGACCCGTTCGTGGTCCTATGGCCAGCGGATGCCGTCCTACTACCGCTCCAACCAGTACGTCGTGAGCGACTACGGCCGCTATGGCCTGCGTCAGCCGCCCCGCGGCTACCACTACGTCCGCAGCGGCGACGACGTCGTCATGACCGCGATCGCGACCGGCCTGATCACGGCCGTCATCGCCGGGCTGTTCAACTGAGTGGGCCTATCGCGCTTCGCGCCGCTTGAGGCCCGGGCCATGTCGGGTCGAGAAGGCGGAGTCATCTGACCACGGCCCAGCAAAGACGCCCCGGAGGGAGACTTCCGGGGCGTTTTCGCGTTTGAAGGTCCGATGCGCGCCTTCGCCGAACTGCTGGACCGCCTGTCGCTGACGGCCTCGCGCAACGCGAAGCTGGTGCTGCTGAGGGATTATCTGCGGAGCACGCCGGATCCGGACCGGGGCTGGGCCCTGGCTTCCCTGACCGGCGACCTGACCTTCGACGCCGCCAAGCCGGCGATGATCCGCAAGGCGGTGGAGGCGCGGATCGATCCGGTCCTGTTCGGCTGGTCCTATGACTACGTCGGCGACCTGGCCGAGACGGTGGCGCTGATCTGGCCGCGCGATCCGGACCATCGCGCCAACCGCGAGCCCGAATTGGGCGAGGTGGTCGAGGCGCTGCGCACCGCCTCACGGAGCGAGGTCGCGGGCCTGCTGGAAGGCTGGCTCGACGCGCTGGAGCCCAAGGGGCGGTGGGCGCTGCTGAAGCTGATGACCGGGGGCCTGAGGGTCGGTCTGTCGGCCCGGCTGGCCAAGACGGCCGCAGCGATGATCCGGCCCGCGGCGGTCAGCGAGCCGCCCGATCCCGAAGGCGGCGAGACGGCGGTGGCGCTTGAGCCGGTCGAGGTGTCGGAGATCGAGGAGGTCTGGCACGCCCTGACCCCGCCCTACGGCGACCTGTTCGCCTGGCTGGAGGGGCATGGCGCGCGGCCCGACGCGGAGGCGCCGGGGCGGTTCCGGCCGGTGATGCTGGCGGTGGCCATCGACGAGGCGGTCGACTTCCAGAAGCTGGACCCGGCCGACTACGCCGCCGAGTGGAAGTGGGACGGCATCCGGGTGCAGGCCGTGCGCGAGAGCGGCGTGGTGAAGCTGTATTCCCGCACCGGCGATGAAATCTCGGGGGCCTTCGCGGACGTCGTGGCGGGGCTGGCGTTCGAGGGGGCGGTCGACGGCGAACTGGTGGTCTGGCGGGCCAATGAGCGCGGGGAAGGGGGCGTGGCGCCGTTCGGCGATCTGCAGCAGCGCCTGAACCGCAAGACGGTCGACGCGAAGATGATGGCGGCCTTCCCGGCGGCGATCGTGGCCTACGATCTGCTGGCCGCGAACGGCGAGGATCTGCGGCCGCTTTCGCTGAAGGACCGGCGCGCCCGGCTGGAGGCGGTGGTCGCCGGCCATGGCGGAGACCGGCTGCACCTGTCGCCGATCGTGCCTTATGCGAACTGGGACGAACTGGCCGTGCTGCGGGCCGATCCGCCGGTCGGGGCGGCGGCGGAGGGGCTCATGCTCAAGCGCTGGGACAGCCCCTATGTCGCGGGCCGGCCGAAGGGGCCGTGGTTCAAGTGGAAGCGCGACCCGCACGTCGTCGACGCGGTGCTGATGTACGCCCAGCGCGGGCACGGCAAGCGCTCCAGCTTCTATTCCGACTACACCTTCGGGGTATGGACGCGGGAGGGGGCGCTGACCCCGGTGGGCAAGGCCTATTTCGGCTTCACCGACGAGGAGCTGAAACAGCTCGACAAATACGTCCGCGACCACACGGTGGAACGGTTCGGGCCGGTGCGGTCGGTGCGGGCCGAGCGCGACTTCGGCCTGGTGCTGGAAATCGCCTTCGAGGGGCTGAACCGGTCGACCCGGCACAAGTCCGGCGTGGCCATGCGCTTCCCGCGGGTCAGCCGGATCCGTTGGGACAAGCCGGCGCGCGAGGCCAATACGCTCGACGACGTCATGGACCTGCTGGACGCGCTGGAAAGCGGCGGCGGAAGGGTCGGAGCGGCGCGGGTGTGAAGAATCGGCCCGGCGGGCTTCCAAATCGGGGCGAGGGCGTTAGACCCGGCTCATGATCGAGCTTCCGACTCCCCTCAGCGACGCGGTGGCCGCGGGCCAGCAGGCGGTGACCCTGGATGCGGCCGTGCTGGCCAAGCTGACCGACATGGCCGGCGATCTGGCGGTCAACCTGACGATCGCCCTGATCATCCTCGCCGCGACGGTCGTCGGGGCCAAATGGGCTTCCCGGATCACCCGCCGGGCGCTCTCGCGCGTGCGCGGCTTCAGGCACGACCAGACGGTGCTCAGCTTCGTCGTGCAGGTGGTGCGGGTTGTCGTCTACATCGTCGGCTTCATCGCGGTGCTGCAGCGGCTGGGGGTGCAGACCACCTCGATCATCGCCGTGCTGGGCGCGGCCTCGCTGGCGGTCGGCCTCGCCCTGCAGGGGACGCTGTCCAATGTCGCGGCGGGCGTGCTGCTGCTGGTGCTGCGGCCCTACAAGGTCGGCGACGTCATCGAGATCGGCGGCGTGAGCGGCTCGGTGCAGCGGCTGGACCTGTTCACCACCCAGATGTCGAACGCCAACAACCACAAGATCGTGGTGCCCAACGCCAAGGTGCTGGGCGATGTGATCATCAACCTGACCGGCCAGAGGACGCGGCGTGTCGAGATACTGTTCAACGTCGGCTACAGCGCCAATCTGAAACAGGCCCGGGCGGTGATCGAGGGCGTCGCCGAGGCGCACGAAAGGGTGCTTGCCGATCCGGCGCCCTGGGCGGGCGTGACCAATCTGCTGGACAGCGCCGTCGAGGTGACGCTGCACGCCTGGGTCAAGGTCGACGACTGGTGGCAGGTCAAGGCCGACCTGACCCAGGGGGTCAAGGAGGCGCTGGACGCCGCCAACATCGAACTGCCCTTCCCGCATCAGGTCGCCGTGGCCTATGAACCGCCCGCGCCCGGCCCCGACCCGGTCGAGAAGCCCAAGCCCGAACCCAAGCCCGAGCCCCCCGCGCCGGCCCCGCGCCGCCGGCGTCTGGTCCGAAAGGCCTGAATCCCATGCGCTACGACTTCGGCTCCGACAACACCGCCGGCATGGCCCCGGCCGCGCTGCAGGCCCTTATCGACGCCAACGACGGCTACGCCCGGGCCTACGGCGCCGACGAGGTCACCGCCCGCGCCGCCGACCAGATCCGCCGCCGGCTCGACGCCGACGCCGAGATCCGCTTCGTCTTCTCGGGCACGGCGGCGAACGCCATCGCCCTGTCGATGTTGGCCTGGCCGCACGAGGCCGTGCTGGCTCACCACGCCGCCCACGTGTGCACCGACGAGACCGGCGCGCCGGGCTTCTTCGGCTCGGGCGTCGGCCTGATCGGCCTGCCCGGATTCTCGGGCAAGATCGATCCGCTAACCCTGAACGCCGCGCTGGACGAACCCGAGGTCGGCCATCGCCAGCCGCCCGCGGCGCTGAGCCTGACCCAGTCGACCGAATACGGCACGGTCTACACCGAGGAGGAGCTGCGGCACCTGATCGAGCCGGTGAAGCTGAAGGGCTGCGGCGTGCACATGGACGGAGCGCGGCTGGCCAATGCGGCGGCGGCGGGCTTCGACCTGACCCAGATCGCCCGGCTGGGCGTGGACGTGCTGGTGTTCGGCGGGGCCAAGGCGGGCGCCAACTGCACCGAGGCGATCGTGATGTTCGACCGCTCTCTGGCGCGCCGGATCGACAACCGCCTGAAGCAGGGCGGGCAGACGGCGTCCAAGGCCCGCTACCTGGCCGCGCCGTTCCTTGGCCTGCTGGAGAGCAACGCCTGGGAGGACGGGGCCGCCCACGCCAACCTGATGGCGCAGCGGCTGGCGGACGGCATCCTGGCCGGTTCGGCCTTCGCCCTGGCGCATCCGGTCGAGGCCAACGCCGTGTTCGTGCGCATGCCGCCGGCCGCCCACCAGCGGCTCAACGACCTGGGATGGGCCTGCTACCGGTTCGACGACGGCTCGGTGCGCTTCGTCTGCTCATGGGCGACGACGGCCGAGGCGGTGGACGAGCTTCTGGACGCGATTCGGCGGGTCTGAGCGGGGGCATGGCCAGGAGACCGAAAGCGGGCGCGAGGCCGCCGCTCGACAAGGCCCTGCGAGACGCCTTCGAGGCGGTGGCGGCCCAGCCCACGCCCGCAGCGCTGAAGGATCACGTCGATCGGCTGACCGGCGAACCGCCCAAGCGGGGACGACCCCACTAGCCTCAGACGGCCCCGCGCGGCATGTCCATGGCCTCGGCCAGACGGTTGCGGGCGCGGTTGACACGGCTCTTGATCGTGCCGAGGGCGCAGCCGGCGATCTCGGCCGCCTCCTCATAGGACAGGCCCGCGGCCCCGACCATGACGATGGCCTCGCGATGCTCGGCCGGCAGGTCGTCGAGCGCGACCTTGAGGGCGCTCAGCTCCACCGTCCATTCCTGGCTGCCCTCGGCGGTGAGGCGGGCGGCGTGATGGCCGTCCTCGTCGGCGACGTCGCGGCTGCGCTTGGCCACCGAAGAGTACCAGGAGTTCCTCAGGATGGTGAACAGCCAGGCCCTGAGGTTGGTGCCTGGCTCGAAGCGGTCGCGGTAGGTCCAGGCCTTGGTCAGCGTCTCCTGGACCAGATCGTCCGCATCCGCGCCGTTGCGCGACAGCGACCAGGCGAAGGCGCGCAGGGAGGGAATGCGGGCGGTGACGGCTTCCCGCCAGCGGGCGCGATCGACGATGCCGCCGGGGGCGTCGGGGCCGGAGTCGTGACCCTCGAATGGCGCGCTGGGCAGCGACATGCGGACAAGCTCTCGATACGGACGGAATGTCACCGTAAATCAGGGACGTGCAATCTGAACGCCCGCTCGACGGGACCGTTCCGCTGGACAGGGCGGCTTCGGCGTGGAACAAAAGGGGACCGCCGCCGGTTGTCTCGAACCGCGGGAACCGGACAAGACGAGGGACCCGACGCATGAGCGCATCGATGAGAGCCTCGGCGGCGACAGGGGCGATGCTCGAAGAGTTCCGTCGCGTCCGATCCGCCATGCCGGCGCTGGCCTGGGGCCTGGGCCCGGAAGACCTCGCGGCCCAGTCGATGCCCGATTGCAGTCCCGGCAAATGGCACCTGGCGCATACGAGCTGGTTCTTCGAGGCGATGATCCTCGCCGGGGAGCCGGGTTATCAGCCGGTCGATCCGCGCCTCCAGACCCTGTTCAACAGCTACTACGAAACCCTGGGCGAGCGGGTCGGGCGGGGCGAGCGCGGTCTGATGACGCGGCCGTCCCTGGAGGAGGTGCTGGCCTACCGGCGCGAGATCGACCGCCGCATGGAGCGGTGGCTGGAGCGCGGCGGGCCGGATGCGCGGCAGGCCTATCTGTTCACGCTCGGGCTGCATCACGACCAGCAGCATCAGGAACTGTTCCTGATGGACTTGCTGAATCTGATGGCCCGGTCGCCGCTGGATCCGGCCGCCTATGACGCGGAACCGCGGCGGTCGCCGGCGCAGCGTCCGCGCGGCGGCATGACCCGGTTCGAGGGCGGACTGGTGCAGATCGGCCATGACGGCGGCGGCTTCGCCTTCGACAACGAGAGCCCCGCCCATCGCCAATGGCTGGAGCCGTACGGCCTCGACCGCGATCTGGTCAGCAACGCCGACTGGATGGCCTTCGTCGGGGACGGCGGCTATGCCCGTCCGGAGCTGTGGCTGTCCGACGGCTGGGCCACGGTGAAGGCCGAGGGCTGGACCGCGCCGCTGTACTGGCGCCTCGACGACGCCGGCTGGACGACCATGACGCTGGCGGGACGGCGGCCGGTCGAAGAGGGTTCGCCAGTCCGGCACGTCAGCTTCTACGAGGCGGACGCCTACGCCCGCTGGGCCGGCCGCCGTCTGCCGACCGAGGCGGAGTGGGAACACGCGGTCCGTTGCCGGCCGGAAGTGTTCTCGAACGCTTTTGGCGAGGTCTGGCAGTGGACGTCGAGCAGTTACGCCCCATATCGGGGGTTCAGGCCGACCCAAGGAACCGCGTCTGAGTACAACGGCAAGTTCATGGCCAACCAGATGGTGTTGCGGGGCTCCTCCTGGGCGACGCCGGAAGGGCATGGACGGGCCAGCTACCGGAACTTCTTCTATCCGCATCAGAGGTGGGCGTTCATGGGATTGAGACTGGCCGAGGATCTCCCCGCCCCGTCGGCGCGAGCAAGCAAGGACGGCGAGACCGCCCGCTTTCGCCGCGACCTGATCGCCGGCCTGACGCGGACGCCGAAAACCGCATCGCCGAAATGGTTCTACGACGCCGAGGGCTCGCGGCTGTTCGAGGCCATCACGCGCCTTCCGGAATATTATCCGACCCGGCAGGAGGCGGCGCTGCTGCGCGAGGTCGCCCCGGCCTGGGCCGGTCGCTTCGGACCGGACGCGGCCCTGGTCGAGTTCGGATCGGGGGCCAGCGAGAAGACGCGGATCGTGCTCGACGCCGCGCCCGACCTGACCGCCTATGTGCCGATCGACATCAGCGCCGATGCGCTGAACGCCGCCGCCCGGCGCATCGACGACGCCTATCCGGGCCTCAAGGTCGCGCCGCTGGTCGGCGACTTCCTGCATCTGGCCGCGCTGCCGGAGGGGATCGGGCAGGGGCGGCGGGTCGGCTTCTTCCCCGGCTCCACGATCGGCAACCTCGAGCCGGACGAGGCGGTGGCCTTCCTGACGGCCGCCCGGCGTCAGCTCGGCGACCGGGCGCTCTTCATACTCGGCGTCGATCTGGTCAAGGCGCCGGAGGTGCTGACCGCGGCTTATGACGACGCCGCCGGCGTGACCGCGGCCTTCAATCGCAACCTGCTGGTCCGCGCCAACCGCGAGCTCAAGGCGGGCTTCGATGTCGACAGCTTCGTCCATCGCGCGGTCTGGAACGCCGAGGCCTCACGCATGGAGATGCATCTGGAGGCGACGCGGGACATGGAGGTCGAGATCGACGGTCGCGTCATCGCCTTCCGCAAGGGCGAGACGATCCACACCGAGAACTCGCGCAAATTCACCGAGGCGTCGGTGCGGGACCTGGCGGCCGCCTCGGGCTGGACCGTGGCGGCGTTCGAGGCGGGTCCGGAGCCGTCCGTGGCCCTGGCGCTGCTCGAGGGCTGAATACAGAAAAGGCGGCGTCAGTCCCGACGCCGCCCGTCAATCCTGTCTTGCGTCTCGCCCCTATTCGGACGGACGCGTCTCCTTGGTCCGTGATCCGTGCGAGGCCTCGCCGCCCTTGCGACCGGCCTGGGCGGCCAGGCTGCGATCCTGGGAAAAGCTGCGCTTTTCGCTCGGGACGCTGGCGCCGCCTTTACGCGCGATCTCCCGCTGTCGTTCCGGATCCATCGAGGCGAAGCCCCGCTTGGAAACACCGGAGGCTCGGGTGGGCTGACCTAAAGCCATTGCAATGTCCTTTCGTGCCGACGGTCGAGGTTGCTGAGTGAACCCCCGCGCCGTCGTCCGGTTCCGGTTTCGACCTCACAGAAACGCGAGCGAATCAGAGGGTTTGCCGAAGGCTCAATCATCCTCTTCGCCATAGGGGCGGGAGTCGCCCTCGCCGCCGCCGCCAGGTTCGAGCGGCGGCACCTCGTCCGGGGTGGAGCCCGGATCGATGTCGGGCTGCGGCGTGTCCGGCGGCGGTATGTCGGGTTGGGGCGTGCCGGGCGGGGTGGGTTCGATATAGGTCATGGCTGCCTCCTTCCTGCGGTTTGAACGCGGGGCCCGAGCGGCCGTTCAATCACGATCTTCACGGCAGGAACTCCGGCGGCGCGCGCGGATTGAACAGCCGAAACGAACCGCAGGAGCCCGCCATGACCGAGACCTACACCGGCCCCACCCAACCCGAGGACATCGACGACCAGGCCGACCTGGAGTCGGCCCGGCTGGAGCGGGAGGCGGACGCGATACTGATGGATGGGGAGGCCCGCGCCTTCGGCCCGCGGCCGATCCATGAAGCGGTGCGCGAGGACGCCATCGCCGCGCGCGACTGGAGCCGGACCCGCGCCGATCGGCTGCGGCGGGCTGTCGAGGATGAGCCGATGCGGGCGACGCTCTATGCGCTCGGCCTCGGCGTCGTCATCGGCATGCTGATCGCCCGTTAGGACGGATGATCAGGATGGCCCGGCGGCGGCGCGCGCGATCGGCGCCCGCCGCATGGCCTGGTCCGACACGAACGGATTGCCGCGCCGCTCGGCCCCGAAGGTCGAGCTGGGGCCATGGCCGGGCACGAAGGTCACGTCGTCGCCGAGCGGCCAGAGCTTCGTCGTGATCGCCTCGAGCAGGGCGCCGTGGTCGCTGCGGGGGAAGTCCGTGCGACCGATCGATCCCTGGAACAGCACGTCGCCGACCTGGGCGAAGCGGGCCTCGCGGTTGAAGAAGATCACGTGGCCGGGCGTGTGGCCGGGGCAGTGGTAGACCTCCCAGGTCGTCTCGCCCAGCGTCAGCACATCGCCGTCGGCCAGCCAGCGGGTCGGCGTGAAGCTGCGGGCGTCGGGCAGGCCGTAGAGCTGGCCCTGCTGCGGGATGCCGTCGATCCAGAACTGGTCCTCCGGGTGCGGACCGATGATGTCGAGGCCGGTCTTCTCCTGCATCTCGGCCGCGCCGCCGGCGTGGTCGAGGTGGCCGTGGGTGATCCAGATGGCGTCCAGGGTCAGCCCCTGCTTCGCCACGGCGCCCAGCAGGGCGTCGACCGAGGCGCCCGGATCGATGATCGCGGCCTTCATCGTCTTGCGGCACCAGACAAGGGTGCAGTTCTGCTGCAGCGGCGTGACCGGGAAGACGGCGACGCCGATGGGGGGAGGGGACTGGTCCATGGCGTCCAGATAGCGGCTCCGGCCCGCCGCCGAAACCCGAGCCCTGCGGGTTCACATTGACCTTTGGAGCCGTCGTCTACATAAGGGCGGGCTTCAAGGTGCCGCCTCGCAAGGGCGGCCCTTATTGCTTTACCCACATCGCGCGCGCCCCGCCTCGAAGGCGCCGCCCCAGAGCGTCAGAATCCCGACCATGCAAGTCGTCGAAAAGTCCAACGAAGGCCTCAGCCGCGTGATCGCGGTGACCATCCCCGTCGCGGAGCTGAACCAGAAACTGGACGCGAAGCTGAAGGAAGTCGCGCCGCAGATGAAGCTGAAGGGCTTCCGGCCCGGCAAGGTCCCGGCGTCGCACGTCAAGAAGACCTTCGGCCGCGACCTGATGGGCGAAATCGTCAACGAGGCGCTGAACAGCTCCAGCCAGAAGGCGCTCGACGACGCCAAGGTCCGCCCGGCCGCCCCGGCCGAGATGAAGCTGACCTCGGACATGGACAAGGTCATCGCTGGTCAGGAAGACCTCGCCTACGAGATGTCGCTGGAGGTCATGCCGGACTTCACGCCGGTCGACGTCAAGACGCTGAAGCTGAAGCGCCCGACCTATGAGGCCACCGACGCCGACCTCGACGAGGCGCTGACCGAGCTGGCCGGCCAGGCCAAGTCCTACGAGGAAAAGAAGGGCAAGACCGTCAAGGCCGCCGAGGGCGACGAGGTCACCATCGACTTCCTGGGCAAGCTGGACGGCGAGCCCTTCGAGGGCGGCGCCGCCGAGGACGCCCAACTGGTGATCGGCTCGGGCCGCTTCATCCCGGGCTTCGAGGAGCAGCTCAAGGGCGCCAAGGTCGGCGAGGAGAAGGTCCTCAACGTGACCTTCCCCGAGGACTATCAGGCGAAGAATCTGGCCGGCAAGGCCGTGACCTTCGACGTCAAGGTCAAGGCCATCAAGGCCGAGGCCCCCGCGGTGGTGGACGAGGACTTCGCCAAGCGCATCGGCCTCGAGTCGCTGGACAAGCTCAAGGAGCTGCTGCGCGACAACCTGAACCAGCAGTACAAGGGCGCCGCCCGCTTCAAGCTGAAGCGCGCCCTGCTCGACGAGTTGGACAAGGCCCACGACTTCCCGCTGCCGCCCAAGATGGTCGACGCCGAGTTCGACGGCATCTGGTCGCAGGTGCAGGCCGACAAGGAAGCCGGCAACCTGCCGGAAGAGGACGCCAAGAAGTCCGAGAAGAAACTCAAGGAAGAGTACCGCAAGATCGCCGAGCGCCGTGTGCGCCTGGGCCTGGTGCTGGCCGAGATCGGCCGCGCCAACAACGTCCAGGTCACTGACCAGGAGCTCAACAACGCCATCATGAACGAGGCCCGCAACTATCCGGGCCAGGAGCGTCAGGTGCTGGACTTCTACCGCCAGAACCCCAACGCCGCCGCCCAGATGCGCGCCCCGATCTACGAGGAGAAGGTCTGCGACCTGATCTTCGACACGGCCAAGGTGACCGACAGCAAGATCACCAAGGAAGAGCTGCTCAAGGAAGACGACGACCTCTGATCGTCGCCCGGCGGCGTCGCTTTCAGCCCCCGTCCCGGATCGCCGGGGCGGGGGTTTCGCGTTTCAGGCGGTCGGGTTGACCGCGCCGGCTTTCGGGAAGAGGGTTCAACTTCGGCTTGGGCCGGGCCGCAACCTTACGGAACGCCAGTGCGATGCCGGAGACTCCGCGATGATCATCAGCAGCCTGGTCGCCATGATGCTGGTTGCGCAGCAGGTCCCGCCCGCGCCGCCCGGCCCGGCCAATGAGCCAATCCGGCTGGAGGATGTCGTCGTCGACGCGCGCCGGCTGGAGGCCGCCGCCGAGGAATACGTCGACCTGATCGCGGCCCCCGCCAGGCGGCGCGGCCTCGCGCGGTGGCATGACGGCGTCTGCGTCGGCGTCGCCAATCTCGAGAACGCCCTGTCGCAGCAGCTGGCCGACGACGTCTCCGACGTCGCCCGCAGCCTCGGGCTCCGGGCGCACGAGCCGGAGTGCCATCCCAGCGTCCTGATCATGGCCACGACCGATGCGGCCCGCTTCGCGAAGGATTTCGTGGCCGTCCGGCCCGTGTTGTTCCGCGTGGGTTCGCCGGGGATGGATCGGGGCAAGTCGGCCCTGCGGGACTTCACCACCGAGGACCGTCCCGTCCGCTGGTGGCATGTCAGCATGCCAATCAACAGCGAGACCGGCATGCCGGCCGTCCGCATGCCGGGCGAGGTCAACGGCGCCGCGGTCGGACCGGGCGCGGTCATGGACTATGCGCCGATCACCGACGTGAACGCCCCGTCGCGCCTGAGCACCCAGTATGTGGATGTGCTGAAGCGGGTGTTCATCATCGTCGACGTCGACCGGCTGAACGGGGCGACCGCGGGGCAGCTCGGCGCCTATCTCGCCATGGTGGCCATGGCCCAGATCGATCCGGAGGCGGACACCAGCCAGTTCGACACCATTCTCAATCTGTTCGAGGACCCGGCGTCGGCCCCGCCGGGGCTGAGCGGCTGGGACCGCGCCTACCTCGAGGGGCTGTACGGTCCCGGGTCGGAATCGCACCGCATCAATCAGCGCAGCCAGGTGCAGGCGGTGGCCGCCGCGATCGCCGCCGCCTGGCGCGAGGGTCCAGACGAGGAACCGACGCCGACGCCCTGAATACGCGGCCGGCGCCTGTTCCGATTGACCTGCTCGACCGCCGTGGCCACGGTTGGGGCCCGACGCGGAGTTCCTGATGCCCCTGTACGCCTTGGCCGTCCCGGTGATGGCCGCCCTGTCACTGATGGCCGTTTCGGCCCAGGAGCCGCCGCAGACGCCGCCGTCGCCCCAGGAGGCCGTCACCGAGCTCGGGGAGGTGACGGTCGAGGGCCGTCGGCTGGCTGAAATGGCCCGCGACTTCGTCGGCGAGGTCGCGGCTCCGGCGCAGCGCCGCGGCCTCGCCCGCTGGCGCGGCGATATCTGCGTCGGCGTGGCCAATCTCGAGGGCGAGGCCGCCCGGTACGTCGCCGACCGGGTCTCGACCGTGGCCGGGGACCTCGGCCTGACGCCGGGCGAGCCGGGCTGCACGGCCAACATCCTCGTGGTCTTCGCCGACGACGGCCAGGCCTTGGCCGCGGCCCTGGTGGACCATAACCGACGCGCCTTCCGCATCGGCATCGGCGGAGTGGACCGGGGCGGGGAGGCGCTGGAGCGTTTTACGACCGGGGACCGGCCCGTGCGCTGGTGGCAGGTCAGCCTGCCGGTCGATCGCGACACAGGCGAGCGCGCGGTTCGGCTGCCCGGCGACCTGTCCCCGCCCGTCACCACCGTCCGGGGCGCGTCTCGCCTGAACAGCCAGGTCGTCGATGAGTTGAACAAGGCGATCGTCATCGTCGACATCGACCTGGTGGGCGAAACCGACATCGGCCAGCTGGCCGACTATGTGGCCATGGTGTCGCTGGCCCAAGTCGACCCCGAAGCCGACATCGCCGGCTTCGACACGGTCCTGAATGTGTTTGCCGATCCCGGCTCCACCCCAGGCCTCACCTCGTGGGACTGGTCCTATCTGGAAGCCCTGTACGGAGCGGAGCGCATGCGCCAGAATCCGGGGAGCGTCGCCGGCGAGGTCGCCGACGGTCTCGTGCGGTCCCGGCGGGCGTCGCCCGTGACGGAATGAGGCCCGCTCCACTCGCGCCTTGCGTCGAGGGTTCGGCGACGCGATATCCTGTCCAACAGGCAGCGGCCGGTGAGTCGCGCCCTTGCATCCCGAGAAGGCCCATATGCGCGATCCGATCGAACTGATGAACATGAACCTCGTCCCCATGGTGGTGGAGCAATCCAGCCGGGGCGAGCGGGCCTTCGACATCTTCTCGCGCCTGCTGCGCGAACGGATCATCTTCCTGACCGGGCCCTTCGAGGACGGCATGGCCTCGCTGATCTGCGCCCAGCTGCTGTTCCTGGAGTCGGAGAACCCGAAGAAGGAGATCAGCATGTACGTCAACAGCCCCGGCGGTCAGGTGACCTCGGCGCTGGCGATCTACGACACCATGCAATACATCCGCTCGCCGGTCTCGACGGTGTGCATGGGCATGGCCGCCTCGGCCGGCTCGCTGATCCTCGCCGCCGGCGCCGCGGGCCAGCGCGTGGCCCTGCCGAACGCCCGCATCATGGTGCACCAGCCCTCGGGCGGCTTCCGGGGCCAGGCGTCGGATATCGAGCGCCATGCCGAGGACATCCGCTACACCAAGCGTCGCCTCAACGAGATCTACGTCCACCACACCGGGCAGACCTATGAGGAGGTCGAGAAGACCCTGGACCGCGACCATTTCATGAGCGCGGAAGAGGCCAAGGCCTGGGGCATCGTCGACCACGTGTACGACCGACGCGAACAGGCGGACGAAGACGGCGTGAAGACGCCGGGATCCTGATCGAATCCATCGCCACGAGAAGAGGAGGGGCGCGCCATCGTCGGCGCGCCCTTTTCATTTGTGCTATCAGGCCGCCATGCAACACACGCGCGACACGAGCGGGACCGTCGAGGTCGACGGCGAGACCTATGAGTGGGAAATCCGCCGCCAGCCCCAGCCGAAGGCCGGGGGCAAATGGGACGGCATGGCCCTGAGCCTGCGTCTGAAGGACTTCAAGCGCGAGGCGGTCGTGCAGTTTCCCATGCCGATGCGCCCGAACGGTCGGCCGGACCAGGACAGGCAGCGCATCAACGTCGAGGCCGTGCGCAACGCCGTGGCCTCGGCGATCGAGGCGGGCTGGAACCCGACCTCGCGCGGCAAGGCCGTCGTCTTCGACGTGGACGCCGACGGCCGCTGAGCGGAACCATCCTTCGTCCAGGCCACCGCGGAACAGAGCCGTTTGCCGGCGCCGTGACTCCTCGCGGAATGCGGGTAGGATGCTCTCCGGGAACTCCGGAGGGTGTCCGCATGGACCGGCTGTCGGTCTTGATCGCCGCGCTGATCCTCGTCGGCGCCGGGCCGGCATGGGCGCAGTCCCCGCCTTCGGGCGTGGCGGGGCAGGACCTTCCGGCAAGCACCCTGGAAGACGTCGTCGTCTCCGGTCAGACGCTGGAGGAGCGCGCCGCGACCTTCGTCGACGAGGTCGCGCAGCCGGTCCAGCGACGGGGACTGGCGCGCTGGGCCGGGAGCGCCTGCTTCGGGGTGGTGAATTTCGACGGAGCCGCAGCGCGCTACATCGCCGATGAACTGGTGGCGCGGGCCGACGAACTGGGGCTGCCGGTGGGCGAACTCGACTGCGACCCCAACGTTTTCATCATCGGCACGACCGATGCTCCCGGGGTGGCGAGAGAATGGGTTGCGCGCAGCCCGGATCTGTTTCGGCCAGGGTTTTCGGGAGCGGCGGCACGGCCGAGCGTCCTCGAGAGCTTCGTCTCGAGCGATGCCGCCGTGCGGTGGTGGCACGTCAGCGTCCCCATGAGCTTCGATGTCTTCACGGGGCGGGCGCAGCCGGCGGTCCGGCTTCCCGACCGCCCGCCGCCCCAGATCCAGATCTACAGCAAGTCCCAGCAGGTCTCGCGGGTCCGCGACGACCTGCTGAGGGTCATGGTGCTCGTCGATGTCGAGAAGTTGGGATCAGTCACAATCGATCAGCTCTGCGACTATCTGCTGATGGTCGGATACGCACAGGTCGATCCGGAGGGCGACACTGCGGGGTACGAGACCATCCTCAACCTGTTCGACGGCCCCCCCGTCACCGGGTTGACGCATTGGGACAGGTCGTACCTCGCCGCCCTGTATCAAGCTGACCCGGACCGCCGCGTCTCCGGAGGCGACCAGGGCGGCCGGCTGGCCGAGGCCCTCAGGAGAGCGGACGAGCCTGTCGTCGAATAGGCGTTGTCACGCCGCCGGGGATCAGGACCTGGCCGTGAACACCCGGAAGCCCGGCGCGTCTGCGATCGCCAGCATTTCCGTATCGCCGGAGGTGTCGCCGTACGCGGCCGCCAGCCGGACGTCCTCGCCATACACCGCCCGCAGGCGGCGCACCTTCTCCTCACCGCGGCAGTTGGGGCTGGCGAAGGCGCCGGTGACGCGGTCGTCGCCGTCGAAGACCAGAGGCGTGCCGAGCAGGGCCTCGGCCCCCAGCCGGCGGGCGAACGGCGCCACCGTGGTCTCGGGCGAAGCGGTGACGATGACGCGGTGGGCGCCCTTCGCGCCCCATTCCTTCCAGACGGCGAGGGCGTCGTAGCGCATGAAGCCCGGCCAGACCTGGCCGGCGAAGGCGTCGGCGTCCTGTTCCAGTTGCGCCCGGGGCACGCCCTTGAGGAATTCCCTCACCGAGGCCGCCTTGATCCGCCCCCGGTCACGGTCGCGGGCGTAGGTGGCCAGGGCCGGGGCCATCCTGACCAGGCCGAGGGCCCAGCCGCCCGCGCCGGCCCGCCAGCGCAGGAATTCGGTGAAACTGTCGCGGATGGTCAGGGTGCCGTCGAAGTCGAAGGCGACGATGGCCTGATCCTTGCGGGGCGGCTGGCGAAATGGAGCGTCGCTTCCCATGTCAGACATTCGCCGCGATCACCATCAACAGTGAACCGTCCGCTTCCGCCTGCTGCTCCGCTTTCGCGGGGTTGTGGCGGGCGCTGTGATGGGTGATTGTCATTTTTTGAAGACCTTTGCGCCCATTGTTCGGGAATCAACGCGGAGGAAGCGCGTTAGGCCTCATATCGGGGCCATCGCGGGAGTGAGAAGGGTCGATGACCAAAGCCGCCGGCACAGACGCCAAAAGCACGCTCTACTGCTCTTTCTGCGGGAAGAGCCAGCATGAGGTGCGCAAGCTCATCGCCGGGCCGACCGTGTTCATCTGCGATGAATGCGTCGAGCTCTGCATGGATATCATCCGTGAAGAGCACAAAATCTCGTTCTCCAAGGCCAAGGACGGCGTGCCGTCGCCCAAGGAGATCCGCGAGGTCCTCGACGACTATGTGATCGGTCAGAGCCACGCCAAGAAGGTGC
>JACPDR010000041.1 GCA_016183935.1 Caulobacterales bacterium
CTGGAAACCGACAAGGTCTCGCTTGAGGTCGTCTCGCCCGCGGACGGCGTCTTGTCCGAGATCAAGGCTCCCGACGGCGAGACCGTGACCCCCGGCGCCGTGCTGGGCGTGGTCACCGAAGGCGCGGCCGCCGCGCCGGCCGCCGAGGCGCCGAAGGCTGAAGCGAAAGCCGCCGCCCCGAAAGCGGAAGCCGCTCCGGCCCCTGCTGCGGCCCCTGCCGCTGCTCCGGCTCCCGCCGCCGCCTCGGGTGGTGTCGTCCCGATCATGACCCCGACCATGGGCGAGAGCGTCGCCGAGGGCTCGATGGGGACGTGGCTGAAGAAATCCGGCGACACGGTCGCCAGGGACGAACTGCTGGTCGAGATCGAGACCGACAAGGTCGCCGTCGAGGTCTCCGCCCCCGCCGCCGGCGTGCTGACCATCAGCGCCGACTCGGGCGCCACCGTCACGCCCGGCCAGCAGATCGGCAGCATCGCGGCCTCGGGCGCCGCCCCGGCCAGTGCGCCCGCGCCCGCCGCATCCGCCAACGCCGGCTCGGCCCAGGTCAAGGCGGACGAGCCGCACCTGTCCCCCGCCGTGCAGCGCGTGGTCAGCGAGAACACCCTCGACCCGAAGGCTATCGCGGCCACCGGGCCCAAGGGCAACATCACCAAGGGCGACGCGCTCGCCGCCATCAACGCCGCGCCGAAGGCCGCTCCGGCCCCCGCCGCCGCTCCCGCCGCGCCCCGCGCCGACCAGCCGCGCGAGGAGCGGGTCAAGATGACCCGGCTGCGCCAGACCATCGCCCGGCGCCTGAAGGAATCGCAGAACACCGCCGCCCAGCTGACCACCTTCAACGAGGTGGACATGACCAACGTCATGGCCCTGCGTGCGCAGTACAAGGAAGTGTTCGAGAAGCGGCACGGGGTGAAGCTCGGCTTCATGAGCTTCTTCACCAAGGCCATCGTCGCCGCCCTGAAGGAGATCCCGGCGGTCAACGCCGAGATCGACGGCACGGACATCATCTACAAGAACCACTACGACATCGGCGTCGCCGTCGGCACCGACAAGGGTCTGGTCGTGCCGGTGCTGCGCGACGCGGACACGCTGTCGCTGGCGGGGATCGAGAAGGGCATCGCGGCGCTGGGCAAGGCGGCCCGCGACGGCGACCTGACCCTCGACCAGCTGCAGGGCGGCACCTTCACCATCACCAACGGCGGCACCTACGGTTCGCTGATGTCGACGCCGATCCTCAATGCGCCGCAGTCGGGCATCCTGGGCATGCACAACATCGTCCAGCGCCCCATGGCGGTGAACGGCGAGGTCAAGATCCGTCCGATGATGTACCTGGCCCTGAGCTACGATCACCGCATCGTCGACGGCAAGGAGGCGGTGACCTTCCTCGTGCGCGTCAAGGAGCTGCTGGAGGATCCGGCGCGGGCGTTGCTGGACCTGTAGGGAGGGCGGGCGATGATCGAGATCGCCCGTTTCGCCGACGTCTATGAGGCCGAGATCGTCGCGTCGCGGCTGCGGGCCGACGGCTTCACGCCGACGCTGGGCGGAGCCGAACACGCCAAGGCCGACCCGCTGATCCTGCAGGCGCTGGGGTGGATCAGGCTGTCCGTCCCGGACAAGGAGGCGGCCTCTGCGACGGCCCGGCTGGCGGCGCTTCGCGCCGGCGTCGAGGCGATCGAGGAACAGCCCGATCCCGAGCCCGGCTCGCTCCCGGACCGCACCCTGCCGGCCAGGGTGACCTTGGGCGCCGCCCTGTTGGCGTTCCTCGTCGGCAGCTAGCGCTTGAGCGAACCGAGCACCGCGTCCGTGTCCTGACCCAGCGCCGGGGGCGCGCGGTCGTAGACCACAGGCGTCACGGACATCCGGATCGGCGAGGCGACGGTGCGGACCGGGCCGGACAGATCGGCGCGCGCCTGCGTCACTTCCAGCCCGCGATGTTTCGCCTGCGGCTCCTCGAACACCTGATCGATCGTATTGACCGGGCCGCAGGGGACGCCCGCCGCCTCGAGCATGGCCATGAGGGCGTGGGCCGAGTGACGGGCCGTCAGGGCCGACAGCTCGGCGGTCATCACCGCGCGGTGTTCGATACGCAGGGCGTTGGTCGCGAAGCGGGGGTCGGCCCCCAACCCCGGCGCGCCCAGCGCCCCCGCCAGCGCGCGAAACTGGCTGTCGTTGCCGACCGCGATGACCACCATACCGTCCGTGCACGGAAAAGGCTGGTAGGGGGCGAGGTTGGGGTGAGCGTTGCCCATCCGGGTCGGGGCCTCGCCCGAGACGAAGAAGTTGGTCGCCTGATTGGCCAGCATGGCTGCCTGGACGTCGAACAAGGCGATGTCGATATGCTGGCCCTGTCCCGTCGCCCGGGCGTGCAGCAGGGCGGCGAGGATGGCGTTGGAGGCGTAGAGGCCGGTGAACAGGTCGACCACGGCCACGCCGACCTTCATCGGCTCGGCCCCGGGCGCGCCGTCGGGCTGGCCGGTGATCGACATCAGCCCGCCCATGGCCTGGATCATGTAGTCGTAGCCGGCCCGGTGGGCGTCCGGACCGTCTTGGCCGAAGCCGGTGATCGAGCAATAGACCAGCTTCGGATTGATCGCCGACAGGGCGGCGTGGTCGAGGCCGCATTTCTTCAGACCGCCGGTCTTGAAGTTCTCGACGAGGACATCGCAAGTCTTCGTCAGTTCACGGACGATAGCGGCGCCCTCAGGGGTGGCGATGTCCAGTTCGACGGATTTCTTGCCGCGGTTGGCGCACAGGAAATAGGCCGCGTCGCCCTTCGAGCCGTCGGTCCGGGTGGTGAAGGGCGGGCCCCAGTGGCGGGTGTCGTCGCCTGCGCCGGGCCGCTCGATCTTGATCACCTCGGCGCCCATGTCCGCCAGTGTCTGCGTGGCCCATGGGCCAGCGAGCACGCGGCTGAGGTCGAGAACGCGAATGCCGGAAAGGGGGCCTTGGGTCATGGCCCTGCTTAGCCGTTCGCCCGCGCCGGCTAAAGCCCCGGATCCCACACGCCCGCGTCGCGCATGCGGCATTCGCGGGCTTCCTTCGCCCGGCCGTCCAGTTCCTCGGCCATGCAGCAGACGGCCCGCGAGACGGTGGCCTTGTGCACGCCCGGCACCAGGGCGTGCACGAAGGCGCAGGAGGCGAGCTTCAGCAGGCGGAAGCCGAACCGCGACGACGCCGCCATGTGGTGAAGGTAACTCTCCTCGACCTCGCGCGGGTGGTCGACGAAGAGACGATTCCAGGTGCGTATCATGAGCGCAGCATAGCTTGAGACGGGCGCGGCCTCTACCCGTCGGCGCCATTCTGGCCTAAACCGCCCGCCGGAACAGGGGGCGCCCGTCACCATCGCGTGACGCCGACGGCGGCCCCGGCACGCTCAGGAAAGACCACCCATGGCCGACGGCTCCGCTACTCCCGCCAAGACCTTCCGCTGGGACGACCCGCTGGACCTGTCGGGCCGGCTGACCGACGACGAGCGGATGATCCAGGACGCGGCCCGGTCCTACGCGCGCGAGAAGCTGCTGCCGCGCGTGGTCGAGGCCTTCCGCGACGAGGTGTTCGACAAGTCGATCATGACCGAACTGGGCGAGATGGGCTTCCTCGGCGCCACCCTGCCGGAGCAGTACGGCGGTTCGGGCGTCAGCCACGTGGCCTACGGCCTGATCGCGCGCGAGATCGAGGCGGTCGACAGCGGCTACCGCTCGGCCATGAGCGTGCAGTCGTCCCTGGCCATGTACCCGATCTACGCCTTCGGCTCTGAAGAGCAGAAGATGCGGTTCCTGCCGCGCATGGCCGCCGGAGAGCTGATCGGCTGCTTCGGCCTGACCGAGGCCGACGGCGGCTCCGATCCCGCTTCGATGAAGACCAAGGCGGTCGCGGTGGCCGGCGGCTACAAACTCAACGGCGCCAAATACTGGATCACCAACTCGCCGATCAGCGACCTGGCGGTGGTCTGGGCCAAGCTGGACGACGCGATCCGCGGCTTCATCGTCGAGCGGGGCATGGACGGCTTCACCACCGACAAGATCGGCGACAAGCTGTCCTTGCGCGCCTCGATCACCGGCGACATCGGCCTCAACGACGTGTTCGTGCCGGAAGAGAACCTGCTGCCCGGCGTGAAGGGCCTGCGCGGGCCGTTCTCGTGCCTGAACAAGGCGCGCTACGGCATCGCCTGGGGGGCCATGGGCGCCGCCGAGGCCTGTTTCCACCTGACCCGCGACTATGTCGGCGAGCGCATGCTGTTCGGGCGGCCGCTGTCGTCGCGCCAGCTGGTGCAGAAGAAGCTGGCCGACATGCAGACCGAGATCTTCCTCGGCTTCGAGGGCGCGCTGGCCCTGGGCCGGCTGCTCGACGAGGGGGCCTGGGTCCCCGAGGCCATCTCGATGATGAAGCGCAACAACTGCGGCAAGGCGCTGGCCATCGCCCGCGAGGCCCGCGACATGCACGGCGGCGCCGGCATCACTGGCGAGATGCACGTCATGCGCCACGCCATGAACCTCGAGACGGTCAACACCTACGAGGGCGCGCACGACGTCCACGCCCTGATCCTCGGCCGCGCCATCACCGGCCAGAGCGCCTTCTGATGACGGAGCCCCACGGCCAACCGAAGGGCCGGCTGGTCGGCCGTGTCATCGCCATGCCGGCGGACACCAACCCCGAGGGCGACATCTTCGGCGGCTGGCTGCTGGCGCAGATGGACCTCGCGGGGGCGACCCCGGCCTTCGAGATGGCCCAAGGCCGCTGCGCCACCATCGCGGTGGACGGCATGGTCTTCCATCAGCCGGTGGCGGTCGGCGACGAGGTGTCGCTGCATGCCGAGGTGGTGAAGACCGGCCGCACCTCGATCCGGGTGCACGTCGAGGCGTGGAAACGCTCGCGCAACGAGGCCCGCAGCCAGGCCGTGCGGGTGACGGAAGGCGTCTTCACCTATGTGGCCATCGGGTCGGACAAGAAGCCCCGGGTGCTGCCGGGCGTCGCCGCATAACCGAGCGCCGCGCTGGGAAATCTTGACGTCCGGGCCCGCTCCCCCTACCTCCCGCCCATGACCGTTCGTCGCATCCTCACCATCGACAACGCCGCCGATCTGGCGGTGCTGAAGCAGGTTTCCCGTCCGGTCGAAGGGCCGGTGACGGACGAGCTGCGCGCCCTGATGGACGACATGCTGGACACTATGTACGCGGCGCCCGGCATCGGCCTGGCCGCGGTGCAGATCGGCGACACGCGCCGGATCATCGTCATGGACCTGGGCGACCGCGAGGTCGCCGGCGAACTGGACGAGGACGCTTCGGACGAGGTCCGCGCCGCCGACGAACAGGCGCGCCGCAACCCGCGCTACCTCGTCAATCCCGAAATCCTGTGGGCCTCGGACGAACTGTTCCAGTACGAGGAAGGCTGCCTGTCGGTGCCGGATGTCTACGACGCCGTCGAACGCCCGGCCCGGGTGCGCATCCGCTACATGGACTACGCCGGCGAGACGATCGAGGAGGAGGCCGAGGGCCTCTACGCGGTCTGCATCCAGCACGAGATGGACCACCTCGAGGGCGTGCTGTTCATCGACCATCTGTCCCGGCTGAAGCGCGAGCGCGCTGTGGCCAAGGTCAAGAAGGCGGCGAGGCTGGCCGCCTGATGGCCCGTCTCAAGCGCAACCGCGACCGCATCATCGATCCCAACGGCCGTCGCCGCCTGACCCGCAACGAGAAGGTCGGGGTGGCCAGCGTCATCGCCCTGCTGGGCGTCGCCGCCGTCGGCGTGGTGGCGGGCGTGCTGCTGGACCGGCTGCTCGATTTCGACGACGTGCTCGACGCCGGCGGCGAGTGGGACGAGGGCGGCGGCGTCTTCACGCGCTGGGACTAAACCCCTAAAGGCGTCCCATGCGCCTCGCCTTCATGGGAACTCCCGACTTCGCCGTGCCCTCGCTGGCCGAGTTGATCGCCAGCGGCCACGAGGTCGTGGCCGTCTATTCGCAGCCGCCGAAGCCGCGGGGCCGGGGCCAGAAGCTGACGCCGTCGCCAGTGCACGCCTTCGCCGAGACCATGGGCCTGCCGGTGTTCACGCCGGACTCGATGAAGGCGGCCGAGGCGATGGAGACCTTCCGGAGCCTCGACGTGGACGCGGCCTGCGTGGTCGCCTACGGCCAGATCCTGAAGCGCGAGGTGCTCGACGCGCCCCGACTGGGCTGTTTCAACCTGCACGGCTCCTTGCTGCCGCGCTGGCGCGGCGCCGCCCCGATCCAGCGGGCCATCATGGCCGGCGACCGCCAGACCGGCGTACAGATCATGCGCATGTCCGAGGGCCTGGACGAGGGACCGGTTCTGCTGTCGGAAGTGCTCGACATCCGCCCCGACGACACCGCCGCCACCCTGTCCGAACGCATGTCGCACATCGGGGCGAGCCTGTGGCCGCGCGCCCTGGCCGCCATCGAGCGCGGCGGCGTCGAGGGCGTGCCCCAGGTCGGCGAACCCACCTACGCCCGCAAGATCACCGCCGCCGAGGCGCGGATCGACTGGAGCCGTCCCGCGGCGGAGGTCGACGCCCATGTCCGCGGCCTGTCGCCCTTCCCGGGCGCGTGGTTCGAAGCGCCGGGTCCCGACGGGCCGGTGCGGATGAAGGCGTTGATGTCGCGGGTCTCCGGGCCCGGAACCGGCGCGCCGGGCGAGGTGCTCGACGGCGGCCTGCGCGTGGCCTGCGGCGAGGGCGTGGTGCGGCTGCTGACGGTGCAACGGCCCGGCAAGGCGGCGCAGGCGGCCGACGAGATGCTGCGCGGCTTTCCGATTCCGGCCGGAACGGTGCTGGCCTGATGCCCCGTTACCGCCTGACGCTGGAGTATGACGGCTCGGGCTACAACGGCTTTCAGGCCCAGGCGGACCAGCCGACGGTGCAGGGCGCGGTCGAGAGGGCGATCACCGCCTTCTGCGGCGAGACGGTGCGGATCGCCGCAGCCGGGCGCACCGACACCGGCGTGCACGCGACAGGGCAGGTGATCGGGATCGATCTGGAGAGGACGTGGCCCGCCGCCACCGTGATGAACGCCCTCAACGCCCATATGGTCGACGAGGCTGTGGCGGTGCTGGACTGCGTGGCGGCCGAGCCGGACTGGCACGCCCGCTTCTCGGCGACGGGGCGGCGGTACCTCTACCGCATCCTCAACCGGCCCGGCCGCCCGGCGCTGGACCGGGGCCGGGTCTGGCATGTCCGGAAGCCGCTGGACGCCGTCGCCATGCATGCGGCGGCCCAGGCGCTGGTCGGGCTGCACGACTTCACCACCTTCCGCGACATCAACTGCCAGTCGAAGTCGCCGCTCAAGACGCTGGACGTCGCCCGGGTCTCACAGGTCGGCGAGGAGGTGCATCTGGTGTTCGAGGCGCGGTCGTTCCTGCACCGGCAGGTGCGCTCGATGGCCGGAACGCTGGCGGAAGTCGGGCTGGGCCGTTGGGCGGTCGCGGACGTGGCGGCGGCGCTTGAGGCGCGTGACCGCGCGGCCTGCGGCCCCGTGGCGCCGGCCACGGGGCTCTATCTGACCGGCGTCAGCTACTAGCGCTTCAGGAAGCCGCCGATCATGTCGCCGACGCCGCCGGGCAGCTTGTCCAGCAGGTCGTCTGCGCCGTCCGCCGTGCCGCCGGGCGTCAACCGGTCCACCGCCTCGGGCAGCAGGCCCGCGAGGGTCTCGCTGGCCTGTTCGGGTGAGACGCCGAGCTTGCGCGCGAAGTCCGCGATCGGGCTGGAGCCCAGAACCTGGCTGATCTGCTCGGGCGAGATATTCATGTTGGCGCCCTTGCCGACCCACGAGCCGGCCACGTCGCCGAGCCCGTTCTGGCCGAATTTCTCCATCAGGCCGCCGAGGCCGCCCTGACCCTTGAGGAGGTCGGCGATGCCGCCGCCGGCCTCCTTGCCGAGGCCGCCCATAACGTCGTCCAGCATACCCATGGTCCGTGTCCTCTCGGCGTGGGGGGCGAAGGCTGAGGGCCTGCCCCGGGGATGATGCGAGACCGGAGCCCGGACCGCGCGGCCCGGTCCCCGGCGCACCAAATCAGTTCTTGGCGTCGTTGGCGGCCCCGGCGACGGCGGACCCGGCGGCCTGGACGTCGCGACCGACGCCGGCGACCGTGTTGCAGGCCGAAACCGCGAGCGCGGCGGCCACGAGACTGAGCGCGATGATCTTCTTCATGGGAGGTGCCCTTCGACGTTGAATGCCATCGCTCAAACGCCAAGCGTGGCCGTGGGGTTGCATGGCCAAGTCTGGAGCCGTCTGCTAACCCGCCGGGATGACCCAGCAGCCACAGAATACCGCCGCCCGCCGCCTCGTCGAGACCCTTGTCGTGAACGGGATCGACCGGGTCTTCTGCGTGCCGGGTGAAAGCTATCTGGCGGTGCTGGACGCCCTGGCCGACGTGCGCGACCGCATCCAGGTCATCGCCTGCCGTCACGAGGCGGGCGCCGCCAACATGGCCGAGGCCTATGGCAAGCTGACCGACAAGCCGGGCGTCTGCATGGTGACGCGCGGTCCGGGCGCCACCCACGCCTCGATCGGGGTGCACACGGCGCATCAGGACTCGACGCCGATGATCCTGTTCGTCGGCCAGATCGCCCTGACCGACCGCGGCCGCGGGGCCTTCCAGGAGGTCGACTACCGCGAGGTGTTCGGCGGCCTGGCCAAATGGGCGACCGAGATCGAGAGCCCGGAACGCACCGTCGAGGTCGTCGAGCGCGCCTTCGCCACCGCCCTGCAGGGGCGGATGGGGCCGGTGGTCATCGCCCTGCCCGAGGACATCCTGCACGCCGACGGCGGGCCGGCCCCGACCCGGCCGGTGACGCCGGCGAAGGCGGCGCTGGACCCGGCCTTCGTCGCGGCGGTGCGTGAGCGGCTGGCCAAGGCCGAGCGGCCGCTGCTGGTGCTGGGTGGCTCCGGCTGGAGCGAGGCGGCCGCGGCCGCCATCGGCGACTGGGCCGAACGACTTGGCCTGCCGGTCGCCCTGTCCTTCCGCCGCAAGGACCTCCTGTCCAATGACCGCTCCAACTATGCCGGCGATCTCGGCCTGGGGCCGAACCCGAAACTCATCCAACGGGTCAAGGACGCCGACCTGATCATCGCCGTGGGCGCCCGGCTGGGAGAGAATCCGACGCTGGGCTACACCCTGCTCGACCGCGAGCGGACCGCCGGGACCCTGATCCACATCCATCCGGGACCGGAAGAGCTGGGCCGCGTCTGGCCGACGCTGATCGGGGCCGCGGCCGACTGTTCGCTGGCGGCGCTCGCCCTGTCGGCCATCGAGCCGGGCCGCGACTGGAAGGCGCAGGCGCAGGCCGCCCACGCCGACTATGAAGCCTTCATCCAGCCCGTCGGCGTCACCGGCGCGGTCAACATGAGCGAGGTCATCCGCCATCTGGCCGAGGCCCTCCCCGCCGACGCCATCGTCACCAACGGCGCCGGCAATTTCGCCGCCTGGCTGCACCGTTTCCACCGTCACCGGGCCATGCACACCCAGCTGGCTCCGACCTCCGGCGCCATGGGCTACGGTTATCCCGCCGCTGTCGCCGCCAAGTTGGTTCACCCGGACCGCGATGTGATCTGCATCGCCGGCGACGGGGACTATCTGATGACCGGGCAGGAGCTGGCCACGGCCGTCCAGTATGGGATCAACACGGTGACGGTGGTCGTCGACAACGGGACCTACGGCACCATCCGCATGCACCAGGAAACGCACTATCCGGGCGGGCAGCGGACCATCGCCACCGACCTGAAGAACCCCGACTTCGTCAAATACGCCGAGGCCTTCGGGGCGTTCGGGGTGCGCTGCGAGCGGACGGAGGACTTTCCGGCGGCGCTGGCGGCGGCGCGGAACGCGGGGCGTCCGGCCCTCGTTCACCTGATCACCTCGGCCGAGGACATCGCCCCCAACCGCACCATCACCGGCCTGCGCTCGAAATAGGGAGCCGCCCATGCGCGCCGTCGCCGCCATCGCCGCCGTACTGACCACGCTGTCGGCTTGCGCGCCCCTCGAACCGCCGCCGCCGGAGGCGGGCGGGGAGGTAACGATTCCCGCGGGCGAGCTCGGCAACGACTGCGCCGTCATCGCCGCCGTGGCTCGCGATCACTACCGGTTCAACACCACCGACAACCTGCCGCCCCCGCTGTGGCTGGACGACGAGGGCTCGGGCTGGGCCCCGCATTGCGACTGGAGCCGTTACGGCCTGAGCTTCCCCGCCGCCTTCGACCCCGACGACAGCCCGGCGCCCCAGCGGGTCCAGTGGGTGTCGTTCAAACAGCCCCGCTACGACGGCAGCGGCGCCGTCGTCGAGACCGGCATCCTGCACGGCCCCCTCGCCGGCATGGGCTACGAGTGCCGCGTCTATTCCGGCTTCAACGGCTGGACGGCGGGCGAGTGCAAGAACACCTGGATCTCGTAGGTCACGGGCGGTGACGGCGGCGGCGCGCCCGCCTATGTTCGCCGCATGACCGACGCCGCCCTCGAGACCCCCGACCGCGCCCTCACCCAGGACGGCCCCGCGCTGCGGCTGTGGATGATCGACGCCTCGGCCTACATCTTCCGCGCCTACCACGCCCTGCCGCCGCTGACGCGGAAGTCGGACGGGCTGCCGGTGGGGGCGGTGCAGGGGTACTGCAATATGCTGTGGAAGCTGTTGCGGGACATGAAGGGGACGGATGGGCCGACGCATCTGGTGGCGATCTTCGATCATTCGGAGAAGACGTTCCGGAACACGCTGTATGATCAGTACAAGGCCAACCGGAGCGCGCCGCCCGAGGACCTGATCCCGCAGTTTCCACTGGTCCGGCGGGCGACGGCGGCGTTCGGGGTGCATTGCGTCGAACTGCCCGGCTACGAGGCCGACGACCTGATCGCGACCTATGCCTGCAAGGCCAGGGATGCGGGTGGCGAGGCGGTGATCGTCTCGTCCGACAAGGACCTGATGCAGCTGATCGGCCCCTCGGTCGTCATGTGGGACCCGATGAAGGACCGCCGCCTGGCCGAGGAGGCTGTCTTCGAGAAGTTCGGCGTCACGCCGGACAAGATGATCGACCTTCAGGCCCTGATCGGCGACAGCGTCGACAACGTCCCCGGCGCGCCCGGCATCGGCCCCAAGACGGCGGCCCAGCTGCTCGACGAATACGGCGACCTCGACACCCTGCTGGCCCGCGCCGGCGAGATCAAACAGCCCAAGCGCCGCGAAACCCTGCTCAATTTCCGCGACCAGATCCTGCTCAGCCGCGAGCTGGTCACCCTGACCTGCGACGCCCCCGCCCCCGAACCGATCGACGACTTCGCGGTGAAGGACCCCGACCCGGAGGTGCTGGGCGCCTTCCTCGACGAGATGGAGTTCCGCTCCCTGCGCACCCGCGTCGGCGACGGCAAGACCCCGGCCCGCGACGGCCCTTCGGCCTTCGCGCCCAAGCCGATGACGGCGCCGGTGATCTCGCCCCGCTACGCCCTGACCGCCCCGACCGCCCCGGTCGAGGGCCAGAGCTTCGACATGGACGCCTACGTCTGCGTCCAGACGCTGGAGGAGCTGGACCGCTGGATCGACCGGGCGACGCTGGCCGGGGTCGTGGGCTTCGACTGCGAGACGGACGCGCTCAGCGCGACGCATGCGGGGCTGTGCGGCGTGTCGCTGGCCATCGGGCCGAACGACGCCTGCTATGTGCCGCTGACCCATGAGCATGCGCCGGCGGCGAACGCGGGCGGGCTGGACTTCGGGGGGGAGACCGACCAGCGGGAGCCCCTGACGCAGATAGCGAAAGCCGAGGCGCTTACACGTTTAAAGGGAATTCTGGAGAATCCGGCGGTTCTCAAGGTGGTGCAGAACGGGAAGTACGATCTGGCGGTCATGGCCCAGAGGGGCATTCGGGTCGGGCCGATCGACGACACCATGCTGATTTCATACGTGCTGGAAGGCGGCCTGCACGGGCATGGGATGGACGAACTCGCGAGGCTGCATCTGGGGCATGAGCCGATCGCGTTCAAGAGCGTGGCGGGCACGGGCAAGAGCCAGAAGAGCTTCAAACACGTCGAGCTGAAACCGGCCACCTGCTACGCGGCCGAGGACGCCGACGTGACCCTGCGGCTGTGGCGCATCCTCAAGCCGCGGCTGGGCGAGGCGAAACTGACCACGGTCTATGAGACCCTGGAGCGCCCCCTGCCCGCCGTGCTGGCCGACATGGAGCGGGCCGGAATCCGCGTCGACCCCGACCGCCTCAAACGCCTGTCCAGCGAGTTCGGCCTGCGCATGGCCGAGCTGGAACAGCGCGCCCACGAGCTGGCCGGCCGCCCGTTCAACGTCGGCTCGCCGCGCCAGATCGGCGACATCCTGTTCGGCGACATGGCCCTGCCCGGCGGCAAGAAGACCGCCAGCGGCCAGTGGGGCACCGAGGCCTCGACGCTCGAGACCCTGGCCCTGACCCACGAGCTGCCGCGCGTCCTGCTCGACTGGCGCCAGCTGGCCAAGCTCAAGGGCACCTACACCGACGCCCTGATCGAGGCCGCCGACGACCGCACCGACCGCGTCCACACCTCCTATCAGCTGGCCGCCGCCACCACCGGCCGCCTCGCCTCCAGCGACCCCAATCTGCAGAACATCCCGATCCGCACCGAGACCGGCCGCCAGATCCGCCAGGCCTTCATCGCCGCCCCCGGCCATGTGCTGATCAGCGCCGACTACAGCCAGATCGAGCTGCGCCTGCTGGCCCACATCGGCGACATTCCCGAGCTGAAGCGCGCCTTCGCGGCCGGCGTCGACATCCACACCGCCACGGCCAGCGAGATGTTCGGCGTCCCCGTCGACCAGATGGACCCGGAGACGCGGCGCCGCGCCAAGGCGATCAATTTCGGCATCGTCTACGGCATCAGCGCCTTCGGCCTGGCCAACCAGCTGGGCATCGACCAGGGCGAGGCCGGGGCCTACATCAAGACCTATTTCGAGCGCTTCCCCGGCATCCGCGCCTATATGGACGCGACCCGGGCCGAGGTGCGCGAGCACGGCATGGTGCACACCGTCTTCGGCCGCCGCATCCACATCCCGGCCATCCATTCCAAGTCCGGCGCCGAGCGCCAGTTCGGCGAACGCGCCGCCATCAACGCCCCGATCCAGGGCGCGGCGGCCGACATCATCCGCCGGGCCATGGTGCGGATGCCGGGGGCGCTGGCGGCGGCGGGGCTGTCGACGCGGATGCTGCTGCAGGTCCACGACGAACTGGTCTTCGAGGCTCCGGAGGCGGAGGCCGAAGCCGCCATCGCGGTGATCAAACGGGTCATGGAGGGGGCGGCGGAGCCGGCCGTGGCGCTGTCAGTGCCGCTGGTGGTGGAGGCGCGGGCGGCGGGGAATTGGGACGAGGCGCATTAGGGGCTCACAGCCCCGGCCACACGTCCGCTTTTGACGTAGGGACGACTACTTGTGGTCCGACGACCGCCTCTGTATGAGTGGGCGGGACTGGGAGGCAGCATAGATGAACGCCAGAGACGTTGCCGCCTCGTGGGCCGGACGCCTCGGGCTGGCTGCTGAGCCACTGTTTTCCGCCGTTGGTGAAGACCAACAGGAACATTTTGCATTGCTCGACGGTGCAGACGGTAGTTTTACGTTTTCAGGTGCGCCGGTTGAGCCTAACGAAGCACTAGATTGGACATGGTCTGCGCGGATGCGCCATCACGTCCTGGTCGAAGAAGAGCAGGTTCGGGTTCATCATGTTGGTTCGAGCAAGCCGCCCCGAGAGTTTGATCGGAAAGTCGTCGAAGAGCGATTAGATCGCTTCTTTGATCTCTTGATCGCGGAACAAGCTCGGCCATCTGTCGATGTCGTAGATCACATCGTCGCGGTTTTCCGATCTCACCGAGCGCGAGTTCGGAGAGCGGGCTTAACTGACGAGCTTGCGCTGAAGAGTTTCTTCGGCCTGATACGCGGCTACGTGGGATCGCAGATTCCTCACTCCGAGCAAACGGCGGTCGACGCTGTTCTCCGCGTTCAGCCGGATCACACTGCAAAGTTTCGCCACGAGCTGAGCTATTCGCAATCGAGCGGGCGGCATCTGAACTTAAAACTGACGCTTCGACACGCTTCAGGAGCGGTGTTCCAAGAAGCGCACTCGGAGTTGGCGAACGATCCCAGTCAGAGCGACTTGTTCGGCCTTCCGCCACTGGTCACTTCCGGTCGCGTTGAGCGACTTGGAGCTTATTATACGCCGGCAGCGTTGGCCCGCACTGTTGCGGACGCGGTTTGTGCCAATCCCCCTCGAGGGCCCATCTCGGTCCTAGACCCAGCATGCGGTTCAGGATCATTCCTCATTGAAGCAGCGCATGCCCTTAGACGGGCGGGAGCGGATGGCGAGATCACGCTTTTTGGGGCGGATATTTCCAGTCCGGCGTTGGAGATGGCGAAGTTTTCGCTGGCCGAGAGCGGATTGATCAACGTCCGAACCGAGCTTTTGCACGCAGACTTTCTCCGTCATGATTTTGCTGATCGGCGCTTCGATTTCGTCGTCATGAACCCTCCCTACGTCGGCGCCAAGATGCTCGACGAGACGCAGCGCGCCTCGATGAAAGCGGTTCTCGGTCCGGTCATGAGAAATCGACCCGACTTAAGCCAAGCCTTTGTCAGCAAGAGTCTGACTCTCCTGAAAGAGAGTGGCCGCCTAGGCACGTTGCTGCCCTCCGGGGTTCTGAATTCGAGTTTCGGAGAGAGTTGGCGAAAATCCATCTCTGAAGCGCATTCAATCAAGCTTTCCGCGTTGTTCGGCGCTTTTGACATGTTTCAGAGCGCCATGATCAACGTCGCCTGTTTGGTTATCGATCAATCCAAGGCTGACCGAAGCCCGGTTCAGATGATTTGGGCGCAGCCGTCGAAAGGGTCTGCGGCGGCTGCAATGCGAGGCATAAGGCATTGGGCAAACGGAGAATCGATCGACCGATCAGAAGACGGCTGGTCGGGGTATTTGGTGGATGCCGACCTGTTTGATGATCGTGCATCTTGGATGCCCGCGCCAAATGCGCTCGGACGAATCCTTCCGAAGATTGAGGCCAGCACCTCTCACTCGGTCACGGATTTGTTCAGCATCGAACTTGGCATTCGAGCCGGGGATCGCAGTCTCTTTATCGTAGACCGGGCAGTCTATGAGAAAATGTCGCCTAAAGAGAAGAAGCATTTCAAGCCGGTAGCTGAGAAGGATGCGATCCGTCAGGGTCGCATCTGGCCGACCAATTATATTTTCTATCCGGGGCGTCCGGTTAGTGTTGAAGAAGTAAAATCAATTGCGCCGGCGTTTTACAGGCATGTCGTTGAGCCCCGAAGGTTGGCGGATGACTTCCGCCTTGAGTTAGCGAGGGCTCGATACGAGCGTGCTTCGAAACGGAAGCCGCGCATTGTGTCCCGTGCGTTCGCAGGTCCAGGAGCTTTCGCGGTTGACCCAGAGGGCGATTTGGCAGTCGTTCAGGGTTACTCATGGACATTGAAGCGGCCACCCGACCTTCAAATAGATCGTTTGCATGATTACAGCTTCATTCTGAACTCTGCCGTTTTCATCGGCATAACTCGAGAGTTCAGCGTTATACAGGCCGGAGGTCAGATCGATCTAGCCTTGCGGTACATGAAGCATGTTCCTCTTCCCGATCTGGATATCGTTTACAGTAATCGCCCAGAGGTCGCCGACTTCGCCGCTACTCTGCGTGATCGCAATGTGGATAGCCTTCCAGAGGCGAAGATGCTGAATAGGTTTGCCCTCTTGGCCTACGGCATCGGAGAGCCTGAATGGCCACTGCCGCTAAGCTAAAAGATCCGCGCTTCAAACTTCCTCAACGAGCCCTCGAGGGCCGGATGAGGGCGTTAGGTCAGAAGCTGACTGCGGAAGCACAAGCGGGCCCAAATGTCATTCTGACAAGCCGCAAACTTAGCCGTGGCTCTGTTGCTTGGAGTGTCCAAGGCAGCGCATACACGAAGTTGGTTTGGACCGGCCGGGACCACGAACACGCGATCATTGTTGCTCAAAGCGTAGCGGGCGTTTCTCTAATGGTCGGGTTCACTGAAGAATGGATCACCACTGGGCAGAACTGTATATTCTACGAAACTCGCCTCCGCTTCTATATCTGTGAGAACGGTGAGGGCGGCGGACCGCCAGCGTTTCGCTTGGAGTGGAGCGGCTATGACGAGAACGCTGGAGACTTCGTATTCCCAGGAGCTGGCGCAGGACACCCACATTGGCAGTTTGGTTTAGGCGGTCGCGATCCTTTTCGTGAGGTGGAAGCGGAGCAGGCAGACGAGATCGCGGCCGAGCTAGGTCAGATGGCAGTCGATGATACGGCACTACTCCTGAAGGAGGATGCTGGGCCCGATCAAGCGAGCGACTCCGGCGAAGAGCTGAGGCTTCGGTCGCTCTGGAAACGGCTTCATTTTCCCGCAAATGCTGCTTGGGCGACGACGATCTGGGACCCTGTGAGCGATCCGGCCGGGACCAAGAGTCATGCTTGGTCTCCGATCTCACCGGATCACATAGACAATTGGGTGATCTCCGCTGTTCGGTATGTCGCGAACGAGTTCGGCAAGTATGCAGTCTGAGCACCTTGGTAGCTGAGCGGTGGCAGGTGTTGCTCAGTGGCGCCCCCCCTCACGTCATCGCGACATCCCCGCTCGCCCCGTGCGGCCGCACCCAGAAGGTCACCCGTCCCGGGCAGCCCATGCGGCGGCAGGTCGTGCTCCGCCCCCACAGGACGAAGCTCGTCCCGCGCCCGCGGGCGATGCGTCCCCGCTTTGACTGCTACGCGCCGCCCTTCGGGTCGCGGGGATGACAAGGCGCTAGCGCCCGGCCCGTGGGGCCTCGCGGCCTGAGCGCCCCTCCAGCCATCCCACCCGCCTTAGCTCGATCCACGCCGCCTGCTGGAGGATGGCGCCGGGGGAGAGGCGCTCGATCTCGGCCAGCAGGGCGCCGATGCCGGCGCGGCCGTCGGCGCTGGTCAGGTCGAGGCCCTCCAGGCCCTCGAGCAGGCGGGCGGCGAGGCCGGAGTCGGTGAGGCGGGGGACGGCGGGGTCGGCTTTGGACGGCGGCGGCGGCAGGGGGGACATGGGGGCGTGAACTCCGTGAACTGATGGCCGACCCGGGGGCAGTGATGCGGCGCCGGGGGCGCGGGGGCAAGGGGATGTTCGCGGTTTGTTCTGGATGTCCACAGGGGGTCTTTCGTCATCCTCCGGCGCGCACAGCGCGACCGGGGGACCCAGCGGCGCCGAAGGCGACCTGTTCAGGCGGGCTGTTTCGGGCGGCGGCGCTCCCGGCAACTTCGCGCTCCCGCGCGCCGCTGGGTCCCCCGGTCTGCGCGGCTGCGCCGCTTGCCGGAGGATGACGAAAGGAAGGCCGTGACGCTGTGCTGACAGTTCGGGGATCTATAGTCGGGTTGGGGCGATAATCTCCGGCCGCTTCAATCGGCTGGCCTTTTGTCGAGGCGATCTTCCCGCCGCAGGACGGGGCGGGCGCAGACTGGGCGGCATGGGCAGGCCGAGCAGATACAGCGACGAGGCATGGGACCGGGCTTTCGCGCGGGAGAAGGCGGGGGAGAGGCGGGGCGACCTGGCGGTGGAGCTGGGGGTGTCGATCAGCACCATGAACTGGCAGGCCGCCAAACGGGGGCTGAGGCGGGGGGTGACGCCGGGGTGGGTCGATCATCGGCGGCGGCCGGAGGGCGGCTGGCCCGAGGACCATGTGTTCCATCAGGGCAAGGCCGGGATGACGCCGCGGCGGTGGCGCGAACTGCTGGCGCGCTATGTGGCCGGGGAGCCGATCGAGGTGCTGTCGGGGGCGTACGGCGTGTCGGAAGGGGCGATCTCGGTGCGGGCGCAGGAGATGGAGATGCGCAAGATCGACCACCCGGACGCCGTCTGGCTGCCGCGCGGGCCGACGGCGGCGGCGGCGGGCGCCGGCGCGGCGACGGCGGGGCGGGCGGGGCTGGCGTTCGACTGGGATCCGGACGATCCGCGGGCCAGCGAGGCGGCCCTGACGGCGCTGGAGACGGCGGCGGCGCGCGAGGGCCGGGCGGCGGACTTCCTGACCCTGCGGCGGGTGCGGCGGGCGGCGGGGCTGGCGGCGGAGCAGCGGGAGGGGCCGCGGCCGGAGATGGCCTTCACCTTCGACCCGGAGGATCCGAAGGCGACCTATGCCTCGATCATCAACGCCATGCTGTGGGCGGTCGAGGAGAAGCGCCACGGCGATGTCCGGGAGCTGGAGAGCCTGCTCAAACAGGTGGAGCGGACGTTCCGAGACATGGGGAAGGGGTAGGCTCAGGCCGTGCGGATCATCCCGTCCGCGACCGTGACCGGCCAGGGCGTCAGCCGCCCGCCGGCGCAGGGACCGCCGGTGCACAGGCCGGTGAGGGGCTCGAACACGGCGCCGTGCCAGCCGCACAGGATGCGCTCGCCGTCGGGGGTCAGGTAGCGGTCCAGCTCGAGGGCCAGCGGATAGCCCTGGTGCGGGCAGCGGTCGACGTAGCCGGCGACCCGGCCGCCCTTGCGGACCACGAAGCCGTGGAAGAAGGCCTCGCCGATCTGCAGCACGAAGCTGCGCGCGCCGGGGTCGGCGAGGGCGGTCTCGGGGCACAGGGGGACGTCGGGCGGGGTGGTCCAGACGCGCTGGCGTTCAGGTTGGGGGGCGGGCGCGGGCTCGCTCAATGCCGCTCGGCCTTGAGCGGGCGGGACAGCAGGGCGTCGATCATGCCCTGCACCGTGGTCTCGCCGGCGAGCAGGGCGGCGACGGCCAGGGAGATGGGCATGTCGACGCCGGTCTTTTCGGCCAGTTCGCGCACGGCGGGGGCGGACTCATAGCCCTCGGCGACCGAGCGCTTGCCGGCCAGGGCCTGTTCGACGCTCTGGCCCTGGCCGAGGGCGAGGCCGAGGCTCATGTTGCGCGACTGGGGGCTGGAGCAGGTCAGGACCAGGTCGCCGAGGCCGCACAGGCCGGCCACGGTCTCGGCCTCGCCGCCGAGGGCCACGCCCAGGCGGGTCATCTCGGCGAAACCGCGGGTGATCAGGGCGGCGTGGGCGCTGCGCCCGAGGCCGCGGCCCTCGCTGATGCCGCAGGCGATGGCGAGGACATTCTTGATCGCCCCGCCGACCTCGGCGCCGATCAGGTCGGTGGCGAGGTAGGGGCGGAAGGCGGGGGCCGACAGGGTCTCCATCAGCGCCTCGCCGAGGGCGGGGTCGGCGCAGGCCAGGGTGACGGCGCTGGGCAGGCCGCGGGCCACCTCGGCGGCGAAGCTGGGGCCGGACAGGACGGCGGCGGGGGCGGCCGGGAGGGTCTCGGCCAGCACGTCGGTCATCAGCTTGAGCGAGCCGCGCTCGACGCCCTTGGAGCACAGCACCACGGGCACGCCGGGACGGTGGTGGGGGGCGAAGGCCTGCAGGGTCGAGCGCATGTGCTGGGCCGGGGGCACGGCGAGGATGACGTCGCAGGCGGCCAGATCGGCCAGCGCGGTGGTGACGGCGACGCGGCTGTCGAGCACCACCCCGGGCAGGAAGGCCTCGTTGATGCGGCGTTCTCGGATGCTCTCGGCCACCTCGGGCTCGCGCGCCTGCAGCAGGACGTCCAGCCCCGCCCAGCCGGCCACCTGGGCCAGGGCCGTGCCCCAGGCGCCCGCGCCGATCACTCCCGCCGTGCGAAATTCCATGGGTGCTCCTTAGGCCTTGGCGCCCTTGCGGCCCGGCTTGTGGGTCGGATCGGCGAGCGCGCTCTTCTCATCCAGCGGCCAGCGCGGGCGGGCGACGGCGTCGATGTCCGAGACCCAACCCTTCTGCAACCGTTCCGCTCCCGCCAGGGCGATCATCGCCGCATTGTCGGTGCAATAGGCCATGGGCGGGGCGAGGAAGGCGAATCCGTTCTTCGCCGCCGTGGCTTCCAGCGTGGCGCGCACGGTGCGGTTGGCCGCCACGCCGCCGGCGACCACGAACAGGCGGTGGTCGTGGCGCTCGGCATAGGCCTTCATGGCGCGGTCGGAGCGGTCGCTGAGCTGGCGGGCGATGGCGGTCTGGACGGCGTCGGCGAGGTCGGCGCGGTCCTGGGCCGTCTCGCAGGCGTGGGCGAGGCGCGAGGCGGCGGTCTTCAGGCCCGAAAAGGAGAAGTCGCAGTCCTTGCGGCCCAGCAGCGCGCGCGGCAGATCGAAGCGGGCCCCGTCGCCGGCCTCGGCCAGCGTCTCCAGCGCCGGGCCGCCGGGGTAGCCGAGGCCGAGGGCCTTGGCGATCTTGTCGAAGGCCTCGCCGGCGGCGTCGTCGATGGTGGCGCCCAGCCGGGTCATGTCGCCGACCCCGCGCACCTCGAGCAGCTGGCAGTGGCCGCCGGAGACGAGCAGCAGCAGGAAGGGATAGTCGACCATGGCGCCGAGCCGCGCCGACACCGCGTGGCCCTCCAGATGGTTGACCGCCACCAGCGGCAGGTCCCGCGCCAGCGCCACCGCCTTGCCGAAGCTGAGGCCGACCATGACCCCGCCGACCAGCCCCGGTCCGGCGGTGGCGGCGACCCCGTCGAGGCCGTCGTAGCCGAGGCCGGCGTCGGCCATGGCCCGCGCCGTGACCCCGGCGATCATCTCGACATGGCTGCGGGCGGCGATCTCGGGCACGACGCCGCCATAGGCCGCGTGGTCGTCGATCTGGCTGTGCACCACCGACGACAGCACCGTCGCCGCGCCCTCCGGGGTCAGCCGCACCACCGAGGCGGCGGTCTCGTCGCAGCTGGTCTCGAGGCCGAGCACGGTCAGCACGCGGCCGGGTGACGCGGTTGCCCGCCCTCCTTCGCTGCTATAGTCGGCGGACCTGTCCATCGGGTCGAGGTAACGACCCCGACCCCCCGGCGCAACGGCTGTCTCATGGCTCCTCTCGTCCGCATCGGCACGCGCCGCTCCAAACTGGCCCTGACCCAGTCGGGCATGATGCAACGCGCCATCGGCCGGGCCCTCGGCGTGGCCGACGCCGATCTGGCCGAGGCCGTGCCGCTGGTCGAGATCGTCACCACCGGCGACCGGGTGCAGGACCGGCGGCTGATGGAGATCGGCGGCAAGGCGCTGTTCACCAAGGAGATCGAGGAGGCGCTGCTGGAGGGCCGCATCGACGTGGCGGTGCATTCGATGAAGGACGTGCCGGCCGAGCCGCCGGCCGGCCTGTGCATCGCCGCCGTCCCGCCGCGCGAGGATCCCCGCGACGCCTTCGTCAGCGACGCCTTCGCCAGCTTCGCCGAGCTGCCCGCGGGCGCGCGGCTGGGCACCGCCTCGCTGCGGCGCCAGGCCCAGGCGCTGGCCCTGCGGCCGGACCTGACCATCGAGATGCTGCGCGGCAACGTCGACACCCGGCTGCGCAAGCTGGCCGACGGCGAGTTCGACGCCATCCTGCTGGCCGCGGCGGGGCTGAACCGGCTCGGCTTCGAGGGGGTGATCCGCGAGCGGCTGTCGCTCGACGACTTCCTGCCCGCTCCCGGTCAGGGGGCGCTGGCCCTGCAGACCCGCGCCGACGACCGGGGCGCCCCCTGGGTGGCGGCGCTGGACGATCCGGCCACGGCCCTGGCGGTGGCGGCGGAGCGGGGGGCGATGACGGCGCTGGAGGGTTCGTGCCGCACGGCCATCGGGGCCCATGCCGAAATCGCCGCCGGCCGGCTGCGGCTGACCACCGAGATGCTGGCCCCCGACGGCTCTGTGCGCTGGCGACGCGCCGGCGAGATCGGCGACGTCGAGGCCGTCGACGCGACGGCCCAGGCCCGGGCCCTCGGCCTGCGCCTCGGCGCCGAGGTGCGGGCGGCGGCGGGCGACCAGCGAGTCGACCTCTGACGCCGATCCGCCGCGTCTGGGTCACCCGCGCCGAGCCGGGCGCGTCCCGCACCGCCGCCCGGCTGGAGGTGCTCGGCTTCGAGCCGGTGGTCGCGCCGCTGCTGGCCATACACCCGCTTCCCCGGCCCGGTCCGGACCTGACCGGCGTCGCGGCCCTGGCCTTCACCAGCCGCAACGGCGTCGCCGCCTTCGCCGCCCTGTCGGACGACCGGGCCCTGCCGGTGTTCACGGTCGGCGACGCCACCGCCGAGGCGGCCCGCGCCGCGGGGTTCGTCCGCGTCCGTTCGGCCGCCGGCGCCATCGACGACCTGGTCCGGCTGCTCTCGGCCGAGGCCCCGGCCGGCGGCCTCGTCCTGGCGCCCGGCGCGCTCGAACCGGCCGGCGACCTGCCGGCGCTGCTCTCCGGCCGCGTCGAGGTCCGCGCCCTGCCGGTCTACAAGGCGGTCGGGACGGGCGCCGCCGCGCCCGCGGCCTTCGACGCCGTGCTGGTCCATTCCCCCCGGGGCGGACGGGCGCTGGCGGCGCTGCTGACGGTCGGAGGGGCGGTGGGACGCGCCGCCGTCGCCATATCGGAGGCCGCCGCCGCGCCTCTGGCCGCCGTCGCCGGACTGGACATCCGCGTCGCCGCCCATCCGGATGAGGCGGCGCTGTTCGAGGCGCTTGGCAAGCCCGCGCCCCGCGTATAAAGAGCGCCTCTCGCGCGGGCGACCTCTCTCTCGTCGCGCCAAGGCCGCTTTAGCTCAGCTGGTAGAGCATCGCATTCGTAATGCGGGGGTCAGGTGTTCGAGTCACCTAAGCGGCACCATTTTTCCGATGCATCAGAGTCGGCGGCGGGCTTGGCAAAGCCGTTGACGGCGCGTTCCGGCGACCGCGACCCGCGACGCCGCTGGAGATATCGAAATCAAAAGTGAAATGGCGCCGGAGCCAGCGGTCGCCTCTGTCTCCATGCGTTTGAACGCCGGTCGCGGCGCCGCTTCCTCGTGCGCCGCCTCTGGACGGCGCCGTTCGCACGCCGTAGCTATTCCGCCCGTACCGGAGCGTAGAATGTCGCAGCGCCTCAGCGCCCGCCAGGAAGAATGTCTGAGGCTCACCGCCTTTCTGACCGACAAGGAAATCGCCGCCCGGCTTGGCCTGGCGGAGGCGACTGTCAAAAAACACGTGCACGAGGCCTGCCGCCGGATGGGCGTCAACCGGCGCAAGGCGGCGCTGGCCCTTCTGGAACGAAACGTACCAGGGCCGAAAGACCCCATTGGCGGCGGCGGCCGTTCCGCCGTTGATGGCTCCCTCGACAGGGAGACAGATCATGGCAATGAAGAGTACGCCGCTTCCCCACTGGACGTGGGAGGATCTGGAGGCGGCGCTGGACGCATTCAGCCCGATGGGCGCGAGCGATCCGGTCCGCAGCCATCTGCTGCGCGGCCTGGCGGACGACGCGGCGCAGTCGACACCGCGGGAGTTGCTGCAGCAGGTGTTGAGCGCGGGCTGGGTGATGGCGCAGGTGGGGGCCCAGAGCGGCGTTTCGGCTATCGCCCCCCGCCACGCGGCTGGGGCGTCCGCCTCCTGATCCTGCTCGTCATCGTCGTAGTGACGGCGGTGATGATGAAGGCGGTGGCGGACCTGGTGCTCGCCTATGCCGGACAGGCCAAGGAGATCGGAGAGGCCACGGCCTTTTCGCGGTCACAGAGCGACGGTTAGCGCCGGGCCGACAGAAGCCCTGGCGCGCCCGCGTCGGGGATGAGATTGAGAGGCCGCCGATGGGGAGCGCCGCATTACCACGCCCTTCTACATAGCTGCGCTCATCCTCGCCCAGATTTCGGTCACGGTCGGGTGGCTGAGGGGCGGCCACCCTGAACGTTTCGGGGCGGTGGTGCTGCTGCTTGACTTCCTGATCGGCAATCTGACGAGCGAGTGGCCGTTTCGTGAACTCCTGATGCTCTCGGCGGCGCAAGACTTCGCGTTGATGATGATCTTCGGCTGGATGGCTCTCCGGGGCGACCGATGGTGGCCGATCGTCGTGACCGCATCCCTGACGCTGAGCGTCCTGGCCCGCGTCATCGGGATGTTGAACCCGGACCTGTCCGTGTACGCCACCCTCTCCGCGGTGCTGGGATTCTGGATCTTGATCTATGTGGTCGTCCTCGCCGGCGTCGGCGAGCGTTGGCTGGCCGGCGAAAAGCCCGTCAGCGGCGCGGCTGTTTGGCGCCGTCGACACCCCGCGCCTTGAACATATAAACATATCTTTATATGTCTGGCGGCCATCCCGCGCCCCAGGAGTCCGTCTTGGCCCGATCGTCCTTCCTGTTCACCTCTGAAAGCGTGTCCGAAGGACATCCCGACAAGGTCGCCGACCAGATTTCCGACGCCATCGTCGACCTGTTCCTGTCCAAGGATCCGGAGGCGCGGGTGGCGTGCGAGACCCTGACCACGACCAATCTGGTGGTGCTGGCCGGCGAAATCCGCGGCAAGGGGATCATGGATGTCGACGGTGCGTGGGCCCCGGGGGTCCAGGACGAGATCGAGGCGACCGTGCGCAAGGTGGTGCGCGACATCGGCTACGAGCAGGACGGCTTCCACTGGAAGAAGCTGACCTTCGAGAACCACCTGCACCCGCAGTCGGCCCATATCGCCCAGGGCGTCGATGCGGGCGCCGACAAGGACGAGGGGGCCGGCGACCAGGGCATCATGTTCGGCTACGCCTCCAACGAGACGCCCGAGCTGATGCCGGCGACGCTGCAGTACAGCCACAACATCCTCAAGGCGCTGGCCGCCGCCCGCCACGCGGGCAAGGAGCCGAAGCTGGAGCCCGACGCCAAGAGCCAGGTCACCCTGTTCTACCGGGACGGCAAGCCGGTGCGGGCGACCTCGATCGTGCTGTCGACCCAGCATGCGCCGGGCCTGTCGTCGGACGACGTGGCCGCGATCGTCAAGCCGTACGTCCGCGAGGTGCTGCCCGAGGGCTTCATCACAAACGAGACCGAGTGGCACATCAACCCGACCGGGTCGTTCGAGATCGGCGGTCCGGACGGCGACGCCGGGGTGACCGGACGCAAGATCATCGTCGACACCTACGGCGGCGCGGCCCCGCACGGCGGCGGCGCCTTCTCGGGCAAGGACCCGACCAAGGTCGACCGCTCGGCCGCCTACGCCGCCCGCTACCTGGCCAAGAACGTCGTGGCCGCCGGCCTGGCCGACCGCTGCACCATCCAGCTGAGCTACGCCATCGGGGTGTCGCACCCGCTGTCGGTGCACGTCGATCTGCACGGCACCGGGCGGATCGATCCGGAGGTGCTCGAGCGCGAACTGCCGAAGATGATCGGCGGGGCGACGCCGCGGGCGATCCGCGAACACCTCGGCCTCAACAGGCCGATCTACCGCCGCACCGCCGCCTATGGCCATTTCGGCCGCGCGCCGGAGGCGGACGGCGGGTTCAGCTGGGAGAAGACGGATCTGGTGGAGAAGCTGAAGGCGCTGGTCTGAGGCTTGGTGGTTAGTGGTTAGTGATTGATGGGGCGGGCGTCGATCAGCCGGCCAGCCACCGCGCCAAGGCTCGGGGCAATCACTAACCACTAACCACTAACCACTAATCACTGCTTCCACTCCGCGGCAGGCGCGCTATAGCGCCCGCCATGTCCTCCCCCGACGACCTCGCCCATCGCCCACTCCGCTCGTTCGGCCGCATCAAGTCGCGCGCGCTGAAGCCGCGGCAGGCGGCGCTGTTCGACACCCTGCTGCCGGCCATCGCCCTGCCTGATCCGAAGGCCGGGCCGATCGATCCGACGGCGTTGGCGCCGAATGCGAAAGAGGTCTGGCTCGAGATCGGCTTCGGCGGCGGCGAGCATCTGGCCGAGCAGGCGAGCCGCCATCCGGAGGCGTTGATGATCGGCTGCGAGCCGTTCCTGAACGGGGTCGGCTCGGCCCTGCGGCATATCGACGAGCGGGAGCTGAAGAACGTGAGGCTGCACGCCGACGACGCCCGCGACGTGATGACGGCCCTGCCAGACGCCTCGCTGGACCGGGTGATGATCCTGTTCCCAGACCCCTGGCACAAGGCGCGGCACAACAAGCGGCGGCTGGTGCAGGACGAGACGGCGGCGGAGATCGCGCGGCTGCTCAAGCCCGGCGGGCGGCTGAGGTTCGTCACCGACTGGAAGGACTACGCCGACTGGGCGCTGGAGCGGTTCGAGCGCACGCCGGGGCTGGAATGGACGGCGGAGCGGGCCGACGACTGGCGCGCGGCGCCGGCCGACCACGTGGTCACCCGCTACGAGGAGAAGAAGCTCGGCGACACGGCGCCGATCTTCCTGGAGTTCGTCAGGACCTGAACGGGGCGAGGCGGCGCAGGGCGGTCGCGCAGGCGACCACCGCGGCTGACTTGACGGCGGCGCCGATCAGGAAGGGCGCGAAGCCGTGGGCGACCGCGTCGGACGCGCCGAGGCGCGTGGCCAGCCACAGGGTTCCGGCGGCGAGGATGAACAGGTGGGCGCCGACCATCAGGGCGAGGCCGGGCAGGGGCTTGCGGAAGGCCGGGCGTCGTCCGATCTCGCCGACGAGGAAGGCGGCGACCGGGAAGGCGAACAGATAGCCCGCGGTCGGACCGGTGAACGGGGCGAGGCCCGAGCCGCCGTCCGACAGCACCGGCAGGCCCAGCGCGGCGAGGACGAGATAGAGCAGGACGGCCGCGGCCCCCCAGCCGCCGCCCAGCGCGGCCCCGGCCAGCAGCACGGCGAAGGTCTGCAGGGTCATCGGCACCGGGACCATCGGCACGGCGACCTGGGCGCACAGCGCCGTCAGCAGGGCGAAGCCGACGACGGCGGCCAGCCGGAGGGGAGCGTTCATCGGCCGGTTCTGGCGGCGGGCGGACGCCTTGGCAATGCGCCCCCGGCGGGGCGCGTGACGTCAGGGGCTGACAAACCGCATTCGCCGGTCTATATGCCCCCTCACATCGTTAGACCGGCGTCCAACGGCGCCGATTGAAGCGGCGGCCCTGGATGGCCCGCCGCTTTTTGTTTGGACCAAAGCCGTTGAAGGCCAAGACTGTCGAAGACCGCGCTCTGCTGGAGCTGATCGAACCCGTGGCGGAAAGCCTGGGCCTCGACATCGTGCGCGTGCGGCTGATGGGCGGCACCCTGCGCCGGCGACTGCAGATCATGGCCGAGCGGCCCGGCGACCACGACATCGCGGTCGAGGAATGCGCCCGCCTGAGCCGCGCGGTTTCGGAGGTGCTGGACGCCGCCGATCCGATCAGCGGCGAATATCTGCTGGAGGTGTCGTCGCCCGGCGTCGACCGGCCCCTGACCCGCCAGAGCGACTTCGACCTGTTCGAGGGCTATGAGGCGCGGCTGGAGACCGATCGCATGATCGAGGGCCGGAAGCGCTTCAAGGGAACCATCGCCGGGACCGAGGGCGAGAACATCGCCATGGACCTGGAAGGGGAAGAGGACACCGCCCTGATCCCCTTCGACTGGCTGGTCGACGCCAAGCTGGTGCTGACCGACGAACTGATGAAGGCGGGCGCCGAGAAGCGCGCCGCCCGTAACGACAACACTGAGACCGAGGACTAGACCATGGCTGTCGCCGGCGTTTCCGCGAACCGACTCGAACTGCTGCAGATCGCCGACGCGGTCGCGCGCGAGAAGAACATCGACAAGGAGATCGTCGTCGAGGCGATCGAGGAGGCGATCCAGAAGGGCGCCAAGTCGCGCTACGGCGCCCATCACGACATCCGCGCCAAGATCGACGTCAAGTCGGGCGAGCTGGCCCTGACCCGTCACGTCACCATCGTCGAGGACGACTGGCAGCCGGAAGACGAGCTGGAAGAGTTCAACGACAGCGCCATGGTGCGTCTGAAGGACGCCCTGAAGCGCGACCCGGAGGCCTTCGTCGGCAAGGAATACATCGAGGACCTGCCGCCGTTCGAGTTCGGCCGGGTGCAGACCCAGATGGCTCGCCAGGTGGTCATGGGCAAGGTTCGCGACGCCGAGCGCGCCAACCAGTATGAAGAGTTCAAGGACCGCGTCGGCGAGATCGTCAACGGCACCGTCAAGCGCGTCGAATACGGCAACACCGTCGTCGACCTGGGCCGGGGCGAGGGCATCATGCGCCGCAACGACTCGATCCCGCGCGAGGTGTTCAACATCGGCGACCGGATCCGCACCTACATCTACGACGTCCGCGCCGAGGCCAAGGGCCCGCAGGTCATGCTGTCGCGCTCGCACCCGGGCTTCATGGCCAAGCTGTTCGCCCAGGAAGTGCCCGAGGTCTACGACGGCGTCATCGAGATCCGCGCCGCCGCCCGCGACGCCGGCTCGCGCGCCAAGATGGCCGTGCTGTCCAACGACTCCTCGATCGACCCCGTCGGCGCCTGCGTCGGCATGCGCGGCTCGCGCGTGCAGGCGGTGGTCGCCGAACTGCAGGGCGAGAAGATCGACATCATCCAGTGGAACCCGGACGAGCCGACCTTCATCGTCAACGCCCTGGCCCCGGCCGAGGTCTCCAAGGTCGTGCTGGACGAGGAAGCCGACCGCGTCGAGGTGGTGGTGCCGGACGAGCAGCTGTCGCTGGCCATCGGCCGCCGCGGCCAGAACGTCCGCCTCGCGTCGCAGCTGACCGGCTGGCAGATCGACATCATCACGGAGTCGCAGGACTCCGAGCGCCGCCAGCGCGAGTTCAGCGAGCGCACCGCCCTGTTCCAGGAGGCCCTGGACGTCGACGAGGTCATCGCCCAGCTGCTGGTCACCGAAGGCTTCGCCACGGTCGAGGACCTGGCCTTCGTCGAGCCCTATGAAATCTCCGACATCGAGGGCTTCGACGAGGACACGGCGGAAGAGCTGCAGGCCCGCGCCCGCGACTTCCTCGACCGTCAGGCGGCGATCCTGGACGCGAAGCGCAAGGAACTGGGCGTCGAGGACGGCGTGCTGGAAGTTCCCGGCGTCTCCCTGCCGATCGCCGTCGCGCTCGGCGAGGGCGGTGTGAAGACCGTCGAGGACCTGGCCGACCTGGCCACCGACGAGATCCGCGGCGGCTACGAGGTCAAGAACGGCGAGCGGGTCAAGGTCCCCGGCGTGCTGGAAAGCTTCAACCTTGCCCAGGAAGACGCCGAGATGCTGATCCTGCAGGCCCGCGTCGCGGCCGGCTGGATCGACGCCTCCGAACTGCCCCAGCCGGAGCCCGAGCCGGAATACGAGGACGAGGGCGAATACGACGCCGAGGCCGTCTTCGCCGCGCCCGAAGGCGAGGAAGAGGCGGCGCCGGAAGGCGACGAAGACGAGGTCCCCGCCGGGGACTCCGAACAGCCCGAAAACGCGTGATGGGAGACCGGGCCCTCCATGAGTCTGCGCGAAGCGACGATCGATAGGGAACGCCGCGACCTGGTCACCCACCAGGTCATGGATGAATCTCGCCTGATCCGTTTCGTCGCCGCTCCGGACGGCACGGTCGCCCCCGACCTGGCGCGCAAGCTGCCGGGCCGCGGCCTGTGGGTCGCGGCCGACCGCGCCTCGGTCGAGGCGGCGGTGAAGAAGAACCTGTTCTCGCGGGCGGCCAAGGCGCCCCTGAAGCCGGCCGCCGACCTGCCCGATCTGGTCGAAAGCCTGCTGTTCCGGCGTTGCCTGGACCAGCTGGGGCTTGCCCGGCGCGAGGGGGTGCTTATCTCAGGCTTCGAAAAGGCGGCCGCCACGATCCGATCGGGCAAGGCCGCGTGGATCGTGGAGGCCGCCGACGGGTCCGCCGACGGTCGGGGCAAGCTGCTTTCCCTCGCGAAACACATGACTCCGCCCCCGAAAGTCTGCGGCGCCTTCACGGCGGACGATTTGAGTTTGGCCCTCGGGCTGGAAAATGCGATACACGCCGTCCTGCTTGAGGGCGGGCGGGCCGATCGCTGGACCTTCGAGGTCGAACGACTGGCGGGATTTCGACCGCTTCTGCCCCCCGAGTGGGGTGCGAGGCCGGCTGAGGACCCGGACAAGGATTTGAGCGGGCGGGGTTCTGCTCCCTGATCAGGGGGCGGGGCGCCGCACGACTTTTTGTGTTTGAACGAGACGATGGCGGATCATCCGCCATCCCGAATAAAGCGACCGGATGACTGACGAGAACGACAAGACCAACGACGGCCCGCAGACCCCGACCGGGACTCCGTCCCAGACGGGACCGCGCGCGCCCCTGAGCCTGAAGCCCCGGCAGGCGGGATCGGTTTCGACCGGCACCGTGCGCCAGAGCTTCAGCCACGGCCGCACCAAGACCGTGGTGGTCGAGACCAAGCGCCGTGTCGGCGCGGTCCCCGGACATCAGCGTCCGCAGGGCTTCGACGTCGCGCGTCCGAAGACCGAGGCGCCGGCCGCCCCGCGTCAGGGCGCTCCCTCACGGGAGGCCGGCGGCCTGTCCGCGTCCGAACAGGAGGCGCGTCGCCGCGCCATCGAACTGGCCACCCGCCAGAACGCCGAGCGTGAAGCCGCCGCCGCCGCCGAACGCGCCCGCAAGGACGCCGCCGCCCGCGAACAGGCCGCCGCCGCCGACCAGGCCGCCAACGCCGCCCAGGCCGAGGCCGCCGCCGCCCGCGCCGCC
>JACPDR010000042.1 GCA_016183935.1 Caulobacterales bacterium
GCTGCCGGTCGATCCGGACCTGATCATGGAAGCCCATTTCGAGGTCGAGTCGGCCGAGGCCTCGGTCGACAGCCTGATCCGCCGCGGCGTCAGCTTCGACGGGGTGGTGTGCGCCTCGGCCCAGATCGCGCTGGGCGCGGTGCGGGCCCTGCTGCATGCCGGTCTGCGGGTGCCCGAGGACGTCTCGGTGATCGGCGTCGACAACGTGCCGTTCAGCCGCTACGCGCGTCCGGCCCTGACCACCATCGCCCAGGACACCATGAAGGCCGGACGGCTGCTGGTCTCCAAGCTGCTCGACAACCCCGGCGACTCGGTCGGCCGGTCGGAACGGATTCCGACCGACCTGATCGTGCGCGAGAGCTGCGGCGGCTGAGGTCATCCGGCGGCGCCGGCGAGGACCATCCCGGCCATCGGCGGCAGGGCGCCGCCGGACCCGCTCGAAACGTTGACCGTCTCGAGCACGCGCCAGCCCGCCGGCGCGGTCCAGTCCACCGTCTGCTCACCCAGATTGAACACGCACATCAGGCGATCGCCCGCCAGTTCGCGCTCGAAGCACAGCAGGCCGGGAGCGGCGTCCACGAGGCGCATGTCGCCGCGGATCAGGGCTGGATGGGCCTTGCGCAGGGCGACCAGCCGCCGGGTGACGTTGAGCATGGACGACGGATCGGCCTCCTGCCGGTCCACGGCGAGGGCGACATGGCGAGCGTCGACGGGCAGCCACGGCTCGGTGGTCGAGAACCCGGCGTGAGGCCGGTCGGCCGTCCAGGGCATCGGCGTCCGGGCCCCGTCGCGGCCGAGCGTCTGGGGCCAGTTGGCGATGGCCTCGGGATCGACCAGCCGGTCGAACGGCACCTCGGCCTGGGGCAGGGCCAGTTCCTCGCCCTGATAGATGAAGACGTTGCCGCGCAGGCACATCAGCAGCAGCATGGCCATCTCGGCGAAGGCCTTGAGAGCGCGCCCGCCGGCCCAGCGCGAAATGGCGCGCGGGGCGTCGTGGTTGGAGAAGGTCCATGAGGGCCAGCCCTGGCCGTCGCGGCCATGCCAGGCCTCGGCCCCCTCGCGCACCAGCTGGTCGTTCAGGGCGGGGGCGTAGAGGTAGAGGAAGCCGTAGGCGCTGTTCAGGTGGTCGTCGCCGGCGGTGAAGGCCTGCATCTCGCGTTCGGCGTGGTCGCCGCCGACCTCGGCCACGGTGAAGCGGCCGCCGTAGCTGTCGGTCAGGGCGCGGACGCGCTTCAGGAAGTCGGCGATCTGCGGCTGGGACTGGTTGTGGACCTTGTCCTGGAAGTCGAACGGCCGGGTGCGCTTGCCGCCCGGCTGCAGGGGCGGATTGTCCCGCAGCAGCGGATCGTGCATCGAGAAGTTGATGGCGTCGAAGCGGAAGCCGTCGACGCCGCGGTCCAGCCAGAAACGGGCTGCGTCCAGCAGGGCGTCCTGCATCGCCGGCAGGTGCAGGTTCAGCTGCGGCTGCTCGGGCAGGAAATTATGCATGTAGTACTGGCCGCGCCGGGCGTCCCAGGTCCAGGCCGGGCCGCCGAACACCGACTGCCAGTTCGAGGGCGGGGAGCCGTCCGCCTTGGCGTCGGCCCAGACGTACCAGTCGGCCTTCGGATTGGCGCGCGACTGGCGGCTCTCGCGGAACCAGGCGTGCTGGTCCGAGGTGTGGGCGAAGACCAGGTCGGTGATGATGCGCAGGCCCAGCCGGTGAGCCTTGGCGATCAGGGCGTCGAAGTCGGCCAGCGTGCCGAAGATCGGATCGACGTCGCAATAGTCGGCCACGTCATAGCCGAAATCCTTCATCGGCGAGGTGAAGAAGGGCGACAGCCAGACGGCGTCGACGCCGAGCGAGGCGATATGGTCGAGGTGGTCGGTGATGCCCTTCAGGTCGCCGACGCCGTCGCCGTTCGTATCGGCGAAGCTGCGCGGATAGACCTGATAGACGACCGCGCCGCGCCACCATTCGGCGGCGTCGGTTCCGGCCTGCGGGGACTCGAGAAACTGGACGGTCAAGCTCAACCTTCGGATACGCAAACGAGATAGCCCAGGGCGGGCACGGAAACGGAGACGGCGCCGGGGGCGGCGGCGCGGGCGGGGCACTGGCCAAGCAGGGCGCGCCAGTCGGACGAGGTGGTCTCGACCGGGATGTTGACGTCGCGCGCCTCGGTGGCGGTGTTGAACACCACCAGCGTCTCGCCGTCGTCGTCGAGGCGGGAGATGGCCAGGATGCCCGGCTCCTGATCGGCGATGCGGACCGCGACGCGGCCGTGACGCAGGCGGGCGTCGGCGGCGCGGACGCGGCTCATCTCGGCGATGCGGCGGTACATGTCGGCGTCGGTGTCGAACGGCCCGGCCGCCTGCCCGATGCGGCGGTCGTCGGCGTAGGAGGCGGTGCGGGTCTCGAACATGTCCTGGCGCGCGCGGCGGTCGTCGCCGTCGCCGGTGAAGCCCTGCTCGTCGCCGTAGTAGATCACCGGCACGCCCCGGCCGAGCAGGACCATGGCGTGGGCCAGGGCCGAGCGGTCGAGCAGCTCCGCGTCGGAGATGTCGGGCATCGCCTTGAGGATCAGGTGGCCGATGCGGCCCATGTCATGGTTGCCGGTGAAGGTCGGCAGCTTCAACGCCGTCTCCACGCCGCCGGCGTAGATGGCGTCCTCCATCAGCAGATAGCCCATGGCGTCGGGATGGCGGACGCCGGTGACCATGTCCTGCACCGTGCGCTGGTAGGCGAAGTCGAGCACCGTCGGCAGGCCGTCGACCACGGTGTGCATGGCCGCCGTGCCGCTCTGGAAGTCGTAGGTCTCGCCGAAGATGTGGAAGTTCGGAATGCCCTTCGCCCGGGCGCGTTCGAGGATGGCGGGAACGAAGGCCTGCCAGAACTCGGGATTGACGTGCCGGGCGGTGTCGATGCGGTAGCCGTCGATTCCGTAGTCGTCGATCCAGCCGCCGTAGACGTCGATGAAGCCCTGCACCACGCGGGGGTGTTCGGTGAACAGGTCGTCGAGGCCCGAGAAGTCGCCGTCCATGCGGGCTTCGCTGTACCAGGCGCTGTTGCCCCGGTTGTGATAGAGGCCGACGTCGTTCAGCCAGGCCGGAACCTTGACCGTCTCCTCGCCGGACGGGGCGTAGGGCGTGTAGGCGAAGTCAGGGCGGGTCAGGGTCGAGAAATCGCTGCCTGGAGCGCCCGTGAAGCCGGGGTTGATCGCCTCGCCCTGCAGCCCGCCGCGGCGCTGGTAGGGATAGTCGCCCTTCCAGCGGTAATCGCAATTGTTCTCCGGGCATTCGCGATAGCGGATGACGTCGGCGGTGTGGTTGATGACGATGTCGAGGTAGACCTTGATCCCGCGCGCGTGGGCGGCGTCGACGAGGGCGCGGAAGTCGTCATTGGTCCCGAAATGCGGATCGATGCGGGTGAAGTCGGTGATCCAGTAGCCGTGGTAGGCGGCGCTCTCGTGACCGGGCGGGCCCTGCACCGGCTTGTTGACGAAGGGCGGGGCGATCCACAGGGCGGTGACGCCGAGTCCCTGCAGGTAGTCGAGCCGCCCGGTCAGGCCGCGCAGGTCGCCGCCGTGATAGAAGCCGGGGTCGGTCGGGTCGTACCCGGTCCGCAGCCGGTCGCCGTCGAGGCCGCCGCGGTCGTTGGCGGGGTCGCCGTTGGCGAACCGGTCGGGCAGCAGGAAGTAGATCACTTCGTCCTCGGCGGGACGGTCGCGCACGCCCGTGTCCTGCAGGTTCGGCCCGGCGAGCGCCGGCGCGGCCGAGAGGGCGGCGAAGGCGACGCACAGGGCCGCCACGCAGGTGCGATTCAGCCGCTTCGAGCGTTCCGTCATCGTCTCCGTCCCTTCGGATCGCCTGCGGACGACATGGCCCGTCAGGTCAGTTTGCAATATTTTGCAGTGTAGAGGGCGTCTGTCAACCGGCTCAGGTGTGCGGGCCAAATTGCGGCGTCGTAAGGCAAAAAGCCCTTGTGCAATGCAAAACAGCCAAGGCGGTCCGTCACATTTTCGCCACGTCGGGACGGCGTCGGCCCACAGGGCGCTTGCATCCTTTCCATAAGTTTGCATTACTTTGCGGTAACACCGGACGCTTCGACAGAAATGCGACGGCCTTAGGGAGAATGAGATGCGAACCCAAATCACTCGCCGTACCCGTCTGCTCGGGGGCGCCGCCCTCGGCGCCGTCGCCGCCCTCGCCTTCGTCGGAACCGCGTCCGCGCAGGACGTCCCGCAGGAGGAAGCGACCCAGGTCGAGGAGGTGATCGTCACCGGCATCCGCGCCTCGGTCGAGGCGTCGATCGCCGCCAAGGCCAACAACACCTCGATCGTCGAGGTCATCTCGGCCGAGGACATCGGCAAGCTGCCGGACGTCTCCATCGCCGAATCGCTGGCCCGCCTGCCGGGCGTGACCTCGCAGCGCCTGGACGGGCGCAGCCAGTTGATCTCGATCCGCGGCCTGGGCCCGGACTTCACCACCGCCCTGCTGAACGGCCGCGAACTCGTCACCACCGGCGACAACCGCGGCGTCGAGTTCGACCAGTTCCCCTCGGAACTGCTGGGCAGCGTGGTCGTGTACAAGACCCCCGACGCGACCCTGATCGGCCAGGGTCTGGCCGGCACCGTCGACCTGCGCACCGTCCGGCCGCTGGACTATGGCCGCCAGGCCGTGGCGCTGAACTACCGTCATGAGTGGAACGAACTGGGCGCGCTGAACTCGGGCACGAGCGACAGCGGCGATCGCTACACCGTTTCCTATATCGACCAGTTCATGGACGACACCGTCGGCGTCGCCCTGGGCTACGCCCACATGAGCTCGCCCTACCAGTCCGAGCGGTTCAACGCCTGGGGCTATCCGACCTATTCGGACGGCAACCTGCTGACCGGCGGCGTCAAGCCCTACGTCATGTCGTCGGAACTGGAGCGCGACGGCTACATGGGCGTGCTGGAATGGCGCCCCAACGATCGCTTCCACACCACGCTGGACGCCTTCTATTCCGAGTTCGACAACACCCAGGTGCTGCGCGGCATCGAGTTCCCGCTGGCCTGGGGCGGCTCGTCCGGCGCCTGCCCCGGAACCCCGGACGTCTGCCGTCCTGGCCCGTCCTTGCGCCCCGGCTACACCGTCGAGGACGGCATGATCGTCGCCGGCACCTGGGACAACATCAAGGGCGTGGTCCGCAACGACCTGAACAAGCGTGAAAGCACGCTCACCGCCATCGGCTGGAACACCGAGTTCTTCGCCAACGACGACTGGACCCTGGGTCTGGACCTCAACTATTCGGAGGTCGAGCGCCACGACATCATCCTGGAAACCAACGCCGGCACCGGTCGCAACATCGACGGCGCCCTGGACACCTTGGGCTTCGAGCTGACTGACGACGGGGTCACCCGCTTCACCAGCCAGCTGGACTACGCCGATCCGAACCTGATCGTCATCACCAGCCCGCAGGGCTGGGGCGGCGACGTGATCCCGGGCGGCCAGGTCGGCTACATGAACACCCCGACCGTCACCGACGAGATCAAGGCGGTGCGCCTGACCGCGACGCGCGCCATCCACGAGTCTCCGTTCAAGTCGCTGAGCTTCGGCTTCAACCATTCGGAACGCCAGAAGGCCTTCATCAACGACCAGTTCTACCTGGGCGTCCCGGGCGGCGGCGACCTCGTCGTTCCCAGCGAGCTGCGCCTGGCGCCGACCGACCTGGGCTACCTCGGCATCTCGCAGGTGCTCAGCTATGACGCGCTCGGCCTGGTCAACAGCGGCGCGCTGGACCTGGTCCGCAACCCCAACGCCGATGTCATCGCGGGCAACTGGGAAGTGACCGAGAAGGTCTCGACCACCTATGCCATGGCCAACATCGACCATATGCTGTTCGGCCTGCCGCTGACTGGCAACGTCGGCGTCCAGGTGGTCCACACCGAGCAGAGTTCGGAAGGCTTCTCGGCCCGCCAGGTCGCTCCGGGCGTCTCGGAGACGGTGGCCGTGTCGGGCGGCGATGAATACACGGAGATCCTGCCCAGCTCGAACTTCATCCTCGAGGTCCGCGAGGACACCTTCGTGCGCTTCGCGCTGGCCCGCACCCTGGCCCGCCCGCGCATGGACGACATGCGCGCCTCGCGGAACTACTCGTTCAACGTGGCCAACAACATTCCCTCGGCCCAGCCGGACCTCAACTCGCCGTGGAGCGCCTCGAGCGGCAATCCGGAACTGCAGCCCTACATCGCCGACGTGGCGGACCTGTCGCTCGAGAAGTACTTCGCGGATCGCCGCGGCTACGTCTCGCTGGCCGGCTTCTACAAGCACCTCGAGAGCTTCGTTTACACCCACAACCAGATCGTCGACTTCACCGGATATCCGACCGGCGGCGTGGTCCCGGTGATCACCTCGGGCCTGTCGTCCTCTCCGGACAACGGCGAGGGCGGCTGGATCAAGGGTGTCGAATTCGCGGTCTCGACGCCGCTCGACATCTTCCACCCGGTGCTGGAAGGCTTCGGCGTCATTTTCAGCGCCTCGGCGACGGACAGCGAGATCCAGCCCGACCCGACCCAGGACCCGACGCCCCTGCCGGGCCTGTCGGAAACGGTCGTCAACGGCACGGTCTATTATGAGAACCACGGCTTCCAGGCCCGCGTGTCCAGCCGGTATCGCTCGGACTTCCTGGGCGAGGTCGCCGGCTTCGGCAACGGCCGCACCCTGCGTTCGGTCGCCGCCGAGAACGTCATCGACGCGCAGATCGGCTACGAGTTCCAGTCCGGACCTCTGGAAGGCCTGTCGATCCTGGCCCAGGCCAACAACCTGACGGACGAGCCGTTCAAGACCTTCGAGAACGGCGACGAGCGCCGGACCATCGACTACCAGAGCTACGGCCGGACCTTCTCGGTCGGGATCAACTACCGCTACTGATCGGCCCAACCGATCAGCGAGACTGGGCCGTCCCGGGAGACCGGGGCGGCCTTTTCGTGTCCGGCGCCCTCGCCGGATCCGGCCACTTTTGGTTACGGTCCCGGTAAAACGGCTGGACGCGGCCGTTTGACGGTGAAACCGTTTGCGCGAGCGCCGCGCGCGACAGACGCACGGCTACCCCGGGGAGAGAAATGACCGATACGAACGCGCCGGCGCGGCAGGGCACGACCCTGGCCTTCGCCTATGTGACCACCCTGTTCTTCGCCTGGGGCTTCGCCACCTCGCTGATCGACCCGCTGATCGCGGCGGTCCGCAAGGTGTTCGACCTCAGCACCGCCGAGGCCATGCTGACCGCGTCGGCCTGGTTCATCGCCTACGCCGTCGTCTCGGTGCCGGCCGCGGCCGTGCTGGGCAAGCTGGGCTACAGCCGTTCGATCATCTCGGCGCTCGGCGTCATGGTGCTGGGCTGCCTGATCGTGCCGGTGGCGACGATCATGGACTGGTACCCCGGCGTTCTGATCGCCCTGTTCGTCATCGCTTCGGGGGTGACCCTGCTGCAGGTGGCCGCGAACCCGCTGGTCGCCGCGTTGGGCTCCAAGAAGAGCTCGCACGCCCGCCTGAACTTCTCGCAGTTCTTCAACTCGCTGGGCACCACCGTCGGCCCGTACCTCGGCTCGACCGTCCTGCTGACCGGGGGCGTGTTCGCGGCCGGCGCCGTCGTCACCGCGGCGACGCGGGACGAATCGCTGCGCAGCATCGACTTCGCCTTCCTGGCGCTGGGGGCCTTCTTCGCGGTCGTCGCCTTCTTCATCTTCACCGCCCGGAAGAAGATCAACGCCGCCGCCGCGGGGGCCGAGGAAGAAGGCGGCGTGTCGTCGCCCCTCAAGGCCTTCACCTCGCCTTGGGCCCTGTTCGGCGCGCTTGCGATCTTCATCTACGTCGGGTCGGAGGTGGCGATCGGCGGCATCCTGACCAACTTCCTCGCCAGCCCCACGATCCTGAACATCCCCGAAGCCGACGCCGGCCGCATGGTCAGCCTCTACTGGGGCGGCGCCATGGTGGGTCGCTTCATCGGCGCCCTGCTGCTGACCAAGGTCCGCGCCGGCGTGCTGCTGACCGTGAACACCGCGGTGGCCGCCCTGTTGTGCCTGGTGGTGACGCAGACGTCGGGCGAGACCGCGGCCTACGCCGCGATCGCGGTCGGCTTCTTCAACTCGATCATGTTCCCGACGATCTTCACCCTGACGCTGGAGCGCTCGGGCGCGCCGGCCTCGGCCACCTCCGGCCTGCTGTGCACCGCCATCGTCGGCGGCGCGGTGCTGCCGTATCTGGGCGGACAGATCGCCGACGCGTCGGCGACCTTCAATCCGGTCTTCTACGTGCCGCTGGTCGGCTATCTGCTGCTGACCGTCTTCGCCCTCGCCGCCGCGCGGACGCGGGTGAGGGACGCCGACGTGGTGGCCAAGCCCGCCTCGCACTGACGGCGTCGCTGGAACGAGACCGAGGGCCGCCGGAGCATCCTCCGGCGGCCCTTGCACGTTCAGGGCGGACCGCTCCACAGTGGGCCCATTCCGGAGACCGCATGACCCGCAGCCTGTTTCGCACCCTTGCCTCCGCCCTGCTGCTGGCGCTGATCGCCGGCCAGGCCTGGGCCGAGGTGACGGTGACCTTCTACGCCCACCCCGGCGCGCGGGTGCGGGACGGCTATCTGTTGTTCCCCCACGCCTATGTGCACGCCGAAGGGACCGAGGACGCCACCGGCGAGCCGGTCGACTGGTCGGCGGGCTTTACGGCGAAGAGCCCGGGACCGCACCTGCTGTTCATGCGCGGCGGCGGCGTGGTGGAGGAGCCCGACGCCCGCTATGTCAACGAGGGCCAGCCGTTCCTGGAGCTCACCGTCGATGACGCCACCTGGCATACGCTCAAGGCGCGGGCGGAGTGGTGGAACAGTCCGGAGGGCTCGGTCTACGACCTGAGGCGGCGCAACTGCATCACCTTCATCGCCGATCTGGCCCGGGTGGTGGGGCTGCGGACGGCCCCCGAACCGTCAATGAAACCGGGGACCTTCCTCGAGGCGACGGCGGCGCTGAACCCCGCGGCGGCCTGGCGTGAAACGCCCGCCGTTCCCGTCGTTCCCGTGGAGTCGCCGTCGCCCGTGGTCGTGGTCGTTCCGGCCCCCGCCGCGGCCGAACCGGCTTCCGGAGCGTGATCGGCTGATGTCGGCCTAGGCGTCGCCCGACCACATGTCGTTGGCCTTCAGGTAGGCCTCGTGCTCGGGCAGGTCCTCGACGACGCGGGCGAGGACATCGGAAATGTCGCGTAGGCGGGCGGCCGATCGCTCCTGGTCCTGATAGGCGTACAGCGGGTTGAACGTCCGGGGCTGGATCCCCTGGCCGTACATCACCGCCAGCCACGAGGCCTGGCTGAAATACTCGTCGGCGCCGACCTGGTAGAGCAAGGCGCGATCCCGGAAGGCTTCGACCCGTTCGGCCAGGGTGTCGGGGATGGGCATGGCCGCCACCTGTCGCCAGAACGGCGAATCGTCCCGTTGCGACGCGTGATAGTGCAGGATGACGAAGTCGCGGATCAGTTCGACCTCGCGCCCGAGCCGCCGGTTGTAGGCGGCGATGTTGACGGGGCTGAATTCGCGATCCGGAAAGTGCTGCAGCAGCCGGACGAGACCCGCGTGGACCAGGTGGATGCTGGTCGATTCCAGCGGCTCGATAAAGCCGCTGGACAGGCCGAGACTGACGACATTGCGGTCCCAGAAGGTCTTGCGCCGCCCGGTCACGAAACGGAGGGTGCGCGGGTCCGCCAGCGGCTCCCCGTCCAGATGGGCCAGCAAGGTCTCGCGCGCCGCGTCCTCGCTGATGTAGTCCGAGCAGTAGACGTAGCCGTTGCCGGTGCGGTGCTGCAGATTGATCCGCCACTGCCAGCCGGCTTCGCGCGCGGTGGACAGGGTGTAGGGCGCGGCCTGGCCGACCTTGGCGCAGGGGACGGCGACGGCCCGATCGACGGGCAGCCAGTGGGACCAGCCCTCGTAGCCGGCCTTGAGGGTCTCCTCGATCAGCAGGCCCCGGAAGCCGCTGCAGTCGATGTAGAGGTCCGCCGACAGGCGCCTGCCGTCGTCGAGGACAACGCCGTCGATGAAGCCATCCTCTGGCCGTTGCGAGACCTCGACGATCTTGCCCTCGACACGCCCGACTCCGCGGCGTTCGCAGATCTTGCGCAGGTACCGGGCGTAAAGGCCGGCGTCGAAATGATAGGCGGTGAACAGGCCGTTTCGGGGCGACCGGGGATCGGAGTCGCGCGGCCCGACCTTGCCGGCCCCGGCGGCCCGCCAGCAGATGGAATAATCGCCTAGCGGCCCGACCTTCCCGGTCGACTGAAGCGCGAAGAAGGTCTGCTGGAAGTCGCCCAGCGTCGGGCCGGGACCGAATGTGCCGAACGGATGGGTGTAGCGGGCGCCGACCCGTCCCCAATCCTGGAATACGATGGCGGCCTTCAGCGTGGCCTTGGTTTCGCGCATGAACTCGGCTTCGTCGAGGCCGATCATGAGGTTGAAGTCGCGGATGGGCGGCACCGTGGCCTCGCCGACCCCCACGGGAGAGATTTCCCCGGATTCCACCAGCGTCACGTCGACGTGGGGACCGAGGGTCCGTTGCAGCGCCGCCGCCGCCATCCAGCCCGCGGTGCCGCCGCCGACGATCAGGATGCTGCGGACAGGCTCTGGCAAGACGGCTTCCGTGGGGCTGGCCACCGTCGAGCGGAACGGGAGGCGTGATGACCCCGCAGCCTATACCGTGAGTTGATCGCGGCAAAATGATTGCGCGTTCTGTCGGCTCGGCCCTAGGGTCCGGTTCGGGGCGTGTTTGAGGTGAAGATTGGTGCGTACTCGTCGGGTGGGGTCGATCACAGGACTGCTGCTGCTCGCCGCGCTGGCGACGCCATTGGCCGCTTGCGGCGGTGGCGGCGGCGGTGGCGGCGGCGGTGTGGTCACGCCAATTCCGCCTCCGCCTCCTCCGCCCCCTCCACCTCCACCTCCTCCTCCGCCCCCGCCGCCGCCGCCGCCTCCGCCACCCCCGTCGCCTCCGCCACCCCCGTCGCCTCCGCCTTCCGCGAGTTCGGCGGAGTATCAGCGCAACTATGGGGTGGTGAATTCGGGCGCGATCACCGCATGGAACGCCGGGGCGACGGGCGCCGGGGTCAACATCGGAGTGATCGACTCAGGGATCGACTTCACCCAGGCGGACCTCGCGGGGCGCATCTCGACGTCCCTGTCGACGGACGTGATCATCGGCCGCAACACGCCCACGGGTACGCCCGGCGCCGGCGGAGAGCCCGCTCACGGGACCCTGGTCTCGGGGATCATCGCGTCGAACTTCAACGGGTTCGGCACGATCGGCACGGCCTACCAGTCGACCATCGTGTCGATCCGGTCGGATGTGAGCACCTGCGACGATCCTGATGACGACGTCTGCTTCCAGACAGCGGACCTGATCCGGGCGATCGACTACGCTATCGCCCACGACCTGCCGATCGTGAACATGTCGCTGGGCGGCGAAACCTCCCTCGGGTCGCAGTTCGAGGCGGCCCTCGAGCGCGCCGTCAGGGCCGGCATCGTCTTCACCATCGCGGCGGGGAACGCCGGCGAGGAGGCGACCGGAGGCAACCCGGAGTGGCCCGGGCGCTACGCCACCGATCCCAGGTTCGCCGGCAGCATCATCGTGGTGGGCGCGCACAATGCGAGCAATGTCCTCGCCGCCTTCTCGAACCGGGCGGGCGTATCCGCGGCCAGCTACCTCAGCGCCGCGGGCGAGGACGTCATCACCGGATGCGACGGCACGAGCTGCTGGCGGATCAACGGCACCTCCTTCTCGGCGCCGGCCGTCGCCGGAGCGCTGGCGCTCCTGCTTGACGCCTTCCCGAACCTGACCGGCAGGGAAGCCGTCGAAATATTGCTGACGACGGCGCGGGAAGCCGGCGCCGCGGGTACGGACGCGGTGTACGGCCGTGGGCTGCTCGATATCGCCCAGGCCTTCCAGCCGGTCGGTTCGACGAGCGTGCCGATGGCGTCCGGCGCCACCGTGTCGGTCACCACCCAGAGATTCGCCTATTCCGGCGCGGCGTTCGGGGACGCGTTCCGCAACACGCCCGGGCTGCAGACGGTGGGACACGACACGTTCGACCGCCTGTTCCGGGTCGACCTCGCGGCCGCGTATGGCCAGGCCCCGCGCGGAGACCGGAGCCGGATGCCGCAGCTGGAGCGTCAGCAGGCGACCCTGACCCTCGACGCCCCGATCGGCGGCCAGCTGTCGCTGACCAGCAGCGCGGCCGTCGATGACAGCGCCCACGATCCCGCGGCGCTCTCCAGCGCCCTGACGCCGTGGCTGGATGAGCGGCGGCGCGAGGACGTCATGGTCCAGTTCTCCACGGATCACGGCGCGGTGGCGGTGTGGCAGGGCCGGAACGGCGCCCGGTCGCCATTCGAATTGGGGGCCGGCGACGGTTTCGCTTCGCTGGCGCAGGTGGATCGCGCCTGGCTCGGGGCGGCCCGGATCGGCGCCCTGACCTTCACGGCCGACGCCGGCGCCGGCGACCGCGCCATGCCCTTCCAGTCCGCCGAGGAGGACGTGTCGCGATACAGCCGTTTCGCCATGAAATGGGACGCCTCGCCCACGACGCAGTTGACGTTCGCGGGGGGGAGCCTGGAGGAACGGATGGGCCCGCTGGGTTCCTATGCGCCCCTCGGTTCCGGGTTCGAGATGCCGAGCGACAGCACGTTCGCCGGCGTTTCCGGCCGGTTCGGCCTCGGCTCCGGCCTGTGGCTGGACGCCGAGATGGGCTGGGCGCGGACCGATCTCGCCGGGCAGTTCCTGAGCCTGTCCGAGCAGGCGGTGAGCTCCAGCTGGCGACTGGGCCTGACCTCCGCCTGTGAGCAGCTGGGCTTCGGCTGCCGGTCCCTGACCTGGTCGATCTCGCAGCCCCTGCGGGTGGAGAGTGGTGAGTTCAGCGCCTGGCTGGCCGACGCGCCGCTGGAGTATTTCGATCCGCTGACCTTCTCGGAGCGCCGCTTCTCGGCGACTCCGACGGGACGCCAGATCGATCTGGCGCTGGGCAGTCTTCATGAACTTCCGAACGGATCGTACCTGGACCTTCGCGCCGTGGTGACGCGCGACGATCGCCATGTGCGAACGGCGGCCCCGGCCCTCGGGCTCATGGGTCAATGGCGGACGACCTTCTAGGGGTGGACCGCCGTCCGTCGCTGGCGCTCACCCGCGCCAGCGTCTAGACCGACCGCTTCGGACACGTTGGGGCGCGCTATGGTGGTGTTTCCGGTCATCCTCTGCGGCGGGGCGGGAACGCGTCTCTGGCCCGCTTCACGACCGAACAGCCCCAAGCAGTTTCTCGACCTCGTTGGCGAGCTGTCGCTGTTCCAGGAAACCGCCCGGCGGGTCGCGCCGCTGACGACGGGGGGAGGGCGGCTCATCGTCGTCGCCGGCGAGAGCCACAGGGACGCCATCGTCCAGCAACTGGCGGCCCTGTCGATGGAAGCGACGGTGCTGCTGGAGCCCGAAGGCCGGGACTCGGCGGCGGCCATGGCGGCGGCGGCCCTCTGGATCAGCCGGCAGACGCCGGAGGGCATCGCGCTGTTCGTGGCCTCCGACCACCACATTCCCGACGCCGAGGCGTTCAGGCGTTCGGTGATGACGGGCGCGCCCGCCGCGGCCCGGGGCGAGATCGTCACCTTCGGCGTGCGGCCGACCGGGCCCTCGTCGGCCTATGGCTATATCGAGCCGGAGTCAGACGGCCTGGCCAAGGTCCGGCGCTTCGTGGAGAAACCCGGCCGCGAACAGGCGGAAGCCTACGTCCGCGACGGCTTTCTGTGGAACAGCGGCAACTTCATGGTCCGGGCGGACGTGCTGCTCGGCGAGCTCGAGGCGTTCGCCCCGGACGTCGCCGCGGCGGTCGCCGGGGCGCTCCCCGACACGGCGGGCGACGTCGTGCGTCTGTCCGACGCCTTCCTGCATTCGCCGCGGATCTCGATCGACTACGCGGTGATGGAACGCAGCGGCCGCGTCTCGGTGCTGCCGGTCGATTTTCGATGGTCCGACCTCGGCGCCTGGGACGCGGTGGCGTCAGCCGGATCGGGCGACAAGGGCGTGTGGATCGGGGCCAAGGGCGACACCTGCCTGGTCCGGGCGGCCGAAGGGATCGTGGTCGCCACGGCCGGCGTCAAGGATTTGGCGATCATCGTCGAGTCCGACGCCGTGCTCGTCTGCAGCCTCGATCGCGCGCAGGAGGTCAAGGCGCTGGTGGACCGCATCCGCCAGACCTCGCCCGCGCACGCCGAAGGTCGATCCCCGGTCGCCACGCTGGAAGAGCAGGCGCGGGCGTTCGACAGCTGGATGCGTCTCGCGGCCCTGCCGTTATGGGCGGCGCTGGGGGTCGACGAGGACGGCGGCTTCCGCGAGGCCCTCGACGACCGGGGGGTCTGCGCCAGCGCCTTCCGGCGGGCCCGGGTGCAGGCGCGGCAGGCCTGGGTGTTCAGCGTCGCCGGCGAAGCGGGCTGGCCCGGGCCCTGGCGCCGGCTGGTGAGCGAGGGCCTGAACCGGTTCGAGGCCACCAACCGGCGGCCGGACGGCCTGTATCGCACGCGGGTGTCGACGGGGGGCGAGACGCTCGACGACACCGCCTCGCTGTACGACCAGGCCTTCGCCCTGCTGGCCTTCGCCGCCGCGACGCAGGCGGGCGTGGAGGCCGGGCGGATGACGGCGCGGGCGCAGGCGCTGCGCGAGGGGCTGGCCACGCTCGCCCATCCCGCCGGGGGCTGGCGCGAGGACGGGGGGCATCCGTATCAGGCCAATGCCCACATGCATCTGCTGGAGGCCTGTCTGGCCTGGGAGGTGCTGGAGCCGGGGGGCGTCTGGACCGCCGTGGCCGACGAGATCGTCGGTCTGGCGCGGCGCCATTTCATCGATGCGGAGGGCGGCTTCCTGCGCGAGTTCTTCGAGGCCGACTGGAGCCCCGCCGCCGGCGAGGCGGGTCGCCTGGTCGAGCCCGGCCACCAGTTCGAATGGGCCTGGCTGCTGACCCGGTGGGGTCGGGCGCGGGCGGACGATCCCTGGGCCACAGAGACCGCGCGCCGGCTTTATGAGGCGGGCCTGCGCGGCGTGGACGGCTCGCGCGGCGTGGCGATCGACGAACTCGACGACGGCCTGGCGGTCCGCTCCGCCCGGGCCCGGCTGTGGCCGCAGACCGAGCGGCTCAAGGCGGCCCTGATCCTGGGCGAGGGTGCGCCGGACGGGCACGCGGCGGAGGCGCTGAAGGGGCTGCGGACGTATCTCGAGCCGTTCGGCCTGTGGCGGGACAAGCAGGACGCGGACGGGCGGTTCGTCGACGAGGCGGCGCCGGCGAGTTCGCTCTATCACATCGTCGCGGCGTGGGTTCAGCTACGGGAAAGCATGGGGAACGGCTGATCGGCCCCGGGCGAGGTGTGACTACGAGACCTTGCGTTCAGGCGTCGCAGCCAGTTCGCGCCGATTGACCGGCAGGGTCACGACTTCTCCGTAGAGGCCGGAGGTGCGTGCAGGGCCGGAGGTTGGGCGGCCCAACGCGGACGTGGACGCCGGCGCACGTGACAAGGGTTGTTCGCTGTGCATTTCTCGACCCTCCCTGTGGGCTCCCCCAACCTTAACGCCCTCTTTACCGGTTCGGTCAAGCGCCGGCGCGCCGGCGGTGCGGTCGGCTGATCTCGATACCCTGGAGCCCTTTCGGTCGGTCGGGCGGCTGGCCGAAGCGTAATCCTTCAGGGCAGGAGTTCGCCGCCGGCCCGACGCTTCGCCTCGATCTCGCGCTGGACCTGTTCCAGCGCCAGCGCCCGGGAACCCGCCGAGGCATGGCCGATCTGGGGGAACCGAACGCGCCAGTTGGACTCGCCGAAGCGGCGCCAGAACGGAGCGGCGACGGCCGGATCGAAACCCGCGCGAGCCAGGAGGTAGAGGCCGACGCGGTCGGCCTGCTGTTCCGCATTGCCCTCGCCCCCGTCGGCCGCCCACGCCGCCTCGTTGACCTGGCGGGCGGCGCCCCCGGTGTCGCTCCAGTGCCGATGCCGCAGGACGTGGTGGGCGAGTTCATGGCCGAGGATCACGGCCAGTTCGTCGTCGTTCTGGGCGAAGCTGGCCAGGGCGGTGCTGATGAACAGCCGCCGCCCGTCGGCGCGGGCGTTCAGTTCATTCGACGGATTGAGCTGCACCTCATAGCCACAGGCGCGGCGGGGTTGGATGGTGACCTCCTGCCGCCGCCCGTCCCGGCGCAGGGTGAACCGTGTCGATCCACGCGCCAGCGCCGCATCGATTCTGCGGACGTTTTCCGCCAGGCCCTCGAATTCCGGCGCCCGACCGCCATCGCCGGGATCGAGGGCGACCGTCCCGGTTGATAGCAGCAGATCGCCCTGACGGACCCCCGCCTCGGCGGCCGGTGATCCGGGAGGCGCCGCGAGCACGCCCGGCAGGTCGCCCTCCAGGCCGAAGCGCTGCTCGGCGTAGCCGCGGAGCTCCGGGCTGTACTGCCGTGCCGAGTGCAAGGCCCAGCCGGCGGACAGTCGCACCGTCGGGCAGAGGCCCGCATTGGCCTCGAGCAGGCGCTGCGCGACCCGGGCGACCTGCTCGTCAAGAGCGACGAGGGAGGTCAGCCGCTGGCCGGCGTCGCCGAGGCTCGTCTGCTCCGGCGTCAGCACCGGGGGCGACGGGACGCAGCCGCTGAGGATCGCCGCCGTGATGACGGGAAGCACAACCGTACAAAATGAGCGCTTCATGGAGCCTAGAAACACGATCGGATCGGTGGTGGCAATGCTCGTACGAGCCCTCTCCGACGCTGGTTTTCTGACGCATTCGGGGCGCGGAGGCCCGGGAGGCGGGCGGATCGGCTAGTCCGTCCGCACGCGAACCTTCTGTCGCTCGAGCAGCGGCCGGGCCGCCCCCTCCAGCAGCGCCGCGAACAGCGCAAACAGCACCGCGATGGTTTCGGTCCGCATCGGATAGTCCACGATCGAGTGCAGCATGATGATCAGCATCGCCACACTGGCGGCCCTCTGGAGGTCGGCCTCCGTCGAGGGGGGGCGTTGCCAACACGTCCAGCTGCGCCGCGCCCACCAGACGAGGAAGACGGCGAGCAAGCCGATGCCGAGCCACCCGGTCTCCAGCCAGAGCTCCAGATATTCGTTGTGCGCCTGGTTGAAGAACGTCGAGTCCAGCCGCTCCACCGGCTCTACCGAACGGTACACCGGATCGAAGGAGCCCAGGCCCGAGCCGACGGGCAGGTAGTTGCTCGCGGCCTCGACCACGATCGGCCAGTTTTCGAACCGGCCTTCCGGCGGCGAGTTGGGATCGAAGCGCGCCAGGATCGGCGCCAGGGCGAAGAAGCCCACTGCGGCTACGGCGGCGGCGGCGACGCCCACGCCTGCCAGTAAGGCCGGCTTCGGACGACTGCGCCCGGAGGCGACCCAGGCGGCGAGCACGCTTAGCGCCAGGGCCGGGACCGCGAGAACAATGCCTGCGCGGGATCGTATGACGCCGATGGCGACGATGGCGAGGCCGATGAACAGCATGCCGACCCACTGGGTCAGGCCGCCCCGCTCCGCCCTGCGCCGGAGTGCGGTCGCGGCGAGCACCGCGGCAAACGGCAGGGAGGCCAGCAGCAGGGTGGAGAGGTGGTTCCGGTTGGCGAAGAAGCCGACCATGTTGCCGGCGGCCGTGGTGGCCCACGGGTACAGCCGCTCGCCGCCGCTGGCCAACTGCATCACCCCGAGCATCACCGAGGCGACGGCGGCGGCGAGGTAGAGGTGGACGAGGCGGAGCCTCGTGTCCTTCGTCGCCGCCAGGACGCCGAGGAACATGGCCACGGGGGGCAGCAGGGCGAGGAATGACCGCCACGTCAGGTCGGGGGTCAGCGACAAGGGAACCCAGCCCGTGGGCTGACCGATGAGGTCGAGCGCCAGCACGAGCTGCTCGCGGCCGGGGAGGGCGGTCCAGATCGCCGGGGGCAGGGGCGCCAGCTGAATGAGAGGCAGGACGAAGATCGCTGCGAGCAGCCCGAGTCCGAACTTGTGGGTGGACCAGGACTGTCGGTTCAGCAGGCGTGAGGCGGCGAGCACCAGGACCGGCAAGGACGCCAGCTCCACGAGCGCGAGCCGAAGAGCGTGGTTCCGGCTGGCGCCGCCCAGCACAATTGAAAAGACCAGCAGAATGGCCGTCGCGATAGCGACGGCATTCCACTGGTCTACTCGATACCTAGGTATCACGCGCGACGGTCAGCGATCAGAGACACGCGTTGGTCGCGGCGCAGTAATTTAGTCGCTTTCCGAGTCGTCGTCCGAAACAACGACGACGGTGGCGACGAGAACGGCGGCGCCGATCAGGAGAACCGGCAGCGGAATTCCGGCGAACTCTTCGGACGCACCGGCTTGGGCGCCGACGCGATCACCAACCTGGTTCACGGCGCTGGTGGAGCCGGCGGCGGCAGCTTGGCCGGCGACGAGCAGCAAGCCGCAAACGGCGGCGGCAACGGTCTTACGCATGCAAAATCCCCTTCGAATTTGGTGCAGGTCGACCCTGCAAGCTTCATCAATGCCGACGTTAAGGGTGCGCCGGTTGAGATGCAAGAGAAATCAACAACTCAGCATGGCGCCGCGCGCCCGGAAATCGTCACCGCGGCGTCACAGCGGGGTCGGTCCCCGTGATCTCAAAGCGGTCGAACCACGCGACGACCGTGGATCGGCGATCGCCTGGCCGTGGCTCAAGACGCAGCCACTGGGCCGCGCAGCGTTCGGCCGGCACCACGAATTCCAAGGAGAAGGAGGCCCACTTGGTCGGATCCTGGCTGGTGGATGGAACGTACCGTCCCAGTTCGGCGCCGGTCTGGGAGCAGGAAACAGTCCAGATCATCCGGGGCTCGTCGGGCGCCGTCTCCATCCGCGCCGCGCCCGTCAGGGTGTAGGCGCCGGGCCGCAGCAGCAGGAACTGGCGAGCCAGGCCAGTGGAGGCGAACCCATCATACTGGACTCGCAGCGCGCTCTCCCTGGGGTTGAAATCGTCGGCCGTGATTCCGGCCTGTACGCCCGGTCCGACGCCGATGATCCAGGCGAACGGCGGCGTTTCCGTGGTTTCAGCGAACGCGCCGTTGACCAGCAGCGGAACCAACGGAGGACGCCCGAGGCGCTCACGGATCAGCGCCAGGCCGTCCAGACGGCCCTCGCGAACCCAGGTGTTATAGAGCAGCTGCAGTTCCGCGCTGTCGAACGGGGCCGGCGTCTGCTCAAGGTTGATCGCCAGGGCGGCGATGAGCGGGGCGTTCTCCGGCGCCTTGTACAGGCTTCGGATGTAATTCAATCGCCACGGCGGGTTCTTGCTCAGCAGGCCCACCAGCGGGCCGACCGCGCGGGGATCGGCCAGCGCCGCGGCGGTGAAGAGCCGAAACACCTGCGGTTGATGCTCCACCTGACGACGGGCCAGGGTGTCCGCATGGGCGAGGGCGGAGACGTAATTGCCCTGTCTAAGGCGCTGCTGGACCAGCCAGGCGTGCGCCGGGTCGTCGCGCAGGCTCCAGTTTCCGGCGAGGGTGAGAATGCCGTCGGCCGCGTCGAGCCGGCCATCCTCAGCCTCGATCAGGCCGAACACCCGCATCGCACGGACATTGAAGGGCGCTTTCGACAGGGCCAGCCCCGCCAGACGCCGACCATTCTCGGGCCGGCCGGCCAGCACCTCCGCCTCCGCGGCGCGTCCCAGCACGCCGGGAGAGCCGGGGGCGACCCGGATCGCCATCGCGGGCGGGGCCCGCTGGGCGATGGGGCTGAGGATGATCTGCCATGCAAGCCAGATCGCCGCCACGATCAGAATAAGCGGCAGGTACTTGACCACGCCGGACCCGCCTCCGGGAGAGGCGGCGGTTCCGGCTGCCGGGCCCGCATTCACCGACGGGCGACCTTCTTCTTCTCGGACTCGCCGCCGTAATTATAGTCGTAGGCGTAGTTGTAGCCGCCGTACTGCGTCTTCTTGGTGTTGAACTTGGTCAGCACGCCGCCGCTCAGTCGGCTGTTGCGGACGGACAGACGCTTGAGCGCGCCCTTGGCCTGGGCCCGACGGGTGCCGTGCGCTTCGAGGACGAAGATGGTCCCGCTGACGGCCGAGGCCAGCAGGGGGGCGTCGGCGAAGCCGAGTACGGGCGGCCCGTCGATCACCACATGATCGTATTCGGCGCGAGCCTGTTCGAGAACGCGGCGGAACCGGTCTCCCCCCCACAGCTCGGCGGGGTTGGGCGGCAGCGGACCGCAGGCGATGAAGTCGAGGTTCTGATGCTTGGTCGGCACGCTGACCGCCCGGAGGTCGTCCGAGCCCGACAGCAGGTTGCTCATGCCCTTGTCATTGTCCACGCCGACCACGCGGTGCATGGACGGGTTGCGGAGATCCCCGTCGATCAGCAGCACCTTTTTGTCGAGCCGGGCGAGGTTCAGCGCCAGGGCGTAGGCGGTCGTGGACTTTCCTTCGGCAGGCCGCGAGCTGGTGACGAGAAGCGACGCCGGGGCGCCGTCCGGGGTCGAGAACTGCAGCGCCGTCCTGAGGGAGTAGTACGCCTCCGAGAAACTGGACCGGATGTCCGCCAACGCCTCGGCCGGAGTCTGGCCCTTGTCGAGCAACGGCACCACGCCGAGAACCGGGATGTTCAGCTTGGCCTCGACGTCCTCGGGCGTGCCGAGGCTTTCGTCGAGCGCTTCGATGAGGAAGGCGGCGCCGACGCCGAGACCCAGGCCCAGGAGCATGGCGATGGCGAGGTTCAGCAGCAATTGCGGCTTGGAGGGGGAGTCGGGAATTTCCGCCGCGTCGACAATGGAGATGTTGTTCGACGCCAGCGTGCCCGTGACGCCGACTTCCTTGTACCGCTGGAGCAGCCCTTCATAGAGGGACCGGCTGGTGTCCAGTTCCCGCTGCAGGATGTTGTACTGGATGCTCCGCGAGCGGAGGTCGAGCACGTCGCCCTTGAGAGCGTTGACGCGGTTCTGGAGCGCGCGTTCCTGGTTGGCGGCGACGACATACTGTCCCCGGATCGAGTTCAGGATGGAGCGCGCGACGGTGTTGATCTGGCTGTCCAGTTCGTCGATCTGCGCCTTGAGCTGCTGCTGGGCGGGCCAGTCCGGCTGATAGACGCTGGCGTTCTGCTGATACTGGGCGTCCAGTCGCGCGCGCTCTTCCGTGAGGCGCTGGATCGTCTGGTTCTGAAGCACGTCGGTCAGGCTCAGGACCGGCGACCCGCTGGCCTGGCGCCACCGCTCCTCGGCCGCGACCCGCGCCGCCGTGGCCTGGGCCAGGGCGTTATTGAGGGCGTTGAGGTTGGTTCCGACCAGGGACTGGCTCGCGCCGCCCTCCTCGTCGCCCTCGGAGACGTTGATGATCTGCTGGGCGGCGGCGTAGGCGACCAGCTGGCGCTCGGTATCCTCGAGCCGGGCCTTGGTCTGGGCGATGCGGTCCTCGAGGAACTCGCGCGCATAGGCCGAGGACTCGAAGCGGCGATCCAGGTTCGACTGGATGAAGTTCTCGGCGATGGCGTTGGCGATCTGCGCCGACAGTTGGGGATTGGGGCTGTCGAAACTCACGTTCACCAGCCGCGAGCCCCGGACGGGGAGGACCACGAGATTGTCCTGGATCAGGGTCACCGCGGCGTCCCGGCGGGCGTTCACCCGGGCGGCGGCGGTGCCGCCATCCGCGGAGGGCGCCTGCCCGCCCATCTGTTCGATGAACCTGTCCGAGGTGGCCAGGCCCAGGCTTTCGACGACGCGTTCCGCCAGCGAGCGGCTCTTGAGCAGGCCATACTGGGTCTGGAAGAATTCCTCGGCGCTATAGGCGGACTCGCTCGGCGAAACCTCCTCGACGTCGACGACATTGGCGGTCGAACGCTCGATCTGGATGGTGGCCGTGGCGGTGTAGATCGGGGTTGTCAGCAGCGTCACCGCGACGCCGATCACGAGGGCGGCCAGGAAGGCCCCGCCGATCAGGAAGCGATGTTTGACGAGAAGGCGCCAGTATTCGGCTACGTCAAACGCCTCCCCGCCTGAAGACATGGTGTCAGGACGATCAGAGACTGCGCCCGCGATGCCGTCATAGTCAGTCCCGATCCGGGAAGTCCTGTCCACGTAACCCTCACCAAACATTTTCAGAGACAACCTATTTCAAACGGCCGCGACGGGTCGCCAATATTGCACAGGCTGATTAACCCATAGCCGTGCGTCGCGCGAGAGAATGCCAGCAAACTTTCGTCCAACCACGCCATTTCGGCCAACAACATACTCGTCGACAGAACTGATCTCGCCACGGCCGCCGCCGGAACCTGGGCCCGGGTCGGCCGCAGAAGGCGGGCGCGGAGGCGAACGCTAGATATAGGCGAACACCGCCAGACCAGGCAGGAGGGCGACCACCTCGCGCATGGCGGCGTTGAGCCGCGATGTGTCGACGATGACCACGTCTTCGCCGAGGATCGCCGGGTCTTCGGCCTGGCCGTTGCGAATGGCGGCGAGATCGAAGACCGCCACCATGCGGCGATCGCCCACGGTGCGGAAGACGGCGACGCTGCGAAGGTCGGCTTCCTTCACCGGACCGGACGCCATGGCGACAGCCTGCAGCAATGTGGTGCGGCCGCTCAGTTCGTACACGCCCGGCCGGGTGACAGCTCCGTCGACGGTGACCTTCTGGCTGACCGCCTCGACCACCGTGATGCTGACCTGAGGGTCGCGAAGATACCGCTGGGCGAGCAGTCGCTCGACCTCGGACGTGATCTCGACCGGAGTCAGGCCAGCGGCGCGCACCGAACCGATCAGGGGCAACTGGAGGTTTCCGGCGGTGTCGACCACGATTGAATCGAATGACAGGTCCGGCACCTGGAAGACCGACACCTTAAGCGTGTCCCCCTCGCCGATGCGATAGGAGAGGTTCTCCGTCTCGGCGGCGCTCGCCCCGAGAGCGATTGGATCAACGGTCAGGGCCGCATCAGCCGTGGTCGGGCGCTTCGGACCGCTGGCGCAGGCGGCCAGGGTCAGGGCCAGAATGGCGAGAAGGAAGAGGCGCATGGTCGTCGTCAAGCCTTGAACTGGACGCCCGGGAGGGCGATTGAAAGCAGCCTTCCCCATAGCGCGCAGGAACCTGGAGAACGCGCAGCCGATGAGGAGAGCCGATGTCTAGCACCGGTTGGGGCTGCGGCACCAGAATTCATTGGCGCTGGTTCGACGGAACCTTTGGGCGGCGAGGGAGTCTGTCACGCTACTTCCGGAGGAGGAGAAATATTCTGCTTCACGGTTCCGTTGTGATATTGGGCGCGCCTGCGACAGCCGACCTGGCGGGCCGGCGATAAGGTGAGACGACGTGGCTATTCCGAACAGCATCCTGATCCGTGGCGTCAAGTTGGGGGCTCGAGCCGCTGTCCGGGCGCTGGCTGTGGTTGTGGCCTTTGCCCTCTCGGCCGGCATCACGCCGGACATCGGATCGATCCTCATCGTGACCAGGGGGGCCTGGCCCTACGCGCTCGCCTTCGTTGTGCTCGGTTTCGTTCTGGACCGCGTGTTCAAGGCCGACCGCGCGCTGTGGCGATACATATCGATCGCCGACGTCGGGGTCATCGTCCGCACCTCGATCCTGTCGGTGATGTTGTTTCTGGTCTTCGCCTTCCTGTTCGAGCGGGCCCTCGTCCTGCCGCGCTCGGCCCTGGTGATCGTGCTGGCCCTGGACGTGACCATGGCCCTCGGGCTGGCGGTGCTGCGCCGTGTCCTGCACGACAAGGAGGCGCGCCGCGCCTTCCTTCCCTTCGTCGGCTTCAGGGACGAACGGACTCCCCTGGTCCTCGTCGGCCGCATGGACCGGGCCGAGACCTTCCTGCGCGAGCTCGCCTGCGGTGAGCAGGAGTTCAGGCCCGTCGGCATCGTCTGCGAGGGGGCCGGCGCGGTCGCCCGCGAACTGCGGGGCGTCAAGGTGCTTCCCGACCTGTCGGCGGCGACGGACCTCCTGCTGAGCGAGGTCGACCGGGGTCGACCCGCCGCGGTGGTCTTCCTGGACGACCTGCTGTCTCCGACCGACCTAGGGGTTGAACGGCTCGGCCAGCTCCGCGCCAAGGACGTCAAACTCCTGCGGGTGCCCAGCCTGGCCGAGATCGGCGGCGTCGACGACACCGTCATGCGCGAGTTCAAGCTCGAGGAACTGCTCGCCCGCCCCCCCGTCAGCCTCGACAAGACGGCGGTGAAGGCCCTCGTCGCGGGCAAGCGTGTCCTGGTCACCGGCGCCGGCGGCTCGATCGGCTCGGAAATATGCCGCCAGGTGGCCGGCCTGGGCTGCGGACATCTGGTGTTGCTGGACAATTCGGAATTCAGCCTGTTCCGGATCGATCAGGAGATCGGCGACCGCTGGCCCACGCTCTCTCGGGCCGAATATCTGCACGACGTCCGTAACAAGGCCCGCCTGACCGATGTCTTCAGGGAAGAGCGGCCCGATGTCGTCTTCCACGCGGCGGCCCTGAAGCACGTCCCGCTGATGGAGCGGCATCCCTGCGAAAGCGTGCTGACGAACGTCCTCGGCACATGGAACGTCGCCGAGGCCGCGAACGCCGCCGGCGTGAAGCACATGGTCTTCATCTCCACCGACAAGGCTGTCGATCCCCCGAACGTCATGGGCGCCACCAAGCGTCTGGCCGAGGCGGTGGTTCGGGCCCAGCAGACGGGCAAGGGCGAGACGCGCTTCAGTGTCGTGCGGTTCGGCAATGTCCTGGGCTCGGCGGGTTCGGTCGTGCCGACTTTCCGCGCTCAGATCGAGCGCGGCGGTCCGGTGACCCTGACCCATCCGGACATCGAACGCTTCTTCATGACCATACCGGAGGCGGTGCAGCTGGTGCTGCACGCCACGGCCCATTCCGCGCAGCAGCCGGACGGACCGCTCGGCGTGTTCGTGCTCGACATGGGCAAGCCGGTGAAGATCATCGACCTGGCGCGGCAGCTGATCGGCCTCTACGGCAAGGTCCCGGGGCGGGACATCGAGATCGAGGTCACCGGCCTGCGTCCCGGCGAGAAGCTGTTCGAGGAGCTGGTCGACTCCAGCGAGGTCGCCGAGATGTGCGGACAGAGCCTGATGTGCGTCACCGACCGCCTCAAGGGCGCCCGGATGACCGAGGCCATGGTGCACAAGCTGGAACAGGTCGCCTGCACCGGCGACAACGCCGCGGCCCGGGAGCTGGTCTTCGCAACGCTGGCCGAGGTTCGGGCCCTGACCCCGGACGGCGAGCGCTCGGGTTCGGTCCTGCCGATGAAGCGGGCCTAGGGTACCGGGCGGATCCTGCGGAAAGTGCGCTGATCCCGGGACACCGCGCCCACCGGGCGGGGTTCAGCGCTCAGTGCGAGACATCCTTCGCCCGCAGGACCTTGCCGGCGGTGAGCCAGATGGTTTTCAGGTCCATCATCAGGCTCTGTTTGTGGAGGTACTCCACGTCGAGCTTCACCTTGTCGGGAATCGGCAGCTCATCGCGGCCGTTCACCTGGGCCCAGCCGGTGAGCCCCGGCCGCAGGCGGTGCACCCCCTGTTCGGTGCGCAGCGCGATGAGGTCGTCCTGGTTGAACAGGGCGGGCCGGGGGCCCACGAGGCTCATGTCGCCGACCAGTATGCTCCAGAGCTGCGGTAGCTCGTCCAGGCTGCTCTTGCGCAGGAAGCCGCCGATGGGCGTCAGCCATGCACTGGAGTCGGCCAGCAGGTGGGTCGGCACAGGCGGCGTGTCCGACCGCATCGAGCGAAACTTGGGCATGCGGAACAGCTTGTTGTCCCGTCCGACCCGGTCCGACCAGTAGATCGCCGGCCCCTTCGACGTCAGTCGAACGGCGACGGCCACGACCGCCATGGGCGCTGCGAAAACGACCAGGCCCCCGGCCGCCATGACGATGTCAAACGAGCGCTTCAGCGCATTGGGGCCCAGCAGAGGGCGCGTGGCGTCGCTCTGCTCGTCGCTGGAGTCTCGAAACGTCACGGTTGCGCCTTTGCCTTCGCCTCTCGGGGCGGAGCGTTCAGGGTCGACTCTGGTTTGGCAATTCGCCTGCTCGAACAAGGGGTCAATCCGTTGACGCTCGTGCGGCTATTCTTCATGGGGGGTTGTTAGGATGTTCGGATGGACATGGGAATAGGTCCGGCCGGCTGACGCCGCCACCTGGAACCGGGAGGGCCGACGCGCGGGCTTCGCGCCTCGTTCGCCGGAGCCGGCGACGTCACAGAGCAGAACGGCCGGGGAAGGCGTCATGCGAGTAGCGATATCCGGAGCCCGCGGCTTCGTCGGACGCCGGACCGTCAGGGACCTGGGCGCGGCGGGGTTCGATGTCGTTCCCCTGGTGCGCCGATCTGGCGGAACCGACGACGAGATCGCGGTGGGTGATCTGGCGGAGCTCGCCCCGACCCTGGCGTTGCCGGCGATTGACGCCTGCCTGCATCTGGCCGGGCGCGCCCATAAGCTGAACGACGCCGCCGAGGATCCGCTTGCGGCGTACCGCAGCACCAATGTGGAAGGGACCCGCCGGCTTCTCGACACGGTCATTCGGGCGGGCTGCCGGCATTTCGTCTATGTCAGCTCCGTCAAGGCCGCGGGGGAACGCTCGACGGCCGGCCCCCTGCACCCGGACGATCCCATGCATCCGGAAGACCCCTACGGCGTCAGCAAGGCCGAGGCCGAGATGCTGGTGCGCGAGACCTGCGACGCGGCTGGAATCGGCTGGACCATCCTGCGTCCGCCGCTCGTCTACGGACCCGGCGTGGCCGCCAATTTCCACCGGCTTCTGAGGCTGGCCCTGTCCGGCCTGCCGCTGCCCCTGGGCGCGGCCACGAACCGTCGCAGCATGGTCTTCGTCGGCAACCTCGCCGACGCCATGCGCGCCGTGCTGACGACGCCGGAGAGCCGCGGCCGGACCTTCTACGTCACCGACGGCGAAGACGTCTCCACCGCCGATCTGATCCGGCGGATCGCGCGCGCCGGCGGGAAGCGGGCGTGGCTGCTGCCGGTTCCCCGGACGCTGCTTGCGCTTCCGGCGCGTCTGGTCGGCAAGGGCGGAGAGTTCCGGCGGTTGTTCGACGACCTGCAGGTGGATGCGCGGCCGCTGCGCGAGGCGTTGCACTGGACTCCGCCCTATTCGGTGGATCAGGCGCTGCAGCTCACCGTTGCGGGACTTCAGGGGCAGGGAGGGGGCGCCGGCCCCGCGGGCCAATGATCGGTTCGCGCCGTGTGCTGGCGGTGATCCCGGCGCGAGGCGGATCCAAGGGCGTTCCGCAAAAGAACATCCAGCCGGTCGGGGGGCGGCCGTTGATCGCCTGGACCGTGGCCGCGGCCCTGGCGGCGAAGACGGTCGACCGGGTGATCCTGTCCTCGGAAGACGAGGCGATCATGGCCGCCGCGCGCGACGCGGGGTGCGAGGTCCCTTTCCGGCGCGAGGCGAGCCTGGCGACGGACGAGGCGGCCTCGATGGACGTGCTCGTCGATGCGCTGGAGCGAGTCCCGGGCTTCGACGTGGTGGTGCTGCTTCAGCCGACATCGCCGCTTCGGACCGCGGAGGATATCGACGGCGCCCTCGAGATCATGCAGCGCAGCGGAGCGCCGGGGTGCGTGTCCGTATGCGAGGCGACCGATCACCCATGGCTGACGTTCGGGCGCGATGAGGCCGGGGCCCTGGAAAGCCTTTGTCCGCAGCCCGCTGGAGCCTCGATGCGCCGCCAGGACCTGCCGCCCGCCTACGTCCTGAACGGAGCGGTCTACGCCGCCGATATCGCATGGCTGCTGGAGCACCGCCGGCTGATCGCGCCGGGGCGGACCGCCGCCTATGTGATGCCCCCCGAGAGGTCCGAGGACATCGACACATGGGAGGATCTCCGCCGCGCCGACAGGCTGCTGTCGGAAAGAGCGGCGACCGCCGGCGACTGACCGGTCCTCCGGCGGCCTACCGCCCCGAGAAGATCGTCTTCATCGAGCTGATGATCCGCTCCATTTCATCGGGACTCATGTTCGACCCCGACGGCAGGCAGACTCCGGTCTCGAAGATGCGGTCCGAGACCGGCTCGTTCCCGTGGGCGAAATGGCGCGCGCCGCTGAACACCGGCTGAAGGTGCATCGGCTTCCACACCGGGCGCGCCTCGATCATTTCCTCGGCCAGGCGTTTGATGAACTCCCCCGCCGTCAGGCCGGACACCGCGGGGTCCAGGGTGAAGGCCGTCAGCCAGCGGGTCGAATAGCTCCAGTCGGGCTCCGGCATCCATTCCAGACCCGGGATGTCGGACAGCTGGTCGCGGTAGGCCTCGAACACCGCCCGGCGAGCCTGAACCCGCTCCTCCAGCACCTGCAGCTGACCGCGTCCCACCCCCGCCAGAATGTTGCTCATGCGGTAGTTGAAGCCGATTTCGCTGTGCTGGTAGTGCGGCGCCGGATCGCGGGCCTGGGTCGCCAGGAAACGGGCCCGCTTGATCAGGTCCTCGTCATTGGACACCAGCATGCCGCCGCCCGAGGTGGTGATGATCTTGTTGCCGTTGAAGGAATAGATGCCCATCAGGCCGTGAATGCCGCTGGGCTTGCCCTTGTAGCGCGCGCCGAGGGATTCCGCGGCGTCCTCGATGACGGGCACGCCGTGGCGGTCGCAGATCTCTATCAGCGCATCCATGTCGGCGCTCTGGCCGTAAAGGTTCACGACGATAACCGCCTTGGGCATCCAGCCTTCGGCCCTGGCGGCTCCGAAGGCGCGTTCGAGCGCCGCCGGCGACATGTTCCAAGACCCCGGCTCGCAGTCGATGAAGACCGGTTCGCCGCCCTCATAAACGATGGGGTTGGCGCTCGCCGCGAAGGTCAGGGTGGAGCAGAACACCCGGTCCCCGGGGCGGACGCCCAGCATCCGGACGGCCAGATGGATGGCGGCGGTGCCGGAGGACACCGCGGCGCCGTGAGCGATGCCGACCACGTCCGTCAGCTCGCGCTCGAAGGCGTCCACATTCGGCCCCAGCGGCGCGATCCAGTTGGTGCGGAAGGCCTCTTCCACGAACTGAAGTTCCGCCTCCCCCATATGCGGCGTCGACAGCAGGATCTGCTTGCCGACGTCGCGCCGGTGGAGCAGATCGACCACCTGACCGTCGGCGTTGACGAGGGGCAGATGGTCAATGACCTTTTCGTCCATCAGCGCCAGGGCCGTCTTGCGGCTGACGTTTTCGGGGGCCGTGACCGAATGGATCGCGGGCAGGTCGGCGAGGGTGTCGGACAACTCGCGTCCGGCGAGCAGCAGGCGACGCAGGTCGCCGTCGGTGACGGTCCGCTGCAACCTCCCATCGTCGTCCAGCAGCAGCAGCATCTGCACGCCCGAACGGTTCAGGAGCGCCATGGCTTCCCGGATGGTCGCGGTGCGCGAGGCGCAGATGTCTTGAATGTCAGTCATGGAGTCCTGATGGCCTCTTGGCGGCGCCGAGCCTCAGCCCCGACATCAGGGCTGGTATCACGAATTCAGCATCCATCTCAGTACCGGTTGACCTTCATCAGCAGACGCTCATCCAGCACCGCGGCGGCGAGCGCATCGGCGATGCGGTCCGCCGCACGGCCGCCTCCCGGGCGCCGATAAATGTTGGTCGCAGGGAACCGGCCCTTCGTCAGCATCGCCCGTATGCCGTCGCCCAGTTCGGCGGCGACGGCGACGTCGAGGATGTTGGCGTTCCGCTCGCGCAGGTTCTGCCGCGGCCCGATGTTGAGAACGGGCGTGCCGAAGCTGGCCGCCTCGATGATTCCGGCGCTGGAGTTGCCGACCATCAGATCGGCGCAAGCCATGGCGGCGATGAAGTCGGGCCGCGCCAGATGATCGTGCAGAACCAGACCGGGCGCGCCGCGGACGCTCGACAGGGCGGCGCGCACGCCGTCGCTGCCGGCGTCCGCGTTTGGCATCAGCGCCAGAATCTGCAGGTCGGCGGCCTGAAGCGCCGCAAGGATCGCGGTGATGTCGTCCGCCGCCGTGGCCGCTTCCTGGAGAACCGGATGATACATCAGAAGCGCGAACGGCCGCGCCGGGTCGAGGCCGCGAGCGCGCATCGTGGCGTCGCGATCCGGTATCCGGGACTCGACGAGGTCGTCGAGGCCGGGCGCGCCGGTCACCTGGATGTGCGCCGGATCCTCCCCCATGCGCACCAGTCGCTCCCGGGCGGCTTCGGTGGCGGTGAAATGCAGATGGCTGAGCTTGGAAATCGCATGGCGCACCGGCTCGTCGACGGTGCCCGAGCGCTCACCGCCGTGGATGTGCGCGACGGGAATGTTCAGATGAATGCCGGCCAGGGCCCCGGCCAGCATCTCCCCCCGGTCGCCCAGCAGAAGCACGATGTCCGGGCGTTCGACCTCCATCACGTCGACGAAGGCGCCCAGCATGGTCCCCAGATTGCGCGCCATGGTCGCACCGGTGGCGGGCTCGAGCGGCACGGGGACGCGGGCGCAGATGCGTAGCCCGCTGGCCTCGATCTCGGCGACGGTGTTCCCGTGGGCCCGGGACAGATGCATGCCGGTGACGATCACCGACAAGTCGAGGGCGGGGTGTTCGTGAACAGCGGTGAGGGCCGATCGCATCAGGCCGAAATCGGCCCGCGTGCCGCTGATGTAACAGACCTTCCGCATGCTCAGGCCAGAAGTTCCCATGTCAGGGGCTGGCCGGCTTCGACGGCTGTCCGCAGGGTTCGACCGGGTAGCTCGTCCCGGTGACGAGGCGCGATGCCTGAAGCGGGGCGCAGCAGGATCAGGTCCTCGAGGCTCAATCTGTGGCCGGCGGGCAGGGCGGTGCGCGCCATGACCGAGCGGCGGGCGACGGCGCGGACCGGCAGTTCGGCCTCGGTCGGCGCCTTGACCGCTGAGCCGAGGGCGGCCTCGACATCGCGGATCTGGCGCACCAGGGCGGTCAGTTCATCGACGGTCAGCGAAGCGCGGTGATCAGGGCCGGGCAGGGTCGGGTCGAGGGTGAAATGCTTTTCGATGACCACGGCGCCGAGGGCGACCGCGGCGGTCGAAACGGCGAGGCCGAGGGTGTGGTCCGAGTAGCCGACCGGGAGGCCGGTCGCCTCGCCGATGGTGCGCATGGCGCGCAGGTTCACATCCGATGGCGCGGCCGGGTAGTTGGAGGTGCAGTGCAGGATGGTCAGCACATCCCGCAGCGGCGCCGTCAATCCGTTCGTTGCGCGTGTGTCGGCGATGACGGCGACGGCCTCCGTGATCTCGTCCATCGTGGCCATGCCGGTCGAGACGATCAGCGGCCGGTCCAGCGCCGCGAGATGGCGCAGGAACGGGTGGTTGACGATTTCACCCGACGGAACCTTGATCCGCGCCATTCCGGCGTCGACCAGAAAGTCCGCCGCCTCCTCGTCGAAGGGGGTGGACATGAACTCCACGCCGACCTCGCCACAGCGAGCGATCAGCCGGTGGTGCAGGTCTTCGGACATCTCCAGGGCGCGGAGCATGGCGTGCTGGCCGCCGCCGCCGGTTTCCCGCTTCTGGTAGTCCGCTTTTTCCGCCCCGGGCGCGGCCAGCTTGTCGGCCGAGAAGGTCTGGAACTTGACGGCGTCCGCACCGGCGGCGTGCGCGGCGTCCACCATGCGCAATGCGCGGTCTGCGTCGCCATTATGGTTGACGCCGGCCTCGGCTATGATGAAGACGCTCAAGGGTTCCCCCGAATACAGCGGACGCTTGGCGGGATTGGATGGCTGCTCCTGCCGGCCGAGACGCCTGACCTAACCTATTCAACCATGAAGAGGAAGCGCTCCAGCATGGCGCTGACCCGCTATTGGCGGGTCCCGAGGCCGATGCAATAGTGAGCTATGAAGATAGCAATCTACGGCCCCGGCGGCTTTGGCCGAGAACTCGTCAGGATCGCGCGTGAAAACGTCGATGCGGGGGTCGGCGGGCCCGATGACGTGGTGTTCGTCTCGGACAACCCGACCGAGATCGGCCGGACGATTTGCGGCGTTCGTGTCATCCCGCTTTCGGAACTGGACTGCCCTGCCGTGATAGCCGTCGCCGACGGCGTGGTGCGAAGGCGGCTCGCTGACCGGATAACGGCCGGGAACCTTGTTTCGCCCTTGCACCGCCGGGGGGGGGACGTCGAGGTCGGCGAAGGCGCGATCTTCTGCGACTTCACCATGGTCACCGCCTCATCCAGGATCGGCCGGCATTTCCACTGCAACTATTATTCGTACGTCGCCCACGACTGTGTCGTCGGGGATTTCGTGACGTTCGGGCCACGGGTTTCGTGCAGCGGCAACGTGATCATCGAGGACGACGTGTACGTCGGGGCCGGCGCCCTGTTGCGGCAGGGAAACCCCGACAAACCCCTTCGTATCGGACGGGGAGCGGTCATCGGCATGGGCGCCGTCGTCACCCGGGATGTCGCCCCCGGGACCACCGTTGTCGGCGTCCCGGCCCGGCCGCTCAGTTCAAGGTAGGCGTTCCGGGGGGGCGGCCCGCCGCCTCAACCCGGACCAGATGGTTGAGCGCCGCCACCGGGGTATTGGTCAGCAGCGACCGGAGCATGAGCTGTATGGTTGGCTGACGCCGCCAGTGCTCGAGACTCTTGCGGCTCCACTCGCCGTAGTCCGCCGGATTGAATGGCGAAAACACCCAGTTGCAGCACTGGGTGACGTAGAAGCACAGCCGCGCATCCTGGCGCATGGCCTCGTTGACCTGCAGCCGGCCGGCCGCCGCCTCGACCAGCAGGTTGCGGTATTGCTCGAGAGTGTCGGCGCGCCAGACGAAGCCCAGTCCCGAGTAGTAGGCGTTCGAACCGGTGATCACCGGCCGGCCGAAGGCGGCCGCCTCCGTGCCGATGGTCGAGGTATGGACCACGACCGCCGCGACGCGTTCCAGCAGGGCGTAGCTGTTGATCGGGTCCTCGGCGGCGATGAAATGCAGTCGCGGATGTGCGCCGAAGTGGCTGGCGAGCAGCGCCCGGTAGTCGTCGGTGGTGCGCGCGAAGGCCAGCCGCTCGGCCGGGTGCTGGCGCACGATGACCGGCGCCTCGGTATGGTCCAGCAGGTGCCGGACCGTCTCGACGATCCACTCGGTATTGCCGGGAAAGACAACGTGCGGGCCCAGGGCGGCCGCGTCCCACGACGAGTTCAGCGCCAGGAGCACTCCGCCGCGGAGCGCGTCGCTGCCCGCGCCGCCGTGCTTCAGCTGCGATGCGAAGGTGTCGGAGCCCTGCTTGCGCTTCTGGATTTCCTCATCGGCCGCCGCGAGCGCCGCGGCCAGTTCGGCCGGCGCCTTCCCGGTGTGGTCGCGGACCGCCTCGAAGGCGCGGGGCACGTCCTGAAGCTGGCAGGCCAGCCCGTCGGACGCCACCAGTACGGCCTGATAGGCGCCGGTGTCGTAGGTTCCCACGCGGATGCCCGCGGCGCGGGCGCAAAGCGTCCAGAGGCCCGACGTGCCGTAAACGCCGCCCGGCACGAACACCATGTCGAAACGCTCGTTGCGGAAGACGGCCGAGATGCGTCCGTAGGCGGCGCCGATCTGCTTGCGGCGCTTCGCCTCAAACGCCTTGCGCCCCTTTTGCAGCATCTCTCCCCTGAGCGCCCATGTGGTGTTGAGGCGCGCCAGGCGGTCGACCTCGGCCTCCGCCGCGTCGTCGAGGGCGTCTGGTTGAAGCGCCGACAGGTGGATCACCCGGTGGCGCTCGGCCACCGTCTTCATGACCCGGCGTATGGCCTGCACGATCATCCAGTGACGCAGGGGATTGGGGCCGAAGCTCTGGTCGTCGACGGCGAAGGTGACCTCCGCGCCCTCGGCGGACAGCATCAGCCCCACGCCGAGCGAGAACCACGGGATGCTGGTCCCCTCCCACGGCGTCACGATCACCAGGCAGCGCGGCCGGCCGGCGCCAGCCGGGCCGTCCCCAGCGGCCTCGCGTACAAGCTGGCGCATCCGCGGAACCGAGCGGACCCAGGCCACGGGATTGAACCCGACGGCCTGCCTGAGTTGGCGCAGAATGCTAGTCATGGATTTGGCTTCCCCGAAGGCCGGGGTCCTGTGGCAGGTTGGCCATGGCAAGGCAACGTGGCGACGCCGTCATCTGGCGTACAGCCGGCGAAGCATCAGGATGATCTGGGCCAGCCGCTGGGGCGCGTAGAGGGCGAAGACGGCGAAGAAGACCGTCCCGACGACAGCGAGCTTGGCGACGACCGCCACAGGCAGGGCCATGCCCTGCCATCCCGGCCAGAGCGCCAGCAGTGCAAGTCCGCACAGGGCGGCGAGGGTCATGCCCATCTGCCCGAAATGGGACTGCCGCGTGAGCCGGTACGCCATCATGTGGCTGGCCAGCGAGGTGGCGAAATAGGCCCCCAGGGTCGCGATGGCGCCGCCCATCAGCTGGTAGCGGGGGATCAACGCCAATCCGAGGATCACCGACATGACGGCCCCGACCACCGAGACCGCGGCCGCGGTCTTCGGTCGCCGGTGATATTCCAGCGCGGTGTTGGAGACGAGGTTGAGCGAATAGATGAAACCGGCGATCAGCAGCACCAGAAGGATGTTGAGCCCGGATAGATAGGCCGCGGGCGCCGTGATCTGGACGATCTCGCGGCTGAACATGACCACGCAGCCGGCGGCGCCGAAGATCAGCAGGATGAACAGCCGGCTCGAGCGGCGCAGCACTTCGGGGGCGTGTTCGGCGTCGGCGCCGAAGACCGCCGGCTGCATCGCCTTTCCGAAGGACTGGGACACGACCGTGATCAGCAGGGCGAGCTGCTGCGCCAGTCCGAAGATCGCAATCTGGTCGATGGGCACATGATGCTGCAGCGTCATCACGCTGAACCGGTTCAGCAGGAAGAAGGCGACATAGCTGACGACGAACGGGAGGCCGTAGACCAGGGACGTCCTGATGTCGGACGCGTCCGCCGATGCGGGCCGGAGCTTCGTTCCGATACGGAACAGCAACACGGCCGTGGCCGGAAGGTAGCCGATCACAAAGGCGATAAGCAGCCCGCTCAACTCCAGCTTCAGGACGATGAGGTTGAACCAAGCCGCCGTGGCCAGGGCGGCGGCGGCGACGATCTGCACGGTGACGAAGGTGTTCACCCGACTGTCGAGGCGAAGCCACACCGATCCGAGGCCCGCGGTGAAACTGACCGCCGCGACCGCAAGGCTGTACCAGATGTAGGGCTGGGAGGGCGTGCTGGGCGCCAGCAGCCGCCACACCGGATCGCCCCACAGGGCGATGAGCCCGGCCGCCACGAGCAGGATGACGAAAAAGGCCGTCAGGATCGAGTTGAAATATTCCCGCGGCCGCCCGGATTTCTTGTGGTCAAAGTAAAGGCGCGACACCGCCGAGAGAAGTCCCAGCGTCAGCACGTAACCGAGGATCTCGATGTTTGCGCGAACGATCACATAGGCCCCGAACTCGGCCTGCGGCAGGGCGCGGGTGTAGAGCGGCAGGAGCAGGAAACCGCCGACGCCCAGGACCAGCATATCAGCGACGCCGTAGATCGCGCTGGCGGTGAGCAGTTGGCGGATGTTCATGCAATATCCCGGGTGACCACCGCCGCGCTAGAATCCTCTGGCTGTCAGGTCAAGAAATGATCACCCCGGCCTTCCGCACGCCTGACGTCACGCTCCGGCGGGCGGCCATTCCAGGCGTCCGCGCAGGTCTTGACCGGCGAACGACCTCTCTGGTCTAAGCGCGGGTGCGCGCCGCGTGGAAAACTGCGGACCGGACTCCTGGGGGGCTGGATGGGGCTGTTTGTCAAACGTCTGTTCGGACACCTCTACCAGGTGGTTTCGGAGTCAGCTTACGCTGTTCTCAAGTCGAACGTGCGTTTCCCTGTAGCCTGCAATTTCCTCGCCATGCGGCTGCTGAGCCCGTTCGGAATTTCGAGGGGCTGGGACCGGCCGGGCGAAGCGACCGGGCAGGGCCCCGTCGCCCAGCTCCGCGCCGACGGGATCGCGCCGCTGGAGCCGCTCGGAGAGAACCGCGTCGCCGCGCTGCGCCGCTTCTTCTGCGATCGCATCGGTGATGTCGATGGATGCGCCTACGCCGACCTCGACGACTATTTCGAACGCTCGCGGGACAGGAAGATCCAGCGCCCCAAGGGCGTCATCGCGACCGGCCAGAGCGATTGCGCGATCACCCGGTTTCTGTTCGAGGACGTTTATGTCGACCTCGCCGCCGAGTTTCTGGGCGTCGACCGGTCGCGGCTCATCGCCGCCGGGTCGATGGACACCCTGATCAGGCTGGACGAACCGAAGGCGCGGATCAGCGGCTATGACGACGCGCTCGAATTCCATCGGGATATCGACAGCTATCGCTTCGTGAAGATGTTCGTCTACCTGACGGATTGCGCGGTCAACGGCGGCCACCACGAGATTTACCTGCAGTCTCACCGGCATACGCCCGCCGTCCTTGGTCCGATCGCCCGCTACACCGATCAGGAGATCGAGAAGGCCATCCCGCAGGCCCGGATCCACAGGGTCGTGGGCAAGGCGGGCTACGCCTTCGCGGAAAACACCTACGCCTTCCACCGGGGCACGAAGCCGCTGACGGGCGACCGACTGATCCTGAACCTCCAGTACATGGAGGATACCTTCCTGGACTACTACAAGACCGCCTTCAGGGTTCCAGCCCAAGCCTGGCAAGCGGCGGCGTGACCGTTCGAAGGGCCCCGCGAGGGGGCGGGTCGATGACCGACGCACCACAGCGCCGCGCGGGTCGCTGATCGATGCTGTTCAACTCCTACGAGTTCATCTTCTTCTTCCTGCCGATCACATTCGCGGGCTTCTTCCTCGCCGCCCGCGCCAGCCACCGCATGGCCGCGCTCTGGCTGGTCCTGGCGTCGATCTTTTTCTACGGCTGGTGGGACCCGCGCTACGTCTTCCTCCTGCTGGGGTCGATCGCCTTCAACTATATGATGGGCTACTGGATCAGCCGGTCCCGACGCGATGACGGACCGTCGGCCAGGGCCAAGGTCCTGCTGTTCCTGGCGGTCAGCGGCAACCTGCTGCTGCTGGGCTATTACAAGTACACCGACTTTTTCATCAGCACGACGAACACGCTGGTCGGGACGGACTGGGCGCTGGCCCATATCATTCTGCCGCTCGGAATATCCTTCTTCGCCTTCACCCAGATCGCCTTCCTGGTGGACGTCTATCGGGGCCTCGCGCGCGAGTACAACCCGATCCACTACACCCTGTTCGCCAGCTATTTCCCCCACCTGATCGCCGGCCCGGTGCTGCATCACAAGCAGATGATGCCGCAGTTCCATCGGCCGGAGACCTATCGGTTCAACGTCCGGAACATCAACGTCGGCCTGACCATCTTCACGATCGGCCTGTGCAAGAAGGTCCTTCTGGCCGATCAATTCGCGCTCTACGCCAATCCGGTTTTCGACGCCGCCGCCGCGGGCGGAAACATCACGACGGCCGAGGCGTGGCTGGGCGCCCTGGCCTATACGTTCCAGCTGTATTTTGATTTTTCCGCCTATTCGGACATGGCCATCGGCCTGTCCCTGTTGTTCAACGTCGACCTGCCGATCAATTTCAACTCACCGTACAAGTCGCGCAACATCATCGACTTCTGGCGGCGGTGGCACATGACCCTGTCGGCCTTCCTGCGCGATTACCTGTATTTTCCGCTGGGGGGGAACCGCCACGGCACGGTCCGCCGATACGTCAACCTGAGCGTCACCATGCTGCTCGGCGGCCTGTGGCACGGCGCCAACTGGACCTTTGTCATCTGGGGCGCGATGCACGGATTCTATCTCGTGGTGAACCATGGCTGGCAGGCGTTGAGCGCCCGCCTGCGCCTGCCGCGGATTCCCGGCGGGGCCGTCCTGGCCGGAACCATCACCTTCCTGGCGGTCGTGGTCGCCTGGGTCCTGTTCAGGGCCGTGAGTCTCGACGCCGCGGTCCGGATGCTGAGGGGCATGGCGGGACTGAACGGCTCTCTCCCGTTGTCAGGCCTGACGCCGCACATCCCGGCCGCGCCGGTGATGGTGACGCTGTGGATCATCGGCGGCCTGGCTGTCGTGAAACTGGCCCCGAACAGCCTGGAAATCTCGGCCTGGCTGGAGAGCTGGAAACACCGGGGCCGGGTTCTGGGCTATGCCGCTGGCGCGGTCTTCGTCTTCGTCCTGCTCAACTTCAACAAGGTCTCGACCTTCATCTATTTCAATTTCTGACATGACCGAGAAACGTTTCCTGCAGGGATTTCTGGCCGCGCTGCTCTCGCTGGGCCTGATCGTTCTCGGCTTGCAAATCCTGATGACCCGGGTCGGCGAGATCGACTTCAAGAGGGTGGTCGATCGCCAGCTGGCGGCGCCGAACGGCGAGATACTTTTCCTCAGCGGCCTCAACCAGAACGCCTATCACTACAAGATCATGCTGTTCGACCGGGTGAGCCCGGAGGCGGTCGCGATCGGTTCGAGCCGCGCCATGGAGGTCAGGGGGGAGTTCTTCAACACCCGCTTCGTGACGATGGGCGGCGCGATCAACAATCTGCAGAATCTCGAGACGATCGCCGAACATGTGGCGCGCACGCCGACGCCGCCGCAGCTCGCCCTGGTCTATGTGGATCCCTGGCTGTTCAACGCGCGCTACACCGACAACCAGGCGCCGGTGCCCGACGTCCCGAAGCTGGTCTCGGCCGACATGCTGTTCGGCGGCCTCAAGGCGCTTCGACACGGCAATTGGCTGGGGAATTCGCTGCGGTCCCGCAACCTCGGCATCTATGCGCTGATCAACGACGAGGGCTACGCCCGGGATGGCAGCCAGTACTATCTGGGCACCCAGAACGGCTCGGTGGCGTCGTCCGATGTCCGGTTCGTCAGGACCTTCGGCCGTATCGAGGGGGACAAGCAGAATTTCCAGCGCAACACGCGCGCGGACCCCGCCCTGGTCGCCCGGATCTGCGCCGCGGTGAAGAAGATCCGGCGGAGAACACGACATGTGGTCGTCGTCGCGCCGCCCTTCGCCACACCCATTTGGGCCCGGCTTTCGCAGCCGGACTACGCCTATATCCAGGACGGGTATGAGCAACTGAGTGCATGCGTCGGCGACGCATCCTTCTTCAGCTTCGTCGATCCGGCGTCCATCCGGGGCGGCACGGACTGCGAATTCGTCGACGGCCTGCACGGCGGCGATGTCACCTACGCCCGCATGCTGAACCAGATCGGCGAGGCCGACCCGGAGACGCGGCGTTACCTGAGGGCCGATTTCCTGACGGCCTTTATCGAGCGGTACAAGGGACACGCCGGAGGCTCGGGTCTGGCGTTGCGTCCCGGGATGAAGGAAGTCGACTTCCTGGGACTGGGTTGCCGAAAATAGCGGCCGGAGGCCCGAGGCCTCCGGGGCGCTATTTCATCAGCCCCTTGGCCTTCATCTCGACGATCGACTTCTCATAGCCGCTCTCGCGAGGTCCGGAGGTCAGCACCCATTCGCAGAATTCGCCGATCCCGCGCTCGAAGTCATAGGCCGGCGTGAAGCCGAGAACCGAGTTCGCGCGGGTCATGTCGGCGTAGTTGTGCCGGATATCGCCGAGCCGGAAGTTGCCGCTGATCGCGGACTCGACCGGCAGCTTAAGGTGGCGTGACAGCGCATCGACCACCTGGTTCACGCTGACCGGCACGCCGGTGCCGACGTTGAAGACATGGCCGGCGGCCTCGGGCTTCTCCACCCCCAGCACGGTGGCGTCGACGACGTCATCGACGAAGACGAAATCGCGGCTCTCCGCCCCGTCCTCGAAAATGTTCAGCGGTTTGCCCTGCATGATCAGGTTCGAGAAGATCGACAGGATGCCGGTGTACGGGTTCGACAGCGACTGGCCCGGGCCGAAGACGTTCTGGTAGCGCAGGGCCACGGGCTCGATGCCCAGGGTCGGCGACAGGGTCATGACCATCTGCTCCTGCACCTGTTTGGTGATCCCGTAGAGCGAAGACGGGTGCAGTTTGGAATTCTCGTCGGTCGCGACGAGGGTCAGGGCCGAGGAGCCGGGGTATTTCACCTCGAAGTCGCCCGCGGTCATGTCGGCCGCCGCGCGGTGCTCGGGATAGACGTCGCCCAGTTCCGGCGAACGGTATTTGCCTTCGCCATAGACCGAGCGCGACGAGGCGACCACGATCCGTTTCATCGTATGCGGGGCGTTGGCGAGGATGTCGAACATGAGGGCCGTGCCGCCGATGTTGACGGCGGTGTAGTGCTCGACCTTGTACATCGACTGGCCGGTGCCGGTCTCGGCGGCGAAGTGGACGATGACCTCCTGGCCGTCCATCGCGGCCGTCATGTCGCCCCGGTTGGTGACATCCCCGCGAATGAAGCGCACCTGGCCGGCGATCGACCGGTACAGTTCGGAGGCCTCGGGATCCGCGCCGTGGACCTGCTCGGCCAGGGTGTCGAGCACCGTGACCTCGTGGCCGCGCGCCTTCAGCTTCAGCGCCAGCCGCGAACCGATGAAGCCGGCGCCGCCGGTGATCAGAACCTTCGCCATGACAGGCCCCTTATCGGATCAGCTTGACCGTCTGTTCGATATTGCCGCGCGAGGACGCGCCGAACACCACGGACTGGAGGTTGAGACGGTTCACATACTCGTAGGCCTCAGGCGCGGGGATCGCGCCGGAGGCCAGGGTGGACATGGCCATCATGGCGTAGTCCGCGCCGTCGTTCTCGGCCAGGGCCGCTTCATAGGAGGCGCGATCCGGCGACATCAGATAGCCGAGCTTGTTCATCGACGAACAGATCACGACGTCGTGGACGCCCCACTCCATCAGACGCTTGCGCAACAGGGGCATGTTCTGGGTGATGAAGCCCGGAGCGGCGCCGTATTTCTTGCGAACATGCTTGCTGTATTCGACGAACGGCTCGGCCACGCCGAAGCCCAGCATCAGATCGACGACGATGTTCTGCAGGAAAACGACGCGGACATCGAGGCCCTTGAAGGCCGACATCTCCTGGTCGACCAGCATCTTCATCATCCGCACGGCGTCCAGCGACATGACGGCCAGGCCGCCCTGCGCGATCTTGCCCATCGCGGATCCGGCGCCGTCGGACATGAGGACGCTGTGCAGCGCACCGACCATGCCCTTCTCCGCGACCAGGTTTGCGTATTTGTGCGGGTAGGGGATCGACGGATACCAGGCCAGCTCGGGGTACTGGCTCTTGCGGGCCCTGAAACGGTCGCAAATCTCGCCCGCGCGCGCATTGCTGTTGAGCATGACGGCCCGGATGCCCGTCTCGAATGCGGTCTCATAGACGTTGAAGATGGCGTCCAGATCGGCGAAGCGCTCGGCCTGGGCCTGGGCCTTCTCCTGCGACATGTGGTTGATGCCGAAGAACTGGTTGTCGCCAAAGACGATGCGATCAATCTGCGGCATCAGGCGACGACCTGCTTGTTCTTGTCGAAATCACGGAAGATGCCGTCGATGGTGTCCAGCACCGCCGCCCCGTCGGCGAAGGTGCAGCGGGTCTGCGGGTCGCCACGCCGGACGTGATCCACGAAATGATAGAGCTGGGCGGTGAACTCGACCCCGCGCAGGTAGAAGGGGGCGGGGTTGAACAGGTCGGTGATGTAGAGCTGGTTCCAGCCGGCGTTCAGCCCGTGGGCCGGCGCGGGGGCGTTCATGAATATCTTCAGCCCGTGCTGGTCGGCCAGAATCTTGCCCTCCGTGCCGAAGATTTCGAGCTTGTTGGTCGGCTTGCGGAAGCTGGGATCGCTCCAGTTCACATAGAGCGAACCGGCGAGGCCCGAGCGGTATAGGAAGCTGGCCGAGACCACGTCCTCGACGTTCTTCGAGAAGACTTTCGACAGGCTGCTGCCCATCACATGATCGGGTTTGCCCATCAGGTAGTCGATCAGATCGATGGCGTGCGACGCCATCTCATAGGTCGCCCCGCCCCCGTTGGCGTGGGTGGCGCGCCACCCGTCCTCGCCCGGATCGCGGATGATGGTCGAGCTGAACATCTCGCTGCGAAAGCGGATGACGCGGCCGATCAGGCCTTCCTCGATGAAGGCCTTGGTCTTCATGAAGACGTCGTTGAAGCGGTTGATGTAACCGACCTGGCTGACCAGGCCCTTCTCTTCAAACCGCCTCGCCAGTTCCGCGCCCGAGGCGGAGGAGAGCGTGTAGGGTTTTTCGACGAAGGCGTGCAGTCCCTTGTCGGCCACCGCGGTGAGGATCTCGTGATTGAACGCCGGCGGCGTACAGACCAGCACCGCGTCGAGACGCTCCTTGTCCAGCAGGGTCCGATAGTCCTTGTGGGCCCGAACGCCGGCGTATTTGGACAGCAGCTTGTTCACCACCACGGAAGGATCGGCGACGGCGACGACATTCACGTTCGGATGGCTGTTCACGATGCAATGGTGCGTCACCCCCATGCGGCCGGCGCCGATGACGCCAATCCTCAGTGCGTTTTCAACCATGCGATCCGGAAACCATTGCTCGCGCGAGAACAGGGGGCGTCTTCAGCCGCCGGGAGGCCGCCGAAAAGTGCGCCACACCTATCGGTAGCGCCCTGAATGTCAACTGGTTGTGGCCGGCCGCTGCGGTCCGGAAACGGTCAACCGATGACCTCCAGAAGAAACTGCCCGGGCGAACGCTGCACGGGCGCGGGGCGTCGGCCGCGCAGTTTTTCCACGCCCGCACGAAGCGCGGCGAGGTCATCGCCGAGGCCGTGGACAATCGTGTTGTGCGGCCCGAAATGGCCGCTCTCGGCGACATGGGGATTGTTGGTGATGAGCTTCACGCCCATCGCGAGAGCCTCGAAGCAGCGCATGGTCGCCCCCGTCTGCAGCGGATGAGCGTAGTCCAGGGTGAAGTCCGACGCCGCCAGGGCGTCGACGTACTGATCATAGGAGAGGGGCTTGAACGAGATGCTCTTGCGCCATTTCCAGTACAGCAGGGGACTGCGCACCGCGTTCATCGTCAGGCTGATGACGCCCTTCTCATAGAGGAAGACGAAACTGTCCTCGGTCCCGAGGGCGTCGAGGACATGATCGAGATAGGCCAGCCGGTTCGAGTGGTTCCGCTGGATCGCCGAGATCCGGTAGCGGGTCGGCGGCGGGGGCGTGAGCGGCGTCTGGCTGGAAAACAGTTCAACGACGGGCCAGCCCTTGGTCCGGGCGTCCCGGTAGTCGAAGGTGGTGACGCGATCGACCGCGGCCCCCCAGCGCTCCGTCGCCCGGTCGTACGACAGGGCGTCGAAATGGTAGCCGACGACCCGGTCCGCCCTGGCCTTCATGTCGGCGACGAGTTCGGGGCCGATGCCGCGCCCCTTGATGATGACGATCAGGTCCCAGCGTTCGCCGGCCAGGAAGCGCCGCGCGAACACCCGCCGCGTCCACCAGCGGGAGATCGGCAGGTCGAATTTGGCGAGCACGCGGCCGATCGGATGCTCCGGGTACTCGTCATTCGCGCGGGTGACCTCGTAGCCCATCGCTTCCAGGCCGTCGCCGATGATCCGGGCGAACGAGTAGAAGGACAGCGGCATGACCAGCAGGCAGGTCTTCTTCTTCGACAAATCGGCTCTCAGCTCTGGGGCGGCGGCAGCGGATGGCCTGTGCCGTCCACGAGATGGCGGACGAACGCCTGGATGCGATATTCCGGGAACTGCGCGTCCGGCTCGGCCAGCGGGAGGTCGACGAAGGCCTTCACCCCGCTGAAATCGAGACCGCTGAAGACGTGGATGCGGTCGGGGGAATAGAAGCGCTCCCGGGCGATCCGCGGATTGTTGGTGATGATCTTCTTGCCGGCGCACAGGTTTTCGAACACCCGCATCGTGTAGCCGCTCTGATGGTGGTTCGCGAAGTCGAAGGCGGCGACCGAAGTCTCGATCATGTCCTTGAACTCGGCCTTGCCGATCGAGCCGAACGAGAGGCCCTCGGGCTTCAGCCCGGCACGCCGCAGCTTCAACCGCGCCGGCGGCGTGCAGGCCATGAAGGCCTGGAACGGGACGAGGTGGCGTTCGCAATAATCCCTGAACGCCGCCACCGCCTCGTACCGCGCCGGGTTGACGACATTGCCGACGAAATACACCGCCGACCGGTCCTGCTCCCGACGGGGCAGGTCCTGAAAGTCACGGCTGCAGAACAGCGGCAGATACCGCAGGCCGTATTCGCGCGCGTCGTCCGGGTCGAAGGTGAAGACGTCGTCGAACGCCTGCAGATGAGGGCGATAGTCGTGGTTGGCGATCGAGTCCCAGTTATAGAGTACGAAGCGCGCGCCGCTGAACGCCGCCTTGAAGCCGGCCATGTTGGCCGCCGACATCTGATGGGCCTGGATGAACAGGACCATGTCGTAGTCGTCCCCCCGCTCACGCTCGAGGATGCGGGCGTGGTGCTGGTCGAGACGGCTCTGCCACAGCCCCGGCGAGATGATCCGCAGCCCCTTCATCAGCAGGTCGCGCGGCATGATGTCGTGCACGGTCAGCTCATGCCCGAGCGCCCGCAGCTCGGCGGCGATATTGGACGTGTAGTCGTGATAATGGAGGGCGATCAGCAGAATTCTCACGCCCGATCCCTCTCCGGTGCGTCTGGTTCGAGAAACGCGCCGTCGGGGCGGGTTCGACGCCAGGTCGACGACGCCGTGTCGTACCGACGGATGACCACGGCCGGGGCGCCGACGGCGACGCTGTAGTCGGGCAGGTCCCGGGTCACGACCGCATTGGCCCCGACCACGCAGTGCCGGCCGATCCTGGCGCCGAGCACACAGACGTTGTGCCCGAGCCAGCTGCCGTCGCCGATCTCGACGTCGCCCACCTGTTCAACCGCCTGGTCGAGGATGGCGGTTTCCGGATCGCGATAGCCGTGCAGGTTGTCGGATATGTAGACGTTGTTCGCGGTCAGCACCTTGGCGCCCAGCACGATCCTGCGGGTCGCGTAGAAATGGTTGAACCGGCCTATGCGGCTGCCATCGCCGATTTCGAGCCGGCACTCGGCGCTGCCGGTGTGGGGCTGCGCAGCGAGGCAGGTCTGATGGGCCACATAGACTTCGCTGCCGAGGTGAATCCGCTCCGCCCCCTCCACCGCGATAGGCGCCACGACCAGGGTTCCCCGGCCGAAACTGCCGAAACGCCTGGCGTGCAGTAGCCGAAACAGGCGCGCGCGAACGGCGTTGCCCAGCCGCATGTGCATCATCATCCGGCGCTACCCCGGGCAGGCAGGTCCGGCGCCGAACAGGCGGGGCCTCGCGAAGACGGGGTCATGACGGGCGAGCCGGCGCCGGTTCGGCATAGCCGCCCGGCTCCTCGTGGGGCGCGCGCACGGCGCGGGTCGTCACCGCGCGCTTCCGCGAAAGCATGGCGCTGAACAGCAGCATCAGGAAGAAGGGCGTCAGCATGAGGGCTTCGCCGGTGAACGCCAGCACCAGCATCATGCCGAAGAGCAGCGGTTTCGGGAAAAAGCGCTGCCGGAATATAGCGACCAGGAACGGCAGGGACATTGGAATGCCGATGCTGGCGATCAGGGCGATCAGTCCGTTGGACGAGCTGCGTTCGGCGGTCGAGCTGTAGTCAAGGCGGGTGTCGGCGTATCCCAGCCTCGCCGCCTCGCGCTTGTATCGCTCATCGTCGAAACCGACTCCGACGAGCGGGTGGGCGAGGATGACGTTGACGCCGGTGTAGAAGTCGTAGGTCCGCGCCCAACTCGACCCC
>JACPDR010000043.1 GCA_016183935.1 Caulobacterales bacterium
AACAGGCGCAGGCCTTCGCCGAGCTGTATCTGAAGCGGCGCGGGCGCGGGCAGGTGCTGGAATTGACGCCGTGATCCAGTTCGCCCCCGATCATCTGGAGATCGAGCGCCGGGTCGAGGCTCTGCTTTTCGCGGCGGCGGGGCCGCTGTCGGCGGCGGAAATCGCGCGGCGGCTGCCCGAGGGGGCGGACGTCGGCGGGGCCATCTCGGCGCTGCGCGCGCGCTATCAGGGGCGGGGGGTCGAGCTGGAGTGCGTCGCCGACCGCTGGCGCTTCCGCACCGCGCCGGACCTGTCCTTCCTGATGACCGAGGAGCGCGAGGAGCCGCGGCGGCTGTCGAAGGCGGCGCTCGAGACGCTGGCGATCATCGCCTACCACCAGCCCTGCACCCGGGCCGAGATCGAGAGCGTGCGCGGGGTGTCGCTGTCCAAGGGCACGCTGGACCTGCTGCTGGAGATGGGGTTCGTGCGGCTGAAGGGCCGGCGGCGGACGCCGGGGCGGCCGGTGACCTACGCCACCGCCGACAAGTTCCTGGAGCATTTCAGCCTGTCGAGCCTGTACGACCTGCCGGGGGTGCAGGAGATGAAGGCGGCGGGGCTGCTGGATCTGTCGATCCCGGTCGGCTTCGAGGTGCCGGATCCGTCGCGGGCGGGCGACGACGACGACACGCCGCTGCTGCCGGGCGAGGAGGACTCGCCGGAATTCGCCCAGGATTTCGTGGCGGAGGACTGAGGGTTGGCCCGCGGGGGAGTTGGGTTCCAACGCTCCGTGCGGCCAGGTGGCTAGTGGTTAGTGATTAGTGGTCGATGCGGTCACCGGGGCGCCCCACGTCCCCTCGGCCAGAGACGTCGCAACCACTAATCACTAACCACTAATCACTTCCCGCCTCACCGCCGAAGGTGATGCATTCCGCCAAAACCCCTGCTAGTCCGCTGGGATGATCGCACGCCTCCGTCCCGTTCCGTTCGACCTCGGTCCCGTCCATTTCGTCGGCATAGGCGGCATCGGCATGAGCGGCATCGCCGAGATCATGCTCAAGATCGGCTATTCGGTGCAGGGCTCTGACGCGAAGGCCAGCGCCAATACCGAGCGGCTGGGGAAGCTGGGCGCGCGCGTTTTCATCGGCCACGACGCGAGCCACGTGAGCGACGGCGTCTCGGCGGTGGTCTATTCGACCGCGGTCAAGCCGACCAATCCGGAGATGGTCGTCGCCCGCGAACGCCGCATCCCGCTGGTGCGCCGCGCCGAGATGCTGGCCGAGCTGATGCGGCTGCAGTTCTCGGTCGGGGTCGGCGGCACCCACGGCAAGACCACCACGACCTCGATGGTCGCGGCCGTGCTGGACGCCGGCGGTCTGGACCCGACGGTGGTCAACGGCGGGATCATCAACGCCTACGGCACCAACGCCAAGGTCGGCGACGGCGACTGGATCGTGGTCGAGGCCGACGAGAGCGACGGCAGCTTCCTGCGCCTGAAATGCACGGTGGCGGTGATCACCAATATCGACCCGGAGCACCTCGACCACTACGGCGACTTCGACGCGCTGAGGAAGGCGTTCGTCGACTTCATCGAGGACATCCCGTTTTACGGCTTCGGCGTGGTCTGCCTCGACCACCCGGAGGTGCAGCGTCTGGTCGCCTCGATCGACAACCGGCGGCTGGTCACCTACGGCCTCAACCCCCAGGCCATGGTCCGGGCCGAGAATTGCGACATGGGCGCGGACGGCTGCCGCTTCGACGTGGTGATCCAGGGTCAGGGGCTGGCCGCCCTGGACGAGCCGACCCGGATCGAGGGCCTGCACCTGCCGATGGCCGGCTGGCACAATGTCTCCAATGCGCTGGCGGCGATCGCCGTGGCGCGCGAGCTGGACGTCTCGGACGCGGCCATCAAGCTTGGGCTGGCCGGGTTCGGCGGGGTGCGGCGGCGCTTCACCACCACCGGCGTCGCCAACGGCGTGCGCGTCATCGACGACTACGGCCACCACCCGGTCGAGATCGCCGCCGTGCTCAAGGCGGCGCGACAGGTCGCCGACGGCCGCGTCATCGCCGTGGTCCAGCCGCACCGCTACACCCGGCTGCGCGACCTGATGGAGGAGTTCTCGACCTGTTTCTCCGACGCCGACGCGGTGATCGTGGCCGACGTCTATCCGGCCGGCGAGACGCCGATCGAGGGGATTGACCGCGACGCGCTGGTCGACGGCGTCCGCCGCTTCGGCCACCGCTCGGTGCAGGCGCTGGAGGGGGTTGAGGCGCTGCCGGCGATGATCGCGGCCGAGGCCAAGGCCGGGGATCTGGTGGTGCTGCTGGGGGCGGGGGATATCACCCAGTGGGCCTATGCCCTGCCGGGGCAGTTGGAGGCGCTGGGGTGACAAAGGGCGACCTTGCACCAACCTACTGGCGGTTGATCGAGCCTTATTGGGAGAAGATCAGCATCTACGATGGTCCAAAGCGGTTCCTGCGAGAGTTTGAGCGCGCGCCGCAAGCCGTCCAGCCCTTGTTCGCCACCCACTGGCTTCAGAGCGAGGTGTGCAACGGTGGATTCGGCCAATTCTTCGACAACTCAACCGGGGTGCTGGCGCCGGAGGCCGCTGCTGGCTTCGTCACCATCGGAATGCCCAAGACGTCAGCCTTCGTGAGCGAGTTGATTGGTGGTTTCGGAGCGGTTTATCCGAGAGATCAAGACCAGCGTTGGGACGCTTTGGCGGTGATCGATGAAACGGCACCGTCCGGCAATCCTCTGCACACATATATCGATGAGGAGTTCTTCGAGCTTCTCGGTTCTGAGAACGGTGGGTTTCTGGTGTCTGCCAATCAGTATGCGGAACGTTTCCAGCAATGATTTCGGGCGTTTCCCTTCCCCCCGTCCGCGGCAAGCTGCTGCGCGATGAGCCGCTGGGGCCGTTCACCTGGTTTCGCGTGGGCGGGACGGCCGACGCCCTGTTCATTCCGGCCGACCCCGACGACCTCGCCGACTTCCTGAAGGCGCTGGACCCGGCCGTGCCGGTGACCGTGCTCGGCGTCGGCTCGAACGTCATCGTCCGAGACGGCGGCGTCGAGGGGGTGGTGATCCGGCTGGCGGGGCGGCCGTTCGCCGGCATCACGACCGAGGGCGACACGATCACGGCGGGTGCGGGTGCGCTCGACAGCATGGTGGCGAAGGCGTCCGCGAAAGCCGGGCTGGCGGGGCTGGAGTTCTACGCCGGGATTCCGGGCACCATCGGCGGGGCCCTGACCATGAACGCCGGCTGCTACGGCGCGGAGACCAAGGATATCCTCGTCTCGGCCTGGGGGCTGACGCGGGCGGGCGAGCGGGTCGATTATGCGCTGGCCGATTTCGGCTACACCTATCGTCACTCAGAGGCGCCGGCCGACATCATCTGGATCGAGGCGACCTATCGGGGAACGCCCGCAGATCCGGAGGCGGTCTCGGCCAAGATCACCGAAATCACCTCGCGCCGGGAACAGACCCAGCCGATCCGCGAGAAGACCGGCGGATCGACCTTCAAGAACCCGCCCGGCCATTCGTCGTGGAAGCTGGTCGACGAGGCGGGGTGGCGCGGGAAACTGTTCAAGGCGACCGGCGGCGGGGCGATGTTCAGCGAGCTGCATTCCAACTTCATGATCAATCCGGGCGAGGCCACCGCGGCCGATATCGAGGGATTGGGCGAAACCGTGCGCGCGGACGTTAAAAGTAAACTCGGCGTAAACCTTGAATGGGAGATCAAGCGGATCGGCCGAGCCGCCTGATCAGGACACCCGATGACCCGCCCCTTTGCAGACCTGCACGTCGCCGTCCTGATGGGCGGGCTGTCGCCGGAGCGCGAGGTGTCGCTGACGTCGGGCAAGGGGTGCGCCGACGCCCTCGAAGGGCAGGTGGCGCGGGTCAGCCGGGTCGATGCGGGGCGCGATATCGCCGAGGTGCTGAAGGCCCTGAAGCCCGATGTGGCGCTCAACGCCCTGCACGGCGTGTGGGGCGAGGACGGCTGCGTGCAGGGCGTGCTCGAGACGCTGCAGATTCCCTATACCCACTCTGGCGTGCTGGCCTCGGCTCTGGCCATGGACAAGGACAAGTCCAAGGCCGTGCTGCGCGCCGCCGGCGTGGTGGTGCCGGGCGGCGGGCTGTTCGACCGGTTCGAGGTGGCGCGCCGCCACGTGATCGAGCCGCCCTATGTCGTCAAGCCCAACGCCGAGGGGTCGTCGGTCGGGGTCTATCTGGTGCCCGAGGGCGCCAACGGCCCGGTGATCCAGGTCGGCGAGCCGGACTGGACCTATGGCGACCTGGTGATGGTCGAACCCTATATCCCGGGGCGCGAGCTGTGCGTGGCGGTGCTGGGCGAACCGACGGGGCCGCGGGCGCTGACGGTGACCGACATCACCCCGGTGAAGGGCTTCTACGACTACGAAGCCAAATATGCCCCGGGGGGGTCGATCCATAAGCTGCCCGCCGAGATTCCGCCGCATGTGTTCGAGGCGGCGCTGCGCCAGGCCGAGCTGGCCCACGCCGCCATGGGCTGCCGCGGCGTGTCGCGGACCGACTTTCGTTATGACGATATTAACGACGTTCTCGTTCTTCTGGAGGTCAACACCCAGCCCGGCATGACGCCGACCTCGCTCGTCCCCGAGCAGGCGGCCCATCTCGGAATGGGTTACAAAGACCTGGTCCGGTGGATGGTGGAGGACGCCTCATGCCCGCGGTAGTTCGCGGCGGTCGGCGACAGAGTAACAAGCAGCCGGCCAAGCGGTCCGCGGCTCCGAAATCCGGAGGCCGGGGCCGCGCGTCCCGCAACGCCTCGGCGACCCCCGACAAGATGGCGGCGATCGGCCGGCTCGACCTGTCGCCCCGCGCCGTCGCAATCACGATCTTCGCCGGCGTCCTCGTCCTGGCGGGCGTGCTGGCCACCGGCGCGCGCGCCGACCGGATCGGCGCCTCGATCAACCAGGGCGTGGACGGCCTGGCCGTCGGCCTGGGTCTGAAGCTCGACAAGGTCTACATCGAGGGCGAATCCGCCGAGGCGAGCGCCGCGATCCAGCGCGCGGCGCAACTGCGGCCCGGTCAGGCCATGACCTCGATCGACCTCGACGCGGTGCGCGAGCGGGTCGAGGGCGTCGGCTGGGTCAAGTCGGCCCGGATCGTGCGCCTGCTGCCCAACACCCTCGTCGTCCACGTCGTCGAGCACGACCGGCTGGCCATCTGGCAGGCCGGCGGGCGCAACATGGTCATCGACAGCCATGGCCAGGTGATCCGGGGCGCCGACGCCGGCCGCTATCCGAACCTGCCGCTGGTGGTGGGCAAGGGAGCCGAACAGGCCGCCGCCGAGGTGCTGCCGCTGATCGCCCAGCGTCCCCGGCTGATGGGCCGGCTCGAGGCGCTGGTGCGGGTGGACGAGCGCCGCTGGGACCTGCGCCTCAAGGACGGCAGCCTGATCCAGCTGCCAGCCACCAATCAGGACGCGGCCCTGATCCAGCTGGACGCGTTGGACCAGCGCGAACGGCTGCTGGAACTCGGGTTCGCCCGCATCGATCTGAGAACGCCCGACGAGGTCGCCGTCCGGCCCTCCGCCGGCGCCGCCGAGAAACAGGGATAACGCGTATGGCCGGGCGGTCTGTGGACAAATCTGTGGATGGCGGCAAGTCCGCCGCCGGCCGGGCGCCGGTGGTGGCCGCGCTCGACCTCGGCCACGCCAAGGTCGGCTGCTTCATCATGAAGCCCGACGGCGTGCGCCACGCCGACCGCACCATCCGGGTGGCGGGGGCGGGACACGTCCAGTCGCGCGGCATCCGCGGCGGCGGCATCGTCAACATGGACGAGGCGGCCCAGGCTATCGGCCACGCCGTCGAACGGGCCGAGCGCGCCGCCGGCTCGCCGGTCTCGGGCGTGGTGGTGACCACCGCCATCGGCCAGATGGCCAGCCACCGGGTGCAGGCCCGGGTTTCCCTCGGCGCCAATCCGGTCGGCGACGCCGACCTGGCGCGGGCCATCGCCATGGCGCTGGCCCAGATCCGCCTGCCGAACCGGCGACCGATCCATGTGCTGCCGATCGCCTGGTCGGTGGACGGCGCGCGCGGCGTGCACGATCCGCGCTCGATGAAGGGCCATTCGCTGGGGCTGGACCTGCTGGTGGTGTCGATGGCCGAGAGCGCCTTCACGGCCCTGAGCCACTGCCTCGAGCTGGCCCATCTGGACCTGCAGGGCGTGGTGGCCGCGCCGGTGGCGTCGTCGCTGGCGGCGCTGGAAGACGACGAGATGGATCTCGGCTGCGTCTGCATCGACATGGGCGGCGGGGCGACCTCGGCGGCGGTCTGGGGCGGGCGCTCGCTGCTGCACATCGAAAGCCTCAACGTCGGCGGCGACCACGTCACGGCGGATATCGCCCGCGGCCTGTCGACCTCGCGGGCCGGGGCCGAGCGGCTCAAGACCCTGCACGGCTCGGCCATGGCCAGCGCCAACGAGGACCGGGAGATGCTGGAGGCCCCGCCGCGCGGCGAGGACCCGTCGGCCGGCCCGGTGGTGGTGCCGCGCGCCATGCTGAAGACCGTCATCGCCCCGCGCGTCGAGGAGACGCTGGAACTGCTGCGCGACCGGCTGCGCCATGCGGGAGTCGGCCTCGAGCCGGGCGCCGGCCTGGTCCTGACCGGCGGCGCGAGCCAGTTGAACGGGGTGCGCGAGCTGGCGGTGCGGGTGTTCGACCGGCCGGTGCGGCTGGGCAAGCCGCAGCGCGCGCCGCACCTCGCCGACGCCGCTTCGGGGCCGGCCTTCTGTTCGGCCGCGGGAGTCCTGCTGCGCGCCGCCTATGGGCCGCGTGAAGCCGTTTCGGCCCGGAAGTTGATGTCCCGTCAGATCACCGCGGCCGACGCGCCGCGCGTGCACCGGGGCGGGCTCGTCGCCCGCGCGGCGGGCTGGCTGCGCGAAAACCTTTAGCGATCAGGCCTGTCTCGCCCCGAAAAGGGCGGCGGAAGCCCTAGAGGCCCGGCAGCTTGAAGCCGGTGTCGCGACGCGGCGCGATGACGATGCCGGCCTGGCCGCCGGTCAGGGCCTGCAGGCGCTCATACTCGCTCGCCGCGTCGATGGTGACGGCGCCGTTGGCGGTCTGCGTCGTGGTCGGCGCCTGGGTGGCGGCGTTGTCGCGGCGCCAGAAGAGGATGCGGTTGGCCCAGCCCTCTTCCTTGTGGGCGAGGTCGCCGAACTCGTCGTCGATGACGTAGCGGGCCAGCGGATCGGCGCGATCGCCGCCGGCCTGGGCGACCAGCACCTGCTCGCCGGGCGAGCGGGTCACGGCCTGGCGCTGGCCCAGAAGGATCTGCCGGGCGGCGGATTCGGGGGCCAGTTCCTGCGGGCGCGGCTGGCCCGGCGCCGGCGGGCGCAGGCCGTATTCCGGCGGCACCGTCAGGGGCGCGGTCGAGACGGTCAGGAACTCGTCCGGAGTCACCTTGGTCAGGCCGATGCTGTTGCGCATGGTTCCGCACCCGCCCAGCACGAGGGCCGATGCGGCGAGGGTCAGGACGGCGGTGCGGGTCAGGCGCATGTTTGATCTCGGCTGGGCGCGCCCGGCAGGCGCGCGCGTAGTCCATAGAGGAAGCGGCTGATTACGACTTTTCGGCGGCCACGCCAACCTTGGCCGCCCTTTCGGACAGCAGGCTGTCGAGGATCAGCAGGATCACGCCGACGGTGATGGCGCTGTCGGCGACGTTGAACACCCAGGGGAAGACGCCGGTCCCGGAGAAGTCGAGGAAGTCGACCACGAATCCGAAGCGGATCCGGTCGATCACATTGCCGATGGCGCCCCCCATGATCAGGCCGATCGAGGTGACCAGCAGCCGGCGGTCGGCCTTCAGGGCCCACCAGCCGAGAACGCCCGCGACCACGACCGAGAAGACGCTGAGCATCCACCGCGCCGAGCCGTCGCCGAATAGGCCGAAGCTGACGCCGCGGTTCTCGACCCAGGTGAAGTTGAGGACCGGCGGCCAGACCGGGACGCGGCCAAGCTCGCGCAGGTCCAGGCCGGAGAGAACCCAGGCCTTGGTCAGCTGGTCGACGACGATGATGAGAATGGCGAAGCCGTAGGCGGCCAGGGCGATGCGTGGGATTTTCATTCGGGTCGCTGAAAAGTGAGGCAGACCGGTTAGCAGGCCCCGCCGCGGGCGCGAAGGGGCAATCGTGCCGCGCGGGCGGCATCGAAGGTTGCGTCAGGTGGCGGCAGACCGCAAATGTGCCGCTTCCCGACCCGAGGAACTCACCGCCCGCCGCAAGGAGCGCCGATGCCGCATGCCGACAGCCTGATCCTCACCCTGGTCGGCGGCTTCGTGCTGGCTTTCGTGTTCGGAATGCTGGCCAACCGGCTGAAGCTGTCGCCCCTGGTCGGGTATCTGGTCGCCGGCGTGGTCGTTGGCCCGCATACGATCGGCTTCGTGGCCGACACGGAACTGGCGCCGCAGCTGGCGGAGATCGGCGTGATCCTGCTGATGTTCGGGGTGGGGCTGCACTTTTCGCTCGCCGACCTGATGAAGGTGCGCAAGATCGCCATTCCCGGCGCCCTCGTGCAGATCGCCGTCGCCACCGTGCTCGGCTGGGGCATGGGCCGGCTGATGGGCATGGGGGATCTCGAAGCGGTGCTGATGGGCTTCGCCCTGTCCACGGCCTCGACCGTCGTGCTGCTGAGAGCGCTGGAAGAGCGCAAGCAGGTCAAGGCCGAGGCCGGGCGCATCGCCATGGGCTGGCTGATCGTCGAGGATCTCGTGATCGTGCTGGCGCTTGTCATCCTGCCGTTGCTGGTGGCGGGGGCGGGCGAGGCGGCCGGCCCCATCATGCTGGCCAAGTCTATCGGCTGGACGCTGCTCAAGGTGTCGGGCTTCGTGGCCTTCATGCTGCTGGCGGGCACGCGGATCCTGCCGTGGCTGCTGGTCAGGATCGCCCACACCCGGTCGCGCGAGTTGTTCACCCTGGGCGTGCTGGCCATCGCCCTGGGCATCGCCTGGGTGGCCTACCAGCTGTTCCATTCGTTCGCCCTCGGGGCCTTCCTGGCGGGGCTGGTGCTGAACAGTTCGCCGCTGGGGCACAATGCGGCCGAACGGTCGCTGCCGTTGCGGGACGCGTTCGCCGTGCTGTTCTTCGTGTCGGTCGGGATGCTGTTCGATCCGACCATCCTGGTGCGCGAACCGCTGGCCGTGCTCGGCGTACTCGGCATCGTCATCGTCGGCAAATCCATCGCGGCCCTGGGCATCACGACGGCGTTCAAGCTGGACAAGGCGACCAGCCTGACTGTGGCGGCGGCGCTCGCCCAGATCGGCGAGTTCTCCTTCATCCTGGCCGCGCTCAGCGTCGGCCTGGGGGGCATGTCGCAGGAGACCCACGATCTGATTCTCGCCGCGGCCCTGCTGTCGATCTCGCTGAATCCGTTCGTCTTCGCCCTGATCGACCGCCTCGGCGGGCGGCCCCGGCCGCCGGCCAGCGGCTCGCCGGAGGGAATCGCCCTGGCCGAGGAAGAGGCCGCCGCGCCCAATCCCGCGACGGCCTGATCCTGCGCGGGGTCAGAGCACTCCGATCATGCTCGCCACCAGCGGGTGGCGGACGATGTCGCGCTCGGCCAGCTTGACCACGGCGATGTCCGGCACCGGCGCGAGGCGTTCGGCGATGTCGGACAGGCCGGAGATGCCGGGCAGCAGGTCCGACTGCTGGGGATCGCCGGTGACCACCATGGTCGAATGCCAGCCCAGCCGGGTCAGCAGCATCTTGAGCTGGACGTAGGTGCAGTTCTGGGCCTCGTCGACGACGATGAAGGCGTTGTTCAGGGTGCGGCCGCGCATATAGCCGATGGGGGCGATCTCGATGAGCCCCTCGGCCATCAGCGCCTTGACCCGCTTCATCGACAACCGGTCCGACAGGGCGTCGTAGAGGGGGCGCAGATAGGGCGCGAGCTTGTCCTCCATGTCGCCGGGCAGGAAGCCGATCGACTCCCCGGCCTCGACCGCGGGGCGGGACAGGACGATGCGGCCGACCTTGCCCGCCTCCAGCGCCTCGACGGCCTTGGCGACGGCGAGGTAGGTCTTGCCGGTTCCTGCCGGCCCCAGCGCCAGGACCATGTTGTGGTGATCGATGGCCGTCATCAGCTCGGCCTGACCTTCGGACTTCGGCTTCAGCGTCTTGAGATAGGCCTGCTCGCGGTCGTCGTTGGACGGATAGGGCGACCAGCCGGCGTGGGTCGGGAGCCGCCTTACCTTGGCGTCTTCCATGAACTGCCGCGAATCCAGAACCCCGTGTTCACGGGACATGTCGCGGGTCTGACGCTTGATTGCCGCACGCTTGGTCATGGACGCCTCCAGGGCATGAAAAAAGGCGATGCCGCAAAAGCATCGCCTCGAACGAACAGGGAGAGGTAGGGGACAGAGGATGCGACGCACCCGCCCGGGTCGGAGGAAGGACCAACTTCCAGCGGAAACACCCGCCGACCGGAACGCGTCACGCGCGCTCTCCTGGGTCTGACCGGACCGGGCTTGATCCGGCTTCGGATCCGGGGCCGAAATGGCGGCCTCGAATCGCATCTACACTCTGATGCTAGCGTGGTTTACGAACGCTTAAAGCGCTGATTGGCTTCAAGATAAGGTGATGATTAGATGACGATTCATGCGTTGGCGGACAAGAAACCACAGCTTCCCCCCGAGGGCGAATACTGGGTGGCGCCGGATGCAACCGTCATAGGAGACGTGATTCTAAAGCCGGGCGCCAGCATCTGGTTCGGCGCCGTGGTGCGCGGCGACAACGATCCGATCACCATCGGGCGGGACACCAATATTCAGGACGGCAGCGTGCTGCACTCCGACCCCGGCGAGCCGCTGACCATCGGCGACGGTGTGACGGTGGGGCATATGGTCATGCTCCACAGCTGCGAGATCGGCGACAACACCCTGATCGGCATCGGGGCGGTGGTGCTGGGCCGGGCGAAGATCGGAAAGAACTGTCTGATCGGGGCCAACACCCTGATCACCGAGGGCAAGGAAATCCCGGACGGCTCGCTGGTCATGGGCCAGCCCGGCAAGGTGGTGCGTCAGCTGGAGCCCGGCCAGATCGAGGCGCTGAAGGCCTCCGCGGCCCACTATGTGCAGAACTGGAAGCACTATGCGACAGGTCTGAAGCCGGCGTGAGGCGCGGCTCAGGCGATCCGGCGCCCGCCGACGGCGGCGAGGCTGAGCGGGGCCCGGGCCGCATCGCCCACGCCGATCGAGACGCGGGCCGTGAGCAGCCGCGGCTCGTCGGTGGCGAGCGAGAGCGTGGCGGCGGGCGCATAGAGGCCCAGCAGCCGGTCCGGACGGCCTGACGGTCCGCGCAGCGGCAGCAGGGCGACCTCGATCTGCGCGGTGAGGCTGCCGGCGAGGGCGACGATCACGACCGGTCGGCCCTCGCGGACCGCCTGAAGAAGGGCCGTGGACACCAGCGGTCGCGAGGCCGTTCGCCACAGGGACAGCAGGGACTGGCCCTTCAGGCTCTCGCCGTGGAAACCCTCGATCCAGCCTCCCGCCAGACGGACGACGGCGTCGTCGCGGCATCGCTGGGCCATGAAGGTGCGCGGCAGGCGCAGGCCCAGGGCGTCCGGCTCCAGCGCCGCACGGTCGGGAATGCCGCCGCGCGACACGGACCGGCGCGACAGGGCCGTCCAGTGATCGATCAGGAACTGCGTGTCAGGGTGAAACATCGTCTCTGCCTCTGGCGCGCACGCCGCAAGGACCAGGCCGGACGAAACGCAACGGAAACGAAAGGCTTTGCGGTTCAGATGCAGGCTGGAGCGGCCCACGTCTTGCAGGGCCCGCGATGTTTCAATCTGGAGGTCGGCCCATGCGGGTGCGGATCATGAACTGGACCCCGGCCGTGGCGACGTTCGTCGTCGTGACGGCGGTCGCGGGCGCCGCCGCCGCCCAATGCGGGCCGGTGTGCCCGCCGCCGCCGCCGCCGTGCTGCGAACCGCCGCCGCCGCCGCCCCCGCCGCCTGCACCGCCGCCCTGCTGCCAACAGCCCCCCGCGCCGCCGTGCTGCGGGGGCGGCGGCGACGTCAACGTCAATGTGAACGTCAACGCCAGCGCCGACGCGCGCGGCCGCGCCGGACTGAACGCCCGCGCCGGCGGCAGCGTCTTCGTCTCGGGCGGAGGCTCGGCCTATGTGACGGTCGACCAGCCCTATCCGACCACCATCAACGGCCTGACGGTCGAGGGCGCCCGTGTGCGCCAGGTCATCCGCGTGCCCTATGAGGCGCGCCGCCGGTGGGAGAAGCGGGTGGTCATCCGCGCCTTCTGCATCGACGACCGCAACGTGCCCCATCCGGCCTCGCAGGTGCGCCCCGACCGGGAGGTTGACGCCGATTACGAGGGCGAGCTGTACCGCTGCCTGGCCGGGACCTGGCTGCAATACACCTGGGCCGAATACGCCGGGGACGTCGACTTCGAGCGCGGCGAGACGATGAACTGCCGCAAGGGCGAGTCGCTGTGGCACGGCCGCGGCGGCCAGGTGGAATGCCGGGATCAGAAGGCCGAGCGGGAATGCAACGAGCGCTCGCTGCTGCGCCGCTATGGGGCCGGGGTGAAAATCCTGACCATGGTGCGCGAGGAGATCTACACCGAGTACCGCGAGGAAGTGGTCGAACAGGCCGGCGTCGCGGTTTCGGGCGCGTCCATCACCCTCGACGGCGGCGTCGGCGGCCGGGTTTTCTGACGCCAGCCTGAACACCGCTGTTCAGCCGGGCGTCATTCCGGACTGGCTAGAGTGTCGATCGTCGGCCCTGTCGACGATCCTGAGAAGCGACTGGCCCCGATCCGCAAGGACCGGGGCCTTTTTTCGCTATTCCGCGGCGGCGGCCCCGGTCGACCGGACCGTGGCCTTCCACGCCCTTTCCGGGCGCAGGTACTGGCGGGCCAGGCGCTGGATGTCGGCCGGGGTCACAGCCTCCAGATCGGAAATCTGGGTGAGGGTCTGCTCGACCTCCCGCGGATCGGCCGCCACGTCGGCGAGCTGCGCCAGCCAGTATTCGTTTCCGGCCTGGGAACGGCGCAGCGATTCGATCAAGGGCAGGCGGGCGCGGTTCAGTTCGTCCTCGGTGGGCGGCGCCTCGTGCAGCGAGGCGACGATCGAGTCGACCGCGGCGTAGAAGGCGTCCACCTTGTCCGCCGCCGTTTCGCCACGGACGGCGATGTAGCCGTAGCCCTCATAGACATCGGACGCATTGGCTCCGACGCCCGGGGAATAGGCCAGGGCCTGGCGTTCGCGAATCTCTTCAAGCACCCGCAGGGACAGAACCTCTGAAAGCAGGTTGACCTGCCGTGCTTCGGTCCGGTCGCCCACCTGGTCCGTGGTCGGGAAGGCGACGAAGGCCAGCGCCTGTTCGGCCGGCCCGGTGTGGGTCAACTGGACCGGCTCGGGCGTGGGGGCGGGGAAGCGCAGCGTGGTCGCTTCGGGAGCCGGAACCGCATCGGGCCCGCGAGCGGGCAGGGCGCCGAGCGTCGGGGCCACCGCCGCGATGGCGTCCTCCACGGTCAGGTCGCCGACCATGATCACGTCGATCGGACCCGAGGCGAGGCCGGAGGTCACGCCCGAGCGCAATTCCTCGATCGTCCAGGAGGCGACTTCCGAGGCGGTCGGGAAGCTTTCCCGCTTGTCGCCGCTGGCCAGCAGGCCCGAGCCCTGAACCTGGAAGGCGCCGCCGGGCGTGGCCAACTGTTGCTCGAGGATCTGCGGGAACAGGCCCTTGATCTGCTCGAAAGGAGCCGGGCGCAGGGCCGGATCGGTGAGATAGGCGGTCAGGACCTGCAGCTCGAGGTTCAGATCCTCGGGCCGGGTGGAGCCGGACAGCTGATAGGTGTCATCGGAGACGGAGAAGCCGGTCGAATAGATCCGCCCGGTCAGAACCCGGGTCAGTTCATCGAACGTGAGCTTGCCGACCCCGCCCTGGGTGAAGAAGGCGGGAGCGAGCGACTGCGGCGTCGACCGGTCGGTCGGCAGGCCCAGCCCGCCGATGCCGGTGCGGACGCTGACGAGGATCTGTTCGTCGCGGAAGGTGGTCGGCTTGACCGTCAGGCGCACGCCGTTGGCGAACGTGACGACGGTGGCGCCCAGTTCGGCGATCTCGCGCTGCTCGCTGACCACGCCGGGCGTTCCGAAGCTGGTGTAGGGCCATTCCAGTTCGGCCTGCACCGCCGGCGCCGAGACCGGGACCTGGCGGGAGGCTTCGAGCGCCGCGGTCACGGCCGCCTCGCCGCCCTCGATATCGACGGGCGTGATGACCAGGGCCAGCGGTCCGCCGCCCGAGAAGGCCGGGGCCAGGGTGGCGTTGACCTGTGCGGCCGTGAGGCCTTCCACGGAGGCGTTAAACAGGTCCAGTTCGGTTTGCGGCGAGCTGAACACCTCCGCCTCGTTGACAGCGCTGACCAGCCCGTTGGCCAGGGCCGGGGTCCGCCGGGTGGCGGCTGCGGCCACGGCGGTCTCAAGGCTGGCCCGGATCGCCGTGATTTCACGCTGCAGCTCGGCGTCGGACACGCCATACTGCACGAGCCGCCGCTGCTCCTGCTCCATAACCTCGAGAGCGGGCTTCCAGCCGCCCGGATTGAAGTCGGCCGACACCGCGGCGACGTCGAGGCTGTTCCACAGGGTCGAGAGGCCCCCGCTGGCGTCGGTGAACGGCGGATTGTCCGAGCGGGCGATCTCGCCGAGCCGCCGGTTCAGCACCCGGATGCCGAGAGTCCGCAGCAGGTTTTCACGGCGCTCGGCTTCCGTGTCGGGGTCGAGGTCCGGCGCCTTCGTCCAGTTGAGCTGGATTTGCGACTGGATGCCGGGTTCGACAAGGATGCGGGTCGCGGGCTCGCGCGGCGCCACCGTGCCAAGGTCGGGTTCGGGACCGTCCGCCGCCGAGGGCTCCCAGCTCTCGAACGCACCCCGGATCTTGGCCTCCATGACGTCGACGTCGAAGTCGCCGACGGCCACGAAGGTGGCGCGCGAGGGCCGGTAGTAGGCTTCATAGAACTCGACGAAACGTTCGCGCGGCGCGGTCCGGATGATGTTCAGGTCGCCGATCGGCAGGCGCTCCGAGATGCGCTGGCCGGGTGCGAGCAGGGCGAGCTGGGCCTTGATCGAGCGGAGTCCGGGCGTATTGCGCAGCCGCTCCTCGCCGACGATCACGTTCCGCTCGGCCTCCACCGCGTCGGGGGCCATCAGGGCCTCGGAGACCTGCTCGCGCATGATGCGCAGGCTGGTGTCGACAGTCTCGTCGTTCGTCCGCGGCAGTTCCAGCACGTAGATGGTCTGATCGAACCCGGTCGAGGCGTTGGTGTCCGCTCCGAAGGCCAGGCCGAGCCGCTCGAGAATGCGCAGCAGGTCGTTCTCGGGGATGTTGGTCGTCCCGTTGAAGGCCATGTGCTCCATGAAGTGGGCCAGCCCCAACTGGTCCTCGTTCTCCATCAGGGACCCCGCGTCGATCCGCAACCGCAGTGACGCCTGCCCGGGCGGGGTGGCGTTGCGCAGGATGGCGTACTGCATGCCGTTCGGAAGGACGCCGAAGCGGACGTTGGCGTCCGCGGGGATGTCGCTGGCGCCGTGGGCCCACGGATCGGAGGGCTGGACCTGCGCCTGGGCCAGGGCCGGGGAGGCGGCGGTGAGCACCGCCACGGAGGCGGCGGCGAGCAGGAGCAGGCGACGGGGTGAGCGCATTTGGCTTCTTTCCGATGGGCGCGAGGGCTCCCGCATCGGGGCCGCGCCGGACGAGGTTCAGGGGTCGCGATCCTCGACCGCCGACGCCCCTGACAACCTTTCAGGGAAGAAGCAGGCCGCTCAAGTTACGGAAGATTAATGTGAGGGCCGGGAGACGTGGAAGGTGGCGGAGTTGCCGACCGCGTTGGCGCCGGTGATCGCCGCCCGGCCGGAGCCCGCGACCGTCGTGCTGGCGGTCGCCGAGACGTCGCCGCTGTTGGTCTGGCTGTTGCGCGCCTCGAGATAGCCCTCGCACTCCGAGCAGGCATAGCCGGTGACGCTGTTGCCGACCGCGTCGGCGCCGACGTAGGCGTCATAGCCGTTCGTGCCCGAGAAAGTCGCCGTCACGGCGACGCCGCCCGAGTTGATCTGGTTGTTGTCGATCTCGACGTAGATGTCGTTGTTTCCGACCGACAGCTCGTTGGCGGCGCCGCGGGCGTGAGCTTCGGCCCGGCCGTAGTCGTAGGCCGTCGTGGTGGCGGCGGCGCGGACGAAGCTGGTGTTGTCCTGGCTGGACTCGACCACGACCGATCCACCCTCATTATAGAGCACGGCCTGGTTGGCGGCGGCGTGCGCCCGGCCGGTCAGGTCCCAGGCGTTGCCGGCGTTGGCGCTGGACTCGGCCTCGACGAAATCGCCGGTGGAGGTCTGGACGATGCGGAGGTCCTGGCCCGAGGTCTGGCCACTGGTCACCGCGACGGCGTTGATGATGGCCTGGCTCGAGACGCTGGCCTCGGCCGGAATGTACTGGGTCTCGATGCGGTCGTAGGCCCGCACGGTGGCGGAGGACGACTGGTCGATCGCGCCGTCGACCGAAGCGCCTTCGCCGTACAGTGCGACCGTGTTGGAGATGGCCGAGGCGTTGATGACCGCGCCGCCCAGCAGCCGGGCGTCGTCCTCGCCCAGCTCGGAGGTGGCGCTGACCAGGCCGGCGCCGGACTGCGCGGCGTCGACGGTCAGGTCGGCGTCATAGGCGCTGACCGCGAGATAATTGCCGCCGGCCTGGGTGGTGGCCGTGACGAGACCATCGGTGTCGCCGCCCAGGGTCATGTCGGTCGTGGCGACGGCGTCGCCCTGCATCTGCTGGTCGGACTGGACCGTGACGCTGCCGTTCTCGACCGCCCCGGAGGCGCTGTTGCCCTGGGCGGAGGTGCTGACGGTGACCTGGTCCTGGGCGTCGACGACGTTCAGCGTCTGGTGCGAGAAGACGTCGCCCAGCTGCAGCTGTTCGTTCAGGACGATCGTGCCGTCCTGCGCCGAAGCCTCAGTAGCGGCTGCGACGCACAGCGCCGTCGCGGCGATCATGCCAGCGAGACGGATCCGCGCGGGTATCGCCATTGTTCGTGTCCGTGTTTGCATAAGCCGGATAGTAGCCGCCGGTGGGGCCGGTCGTGCCGCCGAGGGGGTCGGGGCCGGCCGAGAGACAGATGTCGGGGCCGGGCGCGCCGTACAGGTTGGCCATAAACTCGACCGTCGCCCGCTCGATCAGCGCGCGCACCGCCAGCTGCACCGGCTCCAGCCCGCCTTCGCCGGCCGAGATGTCGAAGACGTTGCCGTTCAGGAAGTCGAACACGCCGGCCGAAATCTCGCGGCCGATGATCTGCTTCTGGTAGGAGATGACATCGACGACCTCGAAGGAGGTGGTCTGCACCACCCGCAGGTCGATGGCGACGTTCATCACATAGGCCTTGCCCGCGAAGGCCGTCGACAGTGGCGTGTCGCTGGTCGCCTGGCCGGCGGCCATGTCGAAACCGCCGGAGCGGATGTTGTAGTTCACCTCGGTGATGCCGCCGATGATGTAGAAATCCGATCCCGGCACCGATCCCGCGAGGATCCGCCGGTATTCCACGTCGTCCGGGCCGCCGACGCCTTCATCGCCGATCAGGCGGTTGTTCGCGTAGCGCAGCTCCATCTCGCCGACCGAGGTGTCGTAGCGCTCGACCAGACGGGCGCCCGCCTTGGCCAGGGCGGTCATCGCCATCGCCGAGGCGCCACCGGTGATCTGGCGTCCGCCATCGGCGGAGACCGTGCCGGTGTAGTCGCTGATCCGTCCCACCGCGATGCGCGGCGACGGCAGATTATAGCGCCGGGCGTAGTCGGCCATGCAGTAGAGGGCGGCGGAGTAGGGGGTCGGGTTGGCGGTCACCGGCGCATTGCCGATCGGCGTGGCGTAGGTGCCCTGCGGCCCCGCGGACGCGGAGATGCAGCCGCCCAGAAGCGCGGCGATGGCGCTCGCGGCGGCGGCCGTCTTCAGACGACGCCGGGCGGTCGGACCGTGATTCATGGAAGCCTCAAGGCGCCGTTCAGGCTGGTTCCGGCAGTGACATTGCCGTTGTTGGTCTGGGTGGAGTTGACGATGACCGTGTTGTGGTCGCCCTGAACCACGACGTTCAGGCTGTTGCCGATGGCCGTGGAGCCGCCGATGGCCGTGCCGCCGTTCGCGCCGGCGCCGGAGAAGCTGGACGAGACGCCGCCGCTGGCGCTGGAGTAGCTGCTGGCCCCGGCCTGGATGATGCCGTCGACGATCAGGCGGTTGCCGTTCTGATCGCGGGTCGAGCCGGTCTGGGGCCGGGCGGTGGTGTAGCGCGATCCGCCGTAGCCCGCCTGGTAGCTTCCCATGCCGGACGAACCCGCCGACTGGGCCGCCGCCATGGCCGGCAGGGCGAGGAGGGCGCTGGACAGCGCGCAGACGGTCTTCAGCCGGATGGGCAAGGCGAACCTCCACATGCGAACACGGTTGCCGATTGGAAATGCAACCCCCGTGCCAACCATCGATCATGGTTATTAAGAAACCGCTTGCGATGCTGAACGGCGATCACGATGTGCCGCTCACGACACGCCCGAGGAGCCTCGCCCTGACCGACCAGTCGCCGCCGCCCGAACGAATCTTCACGGCCCCGGCCGTGGCCCTGATCCTGGCCGTTTCGTTGCCCATCCTGTTCTGGCTGCAGACGACCCTGCCCGACGGAGGGCTGTCGCTGGCGTTCCGTCCGGCCTCGCTGTGGAGGGGCGACTGGTGGCCGGGGATCTTCACCTCGATGTTCATCCATCACGGATGGGGACACGTGGCGATGAACGCCGTGGGCGTGCTGGCCTTCGCCCCGCCCGTCGCCCGGCTGATGCCGGGGTCGAAGGGCGTCGTGGGGTTTCTCGCCTTCTATATAGTGACCGGCCTGGCCGGAACGGCGGGGTACGCCCTGGTCCACCCGGACACCTTCGACCCCCTGGGCGGGGCCTCCGGTGCGGTGTTCGGCCTGATGGGCGCCGCTTTCCGCCTGCTGGGCCGACGGAGCGGCCGGTTGCGCTCGCTGGGCGACCGCCGGTTCCTGGTCATGGCCGCCGTCATCATGGCGGTGAACGTCGGGGCGGGCCTGATCGGTCTGGCCCCGGGCGCGGGGGCGGGGGCCCGGGTGGCGTGGGAAGCCCACGCCTTCGGCTTCATCGCCGGCGCGCTGCTGATCGGACCGTGGGCGCGGCTGTTCCGCTCACGACCGACGTCATTTGATTCCCCGACCGATCTGCGCGACCCTTCCGCCTGAAGCGGTCCGTCCGCGGCCGCGCTCTATATACAGAGGGAGGAGCCGCGATGCTGGTCGCCGAGATTCTCAAGGACAAGGGCGACGCCGTCTATCACATCCGCCCCGACGCGCGGCTGGGCGACGCCTGCGGCGAGCTGGACCGGCTGGGCGTGGGCGCGCTGATCGTCTGTGACGAGGACCGCGTGGTGGGCGTCGTCTCCGAGCGGGACGTGGTCAGGGCGGTGGCGCGCGAGGGAGCCGCGGCGCTCGACCGGCCGGTCTCGGACATAATGACCGCCGACGTCGTGTTCGCGGCCCCCTCGGAAAGCGTGGCGATTCTGATGGGACGGATGACCGACCGGCGAATCCGCCACCTGCCGGTGCTCAGGGAGGGGCGGCTGGCCGGCGTGATCTCGATCGGCGACGTGGTCAAATGCCAGATCGCCGAAGCGACGTATGAGGCGGAGTCTCTGCGCACATATATAGCCGCGGGCTGACGGAGCCTCGCCGGACGCGCCGGCGGACCCGCCCAGCGACCGCGAGTCTGCGAGAAACTTCGGGAATCTGAAGGAATCGGGTTGCGGTCCAAATGGCCGCTGCGTATATCGCCGCCTCGCTCGGAAACGGGCCGGCCGCCGGGGCCACGGAGACGAAAGTCTCCAGCGGTTCCCCAGGGAGAAAGTCGCGAAAGCGGGTTGCTTCCTTAAGGTGTTTCGGTTAGGTTCCGCGCTCCAATCGAATCGTTCGGACGAAACAGAGGCAAGCCTCTCGGCTTTCCAGACGGTTTCCTGCGGCCCGAAGGCTCCGGCTTTCACCTTCCGCGGGATGGCTGAAAAAGCCCGGTTGACACGGAGAACGGCCTTCCTTAGAGAGCCGCCTCCGCCGCCCCTTCCAGGGTGGTTTGCAGACAGAGGTTCTTCTTTAAAAAGAACCACTTGACGCAGGAAAATGAGGCGCTAAACAGCGCCTCCCTCGCCTTCGGGCGGGGCCGCTGAAAAGAGGTTCTTCTTCGGAATGACCGCTTGACACGGGAAAGCGAGGCGACTACATCGCCGCCTCCGCCGCAACCGGGCGCTAAACGGTAGGGTCGGTTCTCCGGTCCTGGGTCTTTGAAATCGTTGATCTGGAAAGAGAAACGCAGGCGGCGGTGTCCTAGCGACAATCCTAGAGATTGTCTCGACACTGACAACTGCGGTCTTTTTGAAAAGACACCATGACGTCGCTCTTCGGAGAGACGTTCGTGGGATCTCGTCAAGAATACGTAGAACTAATGCCAAGTCGGACTTCGGTCCGATCTGCTTAGGTCAGATAGTCAACTCAACCTGAGAGTTTGATCCTGGCTCAGAGCGAACGCTGGCGGCAGGCCTAACACATGCAAGTCGAACGAACTCTTCGGAGTTAGTGGCGGACGGGTGAGTAACACGTGGGAACGTGCCTTTAGGTTCGGAATAACTCAGGGAAACTTGTGCTAATACCG
>JACPDR010000046.1 GCA_016183935.1 Caulobacterales bacterium
CGGTCGCCGGCGGCGGCGCCACGGCGGCGGGGGGCGCCGCGCGCATGGTCGGACCCGCGCGGGCGGCGGCGGGCGCGGGATCGGGACGCCCGCCCACGCCGCCGACCCCGCAGGGGCCGGCAACGACCCCCACGCCGTCGAACGACAATCCATCGCCGCCGGGTCCACGCCGCCCCTCCGGGGAAGTCACCAGGCCGTCGTCGCAGGGCGCGGACGGGGTCGGCGAACCGGCCATGGCCTGGCGGCCGCCCACCGCATCGGACGGGACGGCGAGCGGGACGGCCGCGGACGCAGCGCCGTCCGGGTCGGCCGGAGAGGACGCGACAGGCCGGTCGCCCGGCCGGATCGCGGCCGAGGCCGAGGCCGCCAGGGCGGACTTCCACCGCGCCGCGGCGCGCCCCGCGACCGCCGGAGGAAGTCAGCGGGGCCGGTCCGCCGCCCTGCAGGCCTTCTTCGTCGCCAACGCCGGACGGGGCCTGCTGCCCTCCGGCGAGACCAGCGGAGCCCTGTCGCCCAATCTGAAGACCGAGGAGTCCTGAGATGCACCCCTTCTTCCGGCCCGGACGGGCCATGGCCTCGGCGCCGGACTCCACGCCCTACCAGCGCGCGGGCCAGGTCTGGGACGACCGCATGGGGCTTTCCCTGACCCATGCCCGCAACTGGCGGCGCATCGCCCTGGCCAATCTGGCGCTGGCCGGCTTCCTGGGCGCCGGCTGGTGGGTCCAGGCCGATCGCGCCGTCGTGAAGCCCTTCGTGGTCGAGGTGTCGGACTGGGGCGAAACCCAGCGCATCACCGCCATCGGCGGCCGCTACGAGCCCAACGAGGCCCAGATCGGTCACGCGCTCGCGGGCTGGGTGCGGGACGTGCGCTCCAAGTCGATCGATCCGGTCGTCATCCGCCAGAACTGGCTCCGGGCCTATGACCTGATGACGCCGAAGGCGGCGGCCTTCCTGAACGCCTGGGCCCAGGCCCACGACCCCTTCGCCGAGGTCGGGCGCGAGGCTGTCAGCGTCGAGATCCTGAATGTCGTCCGCCGCACGGACCGGACCTTCGACCTGCAATGGCGCGAGACCCGCTTCGTCAACGGCCAGTCGGCCGGTCCCGAACGCTGGCGGGCCCTGATCACCACGACGATCCAGCCGCCCCGCACGGAGGCCGAGCTGATGAAGAACCCCCTTGGACTGAAAATCGAGGATGTATCATGGACCCCCGACGCCTCCTGATCCTGGCCGCCCTGGGCCTGTCGCTGCCGGGCTGCGCGGTCTTCCGCGACAATCCCGCCCCTTCGGCTCCCGTGGCGGCGATCGCTCCGGCGTCCGCCGGCGGCGTGAGGTGGGGCGCGGCCGCTGAACCCGAGCCGGCCCTGGCGGCCGCCGGGACGGTTCAAGCCGGCTCCGGGTCGGAGCGGCCTTATGAGGCCGGACCGGCGGGCCTGGCGCCGGCGCCGACGGCGCCGGCCGTTTCGGCTGGCGCGACGGGGCGCCCCGCCATCGCGGCGGCCAATGCGGCGGCCCGCGAGCCGTCCCGGGAGGACCGGTTCGTGGGCGGGGTCCAGGTGTTCGCCTGGTCGCCCGGACGGGTGTTCGAGGTCTGGACCGCGCCCTTGCGCGTGACCACCCTGACCCTGGCCTTGGGCGAGACCCTCGTCGCCAAGGCGGCGGGCGACACCGTGCGCTGGCAGATCGGCGAGGCGATCTCCGGCGCGGGCGCGGACCGCAGGACCCATGTCCTGCTCAAGCCCCTCGAGCGGGGTCTTGAAACCAACCTCGTGCTGACCACCAACAGGCGGGTGTATCTCATTGATCTTAAAAGCGGGGCCGCCGACGCATTCAACGCCGCCGTCGCCTGGGATGCGAATCCCCTCCTGGCCGGGAACGACGTTGTCCCGTCCGCCGCGGTCCCGATCGCGGAGCCCGTGGCGACGCCGCGACGCGACCTGGACGCCCGTTACCGGATCGAACCGCGGGGCCGCCGTCCGCGCTGGACGCCGACCTCCGTGTTCAACGACGGCCTGCGGACCTTCATCACCTTCGATCCGGACATGCAGGTGGACGAGGCGCCCGCCCTGTTCGTCGTCGCCCCCGACGGCGAGACCCAACTGGTCAACTACCGGCAGGTCGGCGGCCTGTTCGTCGTCGACCGGGTGTTCGACCGGGCCGAACTGCGCCTTGGCGACCGCCGTCCGCAGATTGTCCGCATCCGTCGTCTTTCCGGAGGCCGCTCATGACCGATGTCGATCCTCGCCTGTCCGAACGGCCAGCCATCCCGACCAAGGAACCCCCGCCGGGCCTCAGCAGCCGGGCGCCGCGTCCCCCTGCCGTGCGCCTGCGCAAATCCGTGGTCCAGGCCATCGTCACCGGCGGCGCGGTGCTTGTCTCGGGCTCCCTGGCCTGGGCCTTTGTGGTCCAGCCGGAATTGCGTGACAGCGCCCGACAAAAGCAGGCCGAGGCGCGGGAAGACCAGGCGCGGGGCGTCGTCCGCCCCGCCGAGGCGGTCACCGACCAGCCGGCGACTTACGATCGCCTGCCGGAGCCGCGGATCGGCACCGGGGACATGGACACGGCGGAGGCGGGCGCGACGTCGGCGCCGGCCGCGCGGAGCGCCGGCGCCTTTGCTCCCGTCTATCAGTCGGCGCCGACGTCGCACGCCCGCGGACCCAGCCCGCGCGAGCAGGCGGCGCGCTCCGGCCTGTTTTTTGAGGACGCGCGCACCCAGGCTGCGGCCTCGGGGGCGTCCGCGTCGGCGCCCGGCGGGGCTCGGTCGCCGGCCGTCAATCCGGACTATGGCGCGATCTACAACGGCCATGCGCTCGTGGCGCCGCTCTCGCCGTTCGAGCTGAAGGCCGGCGCCATCGTGCCCGCGGCGCTTCTGACAGCCGTGGACACGTCCCGCGCCGGACCCGTGATCGCGACGGTCACGCAGAACGTCTATGACTCCGTGAGCGGCCGCTATCTGCTGTTGCCGCAGGGCACGCGGCTGGTCGGCGTCTCCGAGGGCGAAAGCGCCTACGGCGATCGCCGGGCCTTCCTGACCTGGAAGCGGTTGATCCTGCCCAACGGCAAGAGCCTGATCCTGACCGGCGAGCCGGGCGTGGACGCGCAGGGCGCCGTCGGGGTGCGGGGTCAGGTCGATCGGCGCCTGTGGCCGCTTGTGGTCGGCACGCTGTTCGCCGGGGCCATCACCACGCTCGGCCAGATCGCCCGGGACGACGACGGGGGCTCGGGCGGCTTGCTCGGCGACGCGGGCGACGCGGCGGCCATAGAGGGCGCCCAGGTCGGCGGCCGGCTGGTGGACCGCGAGCTGGAGGTCCGGCCTTCGATCCGGCTGAGGGCCGGCGCGCCGGTGCGGGTGATGATCACCCGCGACCTGATCCTGGAGCCGTACCGGCCATGAGCCAGCCCCTCAAATCGGGCGGGCCCTGGCTCATGATCGCCGCCCTGGGACTCCTGGCCGGCGCGGCCGCGGTCGCCGACCGGACGCCGGCCCTGGCTCTGGTCAACGAGAGCCCGAGCCTGCCCCGGGGGATATATCTGAGACGGCCCGGGGCCGATCCCGCCCGTGGCGCCGTGGTGGCCATTCCACAGCCACCGGAGGCGCGGCCCTATCTGGCGTCGCTCGGCATGCCGGCGGACGTGCGCCTGATCAAACGGGTCGCCGCAGTCGGCGGCGACGAGGTCTGCGCGGATGCCGGCGGGGTGCGCACGCCGGTTCGCCGCGTACGCGCCTTGCCGCGCGATCGCCGGGGCGCGCCCCTGACCGCCTGGACGGGATGTCGGCGGCTGGCCGAGGCGGAACTCTTCCTGCTGGGCGACACCGCCGGCAGTTTCGACAGCCGGTATTTCGGGCCGGTCGCCCGGTCCGGGGTGGACGGCGTCTATCGGGAGATTCTGACATGGTGAGACTGGCCTGCCTGGCCGCGATGGCGGCGGCGATGGCGACCACCGCAGCCGCAGGGCCGGTGTCGGCCCAGACCGTGAACTGGCGCGACGCGGGGGGCGACATGTTCGGCCGGCCGGCGGAGCCGATAGTCGAGGCAGAACCGGCTGTCCTGGACCCGGCGTGGATCGCGCCCCTCAGCCAGCCCTTTCAGGACGCCATCGCCGCAGCCGCGGCGCGGCACGGTCTGGATCCCAAGCTCCTCCACGCTCTGGTGGTGACCGAGAGCGCCTACCGGCCCGACGCCCGGTCGCCGGTCGGCGCGGGGGGACTGACCCAGCTGATGCCGGGCACCGCCGTTGAGCTGGGCGTCCGCGACCGCTTCGATCCCGTCGAGAACCTGCGCGGCGGTGCGGACTATCTGGCGCGTCAGATCCGGCGCTTCGGCGATCTGCGGCTTGCGCTGGCGGCCTATAACGCGGGTCCGGCCCGGGTCGCGCGGCTGGGGCGGATGCCGGACATCGCCGAGACCCAGGCCTATGTGGCGACGGTCGTGGACTGCTATCTGGCGCTGACGGCGGGGCAGGGGATCACCCGATCGACCCAGTGTCGCCCGCGCAGAGCGAGGCGATGATCGGGGAGATCCAGGCGGGACCCGGGGTCGCGTCGGGCGGGGACGAGGACCTGCTGACGCGGACGGAGGCGTCGGCGTTCCTGGCCCAGTTCGGCATCCGGTTGAAGCCGTCCACTCTGGCGCGGCTGTGGTCGACTGGCGGAGGCGGCCCGCCGTGCCGCCATATCCGGTCCAGGCCCCATTATCCGCGCGGCCTGCTGCGGGAGTGGGCGCGGTCGCAGATCACCGACATCCGCACCGCCGCGCCGCCGGCGGCGAGGGGACGGCGCCGTGGCTGACCGTCCGATCAGAGGTGTCGCGCCGCCGCCGCCGCCGGTCGCCGGTCTGCTGGCGGATCCGGCCGCCAGCTTCGCGGTCAAGGACGTAACCCGGCGCGGGGCGGCGCGCGATTGCGTGGACGCCACGATTGACGCCCGGGTGCTTTGCGCGGTGTTCGAGACGGCGGCCGGCCGGATGTTCGGAGGCCTGTCATGACCTTCGGACCCGAAGGCGGTCCGGTCGAGACGGGTGGCCCGGAAGACCGGTTGCTGCCCTGGGATCGCGTCCGGGACGTTACGGGCCTCAGCCGGTCCACGGCGTGGCGCCTGCAGCAGGTCGGGGATTTTCCCGAACCCGTGCGCATCTCGCCCAACCGGGTCGGCTGGTGGGAAAGCGAACTGACCGCCTGGAAGGCGACACGCAAGACCCGGGGCCTGCCATGTCCCAGGCCGCTGGCCCGGCCCCGGGAGCCGAAGCTGATCCAGACGGCGCGATCGTCTCGTCGTCAGCCTGACAAGGCCGCCGCCGCCGCCCCGGCGACGGCCGTGTCGGAGCCTTCGAGCGCCGTTGCGCCGGCGACCCCGCCCCGGCGGCGGAAACGGCAGGCGTCAACCGATCAGATCGATTTCGGGTTCTAGGAGGATTGGCTCCCACACTGTCAATGGAGCCTGAAGGCTCCGTGCGTGCCGAAGGTCGCCCGGCGGATTGCGCCTATGGATATTCGTGCAAAGAGAGTTTGACGGACGTTTTGGGTCGATACGGGAGTTTTACGGACATTTGGCCTTTGACTGGCGTCTTAAGAGAAGGCACATTAAGTGGCTCTGACGGACATTGTTGCGTTTTAGGGGATTGTGACGGACATTCCCTGCACTTCGCGCGGTCTTGGGAGACGGTCAATGGCTGACATCCTCTTCACGCCCTCGGGCAGCGAAGCGACCGACAGAAAGATTCGGCGGGATCATGAAAGCGGCAAGCTCGTTCGGATCGCGACCGGCATCTATGTTGAGCCCGGCGCCGAACCGATCGACGCCGTCGTGCGTCGAAAATGGTCGATCATTCTCGGCCGGCTCGTTCCCGATGGCGTCGCCACCGACAGGACGGGAATGGAGAGCCAACCCTGGAGGGACCGCTCCAGCGGCGCGCCGAAGGGCGCCGGCCATGTCTTCGTGAGCGCGCCGCGCACCCGGGACGTGATCACCCTCCCGGGTCTCGAGATCCATATCCGTCAAGGCGTCGGACCCGTCGAGGGCGACATTCCCTATCTGGGGACCTGGCTCGCCGGACCCATCCGAAAGCTGCTCGACAACCTCAGCCCCTCGCGCGCCCGAAACGGGCCCGCCCGCACCCTGGGCAAGGCGGGGGTCGAAGCCGCGCTCGAGAGCCTGTGTTCGACCCACGGAGAAGAGAGCCTGAACCACATCCGGGACCAGGCCCGGACATTGGCGCCGGTCCTCCAACGGGAAAAGGAATTCGACCTCCTGAACGGACTGATCGGAGCGCTGCTCCGGACCCGTCAGACCAAGCTCGGCACGGTCCAGGGACGGGCGCGGGCCGCTGGCGCGCCCCTGGACGCCGCCTGTGTCGATCGCCTCGTGATCCTGGCGGACCACCTTCAGGCCCGGGCTCCGCTGTCGATCGCCGACCGCGACACGACGCCGGGCCGCAAGGCGAGCGGGGCGTTCATAGAGGCCTACTTCTCCAACTTCATCGAGGGGACGGAATTCGCCGTCAGCGAGGCCGTCGACATCGTGTTCGAAGGCAAGATTCCCGATGCCCGGCCAGAGGATGGTCACGACGTTCTGAGCGCCTACCTCCAACTCGTCGATCTCGGGGCGCGTCCGGCCGGCGCACGGGGACCGGACGCGTTCATCGAGGAAATCCGGGAACGCCACCGGATCCTGATGGACGCGCGGCCATCGGTGCTGCCCGGCCAGTTCAAGACCCGCGCCAACAAGGCCGGCGACACCACCTTCGTCGCCCCGGACCGTGTCGAAGGAACCTTGCGGGAGGGCGTATCGATCCTGGAGACCCTCAGGGATCCGTTCGCCCGCGCCGTCTTCGTCCATTTCCTGCTTTCAGACGTCCACCCGTTCAATGACGGCAATGGCCGCCTGAGCCGCATCATGATGACGAAGGAGCTCCTGGCCGGCGGCCTCTCCAGGATCGTGATCCCGACGGTGTTCCGGGAGGACTACCTCGACGCCCTGCGCGCCCTGTCGCGTCGGAACAACCCCTCCATCCTGGTGAGGTCGCTCGAGTTCTGCCAGCGGGTGAGCGCCGCCTGCTCGGAGGAGACGACAGACGCCGCGATCACGACATGGGCGCGCGCCTACGCCTTTTGCGAGAGTCCGCGCCACGCCCGGCTGGCCATGCCGAACCCGGCCTTGGCCATCGAGACGCTCGACGGCACCCCGGCGCCGATCGACTACTGGCGGGCCCTCAGGCACGACCAGGGCGCGCCGATGCCGATCTGATCAACGGGCGGCGGACGGCTCGGCCCATGACTCGATAGAATCCGCCCGAAGGCTCACAGGTCTTGCGCGGCTGTTCTGACGCCCCGGGGCGTCGATCTCAGGCCGTAGCGGATCACAGGGGCGGTCATGGGCGGGTCATGCCCCGGACCCGCCGATCCAGAGGAGCCGGATTCTACGGTTTGGAAAGCAAGCCCGCCAATGACGACCGGGCGACTCCACCGGCTGCGAAAACCGGGGTGAGCCGCAGCCATGCGGTGGTCGAACCGTCGCGAGGGCCGTCGATCCGGCGCCTTGCCTAGAAGAGGCGGGTCACCACCCCGAGCCTGTGCGCTGCCTGTCCCACATCGATCAGTTCGAACAGCGGGATCGCCAGCAAGAACACCAGCCCGTCGCGGACCGTGAGCAGGAAGAGGGCGGGGCGAATGGTCAATTCATCCGCATCGCGCCAGAGCGAGAAGCGGGGCCAGAAGCGCGGCGTCCGGGCAAAATATCTGCCGTAGGTCTCCCCGAATTCGCGCAACAGAAACGCTTCCTCTCGCAGAACGGTGAAGTGGAACACCAGGACCGCCGCTCCTGCAAAAGCGGCGGCGATGACCAGGCTTCCGCTCTGGGCGCCGATGCCGAACGCCCCGATAAAGCTGAAAACGTAGAGGGGATTGCGGCTGATCGCATAGGGCCCCCGGTTGACGATCTCCGCCTTCTTTCGACCCCCGATATAGAGGGTGCACCAGGCGCGGCCGACGATCGACAGGATGATCGCCGCCAGGCCGACGGCCTCAACCGACTCGTGCCAGCGGCCGTCAACGCCGCCTACGGACTGGCTGACGATGGACAGGGTCATCAACCCAAGGAGTGCGATTCCGATGGCGACCTTTCGCAGCTTCTGAATTGCAGCGAGGTCCAGGGCAGGCGCCGGCGTCGGGGTCATGATGGTCTCCGTTGATGAAACGAACCGCGCAACTGTGACGGTTTCAAGCCCCCGGACGGTGATTTCGGCCGCGGATGATAGAAGCCGGGCGCGCGGGCGTTCGGGCACAAGCTTCGATCTAGACGATCGGTCCGAACAGGCGACCGACGCCCGCGGTCGCGGCCATGGCGACGGCGCCCCAGAACGCAACCCGCAGGACGGAACGGGGTATGTCGGCGCCGCCCGCCATGGCGCCGAGCGCGCCGAGGCCCATCAGCCCGGCCAGCGTCGCCAGGCCGACCCAGATAATCAGGCCCTCCGGCGGCGCCGCCATCACCAGAATCAGGGGCGGAATGGCGCCGAGGGCGAAGGTCAGGGCGGAGGCCATCGCCGCCTGGATCGGCCGCGCCGTCGTGATCTCCGAAATGCCGAGCTCGTCCCGCGCATGGGCGCCGAGCGCATCCTTGGCCATCAGTTGCAACGCCACCTGCCGGGCCAGATCTGGTTCGACGCCGCGGGCCGCATAGATGCCGGCCAGCTCGGCGACCTCGGCCTCGCGATCTCCGGCCAGTTCCGCGGTCTCGCGGGCGAGGTCGGCCTTTTCCGTATCCGACTGGGAACTGACGGAGACATATTCGCCCGCCGCCATCGACATGGCGCCGGCGACCAGACCGGCGACGCCGGCGATCAGGATTCCGCCGCGCGTCCCATCGGCCGCGGCCACGCCGACGACCAGGCTGGCGGTCGATACCAGCCCGTCGTTGGCGCCGAGGACCGCGGCGCGCAACCAGCCGATGCGGGAGACCCGATGACGTTCCGGATGCGCGAGACGACTCATGGGAACCAACTCCGGCCGGGCGCGGGACGCAGCTGCATCGGTCGGGCCCGATCCTCTTCTCAGGAGAGACCCGGTAACATGCGACGCAGCGTCCCGTCCCTCAACACATAGTGGTGGAACAGGGCGGCCGCGGCGTGAAGACCGATCAGCCAATAGCCGGCGACGGCGATCGTCGTGTGCAGGGTTTCGATGCGCTTGCCGAAGGCCGGATCGGGCGCGATCAGCGGGGGAAGGGTGAAGCCGAAGAAGGGAACCGCCTTGTTCTCGGCGCTCAGCAGCATCCAGCCCAGGATCGGCAAGGCGATCATCAGGACGTAGAGGCCGACGTGCGCGGTCGACGCCAGCGCTCCGGCCCAGGTTCCGCGTACACCGCGGCGTGGCGAGATCGTCCGGCCGATCAGCCGGATCCAGACCAGACCGAAGACCGAGAGGCCGAGCATGAAATGCCAGGTCTTCAGCCCCTCGCGGATGTCACTGCCGCGCGGATAGAATTCCCGCAGTTCGATACAGGCGTAAACGGCGGCCAGAAGCGCCAGCATCAACCAGTGCATCACGATCGAAAACCGGGAGAAGGGTGGATGGGCGCGGTATGAGGAGACGGTCATGGGATGATCCGGCGGCGGCGCTTGGCTGAGGACGGCCAAGCTTCTCACCGGGAAGCCCTCCGCGCCTTGATCTGGCGCAACCCGTCGCTGACGTTCGAAGCCTCCGACCGGCGGTTCGTTGATCTCGGTCAAGGCCATGGCGCAGGCTCGGCCTACCGTGCCCCACCCGGAGACCAGAGCCGTCGACGGCCGCGTCAAAAAGGGAAGGGGTGGACATGGATACGGCGTTGCGGAAAGAGATTCTCGCGATCCTCGCCGAAGGACGGGACCTGACCCTCGCGACCGTGCGTCCCGACGGCGCGCCGCAGGCCACCACCGTGAGCTACGCGGCCGACGGCCTGGCGATCTACTTCGGCTGCGGCGTCGAATCCCGGAAGGCGCGCAATCTCGCACTCGACGACCGCGTCTCACTGACCGTGGACCTGCCGTATTCGGACTGGAACAGCATTCGCGGACTCCCCCTCTACGGTCGCGCCGAGCCCGTGCCGCCGGACGCCTGGCCCGAGATAGGCCGGCTGTTCGCGGGCAAATTCCCCGAGATGGCGCATCATCAGGGGGATGTCGGTCAGATGGCGCTCTTTCGCGTCACGCCTCTCGTCGTGTCGGTGCTCGACTACCGCAAGGGCTTCGGCCACGTGGACCTGGTGACGCTTGACCCGGGCTCCAGGTCGGACGCCGTCGCGTGAGCGCCTCGAGGCGGCGGGCGCCGCCGGCTCGCGCCGCGCGAAACGATCACAGGACCTCGTCATGAACTCGACCCGCATCCACTCGCCGTCCCATCGCCGCAAGGTCGTGACGGCGGACGCCGCGGCGGCGCTGATCGCGCCCGGGAGCACCATCGGGCTGAGCGGCTTCACCGGCTCCGGCTACCCCAAGGCGGTCCCCCTGGCCCTGGCGTCCCGGATCGAAAGGGAGCATGCGCGGGGCGTCCCGTTCCGCGTCAGGGTCTGGACCGGCGCCTCCACAGGCCCCGAACTGGACGGCGCCCTGGCCAGGGCCGATGGGATCGAATTCCGGCTGCCCTACAACTCCGATCCCGTCGCGCGCGAGAAGATCAACCGCGGCGAGATGGAGTATTTCGACATGCACCTCAGCCAGGTGGCGCCCGCCGCCTGGCAGGGGTTCCTCGGCCCGCTGGACACAGCGGTCGTCGAGATTTCCGGCGTCCGGGAAGATGGAACCCTGGTTCCGTCTTCCTCGGTCGGCAACAACAAGACGTGGCTGGACCGGGCCGGGCAGGTGATCCTCGAGGTCAACCGCTGGCAGAACCCCGCGCTCGAGGGCATGCACGACATCTACTACGGCACGGCCTTGCCGCCGGACCGGCGCCCCATCCCGCTGGTGCGGCCCGACGACCGGATCGGCGAGCGCGGGTTCCGGTGCGATCCGGACAGGATCGTCGCCATCGTCGAAACCGACGCGCCCGATCGCAATGCGCCGTTCACCCCGGCGGGCGCCGCCGATCTCGCCATCGCCGGCCATCTGCTGGAGTTCTTCAGACACGAGGTCGCCAGGGGGCGGCTGCCGCCATCGCTGCTGCCGCTGCAGTCGGGCGTCGGCAACACCGCCAACGCCGTCCTGGGCGGACTGGGCGAGGGACCCTTTCACGGGATGACGGCCTTCACCGAGGTGATTCAGGACGGCATGCTGCACCTGCTCGAGTCCGGCCGGCTGCTGGCGGCTTCGGCGACCGCCTTCTCCCTGAGCCCCGACGCCGCCCTGGATCTGAATGCGCGTATGGCCGAGTTCCGCGACCGCATAATCCTGCGGCCGCAGGAGATCAGCAATCACCCGGAGCTGATCCGCCGGCTGGGCTGCATCGCCATGAACGGCATGATCGAGGCCGACATCTTCGGCAATGTGAACTCGACCCACATCATGGGTTCGCGCATCCAGAACGGCATCGGCGGCTCCGGCGACTTCGCGCGCAACGCCTACATCTCGATCTTCATGTCGGCGTCCACGGCCAGGGGCGGGCGCATCTCGACCATCGTGCCGCATGCCTCGCACGTCGACCACATTCCGCAGGACGTGCAGGTGATTGTCACCGAGCAGGGCCTCGCCGATCTGCGCGGACTGTCTCCGAAGCAAAGGGCGGCGCTGGTGATCGAGAACTGCGCCCATCCGGACTATCGGCCGGGGCTGGCCGACTACTACGCACGGGCGCGCAAGGAGTCGTACGGACAGCAGTCGCCCATGCTGCTGCGGGAAGCCCTGTCGTGGCACGACCGCTTCGTTCGCACCGGCTCGATGAAGCCGGAATGATCGACCGCGTCCCGGTTCGCCGAGCCGTCGTCGATCCGCGGGCTGCGACGGCCTGGGCTCGAGATCGCTTGATCCCGATCAAGGCGGTTCTGGCGGCGTGCGGCCATGCTGGGTTGTTCAGGAGCCCGCCATGCCCGAAGCCTCCCTTCCCCTCATCGCCGCCAAGGCGGCTTGAGACCATGACCGGAGCTATCGCCCAGGCCGTGGTTGTGATCTTCGCGGCGGCCGCCTCGTTGCCCGTCTTCGTCATGATCGCCCGCCGGACCTTCACCGCGATCCCGGACAGCGGCGCCTCGCCGGGCCCGCGCGGCCGATGACGCCTGACCCGCGCCGCCAGGAGCTCGCCCTGGGCCTGCTGGCCATGCCGTATGCCGATCTCACACCGGTCCAGCGCAGCGTCGTGGATCTGATCGCGGCCGAAACCCCGACCGGACTGACGCCGGTCCTGGCGGACGGCCGGTCCGGCTGGGACCGGCTCGCGGATCGCATGGCCGAGGTCGGCGGATCGTGGACCTTTCTCGGCGGGTTCGCCCTGGCGATGGCTCTCTGGATAGGGGCGAACCTGGTCCTCGCCGGCTGGACCCGCGCCTTCGACCCCTATCCCTTCATCTTCCTGAACCTGGTCCTGTCCACCCTGGCCGCCGTGCAGGCGCCGGTGATCCTGATGAGCCAGAACCGCCAAACCGCGCGGGATCGGCAAGCGGCCGAACACGACTACCGCGTCAACCTGCGCGCCGAACTCGAGATCATGCGCCTGCACGACCGGCTGCAACTGAGCGAGCGGCAGTTGCAGCGGATCGAGGCCGCGCTCGCCGTCCTGCCCGGGTCGGCGGAGAGGATCGGCCGCGGCGTCGAACGATGACCGCGGCCCCTGGCCTCTTCACGGCGGCCGAGATCGGGCGATCAGAGGGTTTCCGGCGCCAGCTAGGCGGCGCGCGCGCCCATCGCGCCGACGCGCTTCAACAGGGCGCCGCGATCCGCGCGCGTTTCGATGCCGCCCAGGACCGTGTCCCGGATGGGCCCTAAGCCGACGAGCGCGAGGATGCCCCGCTTCAGCGCCTTGAGCGAGTGGGCGAAGAAGACGGTCCGGTAAACCAGCGCGGGCATGCCCATGGTGACGATGATGCGGACGGAGCGCCCTTTCAGGCGCCCCGCGCCAGGCGCCGCGGCCTTGCCGCCGAAGGCGAAGGCCGGACGGAAGGCCTGCTCGAACAGCGCCTTTAGTCGGGCCGGCGTTTCGCCGAGCCAGAGCGGATAGATGATCACGAAATGCTCCGCCCAGGCGAGCTCGTCCTGGAAGGCGAGCACGGCGGGGCAGGGCGTCTCCGACTCCCAGTCGTGACGGCTCGCGAGCACGGGGAAATCCATCTCGGCGAGATTGACGCGATGGATGACGTGGCCGGCGCCGGCGGCGCCCTGGGCGTAGGCGGCCGCCAGGGCGTGGCAATAGCGGCCGGGCTCGGGATCGGGATGACCGTCGAGGATCAGGATGCGGCGGCGGTCCACGCGTCAGATGTCCGCGACCCGCTCGACGCAATAGGTATGCGTCGCGCCGTCCCCGGCGATGATGGAGACGTATTCGCCGGGCGCGAAGCGTTCATCGCCGAGGCGGAAGCCGGTCGCGTCCTCACGCTCGCCGGGGAAGTCCAGCACCCAGCGGTCGCCGGTCGTGTGGCGGAGATGGCCGGTGGCGATCGTGGCGTTCCGGGCGAACCGCCGCACGCGGCAGCGGTCGGCCTCGGCGCGGCAACTGTCGAGATCCAGCCGGCCCTCGTCGTCGAGAAAGGCGACGATGTCATAGCCCGTGCGGGCGTCGCCGTGCGGATGGCCCGGCTCGCGGGCGAGTTCCAGGCGGATGTGGCGGGGGTGAGCGGTCATGGGCGTTCCCTAGTGGGCCAGGCAGAGGCAGACGGGGCTGTCGTTGATCAGGTCGCGGGTGACGCCGCCGAGCGCCCATTCGCGCAGGCGGGCGTGGCCATAGCCGCCGGCGACGATCAGTCCGGCCTGGCGGGCGAGCGCCTCGTCCAGGATCTGGCGGCTGGCCGGGGCCTCGACCTTGAGGGCGGTCACCGCTTCGGCGGAAATTTCGTGGCGAGCGAGGTGGCGGATCACGTCGGCCTGGTCGGCCTTCACCGCCTCCGTCTCCTCCGCCGGACAGATGGAATAAAGGGTGACGCCCCGGGCCCGCTGCAGCAGGGGGATGGCGGCCGCCAGCGCGAGGCGCGCCTCGCGGCAGTCCTTCCAGGCGACGAGGGCGGGCTCGCCGACCGGATTGCGCAGGCGCGTCGGCGGCGTCACCAGCACCGGCCGGCCGCAGCCCATCAGCACGTCGGCGACGTCCGGCGCATGGTAGGGCGCGCGGGGATTGCGCCCGCCGAGGATGACCAGATCCGCCGCCCGCGCGGCGCGCGAACAGGCCTCGCCGGGGAAGCCGACCTGGCCGCGCCAGTCCGCCTCGATGTCCCGCGCCCGGACGATGGTCTCGAACCGCGAACGGGCGCTCGCGACCTCGGCCTGCGCCATGTCGCGATAGAGGGTGAACAGCTCGCCGACCATGGCCCCGCCGCTCATCGGATCGTACAGCGGCGGCGCGATGGAGCCGACGCACAGGCCGGTCAGGTGGGCGTTGAACGCGTTTGCGAGGTCGCAGGCCAGTTCGAGGCGGCTGTCGCTCTCGGGGCCGTCATCGACGGCGACAAGCAGGCTGGCGTAAGTCATGGCGGTCTCCATTTCGGGATCAAGAGAACCGCACCCGACCTCGCGCGCCTTGATCAGGATCAACGCCGTGCGTTCACCCGTGCGCCAGGGTGAGCGTCACTGGAGACGCACCATGTTCATCCTCCGCCTCGCCGCCGCCGCCATCACCCTGACCTGCGCCGCCTGCGCAAGCCCCGAGCCGACGTCCACGCCGGCGCTGGCGAGACCCGATATCGCGTCGGAGGCGGCCGCGCGCGGCCAGCGGCTCGCGGCCGGGACTTGCGCCAGCTGCCACGCAGTGGGGCCCGTCGGCGCCAGTCCGATGCGCGAGGCGACGCCGTTCCGGGAGATCGTTCACCGCTACCCACTCGACCACCTTGAGGAGGCCTTCGCCGAGGGCCTGGTCACTGGCCATCCGGCCATGCCTCTCTTTGTGTTCCGCGCCAGCGAGATCGATGATCTGATCGCCTATCTCGAGACCGTGAAGGCCGAGCCATGAAGGTCGGGGAGTCCCAGCCGATCCACGGCCGGGCCGTGACGGCCGTCGTCGAGGTGCTGGACCGCGAGCGTCTGATGACCCTGGCGTGCAACCGGCCGGACGGCTGGCCGCAGGCCACCACGGTCGGCTATCTCAACGAGGGTCTGAACCTCTATTTCATCGTCGCCCGGACAAGCCAGAAGTTCGCCAATCTCCAGGCCGATCCGCGCGCCTCGGTGGCGATCCGGTGCGAGAGCGGCGCGACGGGGGCCGGCGTCGGGATCTCCATGGCCGGCCGGGTGAGCGAGGTCACCGACCCGCAGACGGTTGAGCGGCTCAATCGTCTGGTGATCGAGCGATATCCCCAGGTGCACGTCTACTGCCCGTCGGGGAGCTCCGTCGCGGTGCTGCGGTTCCGGCCCGCGATCGTCTCCGCCGTCGGCGTGATCCACGGGCGCAGCGACGCCGAGACCTTCACCGTCGGCGAGGCGGGGCCGGACAGCGTCTCGCATCTGTTCTGAGGTTTGACGCCGATCAAGGCGCGGGTCGGCCGATGCGGCCAGGGTGTCTCCAAACGGAGAACCACAATGAGCCTGAAACGCATCCTCGCCCTGGCCTCGGGCGGCGCCGGCGACGCCTCCGCCCTGGCCTTCGCCGCCTCGCTCGCAGGGCAGCACGACGGCGTCGCCGAAGTCCTGCCGGTCTATCCGGATTCCGCCGCCGACATGATCGCCCTGGGCATGACGCTCGGAGCCTCGCTCTCACCCGAGGCGGTCGAGGAGCTCGCGGCGGCCGAGCGCGCCTTGCAGGCCCGCGTCGAGGACGCCGCTCGCCGGGCCGCGAACGAGGCCGACGTGGTCTATGGCGCCGGGGAGGGGGCGCCCCGGCTGACGGTGTCGACCCGCGGTCTGCGGCCGGCCCTGGCCCTGTCGCGCCAGGCGGCCCTGGCTGACCTGGTGGTGATCGCCCAGAAGGGCCTCGAGGACGGATCCGTGCGGGAGCTCCTGGGACAGGCGCTGCTGGCGGACCGCGCCCCGGTCCTGGTGGCCCGGGGCGACCCGGAGCGGCTGGCGGGCCCGGCCGCGATCGCCTGGGACGGCAGTCCGCAGGCAGGCCGGGCGGTCCGCGCGGCCCTGCCGCTGCTGGCCATGGCCAGCAGCATCCACGTGCTGCAGTGCGTCACCGGCCTTGACCGCCAGTCCGGCGACCCGGACATCGATGCGCTCAACGCCTATCTGAGACTGCACGGCGTCGGCGCCGGAGAGCCGACCCTGGTGGAAGGGGCCGATGAGGGTCCGGCCCTGCTGGCGATGGTCAAGGCCAGGGAGGCCGGACTGCTGGTGGCCGGCGCCTGGGGCCATTCGCGGCTGCGCGAGACCATCTTCGGGGGGGCTACTCGCGCCTTCCTGGGCCAGACATACGGCCCCAGCCTGCTGCTGGCGCACTGACATGGCCGTCCGCGACATCCTCGTCCACCTGGACGCCCCCGGGACCGTGGGGTCGCTGGTGCCCGCCGCCGTGCAGCTGGCGCGGGACCTGGGCGCGCCCGGCCTCACCCTGGCCGCCCTGGCCGAGGTCCCGGTGCGCATCAGCGCCGCCCCCCTGCCGTTCGGCCTGCTCAAGGCTTGGGAGCGCGACCTGCTCGATCTGATCGACCGGATGGAGACCCGCGCGCGCGCGGCCGCGCCCGATACGCCGATCGAATGGCGCGGCGCGGTCTCGCCCCTGGCCCAGACCCTGCTCGGCCGATGGGGCGTGCGGTCGGACCTGATCGTCATGTCGAGCCCGCAGGTCGAGGGCGTCCCGCTCGCCCCGGTCGATGTCGGCGCGGCCATTCTCGCCGCCGGGCGGCCGGTGCTGGTGGCGCCCCGCCTGTCGCCGAAACTGCGCTTCGATCGGGTGCTCATCGGCTTCAAGGCGACCCGCGAGGGGCGGGCCGCCCTGGCCGCCGCCGTCCCCCTGCTGGGCCGGGCGCGCCGGGTCCTGATCGCGTCCGTCGGCGCGGCGCCCGCCAGCGACCTGCGCGACGCCGCGGCCTTCCTCCACGGACATGGCGTACGCGCCGAGACAACCCTGATCGAGGATGCAGCGGACCGGGACGCGGGCCGAACCCTGCTCGCCCTGGCCGGCGAGGAGGGGTCGGATCTGCTGGTGACCGGGGCCTACGGCCACAGCCGGACCCGCGAAATGGTGTTCGGCGGCGTCACCCGGACGCTGCTGACGCAGGCCCGCCTGCCGTGCCTGATGGTCCACTGATGCCGCCGCTCGGCATCGACCCCCAGGTGCTGCCGGCCTTCGCCTTGGCGATGGCGCTGATCGAGCTGACCCCGGGCCCCAACCTGGCCTGGCTGGCCCTGCTGGCCGCCTCGCGGGGACGCACGGCCGCGATGCGGGCGATCGCCGGGATCACCGTCGGGCTGTCGGCCTGGCTTCTGGTGACCCTGCTCGGCCTGTCCCGCACCCCGCTGTTCTCCGAGCCAGGGCTGGAAGTCCTGCGCTGGGTCGGCGCCGCCTACATGGTCTGGCTCGCCTATGAGGCCTTGAAGCCGCGGGCCGGCTCCGCGTCCCGTCCGGTCCACGATCGGCCGTTCGTCCGGGGCCTGGCCGCCAACCTGCTCAATCCCAAGGCGGCGATCTTCTACCTGGCGCTGCTGCCCGCCTTCATCAAGCCGTGGGCCGGTCCGGTCCCGGTGCAGATCCTCATCCTGGGCGGCATCCACATCGCCATCAGCGTGGCGGTCCACGGCGCGGTCGTTCTCGGCGCCGCCGAAGCGGCCTCGAGGCTGCCGCCGCGCTGGGCCTTCGCCCTGCGTCTCTTCCTCGCGGCCGGCCTGCTGGCGACCACGCTCTGGCTGCTGTCCATCCCCCTGTCCCCGGGACCCGCCACATGACCGCCCAACTGACCTTTCACGGCGCCGCGGAATGCGTCACCGGCTCCTGCATGCTGCTGGAGGCGGCCGACAAACGCCTTCTCATCGATTGCGGCATGTTCCAGGGCCCCAAGACCCTGAAGGCGCTCAACTACGAGCCGTTCCCCTTCGACGTCGGCTCGATAGACGCGGTGCTCCTGACGCACGCCCACATCGACCACTCGGGGTTGCTGCCGAAGCTGGCGCGCGCCGGCTATCGCGGACCGGTGTTCGCCACGCGCGCCACCCGGGATCTCTGCGAGGTCATGCTGGCGGACTCCGCGAGCATCCAGGAGAGCGAAGTCCGACACCTGAACCGGCGCAACGCGCAGCGGGGCCTGAAGCCGGTCGAGCCGATCTATTCGGGCGCCGATGTCGATCGCATCCTCAGACTGTTCGAGACGGTCAAGTTCGGCGAGCCCACGCCGGTCGCCGGCGCCGTCCAGGCGACCTTCTGGCCGGCCGGGCACCTTCTCGGCGCGGCGTCGATCGAGGTCAGGGCAGGCGAGGGCGAGGACGCCGTCGCCATCCTCTTCTCGGGCGATCTGGGCACCGGCCGCCAGCCCTTGCTGCCTATCCCCGACGGGCCGGCCGGGATCGACCATGTGGTTCTCGAGTGCACCTACGGCGACCGGGAGCGGATCGACCTCGAACCGGCGGCCCGCAGGCTGGCGCTGGCCGACGAGCTCCGGGCGGCGAAGGCCGCCGGAGGACCGCTGCTTCTCCCGACCTTCGCCGTCGGCCGGGCGCAGGAACTGATTCTGGATCTGCTCGCCATCATGGACGCCGAGCCGTCGCTGGCCGGGGATATCTTCCTCGACTCGCCGCTGGCCATAGAGGCGACGGAGGTCTTCCTTCGCCGGGGATGGAACCCGGACGCGGGTGAGAACCCGTTCGAACTGCTCCGTCACGCCAGCCGCCTGCACCACCTCCAGCGACCGCAGGAGAGCGACGGGCTCGAACGCCTGAGAGGCTGGCATGTGATCCTGGCCGGCAGCGGCATGTGCGACGCCGGGCGCATCCGCCGCCATCTCAAGCGGCTGCTGTGGCGCAAGGAGGTCACGGTTCTGATCACCGGCTTCCAGGCCGCGGGGACGCTGGGCCGACTCCTGGTCGAGGGCCGCTCGCTCGTCCGGATACAGGGCGAGGACGTCCGGGTCGGAGCGCGCATCCGCCATCTCGACTGCTATTCCGGCCATGCCGACGCCACCGATCTAGTCAACTGGCTCCGGGCCAGGAGTCCCGTGGCGGGCGCCGTCCTGCTCGATCATGGCGAACCGGAACCCATAGCGACGCTCGCCGGAAGGCTGAAGGGTTCGGGCTACACCCCCGTGGCGGCTCAACTGGATCAGACCTACGTCCTCACCCGCACCTCGGTCGAGCAGATCGGGCGGCGGCCGGCCCGGCTGGCGCCGGGACAGGCGACGCGACCGGACTGGCACAACGACCGGGCGGCCTTGCTCGTGGCTCTGAACGAGACCCTTCAGGGACGGGCCAGCGACGCGGAGCGGGCGGCGCTGATCGCCCGGCTCGCCGCGGCCCTGGCGCGCGCCGACGAGAAGGGCGATCGTCCACCTGAATCCGACTCCTGAAGGGTCCGGACGCCGGCGTCGTTGACCTCTGCTCGGCGGACCGACGCCGGCGATCAGACAGGCTCGCTCCAGACGCCCGGACAGACCAGTTCGAAGCGCGAGCCGGCGCCGTCCACAGTTGACGTGATCGCCCCTCCGACCTGAGCCGCCAGCCTGGAGACCAGGGACAGGCCAAATCCGGGCGACCAGTCGCCGTCGCGAGCGCCGACGCCGTCGTCGGACACGATCAACCGGGCGCCGTCCGGGGTCGGCGCCAGCGTCACCTCGACCGACCCCGCCCGATCCGCCAACCCGTGTTCGAGGGCGTTGCCGACCCATTCCGCGGTGATCATGGCCAGGGCCGACGCGACCCTGGATGGGGTCCAGAGAGGATGAATGTCCACGCGGATCTCCGCGTCCCGATCGACCGTGTCGAGCTCGGCCACATCCCGACAGATGTCGCCCAGCAGATCGTCGAGCCGGACCAGGTCGCCGAGCCCTTCCTGCAGGCGCTGATGCAGCCGCATGATCGCACGAACCCGTCGGCCGGCTTCACTGAGAATCGTCGCGGCCTGGGGCGGAGCGCCGCGGCTCTCCATGCTCAGAAGGCTCGCGACGGACTGAAGGCTGTTGCCGATCTGATGATGGGCGGCCTGAATGGCGTCCAGGCCTGCGATCTCCGTGTAGCGCATGGGCGTCTCTCCTCCGATGGGGGGACGCTAGACGGATGAGTGGACCGAACCTTGATCCAGGTCAGATCGGGCTTGAGCCAGATCAACGCGCGCAGACGCGAACGGGCGATGATCGGCGCATGAACGCTTCAGCTCCCCGCATCGCCGTCATCGCCGCGCACCCCCGGCTGCGCAGCTTCACCATGACCATGGCGAACGCCTTCGCCGACTCGGCCCGGGACGCCGGAGCCGAGGTCGCGGTTCGCGACCTCTACCGACTGCGGTTCGATCCCCGCCTCAGAGCCGAAGAGATGCCGGATCACCTGGGGGCGGCCGTCCGTCCCGACGTGGTCCGGGAGCATGAGGTCATCGCCAGCGCCACGCTCTTCGCCTTCTTCTATCCGCTGTGGTTCAACGCGACGCCGGCGATGATGAAGGGCTATGTCGATCGGGTCTTCGGCATGGGCTTCGGCTACACCGCCCGCAAGCACGGAGGCAACCAGCCCATGCTGGGCGGCCGCAAGATGGTCACCTTCACCTCGTCGGGCGCACCGCAGGACTGGGTCGAGCGGAGCGGGGCCTGGGCTTCGATGCAGTCGCATTTCGACGAGCATTTCGCGGCCATGACCGGGATGGAGATCATCGGCCATCACAACGTCGGCGGCGTCGGCGGCGGACTGAGAAAAGACGTGCTCGAGCGTCACCGGGCCGATGTCGCCGACCGGGCCCGCAGGATCGTCCGGCTGTATCGGCCCGACTGACTCTCATCGGGCGGTGTAGCCGCCGTCGATGACGAGCTCCGAACCCGTGACGAACCTGGCTTCGTCGCAAGCGAGGTAGACCGCCCCCCAGGCGATATCGTCGGGCTCGCCCATGTGGCCCAGCGGGTGGAGCGCGGCGGCGGCTTTCTTTCCGGCCTCGAGATCGCCCTGGCCCGACAGGTGGCCCTCGACCATCGGCGTCCAGATGAAGCCGGGATGGATGGAGTTCACCCGGATGCGATCGGGCGCGTACAGCAGCGCGTCCGTCTTGGTCATCAGGCGAACCGCGCCCTTGGAGGCGTGATAGGGCGGCACGTCCGGGCCGCCGACGAGGCCGTAGATCGACGAGAGGTTGATGATCGATCCGCCGCCGGCCCTCTTCAGGTGGGGGATGGCGTGCTTGGTGCAGAAGAACACCCCCTTTACGTTGATCGCCTGGACCCAGTCCCACTCGGCTTCGGAGATCTCGTGGGTGGGCTTGTTGACGCCGGCGACGCCCGCGTTGTTGACCAGCACGTCCAGACGCCCGAACCGCTCGACGACGGCGTCGATGACCCGTTGCACGGCCCGCTCGTCGGAGACGTCGCAGCGCCAGTAGGCGGCCGTCCGGCCAGTGGCGGCCAACTCGGCGGCGAACGCTTCACCCTCGGAATCGCGGACGTCCAGCAGGGCGACGGACGCGCCCTCGTCGGACATGCGCAGCGCGGCGGCGCGGCCGAGGCCGACGGCCGCGCCCGTGATCACCGCGACCTTGTCCTGTAACCGGTTCATGGTCCTACTCCAGACGAACGATGGTGGATTGAAGGGTCCGCGCGACGCCCGAGGCGTCGTAGGCCTGGGGATCGGCGGGCCTGGGGCCCCGGCCCATGACGATCTCGGCCATGGCCTCGTACGCCGTGACCTTCGAAACCTCGGCCGGCGGCGGAACCGCCGACTCCCGCGGCCAGGTCCGCCAGACCCCGCCGCGGGTCACGCGCCAGTGCGGCGACCAGTACGGATCCCAGGTGGGGGAGGGCGGCCTGACGGACAGGGTGTCGTGCGCTTCGGTGTCGCGGGATACGGCGACGAACCAGTCATAGCCTTCGGCGAGCGTGAGCTCCGCGGCCCGATAGAGCATGTAGGTCTCCACCGTTTCGCGGGAGGTGACGATGTTGCCCTCGAACACCACGCGCCAGCGGCCTGGTTCGAGACGGACCTCCCGATAGCCATCCGCGGCGACGCCGGACCGGACGCCGACGGGCCGGTAGGGCGTCGGCGCCGTCGAGCAACCCGCAAGCGCCGACGTGGCGATCAGAAGGGCGGCGGCGATGGACAACGGACGAGCGGTTCGCATCAGATATCTCCAGATTGCGATCCACGATCCTCCGGATCGGCCGGGACCTCCTTGAGCGAGGTCAAACGACGGTCAGGCGATGGATTTCGGTGAAGAGCTCTTCGCCGAGCAGGGGCTTTTCGACGATGGGCGCGCCGGCGTCCGCCGCCCGTTTGCGGAAGGCGGCCGTCGGGTTCGTCGTCATGAGGACCGCCGGCGTCCGGACCCCGCGGGCGCGCAGCTCGCGAAGCAGGTCGAGCCCACGTCCGTCGGGAAGATCCTGTTCGATGACCAGGCAGGCGAACCCCTGATCGGTCGCGTGCAGGGCCGCCTCGGCCGAGACGCACCGGCGCGCCTCGTAACCGCGCGTGTCGGCCATGAAGGCAAGGGCGCGCAGGACATCGGGATCGCCATCGACGAACAGGAGGGCGGCGCGACAGGGCGGGTCGGATCGGGGCACCGAAGCTTCCGGCAGGGGCGTCGGCCAGCGCCGACGATCCTGGATGCCCGGTCCCGCGAGCGAGCGCCTTGATTCAGGTCACAGACCGGCGGCCAGGGCGATCCGCATCAGTTCCGCGATGTTCCTGGCGCCGGTCTTCGACATCAGGTTGGCGCGATAGATCTCCACGGTGCGGGGGCTGATCTCGAGATCGTAGGCGATCTGCTTGTTGAGCTTGCCCTGGATCACGCCGGCCAGCACGTCGCGCTCCCTGGGCGACAGCTCGGCGAGGCGACCTTCGGCCGCCTGCCGCGCCGCGCCCGAAACGCCTTCGGCGCCGACCCGCTCGAGCGCGCCCCGGATCGCGGCGAGCAGCACGTCGTCGCTGAAGGGTTTCTCTATGAAGTCGACCGCTCCAGCCTTCATCGCCTCGACCGCGAGCGCGATGTCGCCGTGGCCGGTCATCACGATCACGGGGGCGTCGACCCCCCTGTCCTTCAGCTCGCGAACCAGCTCCAGCCCGCTGAGGCCGGGCATCCGGACGTCGGTGAGGATGCAGCCGGGCTCGATCGCGGACGACTCCAGGAACGCGTTCGCGGAATCATAGAAGCGCGCGGGAACGCCGTTCACGTCGAGCAGGAAGGCCAGAGCCCGCCGCAGACCGTCGTCGTCGTCGATGACATGAACCAATTCAATCACGGGCGCCCTCTTCGTCAGCGCGCGGCAAGGTGAAGGAGAAGACCGCGCCGCCGCCTATATTATCCTCCGCCCAGATGCGTCCGCCATGAGCGTCGATGATGGTGCGGCAGATTGACAGGCCGACGCCCATGCCGTCTGCCTTGCTCGTCACGAACGGCTGGAACAGTCGGTCGCGCACGGTCGGGTCCAGTCCGGGCCCGCTGTCGGTCACGCTGATCCGGATGGTCCGTGCATCCTCGCTCCGCACCACGATCTCCAGCTCGCGGCGCGGTGCGTCCGCCATCGCGTCGATGGCGTTGCGGATCAGATTCAGGGCGACCTGCTGAATCTGGATCTTGTCGACGATCACGGGTCCGGCGGCGCGTTCCAGGCGGAGATCAACCCGGATGTCGCGGTCCTTGACCCCGACCAGGGCCAGGGCGCTGGCTTCCTCCATGAGTTTGGCCGGGTCTTCCAGCGTGTGTTCGGTCTCCCCCTTTGCGACGAATTCCCTCAGGCGCTTGATGATGTCGCCGGCCCGAAGCGCCTGGCCGGCGGCCAGGTCGAGGGCGGTCTTCAGCTTCGGGAGGTCGGGTCGCTCCGCCGCCAGAAGGGTCACCGACCCCTTCATGTAACTGGCGATCGCCGACAGCGGCTGGTTCAATTCATGCGCCAGCGAGGACGCCATCTCTCCCATCGCGGTCAACCGCGACACATGGACCAGCTCCGCCTGGAGATCCTGCATGCGACGCTCCTGGGCGCGGCGCTCGGTCAGATCGCGAACGAAGCCGGTGAAGAACCGTCCGTCGCCGGCCCGGGCCTCGCCCACCGCCAGCTCCATGGGGAAGGTCGAGCCGTCCTTGCGCTGGCCCACGACGATCCGGCCGATGCCGATGATCCGGCGCTCGCCGGTCTGGAGGTATCGGGAAATGTAGCGATCATGCTCGGACCTGTAGGGCTCCGGCATCAGAAGGCTGACGTTGCGTCCGATCGCCTCCTCGGGGCTCCAGCCGAACAGCCTGATCGCGGCGGCGCTGAAGGACTGCATGATCCCGCGCTCGTCGATGACGATCATGGCTTCCGGGACGGTGTCGAGGATCGACTGCATCTGGTTCTGGCGGTTCGCCACTTCGCGGGTGTTCCGCCACAGGCGTTCACCGGCCAGGGCGATGAGGGGACCCAGGATGGCGAAGGCGGCGGCGTCGATGAGATTGGCGGGGGTCGACCACAGGGCGTCCCCCAGCACTATGAACACGCTGACGCCCAGGCAGAGCGCGGTGGCGAGCAGCCCCGGTCCTCCGCCTCCGAACGCCGCCGCCAACAGCACGACGGGGACGTAGATGACGAAGAAGCTGCGGTCCTGGAACAGGCCGTCCAGCGACATCCGGGTCGTCGCCGCCACGATGACGCCGATCACGGCCGCCGCGTAACCGCGGCGGCGGGACCTCGTCAGTACGGCGGAACGAAGATGCACGGGCCCCTCGGGTTTCGCCGCGAGGGGCGACTCTGCCGGGAGCCTAGCACGAACCACGCCGCGGACAGCTTCAGGCCGCGGCCATCTCCGTCAGTCCGCCGCGCCGGCGGATGCGGTATTTGCGCGCGCCGATGAACTCCACGAACCCTTCGGCCTGCAGACGGCCCAGCATGCGCGAGATCGTTTCGATGGTCAGGCCCAGATAGTCGGCCATGTCCTGCCGGCTCATCGGCAGGGCGACGATCTCGCCCCGGAAGCGGTCGGCGATGTCGAGCAGGAAGCGGGCGACCTTTTCGCAGGCCGTGGCGCGCCCCAGCAGCAGCATGTGAGACTGCGTCCGCTGCAGTTCGCTGGCGGTGGCGGCCCAGATCATCCGGTCGACCCGCCCCGTGTCGTAGGCCGTGGAGCCCGAGCGCCGGATGGCGAGCACCTCGCAAGGGCCCAGGGCCTCGGCGGAGAAGCGATGGGCGGGGCCCATCTCCACGCCGAGAACGTCGCCTTCGTAGTAGAAGTCGCCGATCTGCCGGCGGCCGTCGGCCAGCAGGTGGCTGGTCCGGACGGCGCCGCCGACCACGCGGTAGATCAGGTCGGCGTCCTCGTCCTGGGCGTAGATCTCTTCCCCTTGCCGAAAGGTCAGCCGCGCCGCGCCGGCCCATTCGTCAACGCTGACGGCGTTGCTCGGCGTCGTCGAATAAAGGGCCTGGGTCATGTCCGCCTCCGAAATCGATGGTGAAGGCGTAAGCGAGGAGGGCGGGCGGTTTTAGTCAGGACCGGTCCCTAGGCGGCGGCCCCTAAGGGTCGATACGGAGGCGTCTTGAATGCGGAAGGGCCGCCGGTGTTGAGATACGCCCGCCTGGCGGACATCCGGATCCGCTGAGACGGTTCCGCTCTTGTCGGTCTTGCGCCAGATCAAGGCGCTGCGGGCGGGGGCGACGTTGTGTGGGGCCGCGGCAAGCGCCGCGCCTGCATGGGAGACCCTTCATGGATCTTTACGGCTCAAGTCTTGTTCTGGTGGCCGACGGCGGTCGGGCGCGCCTGTTCGAGGAGCGCCGCCGTGGCGGGCCGCTGATCGAGATCACCCAGCAGCTCGGCGACCTCGCCGCCCATGGCCCGCGCCGGCCGGGTTTCCGGGGGCGGGCCCATAGCAGGGCCTGGCGCGCGTCTCATGCCGCAGGCGACCCGAACCCGACCGACGTGCGCGAGGGGGCCTTCGTCGGGCGGCTGGCCGCCAGACTCGCCGAGATCGCCGGTCGTGGAGACTACGATGGCGTGGTCCTGTTCGCGTCGCCGCGCGCTCTGGGAGAGCTCCGTCGGTCGCTGCCACCCGCTGTCCACATTGCCGAAACCGACCCCCATGATCGGGTTTCGCTGGGCGTACAGGCGCTTCGAACGGCGCTCCACGACCTGCGCCTGCGCACCGTCCGTTGAGCCCGGCCACACGCTACGGGATCGACGAGGCGGCCATGGGTCGTATGGGGCCCGGCGCGATCAAGGTCTCGACTCCCAGGGCGCTGACGCACGGGGCGGTCGGCGGCAGCGCCGGGGAGGGCGCGGCGGATAGTCGTTGCGGTTGCGCGTACACAGCCGCGCCATGAGCGCCTCGACGCGACAGGACGCGCAGGGCCGCCCGGGACCTGTCCGCGGCATGACGTGGATCAAGGCCGGATCAACCCGCCGGCCTTAGGCCATACGAACACGTCGCGCATCGTGGCGCCGGGGAAATCCATGTCGAAACCAGGCCAGACAGTGTCGGCGCCGGTTCTGCCCACCTTGACGGCGAGGCGGCTTGGATTGCTGTCGCAGCACGACGCCATCGTGCTGATGCGCGAGGACAGCCCGGTGTGCCGGTCAGAAGGTCATGCGCCCCGTTCGCAAGTCCTGCTCAGGGCGGGGGGGCGGGAGGTCACGGCGATGCTCTACCAACTCGCTGGCGGCCATCTCGTGCGGGCGCACGAGGCCGGCCTCTCCGAGGCGGCCTGGGAGCGGCTCGGCGTCGCGGACGGCGACGAGATCCAGGTGCGTCATCCGCCGGCGCTCGGCTCCATGTCCAGCGTTCGCAGGCGCGTGTACGGCAGACGTCTCGACGCCGGCGCCATGATGGAGATCGTCGCCGATGTCGCCGCTGGCCGCTACACCGATGCTCACCTGTCGGCCTTCCTCACCGCCTGCTCGACCCTGCCCCTGGATCGGGACGAGGTGCTCCACCTGACCCGGGCCATGGTGCAGGTCGGTGAGCGGCTCACATGGGATTCGCCGGTCGTCATCGACAAACACTCGGTCGGCGGCCTACCGGGGAACCGCACCTCGCCCATTGTCGTCGCCATCGTGGCGGCGAACGGTCTGCTCATTCCGAAAACCTCGTCCCGGGCCATCACTTCGCCGGCTGGCACCGCGGACACGATGGAGACGCTGACCCGGGTCGATCTGGACCTCGCCGCCCTGCGGCGGGTGGTGGAACAGGAGGGAGGATGCCTCGCCTGGGGCGGGGCGGTTCGGCTGAGCCCCGCCGACGATGTGCTGATCCGGGTCGAACGGGTGCTGGATCTCGACAGCGAGGGACAACTCGCCGCTTCGGTGCTGTCGAAGAAGATCGCCGCCGGATCCACGCACGTGGTTCTCGACATTCCGGTGGGCCCCACGGCCAAGGTCCGGTCCCGGGACGACGCCGACGCCCTTGCGGACACCCTCGCCGAGGTGGCGCGGCTGTGCGGCCTGGAGGTGCGGTGCGTTCGAACGGACGGCGGCCAGCCGGTCGGCCGCGGCATCGGCCCCGCCCTGGAGGCCCGGGACGTCCTGGCTGTGCTCCGCGGCGCGCCGAACGCGCCGGCGGACCTGCGCCGGCGGTCCTGCCTGCTCGCCGGCGTCGCGCTGGAGCTTGCTGGCCGTTGCGGCGCGGGGGAAGGGGCCGCGCTGGCGGACCAGACGCTCGCCAGCGGCCTGGCCTGGAGCAAGTTTCAGCGGATCTGCGAAGCCCAGGGCGGCTTGCGGGAGCCGCCGTCCTCCACCGCGAGCCGGCCGGTTCTGGCGGCTCGCGCGGGCCGGGTCACCGCGATGAACAACCGCACCCTGGCGCGTCTCGCCAAGCTCGCCGGCGCCCCGGACAACAAGGCGGCCGGGGTCGAGCTGCACGTGCGGCTCGGCGCCGAGGTCGCCGCGGGCGAGCCTTTGTTGACGGTTCACGCCGAGGCCCCGGGCGAGCTCGCCTACGCCCTGGACTACGCCGCCGCCAATACCGACATGCTGACGATCGAGGCGTGACCATGCGACTGCTCTTGCCGCTCCCCGGCGACGAGGCCTTCGCCGCCCGGCTGGCGGCGGCGGACGGCGGCGAAATCGCCGGGCTGGAGTTCCGCCGGTTTCCCGACGGCGAACGGTATGTCCGGATCGCCGCCGATCCCCGGGAGCGGCCGGTCGATATCATCTGTTCGAACGCGGACCAACATTTCCTGACCCTCGCCTTCGCCGCCGACGCCCTGCGCGATCTCGGCGCGTCCGAGGTCAACCTCGTTGCGCCCTATCTGGGCTACATGCGGCAGGACGCCCGGTTCCGGCCGGGAGAGGCGGTGTCCTCAAGGACGTTTGCACGGCTGGTGTCGACCGTCGTGGATCGCCTCGTGACCGTCGATCCGCATCTCCATCGGTTCGGGAGCCTGGAAGAGCTCTACGGCATTCCCGCCACGGCGCTACGCGCCGCTCCGCTGATCGGCGACTGGATCGCGCGCGAGGTGACTGCGCCTCTGGTCATCGGGCCCGACGCGGAAAGCGAGCAATGGGCGGCGGAGATCGCCGCCAGGGCCGGCGCGCCTTACGCCGTGCTCGCCAAGCGGCGACACGGTGATCGGGACGTGACGATCGCGGCGCCCGACCTTCGCGCCCACGCCGGGCGACAGCCGGTCCTCATCGACGACATCGGGTCTTCGCGACGGACGCTCGTCGCCGGCATCGCGGAGCTGCGCCAGCAGGGTCTTCCCGCGCCCGTTTGCGTGGTGGTGCACGCCCTCTTTTCAGGCGACGCCTTCGCCCGGGTGGCGGACGCGGCGGCGCGGGTCGTCTCCACCGACACCTTACCCCACCCAAGCAACGCGATCACCGTGGCCCCCCTCGTCGCGGCCGCCCTCGGCGACTCCCTGGCATGAATGCCGAGCACCTGACCGGACTGACTTCGGCCGAGGCGTCGCAGCGGCTCAAGAGGTTCGGTCCCAATGAAATCTCCGCCGGCGGCGGTCGCTCGCTCGGGCGGATCGTCCTTGAGACCCTGCGCGAGCCGATGTTCCTGCTCCTGATCGGGGCGGCGGTCCTCTATCTGTTTCTCGGCGATCTCGCCGAGGGGATATTCCTGGTCGGCGGCGCCGCGGCCGCGATCGGGCTGGTGATCTTCCAGGAGGCGCGCAGCGAGCGCGCCGTCGCGGCCCTGCGCGACCTGGCGCAGCCGCACGCTCGCGTGCTGCGCGACGGCGTCGAAGCGCAGATTTCGGCACGAGACCTGGCCCCCGGCGACATCCTGCTGGTGGGCGAGGGTGAGCGGCTTCCCGCCGATGGCGTTCTGGTGGCCGGCGATGTGCTCAGCGTCGATGAGTCGACCCTGACCGGCGAATCGGCTCCCGTATCCCGGCAACCCGCCGCCGAAATGCCGGATCTGGCGGCGGAGCCCGTCCCCGGCGCGCCGGGACTGGCCCGTTCCTGTTCGGCGGCGCCCTCGTGGTCCGCGGCCAGGGCGTCGTGCAGGTGACCCGCACCGGGGCGGCCTCGGCCTTGGGGCGCATCGGCCGCTCGCTGGCGACCATCGGCCATGAGCCGACCCCTCTGCAGAAGACGGCCGGGCGGCTGGTAGGCATCCTGGGCCTCGTGGCGCTCGCGTTCTGCGGACTGGTGGCGGTCGCCTACGGGCTGATGCGCGACGACTGGATCGGCGGGGCGCTGGCGGGGATCACGGTGGCGATTTCCCTCGTTCCCGAAGAGTTCCCGATGGTGCTGGCGGTGTTCCTGGCGCTGGGGGCCTGGCGGCTCGCCAACCACCAGGTCCTCGCCCGCCGCAGCGCGGTCATCGAGACTCTCGGCGGCGCCACTGTGCTCTGCGTCGACAAGACCGGCACCCTCACCGAGAACCGCATGGAGGTCGCCCGGGTCTGGGCCGCCGGAGAAGACTTCGTGATCGGGGGTGATCAGCCGCCGAGCGGGGCGGCGGCGGATATTCTCCACTGGGCCGCCCTCGCTTCCGCGGTCCGCCCCGTGGATCCGATGGACCGGGCGGTGCGGGCCCTGTGCCGCGCAGACGCCCGCGACAAGGCGCTGGTCGACCGTGAGCCCGAGCGAGCCTGGCCATTGAGGCCGGAGCTGATGGCCGTGGTCCAGCTCTGGCGCCTGCCCGGCGAGGCGCGTCTGGCCGCCGCCAAGGGCGCGCCCGAGGCCGTCTTCCGGCTTTGCCGCCTGTCAGAGACGGAAATCTGTGACCTTCAGGCCGTCATCGAGCGCTATGCGGGCCTGGGTCTGCGGGTGCTTGGCGTGGCGTCCGCGCGGTCCGAGGCCGGCTTCGCCGAGGAGCCCCAGGACGTCGCGTTCGAGTTCCGGGGCCTGGTCGGATTCATCGATCCTCTGAGAGCCGATGTTCCGGCGGCGCTGGCGGAGGCGCGCGACGCCGGCGTCAGGGTGTTGATGATCACCGGCGATCATCCGGCGACCGCCCTGGCCGTCGCTCGCGCCGCCGGGATCGACGCCGAGGCCGGCGTGCTGTTGGGGGCGGAGCTGGAGACGCTCTCGTTCGAAACGCTCCGCGAGCGGCTCAGGCGCGTCCGGATCTTCGCTCGCATCCTGCCCGAACAGAAGCTGCGCATCGTGCGGGCCCTGAAGGCCGACGGCGAGGTGGTGGCGATGACGGGGGACGGCGTCAACGACGCGCCCGCGCTGGAGGCGGCCCACATCGGGGTGGCCATGGGGCGCAGGGGAACCGACGTCGCCCGGGAGGCCGCCGACCTGGTGCTGCTCGACGACAGCTTTGCGTCCATCGTCGGCGGCGTGCGGCTCGGGCGCCGCATCTTCGCCAATCTGCGCAGGGCGCTCACCTACATCACCGCCGTCCATGTGCCGATCGCCGGCCTCGCTCTCGGTCCCATCCTGCTTGGATTGCCGCCGCTGTTGTTTCCCATGCACGTGGTGCTCCTGGAACTGGTGATCGACCCGACCTGTTCTCTCGTCTTCGAGGCCGAACCCAGCGAAGAGGGCGCCATGAAGCGCCCGCCGCGGCGCCCGGACGAGCCCCTCTTCGGGCCGGCGCAGATCGTGGTCGCTCTCCTGCAGGGCGCGGGCGTGCTGGTCGGCGTCTTCGGTCTCTACTGGTGGGCGCTCACCGCCTTTCCCGGCGCGGAACCCGCGGCGCGTGGCGCGGCCTTCCTCGCGCTCGTCGTCGGCAATCTCGCATTGGCTCTCGCGGGCTCCGCGTCGTCCGGTCGTCTGTTCGCCCCGCACCGCCGCATCTACTGGATCATCGTGGCGGCGGTGGTGGTGGTGTTGACATCCATCATGACCGTCGCGCCCATCGCCCTCCTGTTCGATGTCGCCCCGCCGTCGGGCGACCTGCTGCTGCTGGCCCTGTCGACGGGGGTCGTGAGCGGGGGTTGGATGGGTATGGCGGCGCTCGTCCGCCACGGCGTCCGGAAGGCGGCTCGCGACGGCGTTCGAAATCCGGCGGCGTCCTCTGACCGGATCCGGGGAGGGACGCCAGGCCAGGATCCGCGCCAGGCCGTGGCGGGGGCGGAGGCGAGGCCTCGTTCTATCGAAACGCCGTCCCCGGCCGCACGCCCAGGCGCCGGAACAGCATGGCGGCCGGGCAGAAGCCGGTGATCGAGGCCTGCAGCAGGTTCAGACCCACGAACACCGTCAGCCAGACCCAGGCCGGATGAACCCACCGGGTCAACGCCAGGCTGAGCAGCACCATGAATCCGGCGAACATCATGACGGCGCGGTCGAGGCTCATGACGTGGTTTCCTGAACGGGGGAGGGGGCGGGGGAGCGGCGCAGCTTGTGGGCGCCGATCAGGTCGAGGGCCAGCTTCTCGTAGAGCGGCTCGGCCTGGCCCTTGCGGACCTTATGGAGGAAGTAGCCTTCGAAGGCGACCTTGGCCGTATGCACCCACCGGCCGCTGGCCGACCAGTTGATGTTGCGCGGCGGGATCTGGGGCTGGGCCATGAAGGCCACGCCGCCGTCGCCGAAATCGGCCAGGCAGATGGCGTTCCAGCTGGCCTCGAAGGTCGGCTCCTGGCCGTCGAGAATCTGGTTCAGATTGGCCGAGATGGCCGAGACCATGCTCTCGATCATGAAGCCGGTCTTGGGCACGCCGACCGGCACCGGGGTCGGCCCGATCGGCGGAATGGCGATGCAGACGCCGAGGGCGAAGATGTCGGGCCAGGTCGGATTGCGCTGGTGTTTGTCCACGAGGATGAAGCCGCGCGGATTGGTCAGGCCCTCGACGCCGCGCACCGCCTCGACCCCGCGGAAGGCCGGCAGCATCATCGAATAAGAGAAGGGCAGGTCGTGGCTCGCCTTCACGGATCCGTCTTCGCCGACCTCCTCGACATGCATCAGGCCCGGATCGACGCTCGCCACCTTCGCATTGGTGATCCATTTGATGTGGCGCTGGCGCAGCTCGCTTTCCAGCAGCCCCTTGGTGTCGCCCACCCCGTCCAGGCCGAGGTGGCCGATATAGGGCTCGGAGGTCACGAAGGTCATCGGCACGCGGTCGCGCAGCTTGCGGCGGCGCAGTTCGGTGTCGAGGATCATGGCGAACTCGTAGGCGGGGCCGAAGCAGGAGGCTCCCTGGACGGCGCCGACCACGATCGGACCTGGGTTATCGACGAAGCGGTCGAAGGCCTCGGCCGCGTGCACGGCGTGGTCGACATGGCAGATCGAGACCGTGTGGCCCTCGGGTCCGAGACCCGGGATCTCGTCGAAAGCCAGCTCAGGCCCGGTGGCGATGACCAGGTAGTCGTAGTGCAGGGTCCGGCCGTCCATCAGGTCGATGCCCTTTTCGTGCGGCCGAATGCGGCTGGCGCCGACGCTGATGAACTCAACGCCCTTGCGCTTCATCACCTCCGGCAGGCGGACCTCGATCGCCTCGCGCTTGCGCCAGTGCACCGCCACCCACGGGTTGGAGGGCGTGAAATGGAAGGTGTCGCCCTTCGACACGACGACGACCCGCGCCCGGTCGCCCAGCGCGTGGCGGATGTCATAGGCGGCGATGGCGCCGCCCAGGCCTGCGCCGAGGATGACGATGGTGGGCCGGTTCATGCGCGGTCTCCTTTCCGGGACGATCTTGAACCCCGATCCTGCGCCGCCCGCCTCGCCGCGCCTTGATCCGCATCAAGGCCCGCGACCAGGGCCGGGACGACAGTTCTCAGGCTTGCAATCATATTAGCGAGCTCTAATATAAGCACAAGCTGATGTATGGACCCTCCGATGACAAAGCCCACAGCCCTGATCGCCGTGCTCGCCGCCGCCCTGCTGGCCGCCGCCCTGCTGGCCGCCGGCCTGTCGGCCTGCGGCGGCGAGCCGGCGGCCGTGGCGCCCGCGCCCGCGCGGGGCGAGCGACTGACGGTGACCGAGGTGCTGATCGATGCGGCCAAGCCGGCCTCGGCCGTGGTCGCCTCGCGCGATCTCGCGGAAGCCCGGACCCGCATCCCCGGCACCCTGGCCCGGCTAGACGTCCGTGAGGGCGACGTGGTCCGCCAGGGGCAGGTCGTCGGCGTCGTCGTGGATGATCGCCTCGGCCTTGAGACGGCGGCCTTCGGCGCCCAGGTCGCGGCGGCCGAGGCCGAGGCGACCCGCGCCCGCGCCGACCTGGCGCGTGTCCAGACCCTGTTCGACCGCGGCTTTTACGCCCAGGCCCGGCTCGACCAGGCCCGCGCCGCCTCACAGGCCGCCGACGCCCAGGTCCGGGCCGCCCGCGCCCAGCGCTCGGCCAGCGTCGAGACCGGCGCCCAGGGCCGTATCCTCGCGCCCGCTTCCGGCCGGGTTCTGACCGCCGATGTTCCAGTCGGTTCGGTGGTGAGCGGGGGTCAGTCGGTCGCGACCATCACCGCCGGTCCTCTGGTCCTGCGCCTCGAGCTGCCCGAAGCCCAGGGCCGCAACCTGCGCGTCGGCCAGACCGTCGCCCTGTCAGGCGAGGACCTGCCCGGCGTGACCGGCGGGGCGATCGCCCAGGTCTATCCGGCCTCCACGGCCGGGCGAACCACGGCCGACATCGCCGTCGACGGCCTGGCCAGCGACCGTGTCGGCCAACGCGTCATCGTCCAGATCCCCGTCGGCCAACGGCGCGCGCTGGTCGTCCCGCGCCGCTTCGTCGCCACCCGCTACGGCATCGACTTCGTCCGCACTATCGACCGGGCCGGCCGCGTCAGCGAGGCCCCCGTCCAGCTGGGCGGCGCCGTCGCGGGCGAGCGGGTGGAGGTGCTGTCGGGTCTGGCGCCCGGCGATGTCGTCCTCGCCCCCGCGAGCGCCGCCGCGCCGGAGCGCGCCCGATGAACCTCGGCCTTTCCGGGCGGCTGACGCGGGCCACGCTCAACTCCCCGCTGACGCCCTTGATGCTGCTGGCGGCCATCGCCGTCGGGCTGATGGCCGTGCTGTCGATTCCCCGCGAGGAGGAACCCCAGATCAGCGTGCCCATGGTCGACATCATCGTCGCCGCGCCGGGCCTGGGCGCTGCGGACGCCACCGAGGTGGCCGCCAAGCCGCTGGAGGCCATCGTCCGCGGCATCGACGGCGTCGAACATGTCTACACCCAGGTGCAGGACGACCAGGTGATGGTCACCGCCCGCTTCGTGGTCGGCTCCGACCCCGACGACGCGGCGGTTCGCGTCCACGAGAAGGTGCGCGCCAACTACGACGCCATCCCCGTCGGCGTCTCCGAGCCGCGGATCGTGACCCGGGGCATCAACGACGTGCCCGCCGTGGTCCTGACCCTGACGCCGCGCGCCGACGTCGCCGCCCGCTGGAGCGATCAGGCGCTCTACGACGTCGCCGTCCGCCTTCGCACCGAGATCGGCAAGGTCGAGGACGTCGGCCTGACCTTCATCGTCGGCGGCCGACCGTCCGAAATCCGGGTGGAGCCCGATCCGGCCCGCATGGCCGCGCGCGGCGTGGCCCTGTCGTCGATCCTCGAGACCGTGTCCCAGGCCAACCGCGGCTTCCCGGCCGGCTCGGTCCACGATCAGGGCCGGGCCCTGGCCTTGCGTTCCGGCGAACGGCTGGCCACCCCCGACGACGCGGCCCTGCTGACGGTGTCCTCGATCAGCGGCGAACCCGTCTATGTGCGCGACGTGGCGACCGTCGTGCAGGCCCCCCGCGAGGACCAGGCCCGGGCCGCCCACTATGCCCGCGCCGGCGGCGGCTGGAGCCGGACGCCGGCGGTCAGCCTGGCCGTGGCCAAGCGTCAGGGCGCCAACGCCGTGGTCGTCTCGCACGGAGTGATGGAGCGGGTCGAAGCGCTCAAGGGCACGCTGATCCCGGACGGCCTCGAGGTCGTGGTCACGCGCGACTACGGCGAGACCGCCAACGAAAAGGCCAATGAGCTGCTGATGCACCTCGGCCTGGCGACCCTCTCCATCGTCATCCTGATCGGCTTCGCTATCGGCTGGCGCGAGGCGGGCGTCACCGCCGTGGTCATTCCCACGACCATCCTGCTGACCCTCTTCGCCTCGAACCTGATGGGCTACACCATCAACCGGGTCAGCCTGTTCGCCCTGATCTTCTCGATCGGCATCCTTGTCGACGACGCCATCGTCATGATCGAGAACATCGCGCGCCACTGGGCCATGGACGACGGGCGCAGCCGCGCCCAGGCGACGGTCGAGGCCGTGGCCGAGGTCGGCAATCCGACCGTGGTCGCCACCCTGACCGTGGTCGCCGCCCTGCTGCCCATGCTGTTCGTCTCGGGTCTGATGGGCCCCTACATGGCCCCGATCCCCGTCAACGCCTCGGCGGCCATGGTCTTCTCCTTCTTCGTCGCCGTGGTCATCGCGCCCTGGCTGATGATCCGCCTCGCCCGCAAGACCCTGGCCGGCGGCCATGGCCAGGAGCACGGGGAGGGGATGCTGGGCCGCCTCTACCGCAGGGTGGCCGAGCCGGTCATCCGCTCGCGCCGCAACGCCTGGACCTTCCTGATCGTCGTCGGCCTCGCCACCCTGCTGGCCATGTCCATGTTCGGCGTCCGCGCGGTGCCGGTGAAATTGCTGCCGTTCGACAACAAGTCTGAACTGCAGGTCGTTCTGGACATGCCCGAAGGCGCCAGCCTCGAGACCACCGAGCGCACCCTGGCGGGAGCCGCCGCCGTGGCCCAGACCCTGCCCGAGGTGGAGTCGCTGGAGAGCTATGCCGGGACCGCGACGCCGTTCAACTTCAACGGCCTGGTGCGTCACTATTTCCTGCGCGCCGGCGCCGAGCAGGGCGATCTGGCGATCATGCTGGCGCCCAGGGATGAGCGCGACCGCAGCAGCCACGCCGTCGCCCTCGATCTGCGTCGCCGGCTCTCCGACCTGCCGCTGCCGGCCGGGTCCTCGCTCAAGGTGGTCGAGGCCCCGCCGGGACCGCCGGTGCTGGCCACCCTGCTGGCCGAGGTCTACGGCCCCGACGCCGCCACGCGCCGCGCCGTGGCCGCCGAGCTGGAGACCCTGTTCCGGGCCCAGTCGTCGGTGGTCGACGTCGACAACAGCTACGGCGTCCGCCGCCCGGTGCTGCGCCTGATCCCCGACCGGGAGAAGATCGAGCGCTTCGGCCTGTCCGAGCGCGAGGTGCACGACTCCATCGCCGCGGTCATGGGCGGGCAGGTGCTCGGCTACGCGGCCCGCGACGATGAGCGCACCCCGGTGGAGATCGCCGTGCGCCTGCCCCGGTCGGCCCGGGCCTGGAACGAGCAGATGGCGATCCTGCCGGTCGTCGCCACCACGCTTGACGGCGGCCGTCGGCTGGTCGAGCTGGGCGAGGTCGTCGAGGTGCGGCGCGAGCTGGCCGGCTGGCCCGTCTACCGCCGCGACGGCCGCGCCGCCGAGATGGTCACCGCCGAACTGGCCGGCCAGTTCGAGGCCCCGATCTACGGCATCCTCGCCTTGGACGCGGCCATCAAGACCCATGACTGGAAGGGCCTGCCGCGCCCCGAGGTCCGCCTCAACGGCCAGCCGACGGACGAAACGGTCCCGACCGTCCTGTGGGATGGAGAATGGGAGATCACCTGGGTGACCTTCCGCGACATGGGCGCGGCCTTCGGCGTGGCCCTGCTGGGAATCTATGTCCTGGTCGTCGCCCAGTTCCGGGATTTCCGCATTCCGCTCGTCATCCTGACGCCCATCCCGTTGACCCTGATCGGCATCGTGATCGGCCACATGCTGTTCCGGGCGCCCTTCACCGCCACCTCGATGATCGGCTTCATCGCCCTGGCGGGGATCATCGTGCGCAACTCGATCCTGCTGGTCGACTTCATCCGCCACGCCCGAACGCCGGGCCGGGCCCTGCGCGAGGTGCTGCTGGAGGCCGGCGCCATCCGCTTCAAGCCGATCCTGCTGACGGCGCTGGCGGCCATGATCGGGGCGGCGGTGATCCTGTTCGATCCGATCTTCCAGGGTCTGGCCATCTCCCTGTTGTTCGGCCTGATGTCCTCGACGATTCTGACGGTGCTGGTGATCCCCGCCATCTATATCGCATTGAAGGACGACGCCCGGCCGCTCGGCGCGCCGCAAGCCGGAGACGCCTGATGACCGATATCGTTCCCGCCCCGACCTCCGTCGCCCTGGCCGAACTTGAAGCCAGCGCCGCGCCCGCCGCCCGGCTGATGCGCCTGTTCGCCAACGAGCAGCGGCTGATGCTGATGTGTCGGCTCAGCGAGGGCGATTGCGCCGTCGGCGACCTGGCCGACTTCGCCGGCCTGTCCCAGTCGGCCTGTTCGCAGCATCTCGCCCGGCTGCGCGAGGCCGGCGTCGTCGCGCCGCGGCGCGAGGCCCAGACGATCTACTACGGCATCGCCGATCCGGCCGCGGCCCGGATCATCGCCCTGCTTTGCGACATCTATCGCGACAAACCGAAGGACCCGACCCCATGAGCTATTTCCACGCCCGCAGCATCGAGGGCGATTTCGACGCCGTCGTCGAACGCACCCGCGCCGCCCTTCAGAAGCACGGCTTCGGCGTCCTGACGGAGATCGACGTCCAGGCCACGCTGAAGGCGAAGATCGGACAGACGTTCCGTCCCTACCGCATTCTCGGCGCCTGCAACCCGGTCATGGCCCACGAGGCCCTGAAGATGGAGCCGCACGTCGGTGCCATGCTGCCCTGCAATGTCGTCGTGCAGCAGACGGACGGGGGCGTCGAGGTGTTCGCCATCGATCCGGCCGCCTCGATGCGCGCCATCGACAATCCTGAACTGCTGGACCACGCGCGAACCGTGGGCGACCATCTGCGGTCGGCCGTCGAGGCGGTCTGAACTGGCGGGCGATCGGCCGCTCCGCCACGCGGACAACCCGTCGGGCGCAGCGGGAGGCCCGGTCACCTGAACGAGGCGGGCGGGGGGCCCTCCGCCCCGACCTGGCGCCTTTCGTCGCCTGTGGCGGCCGGGCGCATCTCGGCTGGGACGCGGGAGAGCAGGAGCGGCTTGGGCGGCGCCGCAAGCAGCGATCGGGTGACGCCGCCGAACCACCTCTCGACCGTAGGGGAGCGGCTGTAGCCGCCGAGGACGACGAGCTCGGCGGCCAAGTCATCCGCGACCTTCGTAATCGTTTCGGCGACGCTTGCTTCGCCGGATTGAGCTGTCCTCACGGCGGCGCCAAGGCCCCTGGCGTGCAGGGCCTCCATCAGCTCGGCCGTGTCCGGAGGCGGCGCGGCTTGATCGACGACCAGGATCGTCGCCAGCGCGTCGGGCGGGATCAATGGCAGGGCGTCGTCGACCGCCTGACGGGCCGCACGGCTGCCGTTCCATCCGATCAGCACGTGGCCGCCAGGGCCTCCGCCCCAGTCGGCCGGGACGATCAGCACCGGCCGGCCGCAAGCCAGGAGGAGCCGTTCCGCCGTCAGGCCCTCCGGCAGTCCCGGAAGGCGGGGATGGCCGACGACGATCAGGTCGCCGGCGGCCCCGAGCGCCGTCGCCTCCAGATTGTCATCCCAGACAGGGCGAAATTCCGTTTGCAGGCCGAACAGCCGAGCGAGAGCGCCAAACGCCTCGCGGGCGGCCGAGAGGAGAGCGTGCTCCCGCAGCGCCTGACGCTCCAGCACCGCGTGGATCGCCCCGCTCCCGCGGGCGAAGGTCTCGGGCGCGGACGGGACAGGACGGGGCAGACCCCAGAGGCCGATGAGCCTGGCGTCGAGCCGCCGCGCCAGGGCGGCGGCCTGGCGGCCCAGGCGGCCGCCCTGGGGGGAGCCGTCCAGACAGACGACGATGCGGCGAATGGGGCTGTGCATGGCGACCTCCGGTTTCCCTTCAGTCTGTGACGGTCGCCCGGGCTGGACATTGATCGAACGCAAAACGTCGGGCCGACGCCGATGAGAGCCGCGACGGGCCGCCGGGCCCGGCGTTCGTGGTGTCCGGATCGCATCCGGTCGCGTCGCCCGCTTGACCTCGATCAATGCCCGATCCGGGCGAAGGTCGGTAAGGGCTTGCCCGAGGGACTATCCATGCCAATGGGGGAAGGCGGAATGCCGGCGAGCGCGAACGGCCGCGGCAGGACGGGCGGCCGATGGATTCCCGCCGATCCTGGAGAGCCTCGCGGGTTCCCGGGCGTAAGGCCGGGCGGGGTCCGGGCCGGACGATCGGCCGAGGCCGTGGCGGCTCGAATCTGCCCCGCCCGGGGGCGCGACGCCTGTGATCCGCTCGACATTCTCGCCGTCTCGGGCGGGGCGGCGGGCGGCGCCTTCGGCGCCGGCGTCCTGGCCGGACTGACCCGAACGGGCCGCCGTCCCCGTTTCCAGCTCGTCACCGGCGTCAGCACAGGGGCGCTGATCGCGCCGTTCGCCTTTCTCGGGTCCGCGTGGGACGACCGGCTGGTCGAGGCCTACACCGGCGGACGGGCGGCGGCCCTCTTCAACGTACGCAAGGCGCTTCCGGGCATGGAGGCCGGCCTCTTTCGGGCGCGCGCCCTGGACGCCCTGATCGCTCCCTTCATCGACGCCGGCCTCCTTCAGGCGGTCGCCGCCGCGCACGCCGAGGGCCGCCGCCTCTTCGTCGCGACCACGGACCTGGACCGGCAGGAGGCCTGCGTCTGGGACATGGGCCGGATCGCCCTGCTCGGCGGACGCGGAGACGCCGCCGGAGCGCTGGCGTTGTTCCGGGACGTGCTCGCGGCCTCCGCCAGCCTTCCCGGGCTGTTTCCGCCGCGCCTGATCACCTGCGAGTCGGACGGGCAGGCCTATCAGGAGATGCACGCCGACGGCGGGATGGCCGCGCCGCTGTTCGTTCTTCCGGAAATTCTGCTGCGCTGGCCGGATGTCGGCCGGCGGCTGCGCGGCGCGCGCGTGCACCTTCTCGTCAACACGGCCCTGGAGACCGCCGCGCGCGTCACGCCGGGGAACATCCCCGCGATCCTGGTTCGAAGCTTCGAGACGATGCTGCGCTATTCCTATCTGCAGGCGGTCACCACGACCGAAGCCTTCTGCGCGGGCGCGGGCCTGCCGTTGGGAATCGCCTCGATACCCGGCGGCGGCGATCCGCCGAACCTCGTCAGCTTCGAGACGGCCAACATGCGCGAGATGTTCGCCGCCGGCCTGGCGCGTGGATGCGGCGCGAACCCCTGGTCGTTTCCGGATCTCCGGGGTCCGGAAGGCTCAGCGAGCGTCCCTCTCGATCGGCACGCCCGCCAGCAGACTGGCGTAGACCTCCAGGTCGATCCTTGAGAGCAGGGCGGCCGGATTCTCATAAATGGCGCTGTTGGCGCCGTGTTCGAAGCACTCGACGCTTTGCACCCAGCACCGGCCGCCGGTGGCGTCCCGGATCAGGTCCTCGGCGTATTCCAGAACATACCGCGACAGGCGTTCGCAGCTGGTTCCCGGAACCAGCCGCGCCTGGGCCAGGCCGAGGGTCTCAAGGTGCTGGAAGGCGTGCCGCTCCGGATCATCTGCGGCGATCAGCAGCGTATGGTCGAAGGTGGTGTGAAGCCATTCCCGGATGCGGCCGAAGCCGCCCTTGCCGAAATCCACGACCCAGCCGCGATGATCGAGCTGTTCGGCGGCGAAGGTGAAGCGAAAGCCGAGCGAATAGCCGTGGAGAAGATGGCAATGGCTGTCGGCCGCCCACTGCCTGAAGGCGCACGACAGACCGCGGTCGGCGCCATAGGTCTTGGTGGAGAGATAGGCCATGAGGGTTTCCGAGGCGGGAGCCGGCGATCAATAGATGGGGTCCTGCCCGTCAGGCAAACCCGGCGGGACGGCGGCCCCTCGACCGATGGTCGGGCGAGGCTCAGTCCGCGGCGAAAACCTTGCCCGGGTTCAACAGACCGGCCGGATCGAGCGCGCGCTTGATCGACCGCATCAGGCCAACCGCGTCGCCCAGTTCGTGGACCAGCGCCGCCTGCTTGCCCAGGCCAACGCCGTGCTCGCCGGTGCAGGTGCCGTCCATGGCCAGGGCGCGCCGGACCAGTCGCGCGTCGAACCCGGCCGCCGCGGCCATCTCGACCGGATCGTCGGGGTTCAGCAGCAGGATGCAGTGGAAATTGCCGTCGCCAACGTGGCCCAGCATCGTGCCGGGGAAGGGCGCGCCGTCGAGATCCGCCCGGGTCTCCATGACGCACTGCGCCAATCGGCTGACGGGCACGCAGACATCCGTCGACCAGGGGATGGCGCCGGGCCGCAGCGACAGGGCCGCGAACCCCGCCTGATGGCGGGCCCTCCACAACCGGTCGCGCGCCTCCGGCTCGACGGCCCACCGGAATCCGGAGCCGCCATTGGCCTCCGCCAGATCACCAAAAAGTCGGGCCTCGACCTCGACCTCGTCCGGCCCGCCGTGGAATTCCAGGAACAGGCTGTCGGCGACGGCGTAGTCGAGGCCGAAGGCGCGATTGACCGCCTCCATCTGGACCGCATCGAGATATTCGGCGCGCGCTGGGGTCAAACCCGACTGCAGCGCCTCGATCACCGTGCGCACCGCGGCGTCGGGCGATGGAAAGGCGCAGACCGCGGCGGCTATCGTCTCCGGGATCGGATGCAGGCGCAGGGCGATCTCGGTGATCACCCCGAGCGTGCCTTCGGATCCCACGAACAGGCGGGTCAGGTCGTACCCGGCCGAGGATTTGCGGGCCCGATGGGCGGTGCGGATGATCTCGCCGGAGGCGGTGACCACCGTCAGGGCCAGGACGTTTTCGCGCATGCCGCCGTAGCGGACCGTGGTGGTCCCCGACGCCCGCGTCGCCGCCATCCCGCCGAGGGTCGCGTCGGCTCCGGGATCGACCGGGAAGAACAGGCCGGTATCGCGCAGATGGGCATTGAGCGCCGTGCGTGTGACGCCGGCCTCCACCGTGCAGTCGAAATCATCGACGTTGACCCTGAGGATGCGGTTCATCCGCGACAGGTCGATGGCCACGCCCCCCCGCACCGCCGCCACGTGGCCTTCGAGCGAGGTGCCGGCCCCGAAGGGCACCACCGCCACGCCATGAGCGGCGCAGGCGCGGACCACCTCCGCGACCGCCGCCGTCGTGTCCGGGAAGACCACGGCCTGCGGCGGCCGGTTCGGATGCCGTGTCCCGCCGCCGCCGTGATGGGCGCGGACCACGGGATTGACCGTGAAGTGTTCTCCCAGGCGATCGGTCAGGTTCCGGCTCAGGGCCTCGGGCAGCAAGGCGGGGACGAAAGCGTCGCTCATGGGAACATCGCCTCGATCAGGGAGGGGCCGGGAGTGGCGTGGGCCCGCGCCAGCGCGGCCGCCAGTTCTCCGGCGGTGCGCACCCGGCTCGCCGGGACGCCGAAGCCGGCCGCCAGGGCGCAGAAGTCGATGGCCGGCCGGGTGAGGTCGAACAGGGCCCGCGCGGCGCGCCCGCCGGGGGAAGCGCCGGCCCGGGCCAGTTCCATGTCCAGGATCGCGTACGCGCCGTTGTTGAGGATGACGTTGGTGACGTTGAGGTTCTCGCGAGCCTGGGTCCATAGCGCCTGCACCGTGTAGAGGGCGCTGCCGTCGGCCTGTAGCGCCACCACCCGCCGACCGGGGCAGGCGATCGCCGCTCCGGTCGCCAGGGGCAGGCCCTGGCCGATGGCGCCGCCGGTCAGCGACAGCCAGTCATGCGGCGCGGCGCCGGCGGCCTGGTCGTAGGCGTACAGGCCCAGCGTGATCGATTCGTCGCAGACGATGGCCTGGGCGGGCAGGGTGGCGGCGACCGCCCGGGCGAGGAGATCGGGATCCAGACCCCGGTCGTGTTCGGAAGAGGCGAGGCCGGGAGCGGCCGTCGCCGGCGCAGCGGCGTCGGCGGCGGTGCCCGCGACAGCCTGGACCAGCGCGAGAAGCGGGTCGGTAGGATCGCCGCCCGCGTCGCCCAGCGTCAGGATCTCCGCGTCCCCGGCGGTTGGCCGCATCGGGCGGCCGGGCAGGGCGAAGAAGGCCACCGGCGCCGGAGCGCCCGCGAGGATCACCGTACGGGCGCCGGCCAGCAGGCCCGCGCTCATCTCGATCAGATAGGGAATGCGGGGCAAGGCGGCGCGACCTCGACCCCGCTCCACCCGCGCCGGGAAGGTGTCGGTCAGCACCAGGGCCCCCGTCGCGGCCCCGATCCGGGCCGCCGCCGCGCAGGCTTCGGCGCCGAGGCGCCGTCCGCCCAGAACCAGCACGCAACCGCCGGCCCGCAGGCGATCAGCGATCCGGTCGATGTCGCGATCCCAGGCCGGCGTTCCGGACGAGGCCGCAGGTCGCGGGGTCGGCCGTTCCGGGACGGCGTCCGACCAGGCCACGTCGGCCGGGAGAACCAGCGTCCCGGGACCCTCGCGCGCCGCCGCGTCCAGGGACCAGGACGCGAGGTCGAGCGCCTGCTCCGGGGTCTGCGCGGCGGCGAACCAGCGGCTGACGGGCCGCGCGAGGCTTTCGATGTCGCTCTGCAGCGGCGCGTCGTTCACCCGGTGGGCCACCGCGTGGTCGCCAACCAGGTTGATGATCGGGGTGCGCGCCCTGAAGGCGTTGTGCAGATTGGCCGACCCGTTGCTGAGCCCGGGACCGAGATGCAGCAGCGTGAGCGCCGGCGCGCCGCACATGCGGCCGTAGCCGTCGGCCGCGCCGGTGACCACGCCCTCGAACAGGCCGGGCACGGGGCGGATTCGCGGGACGCGGTCCAGCGCCGCAACCAGATGCATCTCCGACGTGCCGGGATTGGCGAAACAGACCTCCACGCCGCCATCGGCGAAGGTTTCGAGCATCCGGACGGCGGTCTCCATGGCTTCGGCTCCGTGCGCCCGCCGCGAGCGGGCACTCCGGAGCGACGCTAGCGGCCGTCCCTCGTCCCGATTGTCGCGTTGGCGACAGTTTGACGGTACACATCGCCGCATGGACCGGGTCGAGGCGAAACGGCGGCTGAAGGACGGAGCGTGGCTGGCGACCCTGACCGCGGAAGCGGGCGCGGCCCTGCTCGCGGCCGGGCGCATCCGGGTCCTCGACGACCACGCCGCCGTCTACCGCGCCGCCGACGCCGGCGACGGTCTCTATGCGGTGCTGGAGGGCGAGGTCCGCCTCATCGGCCATTCGGCGGCCGGTCGCCGCCTCATCTACCTGATCCTGCGGCCGGGGGACTGGTTTGGCGAAATTTCGGTGCTCGACGGCAAACCTCGTCTTCATGACGCGGTCGCCTTCGGTCCTTCGGCGGTGCTGCATGTGGGTTCGACGCGGCTCGACGCGATCGCCGCCGCCCATCCCGGGATCGACCGGGCCCTGGGCGCGCTCGCCTGCATGCACCAGCGCACGGCCCTGGCCTTCGTCGAACAGGCCCTGACCGCCTCCGCCGGGGCGCGGCTGGCCTTCATTCTCACCGAACTGGCCGGCCGCAACGGCCGACGCACGGAGCGCGGCCTGGAGATCGACCTGCGGCTCAGCCAGGAAGAGCTCGCCGGCATGGTCGGCCTGTCGCGTCAGCGCCTGGCCGCGTTGCTGGGTCGCCTGCGCCGCGAGGGCGTCGTCGCCACCCGCTATGCCCGCCTGACCATCCTCGATCCGGGGCGGCTGCAGCAGATGTGCGGGCGTTGAGCGGCCCTCAGAAGAACCCGCGCAGCCGCCGCAGCGTTGTTTCCGAGTACGGCGGGAAGCGCATCCCGCTGTCGAACCGGGCGGGCCGCCTCAACACCGCCTTGGCATGCGAGAAGGCGTCGAATCCCGCCCGTCCGTGGTAGGCGCCCATGCCGCTGGCCCCCACCCCGCCGAAGGGCAGCCCGGGAACCGCCTGTTGCACGATCACATCGTTGCCGCAGACGGCGCCGGCGCTGATCGTCCGCTCGGCCAGAGTCAGCGCCCGAGTGTCGCGGGCGAAGGCGTAGGCGGCCAGCGGCTTGTCCCGCGCCCTCACGAACGCCAGGGCTTCTTCCCAGCTGTCATAGGCAATGAGCGGCAGGATCGGGCCGAAGATCTCCTCCTGCATCACGCGCGCGGTCGGCGGGACATCGACCAGGACCGTGGGCTCGATGAAGCGGGACGCCGCGTCGACGCGACCGCCCAGGGCGATCCGACCCTCCTTGAGATAGCCGGCCAGCCGCTGGACGTGGCGGTCGTTCAGGATCCGGCCATAGTCGGCGCTGGCCGCCAGGTCGGGACCTCCAAACTCCCTCACGGCCTTGCGATACGCGTCGACGAACGGGTCCATCAGTCGGCGCGGCACAAGGGCGTAGTCGGGCGCGAGGCAGGTCTGGCCGGCGTTCAGGAATTTGCCCCAGGCGATCCGGCGGGCCGCCTCGCCGATGTCCGCGCTCTCGTGAATCAGGGCCGGACTCTTGCCCCCCAGTTCCAGGATCACCGGGGTGAGGTGACGCGCCGCCGCCGTCATCACCAGCCGGCCGACGCGACCGCCTCCGGTGTACAGGATGATGTCGAACCGGGCCTCGAGCAGGCGTTGGGCCGCATCGGCGTCGCCCTGCACGACCTGGACCGCCTCGTCGTCGAGATAGCGCGGCAGCAGGTCGGCCAGCAGATCCGCCGTCGCCGGCGCGAGTTCGGAGGGCTTGACGACGGCGGCGCAGCCGGCCGACAGGGCGCTGATCAGCGGCGACAGGGTCAGGAGAAGCGGATAGTTCCACGCTCCCATGATCAGCGCCACGCCGCGCGGTTCAGGCACGACGCGGCTGCGGCCGGGAAACAGCGACAAGGGCGTCGGCACGCCGCGCGGCCGCATCCAGCGGGGCAGGGCGCGCGCCGCGCGGAGGGCCTCGCCGCGCACCAGCCAGGCCTCCGTGGTCAGGGCCTCCGCGCGCGGTTTGCCGAGGTCGTCACGCAGCGCCGCCGCGATCGCCGCCTCGTGCGCGTCCACCAGTCCGGCCAATGCCTTCAGTTGGCTGACGCGCCACATGCGATCATACGTGCGCCCGTCGTCGAAGGCGGCCCTCGCCGCGGCGATGGCGGTGTGAGGCCCCTGCGGCCGGGTCATTGGCGTTTCCGCCGCCGCGGGCGCGCCAGGTCAGCGGCGAGCGAGCCGCAGCCGGCGGCGGACGAGCGCGGTGGAGAAGCGCTGTCGAAGGACGGATCTTGGGTCATCGGCTGCAGTCTGCCCAAAAAAGCCGGCCGCCGTCTTGCGCACGGACAAGGTTTCGAACGGCCCGGCTCGCCGGAGTACCCACAAAGGAGCCCTCTTATGAGTGCTCCTCCCGATCGTCCGGCTTCCGGCAAGGCCGCCCCTGGCGCCGTTCATCCGTTCGACGCGCGCGGCGTCGCACGGCGCTTCCGGCACGCCGCGATCTCCGGAGCCCCTCGCGCGCTCCGTCAGACGGCGGCGTCCATGCCGGAGGCGCCGGCGAGTTCGTTGAAACGCGCGCGGGCCTTGATCTCGTCGTACAGGATCTCGCTCTGCCGCGGCGGCGCGACGATATAGTACATCACGACCGGCGCCGGGGCCTGGCGTTCGCGACGCCAGAGGGCGATGCCCTGCCGGCCCTCCAGGCGCGTCCAGGCGCCGGCGTCGTTGGGATGCTGCGGGATCGACGTCATAAAGTTTCCTTCGACCGCTCGTGACGGACTGAGGTGGAGGGACAGGATGAAAAGCCCTGCAAGACGCCGTGGGACCGGCGAGGTCGAATCAGGCCCGCTGGCCGCTCCAATCACCGTATTTCAGGGCGCTTTGTCTCGTTTCAAGCGACAATCTTGCGCGGCGACTGCCCCACTACTGCCCCACTAAGCCGATTTGGCGGCTAAAATCGTCCGTATGCAGAGTGTAGCTATAAGCTAATCATCTGTTTTTGTGCAGAAAATATGGTGGATGCGACAGGGATTGAACCTGTGACCCCCTCGGTGTGAACGAGGTGCTCTCCCGCTGAGCTACGCATCCATCAATCGGGCCCCATGGGACGGGGAGGCGGGGACATAGCCCGGTCGCCCCACCCTTGCAAGACGTCACGGGCACGACGTCAGATGCCCGCCGCCTGCACAGCCTCCGGCGTCTCCGCGTCCGGGTCGCCGGGCAGCCAGGCGACGTGGCCGTTGTAGATGTCCTCGTCGAGGATGCCCTCTTCCTTGGCCACCAGCACCGGGACCAGCATCTGGCCCGTCACGTTGGTCGCCGTGCGCATCATGTCGATGATCCGGTCGATGGCGATGATGTAGCCGATGCCTTCCAGCGGCAGGCCGGCGGTCGACAGGGTCAGGGTCAGCATGACGATGGAGGTGCCGGGCACGCCCGCCGTCCCCAGCGACCCGAGCACCGCCGTCAGTCCGATCAGCACATACTGGGTCAGGGTCAGGTCGATGCCGAAATACTGGGCGATGAAGATGGCCGCGATGGCCGGATAGATGGCCCCGCAGCCGTCCATCTTGACGTTGGCCCCCAGGGGCACGGCGAAGGCGGCGTAGGCCTGGGGCACGCCCAGGCGCTCGACCGTCTGGCGCAAGGTGACCGGCAGGGTGCCCAGCGACGACGAGGTGGCGAACGCCGTCTGCTGGGCCGCGAAGGCCCCGCGGAAGAAGCTGCGCACCTTCAGCCCGTGCAGCTTCAGCAGGCCGGAGTAGACGACCAGGATGTGGAACAGGCAGGCCGCGTAGATGGCGAAGATGAACTTGCCCAAGGGCAGCAGCGCCTCCCAGCCATAGCCGCCCACGACCGAGCCGATCAGGCCGAACACCCCGAACGGGGTCAGCTGGATGACCCAGCGGGTGATGCGGAAGATCACCGACGCGCCCTCGTCGACCAGCCGCCGCACGCCCTGCGCCCGGTCGCCCAGCGCCACCAGCGCCCCGCCGACCAGGGCCGAGAAGAACAGAATCTGCAGCACCTTGCCTTCGCTCAGGGCGGCGAAGGGGTTGGTCGGGACGATGCCGATCAGCACGTCCAGCGGCGTCGGGATCTCGCGCTCGCGCACCTCGCCCAGCGGCAGGTTCTCGAGGCCGAGGCCCGGATTGATCAGATGGCCGAAGGCGAAGCCGACCAGCACGGCCAGCAGGGAGGTGGCGGCGAACCAGACCAGCGTCCGCACCCCCAGCCGCACCGCGCCGACGCCTTCGCCCAGCCTGGCGATCGAGGAGGCGATGGTGAACAGCACCAGCGGCGCCACCACCATGCGGATCAGGTTCAGATAGACGTCGCCGATCGGCTGCAGCCAGACCTCGGCCTGCTCGCGCAGGATCAGCCCGGCGAGGATGCCGAGCGCGAAGCCCGCGGCGGTGCGCTGCCACAGGGGAATCGCGAAGAAACGTCGGAACATGGACAGGGGCTCTCGGCGGACGGCTGCGGTATGTGTTGGCTCCCTCCACAAACCGCAACCGCGCCGCCGACAGATTATCCGGTCAATGCGCCCCGTTCAGCGCGGCGAAGACGCTGGCGTATTCGCCGCGCGCCTCGGCGCCGCTCAGGAACCTGACCCGTTCGACGAGAACCTCGTCGGCCCCGCCCGCCTCGAACAGGGCCAGGCTTTCAGCGGTGAAGTCGGCCAGCGGCATGGAATTCGGGTTCTCGGCGTGGCCCGGCATCAGGTCCGTCGCCACCGCCGGCGGGGCCCATTCGATCACCTCCACCGAAGTCTCCTTCAGCTGGTGGCGCAGCGACTGGCTCCACGAATGGATCGCCGCCTTGGTCGCCGAATAGGTCGGCGTCGCCGCCAGCGGCACGAAGGCCAGGCCCGAGGACACCGTCACCACCGTCGCCGACGCCTTGCGCTTCAGATGGGGCAGCAGCGCCGCGGTCAGCCGGATCGGGCCCAGCAGGTTGATGGCGATGGTCTGCTCGGCGATGGCCAGGTCGACCGGCTCGGCCGTCAGGTCCTCGGTGACCATGACCCCGGCGTTGTTGATGACGACGTTCAGGTCCGGGTGCGTCTCGACCACCCGCGCGGCGAACGCCTCGATCGCGGCCGGGTCGGCGACGTCCAGCGTCTCGAAGGCCATGCCGGGATGGGCGGCGGCAACCGCTTCCAGCGGCTCGCGGCGCCGGCCGGCGATGATCACCCTGGCGCCGCGGGCGTGCAGGGCCTCGGCCATGGCCTTGCCGATGCCGGTGCCGCCGCCGGTGATCAGGATGGTGTCGTTGCGGGTGTCCATGTCTTTTCTCCATCGGTTGGATTTCCGATGGGCGACCATCTATAGCTGACACTTACGATCAGAAAGTAGGCACCCGAACGTGCTGTAGTTTCCCGGAAGAGAGTTATGGCCGACACTGCCCTTCACCCCGAAAAAAGTTCGCACCACGCCCCCCTCGACCCCCGCGTCGAGGCGCTGGTCAACGAGGTCATCGGCCGGGTGGCCGACAAATGGACCATGATCGTGCTCGAGGTGCTGACCGAGCACGGCGAGCTCCGCTTCACCCGCATTGGTCAGCTCGCAGGCGGCGTCAGCCAGAAGATGCTGACCCAGACCCTGCGTCAGATGGAGCGCGACGGCCTCGTCATCCGCACCGTCCACCCCGTCATCCCGCCCAAGGTGGAGTACCGGCTGACCGACATGGGCCACAGCCTCAGCGAAGCCTTCTGCGGCGTCTGGACCTGGGCCGAAGCCCACCTCGACCGCATCGAGACGGCCCGTCAGGCGTTCGACGCGCGCCGCACCGCCTGACCACCCCCGACCAGCCGGTCGATGGCCGCCGGAAGCGCGTCGAAATGCTCGATCAGCCCGTCGGCGCCCAGCTCCGCCGCCGGCGTCAGGGTGTAGCCGAAGGTGGTCAGGATGCAGGCCACGCCCGTGGCCCGCGCGGCGTCCAGATCGGTGATGCTGTCGCCGACCATGATCGCCCGGGCCGGATCGCCGCCGGCCTGCAGCACCGCCTCGCGGATATGGGCCGCGTCCGGCTTGCGCGCCGACACCGACTGCGGTCCGCAGATCGAGGCGAACCGGTCCTCCAGCCCGATGGCGCGGAAAAGGGCCATGGCCAGGTCGGTCGGCTTGTTGGTCGCCACGCACAGGATCGCGCCCCGCGCCGCCAGCCCGTCCAGCGCCTCGATCGCGCCCGGATAGGCAGTGCTCTCGTCGGCGATATGGGCCAGGTAGTCGACGAGGAAGGCCTCCAGCAGGGCCGGGGAGGCGGCCTCGTCCCACTCCATGCCCGCCGCCTCGAAGCCCTGCTTGAGCAGCGCCACCGCGCCATGACCGATGTAGTTCCGCGCGATCTCCAGCGGCAGCACCGGCAGGTCGTGCTGGGCCAGCAGCCGGTTCAGCGTGCCGACGATGTCCGGCGCCGTCTCAACCAGCGTCCCGTCGAGGTCGAAGGCGATGGTCCAGCCTTCCAGATCCCGCTCCGCATCCACGATCCGCATCTCCCGCCGGCCGCCCCGATGGGCTAGACCGCAGGAACGCCTAACCGCCGGACCGATTCATGACCAGCACACATCCTCGCGCCGCCATCATCCTCGCCGCCGGCCAGGGCACGCGGATGAAGTCGCCCCTGCCCAAGGTGCTGCACCCGGTCGGCGGCCGCGCCATGCTGGATCACGCCATCGACGCCGCCGAGGCGCTGGGCTGCGAGCGCATCGTGGTGGTGGTCGGGGCCCATTCGCCCGAGGTCCGCGCCCATGTCGAGAAGCGGCTCGGCGAGGACGCCATCGCCGTGCAGGACCCGCCGCTCGGCACCGGCCACGCCGTCCGCGCCGCCGAGGCCGTGCTGGGCGATTTCGTCGGCCAGGTGGTCATCACCTACGGCGACGTGCCCCTGCTGACCGCCGCCGACATCGAGCCGGTCTTCGCCACCCATGACGGCGTCACCGTCATCGGCTTCGAGGCCCGCGACCCCGGCGCCTATGGTCGCCTTGTCATGGATGGCGATCAGCTGGCCGCCATCACCGAGGCCAAGGAGGCCTCGCCCGAAGTTCTCGCCCTGACCGCCTGCAACTCCGGCGTCATGGCCGCCCCGGTCGGCCTGCTGTTCGATCTGCTGCGCGAGGTGCGCAACGACAACGCCAAGGGCGAATACTACCTGACCGACGTGGTCGAGCTGGCCCGCCGACGCGGGGCCCCGACCCGCGCCGTCTTCGCCGCCGAGGACGCCGTCATGGGCGTCAACGCCCAGGCTGAACTGGCCCAGGCCGAGGCCCTGTTCCAGAAGGTCCAGCGCGAGACCTTCCTCGCCGCCGGCGTCACCATGCCGGCCCCCGAGACCGTCCATTTCTCGTATGACACCGAGGTCGGCGGCGGCACGACCATCGAGCCCTATGTCGTCTTCGGTCCGGGCGCTAAGATCGCCGCCGGCGCCCGCATCCGCGCCTTCAGCCACGTCGAGGGCGCGACGGTCGCCGCCGGCGCCGAAGTCGGGCCCTACGCCCGCCTGCGCCCCGGCGCGGATCTCGGCGAGAACGTCAAGGTCGGCAATTTCGTCGAGGTCAAGAACGTCCGCATGGGCAAGGGCGCCAAGGCCAACCACCTGGCCTACCTCGGCGACGGCGAGGTGGGGGCGAAAGCCAACATCGGCGCCGGCACGATCTTCTGTAACTACGACGGCTTCTTCAAACACCGCACCACGGTGGGCGAGGGCGCCTTCGTCGGCTCCAACAGCTCGCTGGTGGCGCCGGTCACCATCGGCGCGGGCGCCATGGTGGGGTCCGGGTCGGTGATCACGAGGGATGTGGCGCCGGGCGATCTGGCGCTGGGTCGCGGTCAGCAGACCGCCAAGCCGGGCTGGGCCGCGCGGTTCATGGAAACCATGGGGGCGAAGAAGGCGGCGAAGGCACGATGAGGTCCCCTCAAGCCGATTGCGAGGTGAAGGCCTGGTTGGATGCCCAGTCAGAGGCATTTCGTGGCTTGCTCGGACTTGAGGTGCTCGAATGGCGCGGTCGGGAGATGGCGCTCGATCAGGACGAGACCGAACGCCCTCTCTGGCGCCTGCCGAACGTCGAAGTGCTCCAGCTTGATCGTCTGGAGGCAATTGGTGCGGAGACCTCGATCTGCGTCACGACCATTCAGAACGATGACCATTTTGGTCTGAAGCTTCAGGCGCCGTGGCTTGCTGATTGGCAGTCCGGATTCGACCTGAGCGTGCCGGTCGATGCGTCGCCGTTTTTGGACGATCCCAAGTCGATCTTTCGAGACGTTCGTCTCCCACAATTGCCCATCGGGAAGATCGAGGACGTTTCAGTCAGGCTTTCCGAGGAGGGTGGAGATATCGGAACCGTCACCCTGCTTATCGGGAATGCTGTGGTCTCAATGAAGGCCGCCGAAGTGTATCCCGGTTTCGACGGCTCCATCACTATCGTCGACCTGGACGAAAGCATCCTCGTTCAGGTCGACGGCGCCCATCCCGATGATCAAATCGCAGGCCCGCATGTCTGATCTCCAAAAACGCCTCGCCGGCGAAGCCGCCGCCCTCCGCGTCGAGGCGGGCATGACCGTCGGCCTCGGCACCGGCTCGACCGCCGCCTGGTTCGTCAAGGCGCTGGCGGCGCGCAACCTGACCGGCCTGCGCTGCGTCCCCACCTCCGAGGCCACCGCCGAACTGGCCCGCGAACTCGGCCTGCCGCTGTCCACCCTCGAGGACACCCCCCGCATCGACCTGACCGTCGACGGCGCCGACGAGATCGGCCCGGGCCTGGCCCTGATCAAGGGCGGTGGCGCGGCCCTGTTGCGCGAGAAGCTGGTCTGGGAGGCCTCGGCCCGCTGCCTGGTCATCGCCGACGCCGCCAAGGTGGTGAAGACCCTCGGCGCCTTCGCCCTGCCGATCGAGGTGGTCGCCTTCGGCCACAAGACCACCGCCAACCGCATCGCCGATGTGCTCACCGACCACGACATCGCCCTGCCGGCCCGGGTCCGCTCAGCCGAGCGGGGCCTGGTCCGCACCGACGGCGGCAACCTGATCTATGACGCGAAATGCGGCGCCATCCACGATCCGGTCCGCCTTGCCGACGATCTCAAGCTGATCACCGGTGTGGTCGAGCACGGCCTGTTCCTCGACCTCGCGGACGAGGCGATCATCGGCACGGACGGGGGCGTGGAGGTGCTGACGCCCTGACGTCGGCGCCTGGGGCGGCCGCTCCCGCCGTCATTCTTCCGCCTCGACCCGGGCCCGGGCATGGGCGCGACGGATCGAGGATTCGATCTCGGCGCGGCCCGCGCCGCGGTTCTGGTCGTTCCGCTCCGCGCCGTAGAGGCCGTCCAGATACGCCAGGTCCCATCCGGTCAGGGTCGGGGTGGCGTCGTCGAAGACGTTCAGGATGCTCACGTAGCCGCTGGTGTCGGCCTCGGGATTGATCTGCGCCAGCGACACCATGGCGATGTAGTCGGCGAGCTGGAGAACCGAGAGGCCGGCCGCCCGATCGACGTCGACGATGACGACCACCCTGAACAGGTTGTCGACGATCTGGGTGGTGAGCCTCGAGGCGCCCGCCAGCCGGATGCGCGGGGCGAAGTCGTCCGCGTCGATGCAGTTGTCGACGCAATCGCCCGGAAGGCGGACGGCGCGGTCGCCGGTCTCCGAGTCGGTGGGCATGCTCAACTGCCACCAGCGGACGGGGCGATCCGACTCCAGGAAGGCCTCGAAGGCGTCGCCACCGCGATCCATCCCCGATCCGCCCATCCGGAACGCGCTGCGCCGGCGATCGACGAGGGCTTGGGCGAGTTCGTCGCCGTCCGCGGCGGCCACCACCAGGATGTTGGGCGTGCATCCGGGGCCGCCGGTCTCGAGCCCGATGTCGGCGGCGACCGTCGAAATCCGGTCCGAAAGGTACTGGGCGGTTTCGGTCCTGAGATTAGCGACTCCGACACAGACGCGATCCTCCCACCGCGCCAGCCCTCGGCGGCGGTTGGGCTCGGCCACCTCGCCGACGAAGTCGCTGATCAGCTGGTCGAGCGGGCGGCCGGTGACCACGACGTCCTCCAGCGCCACGGGGGCCTGGGCCGCGGTCGGCGGCGGCTCCTGGGGCGCCGGCCCGGCCTGCAGGGGGGCGGCGGCGAGCGCCGCGGCGAGGAAAAGAGCAACCATAGGTCCGTCTCCCGTCGATCTGACCTCGACCATAGGCGGTGCTTTCCGGCGAGCCGTCAAACGACTCTCTTCGGGCGCGACCGGCGGCGGGAACGCCCCGCCTCACGCCCGGAGGGCGTGGGCCGCCCCCGTCGCCCCCGCGTTACTCTTCCGTCTGAGCCCGGGCCCGGGCATGGGCGCGTCCGATCGACGCCTCGATCTCGGCCCGCCCCGCCGCGGGGCTCTGGTCGGTCCGCTCCGCGCCATAGAGGCCCGTCAGATAGGCCGTGTCCCATCCCGTCAGGCCCGGTGCGCTCTCGGGGCCGTCGAAGACGTTCAGGATGGTGGCGTACCGGCTGGTGTCCGCGTCCGGATCGATCTGCGCCAGCGACACCATGGCGATGTAGTCGGCCAGCTGCTGCACCGTCAGCGCCGAGACGTCGTCGATGTCGACGATCACCACCGTGCGGAAGATGTTGTCGACGATCTGGGTGTTCAGCCGCGACGCCGAGGAGATGCTGATCACCGGCGCATAGCCCATGACGCTTCCGTCGAAGGCGTTGCATTCGTAGGCTTGGCAGTCTCCGGGCAGGCGGGTGGCGCGCATGCCCGACTCGCTGTCGATCGGCATGGCGACCTGCCACCAGCGGACGGGCCGGTCCGTCTCCTGGAAATCGGTCAGCGCCGCCACGCCGCGGTCCATTCCGGCACCGCCCATGCGGAAGGCTCGTCGCCTTTCCCCCACCAGCGCGCGGGCCGCGGCCTCGCCGTCGGCGGTGGCGACCACCAGAAGATTGGGCGTGCAGCCCGGGCCGCCGGGGTTCAGGCCGATGTCTTCCGCGACCGTCGAGACCCGGTCGATGATGTACTGGGCCGACTCCGCGCGGAGGTTCGCCACGCCGACGCAGATGCTCCGGTCCCAGCGCGCCAGGCGCCGCCCCCGGTTGGGCTCGGCGACCTCCGCCACGAAGTCGCCGATCATCCGCTCGAGGCTCCGGCCGGTGACGGTGACGTCCTCGAGCCGGACGGGCGCGTCCTGGGGAGGAGCGGACTCGGCCTGGCCAGGCGGAACCTGCGCCGCGGCCGCCAACATCATCGCCGCCAACATGCCGATCATTGGCCATCTCCCTCAACCCATGCGGGAGACGCTAGCCCTCCCGCACGGCCCCGGCAATGCGAAACCATTTGAAGGGGAGTCGCTCCCGGGGCCCCGCCGACGCCCTCGCCGCGCGCACGCCGCTTGGCTTTTGACGCCGGGTGTCTACATGCGGGACGCGCCCTCCGCCGCGCCGGCGGAGGTTCCGGGAGAAGACCCCTTGGCCGACTACGACTACGACCTCTTCGTCATCGGCGCCGGCTCCGGCGGCGTTCGCGCGGCCCGGCTGACGGCCCTCGGCGGCAAGAAGGTCGCTATCGCCGAGGAGTTCCGGGTCGGCGGCACCTGCGTGGTCCGCGGCTGCGTGCCCAAGAAATTCATGGTCATGGCTTCCGAGATCAGCCACGCGCTCGAGATCGCCGAGGGCTACGGCTGGTCCTTCGAAGGCACGAAATTCGACTGGCCGACCTTCCTCGAGGCCAAGGACGTCGAGATCGCCCGCCTGTCCGGCATCTACGCCGCCAACCTCGGCAAGGCCGGCGTCGACCTGATCCACGGCCGCGCGGTTCTCAAGGACGCCCACACCGTCGAGATCGTCGGCAAGAACCAGACCGTCACGGCGGAGAAGATCCTCGTCGCCACCGGCGGCCGCCCGTGGAAGCCCGAGAGCCTGCCCGGCATCGAACACGCCATCACCTCGGAAGAGGCCTTCCACCTGCCGGAACTGCCGAAGCGCATCCTGATCGCCGGCGGCGGCTATATCGCCGTGGAATTCGCCGGCATCTTCGCCGGGCTCGGCGTCGAGACGACCCTGATCTATCGCGGCCCCAACATCCTGCGCGGTTTCGACGACGACGTCCGGGCGCACCTCGCCGGCGAGATCGAGAAGCGCGGCATCAAGGTCATCCTCGGCGCCCAGCACCAGGCCATCGAGAAGACGGACGCTGGTCTGGTCAACGTGCTGGAGAACGGCATGCGGATCGAGACCGACGTGGTCATGTTCGCCACCGGCCGCGTCCCGCACGTCAAGGACCTGGGCCTCGACGCGGCCGGCGTGAAGATCGACGCTGACGGCGCCATCTGCGTCGACGCCTTCTCCAGGACCTCGGCCGAGAACATCTGGGCCATCGGCGACGTCACCGACCGGATGAACCTGACCCCTGTCGCCATCCGCGAGGCGGTGGCCTTCCACGAGACCGTTTACCGCAACAATCCGACCCATTTCGACTACGAGGCGGTCGCCACGGCGGTGTTCAGCCAGCCGTCGGTCGGCGTGGTCGGCCTGTCCGAGAGCGAGGCCCGCCATTCCTGCCCCGGCGAGGTCGATGTCTACGTGACCCGCTTCCGGCCGATGAAATACGCCTTCACCGGCTCGGACGAGCGGATGCTGATGAAGCTGGTGGTCGATGCAACCAGCCAGAAGGTCGTGGGCGTCCACATCGTCGGCCCCGAGGCCCCCGAGATGATCCAGCTGGCCGCCATCGCCGTGAAGGCCGGCCTGACCAAGGCCCAGTGGGACGCCACCTGCGCCGTCCACCCGACCATGGCCGAGGAGCTGGTCACCCTGAAGGAGAAGCAGTCCTCCGACACGAACGCCGGATAGGGCCGGGAGCAGGGGGCATGGCGACGCCGACGGCGCCCCCACAACCTCGCGCGGCGGCCGGGCCCGGGCGCGCGCCGCCTTGGGCTCTGGCCCGGTCTGTGCGTATGTAGGGTCATGACGCCGACGAAGGTCACCTTCGATCCGAGAGTTCGCGAGTCCCTGAATCTCTTCGTTCGCGCGCTCGAGGTCGCCGCGGGCGACGCCTTCATCGTGTCCATTCTGCTCCTCAGCGACGACGGCCGCCGCCTCGGCTGCTTCGTGGCCCCGAGCCTCCCCGCGGCGTTCTGCGACGCCATCGAGGGTGAGGCGATCGGGCCGGCGGCGGGCTCGTGCGGCACGGCCGCCTGGCTCGGCCATGAGGTCTACACCCACGACATCGAGAGCGATCCGCTATGGGTCCGCTACCGCGAGCTTGCCCTGAGGCATGACCTGAAGTCCTGCTGGTCGACGCCCATTCTGGACGAGGCGAACCAGGTCGTGGCGACCTTCGCGATCTACCACCGGACGCCCAGCAGCCCCTCGTCGGCCGAGGTCGACGCCATCCGGTTGGCGGCCAGAGCACTCCTGCCCCTGATCGAGGCCAGGTCGAGCCCGAGGCGCCCAGGACCCTGACCGGGCGCTTTCCCCCGGGCGGCGACGACTCGCGCGCGAAGGAAAACGCCATGCGGCGCGACGGTTCATTGTCCACAAGCCGCGCCCGGCCTATCTTGCTGAAATGACCCGCTGGACGCCCGAGAGCTGGAGATCGAAACCCGTCGTGCAGATGCCGACGGACTATCCGGACATGGCCGCCCTGCATCGCGTCGAGGACGAACTGCGCGCCATGCCGCCGCTGGTCTTCGCCGGCGAGGCGCGTCACCTGACCGCCAAACTGGCCCAGGTCGAGGCGGGCGAGGCCTTCCTGCTCCAGGGCGGGGACTGCGCCGAGAGCTTCAAGGAATTCTCGACCGACAACATCCGCGACACCTTCCGCCTGATCCTGCAGATGGCCGTGGTGCTGACCTTCGCCGGCGGCAAGCCGGTGGTGAAGGTCGGCCGCATCGCGGGCCAGTTCGCCAAGCCGCGTTCGTCCTCGCTCGAGACCATCGGCGACGAGACCCTGCCCAGCTACCGCGGCGACATCATCAACGGCATGGCCTTCACGCCGGAAGAGCGCCTGCCGGACCCGCAGCGGCTGATCCGCGCCTACAACCAGTCGGCCTCGACCCTGAACCTGCTGCGCGCCTTCGCCGGCGGCGGCTACGCCGACCTGTACAACATCCACCGCTGGACCATGGGCTTCGCGGCCGACACCGCCTACGGCGCCAAATACCGCGAACTGGCCGACAAGATCACCGAGGCCCTGGCCTTCATGGAGGCCGTCGGCGTCACCCCCGAGTCCCATCCGGATCTCAGCCGCGTCGAGGTCTTCACCAGCCACGAAGCCCTGCTGCTCAACCTCGAAAGCGCCCTGACCCGCCTCGACGGCGGCACCGGCGACTGGTTCGACACCTCGGCCCACATGGTCTGGATCGGCGAGCGCACCCGCCAGCTGGACGGCGCCCACGTCGAATTCGCCCGCGGCATCAAGAACCCGATCGGCCTGAAGTGCGGCCCGACCATGGAACCGGACGATCTGCTGGCGCTGATCGATGTGCTCAACCCGGACAACATCCCCGGCCGCCTGACCCTGATCGGCCGCTTCGGCGCCGACAAGGTCGGCGATCGCCTGCCGCGCCTGATGAAGGCGGTGAAGGCCGAGGGCCGCCGCGTGGTCTGGTCGATCGACCCGATGCACGGCAATACGCTCAAGGCCGGCAACGGCTACAAGACCCGCCCCTTCGAGCGGATCCTGTCCGAGGTGCGCGGCTTCATCGATGTGGCCGAGGCCGAGGGCGTCCACCCCGGCGGCGTGCACCTTGAGATGACCGGCCAGAACGTCACCGAATGCCTCGGCGGCGCCCAGGCTCTGACCGAGGACGACCTGTCCAGCCGTTACCACACCCACTGCGACCCGCGCCTCAACGCCGACCAGGCGCTGGAACTGGCCTTCCTCGTCGCCGAGCGGCTCAAGGCCGGGCGGGTCAGCCGCTCGCAGGCGGCCTAGGTGGAGGGGGTCGGCCGCCCCGCTGACGACGACGTCCCGGGCCGCTGCGCCTACCAGGGAGCGCCCGGCGCGTTCAGCCACGAGGCTTGCATCGACCTGCGCCCGTGGGACCAGCCCGTCGCCTACGACAGCTTCGAGGCGGCGATCGACGCCCTGAAGGCGGGGGAGGTGGGGTGCGCCCTGATCCCGGTCGAGAACACCACCATCGGCCGCGTCGAGCCGGCCGCATCCCTGGTCGAGAAGGCCGGCCTGACCGTGGTCTCCGAGGTCTGGCGGCCGATCCGGCTGGCCCTGATGGCTCCGGCCGGCGCGCGACTGGGCGACATCAGGACGGCCGAGAGCCATCCGGCCGCCCTGGGTCAATGCAGCGGCACGCTCGGCAGCCTCGGTATCCAGTCTGTCGAGGCCTATGACACCGCCGGAGCGGCCCGCGCCGTCGCGGAGGCGAAAGATCGCACCCGCGCCGCGGTCGCCCCCATGCGCGCCGCCGAAGTCTACGAGCTGTCGATTCTGCGCAACGACATCCAGGATTCGGCCGACAACCGGACGCGATTTGTCCTGCTTAGCGCCTGAACGGCTTGACGCCGCACGATCCGTGCGCCCAATGACGCCCATGGTCCGCTCGCAAGCCATCGCTGCGACTGCATTCGCCCGCCTTCCGGCGGCCGCGGACCTGTATTTCTACGGCTTTCGATACGCCGGCTGAGGCGTCGGGCATCGCGTCCTGACCGCCTCGCCGGCGACCGCTCCGCGATGGAGCGGCGGCTCGCAAACGCCCCCGAACGCCTCCGTAGAAATCGAAAGCTCCTCCCCGTGCCCCATTCCAGTACCCAGCCCGCTCTCCAGCAAGTCTGGCCCGCGCCGCTCGACCTCTCCGCCGAACAGATGGCCCTGGCCGCCCTGCGCCACGAGATCGACGATCTCGACGACCAGCTCCTCGCCCTGTTCGAGCGCCGCCTCGCCATCGCCGCCCGCGTCGGCCGCGCCAAGGACGCCCCGTCCGGCCCCCATGTGAAGCTGCGGCCCGACCGCGAGCAGGCCGTTCTCGACCGCGTTCTCGCCCAGGCCGGACCGGACAACCGGGAGGCCGTGGAATCCCTCTGGCGCCAGATCGTCGGCTGGGGCCTGGCCCGTCAGGGCCGGATGAAGGTCCAGGTCTGGTCTCCCGTCGAACCGACCCGCGCCTTCGACGGCGCCCGTCTCCGCTTCGGCGCGGCGGCCGACATGCGGGCCGTGCGCGATCCCCAGGCCGCGCTGGCCTGGGCCGCCGAGGGTCACGGCGTGGCGGTGCTCGCCGTCAACGCCGGCGATCCGTGGTGGACCGGCCTTCGCCGCGAATGGTCGGCCCTCAGCGTCTTCGACGGCTTCGGCGGCGAGACCCCGACGGCGCTGGCGGTCGGCAAGATCGATCCGGCCGCCCTGCCCAGCGGCCGTCGCGTGCTGGTCACCGCCGGCGGCGACGCCGGCGACGGCTCCGGCATCCGCCGCCGCGGCCTCGACACCCACCACGGCTGGACCCTGTCCCTCACCGACGCGGTCCTGCCCGTCGGCGGCGACGAGGGCTGCGTCGGCGCGATCGGCTAGGGCGCGGCGTCACAGGCCCGTCGGTCCGCTGAGTGGATCGGGCGCCTCGCCCTGACCGGGATCTCTACTTCTTGCCCGGAACCTGAGTGAACGGCGAGGTTCCCACCGACACCGCCGGCTTGGCCTTCTCCGCCTTCGGCTTGCGGATTTCCTTGTTGCTGCGTGCTTGACCCTTGGCCATGGCCGCTACTCCTGCGACGCCGGCCGCCAGAGGGGCGGATGACTGGTGGCGTGCTGGGCGCACCATAGCAGGACCTTTCAGCATGCGGGTGAGTTTGAGCTTCACCGGCGGGGATGACCGGGTATGGCCGCTTGACTGGAACCAAACGAGAACATAGAACATTACCGGAACACGCAAGGGAGGCCGTCATGGCGCGTTGGGTTCGGGATATGCTGTCGCTGGCGTCGTGCGGCGGTTTCGTCTGGGTGATGTGGCAAGCTGCGCTGATGACCTCGGCGGCCTGAAGGATCCATCGGTCCGCTGACCGATGCGAGCGAACAGCCCTGAGCGGAAAGCCGGACGCTTCGGACTCTTCGGACTCTTCGGACTCCTGTTTGCCGTTTTACCCGGGTCTTATCGGTATGGAGGCGGAGGGCCCGGCGGGCCTATCCACAGCCGGCCCCCGACCGCGGCGTCGGTCGCGCCGCTTTCCGGTGTCCCGGTCGCCCGTGATGTGAGACTCGGTCCAGAACAGACGCACGCATCGGCGAAGGAACAGAACCCGGTTTGACCGACACGCTGAACAGCCAGGGCTTTATCCACCTGCGGGTCCGCTCGGCCTATTCCCTGCTGGAAGGCGCGATCAAGGCCAGCAAGGTTCCCCGGCTGGCCGCGGACGCGGGCATGCCGGCGGTGGGGGTGGCGGACCGGGCCAATCTGTTCGGGGCGCTCGAATTCAGCCAGGCCGCGAAGGACGCAGGGGTTCAGCCGATCATCGCCTGCGCCCTGCCGGTCACCGGTATCGGCGGCAAGGTCGCCGAGCGCTGGGCCAGGGTCCCCACCGTCGTCCTGCTGGTCCAGAACGAGGCCGGCTGGCTCAACCTGTCGGCCCTGTCGTCGTCGGCCTTCCTCGACGCGGGGGCCATGGACGAGCCCAGCGTGCCGTGGGCCATGGTGGCCGAACGCTCCGAGGGCCTGATCCTGCTGTCCGGCGGCCCCGACGGCCCGGTCGACCCCCTGTTCGTGCAGGGCAAGCCGGCCGAGGCCAACGCCGCGCTCGCGGCCATGCAGGACGCCTTCGGCGACCGCTTCTATGTCGAGCTGCAGCGTCACGGCCTCGCCTCCGAGGCCCAGGCCGAGCGCGGCCTCGTCGAATGGGCCTACGCCCACGACGCCCCGCTGGTGGCTGCCAACGACGTCCATTACGCTAGGGCCGCCCAGGCCAGGTCCCACGACGCCCTGCTGTGCATCGCCGACGGCGCCTTCACCGGCCAGGAGGATCGCCGCCGCATCACTGGCGAACACTGGTTCAAGACCGCCGCCGCCATGCGCGAACTGTTCGCCGACCTGCCCGAGGCCTGCGACGCCACCCTCGACATCGCTCGCCGGTGCGCCTTCATGGCCCCGACCCGCGCCCCCATCCTGCCGCGCTTCGACGCCGGCGCCGGTCGGTCCGAGCCCGACGAACTGATGCATCAGGCCCGCGAGGGGCTGAAGGAGCGGCTCCGACAGGTCACGCCCGCCGCTCCCGAGGAAGAGTACTGGACCCGCCTCGAATGGGAGGTCGGCATCATCCAGCAGATGGGCTTCCCCGGCTATTTCCTGATCGTGTCGGACTTCATCAAATGGGCCAAGAACCACGGCATTCCCGTGGGGCCGGGGCGGGGCTCCGGGGCCGGCTCGCTGGTCGCCTGGTCGCTGACCATCACCGACCTCGATCCGCTGCGCTTCGGCCTGCTGTTCGAGCGCTTCCTCAATCCCGAGCGGGTCTCCATGCCCGACTTCGACATCGACTTCTGCCAGGAGCGGCGGGAAGAGGTGATCGACTACGTGCAGGACCGCTACGGCAAGGACCGCGTCGCCCAGATCATCACCTTCGGCACCCTGCAGGCCCGGGCCGTGCTGCGCGACGTCGGCCGGGTGCTGCAGATGCCGCTCGGCCAGGTCGATCGCCTCGCCAAGATGGTGCCGGCCAACCCCGCCAACCCCGTCACCCTGGCCCAGGCCATCGATCTGGAGCCGCGGCTCAGGGAGGCGCGCGACTCCGACAAGGCCGTCGCGACCCTGCTCGAAACCGCGCTGGAGCTGGAAGGTCTCTACCGCAACGCCTCGACCCATGCCGCCGGCATCGTCATCGGCGACCGCCCGCTGATCGAACTGGCGCCGCTGTACCAGGACCCGCGTTCGACCATCCCGGCCAGCCAGTTCAACATGAAATGGGTCGAGGCCGCCGGTCTGGTGAAGTTCGACTTCCTCGGCCTCAAGACCCTGACCGTGCTCGATCGCGCGCGCCAGTATCTCGAGCGGCGCGGCGCCGCCCCCGACTGGAACGGCCTGCCGCTCGACGACCCGCGCACCTATGAGTTGATGGCCTCGGGCCAGACCGTCGGCGTATTCCAGCTGGAATCGCAGGGCATGCGCGACACCCTGCGCAAGATGCGTTGCGGTTCGATCGAGGAGATCACCGCCCTGATCTCCCTCTACCGGCCCGGGCCGATGGAGATGATCGACACCTACATCGACCGGAAATTCGGGCGGCAGGAGGTCGACTACCTCCACCCCTCGCTGACGGAGGTGCTGACCGAGACCTACGGCGTCATCATCTACCAGGAGCAGGTGATGAAGATCGCCCAGATCCTGGCGGGCTATTCGCTCGGTGAAGCCGATCTTCTCCGCCGCGCCATGGGCAAGAAGAAGAAGGAGGAGATGGACTTCCAGCGGGCGCGCTTCATCAAGGGCGCTTCCGAAAAGGGCGTGCCGGAAGAGCAGTCCGGCGGCATCTTCGACCTGGTGGCCAAATTCGCCGGCTACGGCTTCAACAAGTCGCACGCCGCCGCCTATGCGCTGATCAGCTTCCAGACCGGCTGGCTGAAGGCGACGCATCCGGTCGAATTCATGGCCGCGTCCATGAGTCTCGATCTTAGCAATACCGACAAACTGGCTGTCTTCTATCAGGATTGTCGGCGCTTCGAGGTGCCGGTGAAGGCCCCGGACGTGAACCGTTCCTCGGCCGACTTCGACGTGGCGTGGGAGGAGGGGCCGGACGGTGAAAAGACCGGCTCGGTGCTCTACGCCCTCGGCGCTATCCGCAACGTCGGCCTCGAGGCCATGAAGCACCTCGTCGAAGTGCGCGAGACCGGCGGCCGCTTCACCGACATCTTCGACTTCCTCGAGCGGGTCGACCCGAAATACGTCAACAAGCGCGCGCTCGAGAACCTCGCCCGCGCCGGCGCCTTCGACGGCTTCCACACCAACCGCCGCCAACTGGTCGAGCAGGCCGACACCCTGATGGCCTATTGCCAGAGCGTCGCCGCCGAGCGCGCCTCGTCGCAGGTCAGCCTGTTCGGCGGCGATCAGGTCGGGGCAGGACGGCCGCGCCTGCGTCCGGTCGAGCCGTGGGTTGGACCGGAGAAGCTGGATCAGGAGCTGGCCGCCGTCGGCTTTTACCTGTCCGGCCACCCGCTCGAGGACATGGCCCCGGCCCTGAAGCGCAAGCGCGTCACCTTCGTCGCCGAGGCCACCGCCCTTGCCGAGAGCGGCCATGAGGCCTTCCTGATGGCCGGCGTGGTGCGCCGTCGCCAGGAGCGGGCCAGCGCCCGCACCGGCGAGAAATTCGCCTTCGTCACCTTCTCCGACCCGACGGGCGAGTTCGAATGCCTGTTCCCGCCCGAACAGCTGCGCAAATGCCGCGAAGTGCTGGAGGTCGGGGCCTCGATCATGGTCCGCGTGCGGGCCAAGTCCGCCGACGGCGAGGTGCGCTTCTTCGGCGACGACGCCAGCAAGCTCGACACGCTGATCGATGACGGCGCCATGGGACTCCGTATCCACGTGTCGTCGAAATCCGCCGATCCCGAAGCGCTCAAGGCGCGGCTGGAGCGCGCCAGGGCCAACGGCAAGGGCGGCGAGGTCTCCCTGATCGCCTCCCTCGACGGCCGCCGCGAGGTCGAGCTGAAGCTGCCGGGCCGCTACCGGCTGGACGGCGCCCTGCGCGGCGCGCTCAAATCGGCGCCCGGGGTGGTGCTGCTGGAGGATGCGTGATGGCGGAGGTGAAGACCCACACGGGAAGCTGCGCCTGCGGGGCCGTGGCCTATGAGGTCGACACCGATCTCGAGGGGCTGATGGAGTGCAACTGCTCGCACTGTTACCGCAAGGGCTTCGTCCTCGCCTTCGTGTCGCCCGACGCCTTTCGGGTGACGCGGGAGGGGCCGCAGACCGAGTTCACCTTCAACACCCACAAGATACGCCACCGGTTCTGCGACACCTGCGGCGTCCAGTCCTTCGCCCGCGGCGAGAAGCGGGACGGCTCGCCGATGGTCGCCGTCAACGTCCGCACCCTGACCGACATCGAGCCCTGGAGCTGGACCGCCCAGCGGGTGGACGGGAGAAGCTTCTGATGCCGATGGCGGCGCCGGCGAAGCGAAGTTTCCGAGGCGCCCTGCATGGCACACGGCCCGTTGTCAGGACGGTGTGAGGAGGGCCGCGTATGCTTTTCGCCGCCTACTTTGTGACGCTGGCCGTCTTCTCTCTGATCTTCACGCGCGAGGTGATCGCGCCCGCGTCGGGCGCGACCTGCGACAGGCGCTGGCGGCTTTACGCGGGCGCGCTGAATACGGTGAATCTGGTCGCCGTGGTGGCGGCCGGCTTCGTGTTCCAGCGCTGGATTTCGAGTCACGCCCTGTTCGCCGTCGGCGCCGATCTCGACGTCGGCCCGGCCAGTCTGCTCACCTTCCTGGTCGCCAGTTTCGTCGCCTACTGGTGGCATCGGGCGCTGCACGCGTCGGACCGCCTTTGGCGATGGGTCCACCAGTTGCATCACAGCCCGGCGCGCATCGAGGCTCTGACGGCCTTCTATGTGCATCCGTTCGACGCCCTGCTCGCGAGCCTGCTGAACGCCTTTGTCGCCTATGTCCTGTTGGGAGTGAGCGGTCCGGCGGCCGGGCTGGCGTTGCTGTACGTCACCCTGTTCAACCTGGCCGCTCATGCCGATCAGAGAACGCCCCGGTGGCTGGGCTTCATCCTGCAGAGACCCGAAATGCATCGGCTCCATCACGAACGCGGCGTCCACGCCGGAAACTATGGCCTGCCCTTGTGGGACCTCTTGTTTGGAACCTGGCGGAACCCGTCAGTCGGGCAGGTGGAATGCGGCTTTTCGCCCGAGAAGGAGCGCCTGATCGGTCAGATGCTGATGCTCAAGGACGTCGATGGCTAACCTGGGCGGCGTCCGTCACCGCATAGACCATGATCCCCGTGGCGATCGCCAGGTTCAGGCTGTCGGCCCGGCCGCGCATCGGGATCTTGACGTTGACGTCGCAGGCGGCGGCGAGGGCGTCGGTCAGACCGGCCTGCTCGTTGCCCATCAGGATCAGGGCCGGGCGCTGGACGGCGGCCTCGCGGTAGCCGACCGAGGCGTCCAGCCGGGTGCCGATGACGCTGCCCGGCCAGCTCTGCCGCCAGGCCAGGAACTCCGCCGCCGTGGCCCGGGCGATGGCCACGGCGAACACCGACCCCATGGTCGCCCTGACCGCCTCGACCGAATAGGGATCGACGCAGTCCCCGATCAGCACCACCCCGCCGCACCCCGCCGCGTCGGCCGTGCGGATGATCGTCCCCAAGTTGCCCGGGTCCCGCACCTGCTCCAGCGCCACCCAGCACGGCGCGGATTCCGGCACGATGGCCGACAGCGGCGCATAGACCTGCTCGAACACGCCCAGAACCGTCTGCGGATTGTCGCGCCGGCTGATCTTCTCGAGGATGGCGTGGGTCACCGCCACCACCTCGCCGCCCGCCGCCCGCGTCTCCGCCCGCGCCCGGTCCAGCAGCGGATGCGGCCGGGCGTCCTCGCCGACCAGCAGCAGCTTCGGCGTCCGCCCCTGATCCAGCGCCTCGCCGATGAATTTCAGCCCCTCGGCCAGGAACCGCCCCGTCGCCTCGCGCTCCTTGCGCATGTGCAGGGCGCGCACGGCCTTGACCGTCTCATTGGTCAGGGAGGTGATCAGGCGATCCTGGAACGGGGCGCTCACGCCGACCACCGCGCGAAGAAGCTCAGCCCGATAGCCCGCCCGTCTGCCCCGTCCTCGGCCAGCGCCAGTTCGCCCCAGTCGATCACCCCGCCGCGATTGTGCGTCGCCTCGGCCATCAGATGCGCCAGCGACAGCCCCGAAATACGGGCGGCGTACGCATTCAGCAGCAGGAAGGAGGCGTCATCCGACAGCAGGGCCGCGCAGTCCTTCAGCAGCGCGGGCAGGTCCTCGAACAGCCGCCACACCTCGCCCGTCGGCCCGCGCCCGTACTTCGGCGGATCGAGGATGATGCCGTCGTATTTCGACCCCCGCCGCACCTCCCGCGCCGCGTATTTGCGCGCGTCCTCGACGATCCAGCGCACCGGCTTGTCGGCCATGCCCGACAGCTCGGCGTTCTCGCGGGCCCAGGCCACCGACTTCTTGGAGGCGTCGACGTGAGTGACCTCGGCCCCCGCCGCCGCACAGGCCAGGCTGGCCACGCCGGTGTAGCCGAACAGATTCAGGATGCGCGGCTTGCGCAGCCGCCGCACCCGCCCGTCCAGCCAGTCCCAGTTCGCCGCCTGCTCGGGGAAGAAGGCCAGATGCCGGAACGGCGTGAACCGGCTGGTGAAGCGCACGTCGCGCCACGCCAGCGGAAAGGTGTCGACCGGCTTGCCCGCGAAGCGCCAGCGTCCGCTCTCGTCCTCGTCGGTGGGATCGAACACGGCGTCGGCGGCGTCGAAGGCGGCCGGATCGCGCGGCGACCAGAAGCACTGCGGCTCCGGTCGCACGACCGTGTAGGGTCCGTAACGTTCCAGCTTCCGCCCGTCGCCGCTGTCCAGCAGGGCGTAGTCCGGCCAGGCGCGGGTGACGAGGGTTTCAGGCGACGGGTTGAGGCGCGGCGGCATGGGCCGCTGATAGGCGGTTCGGCGCCGTCTCGTCCAGTCGGGCGTGGGCCGGCGCCCGCGCGGGCCTGGCCGCCCGCGGCGGGTCAGGGCGATGCGCCGTCTTGTCCCAGGCGAAGGGCTCGCGGATCAGCCGCCAGGCGGCGTGCATCCAGGCGAGGCTGAGCAGGGCCCAGTAGGCGGGCGCGGCGAGCATGTCGGCGAGCCCGTATGGAATGCCGGCTCGCCGGCTTCCGATCCAGCAGCACAGCCAGGCCGAGGCGGCTCCGACGATCAGCACGCCGACCGCGAGGGCCGGGATCAGCGGCGTCACGCCGGCCATGGCCGACACGACAACGGCGGTCGCCAGCCACGCCAGCGACAGCCCATGGATCGCCGCCGACGCCAGCCCCGCGCCCACGGTGACCAGCAGGGAGAACAGCCCGCGCGGCCCCAACTCCCAGGGCCGGCGGGAATGCACGCCGAACGTCTGCATATAGCCTTTGAGCCAGCGCGTACGCTGCGGCAGCCAATGCTGGAACGCGCCCGGCGGCGTCTCCCAGGTCGGGCGGGTGATCACGCCCAGACGCCAGCCGCGACGCCACAGCCGAAAGCCGAGGTCCGCGTCCTCGGTCACGTTCCAGACGTCCCAGCCGCCGACGGCGCGAAGCACGTCCGTGCGGAAATGGTTGCTGGTCCCGCCCAGCGGGAAGGGGAGGCCGAGCCGGCACATGCCCGGCAGCAGGGTCTCGAACAGGGCGGCGTACTCCGCCGCGAACTGGCGCTCGAGAAAGGTCGCCGCCGCCGTCGACCGGGGGCGGATACGTAGCGGCGCCTGCAGGCAGGCAAGGCGGCCCATGCGATCCGCGGCGAACCGGGCGGCCGCTTCCCGCAGCTGCTGCGGGTCCGGTTCGTCCTCGGCGTCATAGACGGTCAACAGGTCGCCGGTGGCGTGGTGGAGGGCGCAGTTCAGCGCCCGTGGCTTGGTCAGGGGTTGGCCGGGCGGGGCGACGAACACCTCCAGCCAGGCCGGGCGCGGCGCCGTGAGCGCGGCGGCGATGGTGGCGTGGTCGTGCGCCTCGAGCACCAGCAGCCCCTGAAGCCGGTGCGGCGGGTAGTCGATGCGCGACAGCCGCTCGACCAACTGCCCGACCACCTCCGCCTCGTCGTGCAGCGCTGCGAGAATGGTGTAGCGGGGCAGGGCGGCCAGGGGCGGCGCGTGCGCGACGGCCGGTTTCGCGCTGACGACAACCAGCGTGATCCGCCACGCCGCGAGGGCGAGAAAGGCGACGGAGGTCGTCGTCACCAGCGCTCCGCCCAGGCCCCGCGGGTCAACCGACCACGCGACGGCGACGGCGCCGCACGCAAGTCCGAGCAGGATGACCTGATCGACGGAGAGGGACCGTTGCGCCGCGCTCTGCCGCCCCGGGACGCCGTACCGGCTCGCGTCCCGACGGCGTTCCGATAGAACGTTGGTCCACGATCCGTCCATTCAAAATGGTTAACGGAGCGTTGCGCAACCTGCAAGCGATTGGCGCTGGCCCGGGAATGTCGCTATTCAGGTGGGGACGATGGGAGAACCCTTCTTGACCACGGCGGCCAGCCTGAATCCGCGATCGCAGCGCAAGCCCAAGGGCGAGGGTCATGCCCGCCGCGCCGAGATACTGAGCGCCGCCGAACGCATCTTCGTCGAGCACGGCTATGAGGGCGCCACCATCCGCAAGATCGCCGACGAGGTCGGCCTGTCGTCGACGGCGCTCTACATGCATTTCGCCGAGAAGGGCGAGATCCTGCACGAAATCTGCCGTCAGGCGTTCGCGGAGCTGATGGCCAGGAACGAGGCCATTCTCGCTGCGACGGCGGATCCGGAGGTCCGGCTGCGCCAGATGATGAGGGCCTACATCGCCTTTGGCTTCGCCAACCCGAACGCCTACCGCCTCGCCTACATGACCCGCCCGGTCGAACTGCGCGAGGGCGCCCAGTCGGCGGCGCGGGAACTCGGCCATGAGTTGTTCCGCACCTTCGAACAGGTGGTCGAGGCCGCGGCCGCGGCGGGTCGGCTCAGGGGCGAGGCCGCGCCCACGGCCCAGGCCCTGTGGGCCGGCGCCCATGGCGTCGTGTCGCTGATGATCACCAAGCCCTATTTCGACTGGGTGGCGCCGGAGGCGCTCGTCGACACCCTGCTGGACGGCCTGTTCGCGGGCCTGCTGAAGCCGTGAGGATCGCCGTGGGGGGGCTTGTCGGCGCCGGTCTGGCGCTGGCCCTGACGACGTCCGGCGCGCCGGCGGGCGCGGTGGAGACACGACCACTCCGGGTGATGTCGCTGGACCAGTGCGGGGATCAGTACGCCCTCGCCCTGGCGCCGGACGCCGATCTGGCCCTGTCGCCCCGCGCCGACGATCCGGACTCGTGGATGCGCGAGGCGGCGGCGGGGCGGCGGCGGGTCCGCCCGACGCTGGAGGCGGCCATCGCCTTCCAGCCGGACGTCGTGGTGCGCTACTGGGGCGGCGACGCCCGGCTGCTGGCGCGGCTGGAGGCCCGCGGCGTACGGGTCGTCACCATCGACGACGCCACCCGCTTCGAGGGTATCCGCGGGAGTATCCGGGTGGCTTCGCGGGCGCTGGGCGCTCCGTCGCGCGGAGAGCTCCTGATCGCCCGCATGGACGCCCGGCTGGCCGAGGCGGCGCCGGCCCCGAACGCGCCGCGTCAGTCGGCCCTCTATCTGACGGCGGGCGGTTTCACGGCCGGGCGCGGCACCCTGGTGGACGCCATCCTGGGCTCGGCCGGGCTGGTGAACGCCGCTACGATACAGGGCTTTGCGCCCGTCAGCGTGGAGCGGATCGCCCTGTCGCCGCCGGCCCGCTTCGTGCTCGGCTTCTTTGACCGGTCGCGCGCCGACTGGCGTGGCCCGGGGCGCCATCCCGTCGTCCGCGCGGCGGCCAGGGAGCGGATCGTGGCCCGGCTGCCGGCGGCCAGCCTGACCTGCCCGGCCTGGTTCGCGGCGGACGCGGCGGCGATGCTGAAGGCGGGCGGATGAGCCGCGGCGGGCCGGGCCGGCTGGCGGCCATTCTCGCGGTGCTGATCGCGCTTGCCGCGCTGCTCGCCGTGCTGTTCGGCGAAAGCGCCTTCGACGCCGCGCAGTTGGCGCAGGCCTTCACCGAGCCCGCCTCGGGTCCGGCTGAGGTGCTGTGGGCGGTGCGGGCCCCGCGCGCGGCCACGGCGTTGATGGTCGGAGCGGCGCTGGGCCTGTCCGGGGCGGTGATGCAGGGCCTGTTGCGCAATCCGCTGGCCGATCCAGGCGTGCTGGGCGTCTCGGCCCTGGCGGCGCTGGGCGCGGCGGGGGCGATCGTGCTGGGCTGGGCGGCGCTGCCCGGCGCGGTCGAGGTGTCCGCTCTGGTCGGGGCCGGACTGGCGGGCGGCCTGCTGATGCTGTTCTCGGCGCGGGTGCGCTCGCCCGAGGCGCTGATCCTGTTCGGCGTGGCGGTGTCCAGTTTCGCCGGCGCGGCCACGGCGCTGATCTTCAACCTGTCGCCCTCGCCGATCGCGACCGCCGAGGTGATGAACTGGCTGCTGGGCTCGGTCGAGAACCGCAGCTGGGTCGATGTGGCCTGGGTCACCCCGGCGGTGCTGGCGTCGGCGGTGCTGGCGGCGCTCGCGGCGCTGGGCCTGCGCATGCTCAGCCTCGGCGAGGAGACGGCGCGCACCTCGGGCCTGCCGATGGCGCGGTTGCGGCTGCTGGCCCTGCTGGCGGCGGCGCTGGCCACCGGGGCGGCGGTGGCGGTGGCCGGAGTGATCGGCTTCGTCGGCCTCGCCGCGCCGCATCTGGTGCGTACGGCGGTGCGGGGCGATCCGGCCCGCCTGCTGCTCCCGTCGGCTCTCGCCGGCGGGCTGATGCTGGTGCTGGCCGATCTGCTGGCGCGGATGACGCCGACGGATCAGGAGCTGAAGCTGGGCGTGTTCACCGCCCTTGTCGGCGCGCCCCTGTTCGCGTTGATCGCCTGGCGGGCGGCGCGGGAGTGGCGGCTGTGACGCCGCCTCTGCTGATGCGGGACGGCAGCGCCCGGTTGGGCGGACGCGCTGTGCTGGCCGGGGCGGACCTGCAGGTGGATGCCGGCCAGCTCGTCGCGCTTGTCGGCCCGAACGGGGCGGGGAAGTCCAGCCTGATCCGGGCCTTCGCGGGGTTGCTTCCACTGACCGGCGGCGTCGCCCGGCTCGGTGGAGATGACGTCACGACCCTGTCGCCGCGAGAGCGGGCGGCGCGCGCCGCCTATCTGCCGCAGGAGCGGCGCATCGCCTGGAACCTGCCGGCGATCGAGGTCGCGGCGCTGGGCGCGCCGTTCCTGGCGGCGGACGAAGCGCTGGAGCGGGGGCGGCGGGCGCTGGCCGAGGTCGAGGCGGATCATCTGGCCGATCGCGGCGTGGCCGAGATGTCCGGCGGCGAGCGGGCCCGGGTGCTGCTGGCGCGGGCGCTGGCCACGGACGCCGCCGCCCTGCTGGTCGACGAGCCGATCGCCGGCCTCGATCCCGAGGCGCAGCTGATGGTGCTGGAACGGCTCAGGGCTCGCGCCGACGCCGGACAGGCGGTGCTGGCCAGCCTGCACGACCTGCCGCTGGCGGCGCGCTTCGCGGACCGGGTGGCGGTGCTGGACCACGGGGCCGTGGCGGCGGACGCGACCCCGCTCGAGGCGCTCACCCCGGAAACCCTCCGGCGAGTGTTCGGTCTCACCGCCCGGTGGGTCGACGGGCCGGACGGGCCGTTGCTCTCAGCCGCCCGGGGCGCGGCGCCGGCTCACTCGTAGGGGCGCGGCCCAGCCGCCACGCTGGCCCCGCGGCGCAGGTCGTTCGACAGCGTCAACGGGGCCGAGCCGTTGTTCAGCCGGGCCTTGTAGATCGACATGTTCTCCATCACCCGCATCATGTAGTTGCGGGTCTCGGTGAACGGCGCGCATTCGATGAAGTCGACCGGATCGACCTGGCCCCCGCGCGGGTCGCCGCAGCGATCCACCCATTGCGGCGGCCGGGCCGGACCGGCGTTGTAACCGACCGTGGTCAGCAGCATCGAGCCGCCGAAGCGCCGCATCAGGTCGCCGAGGTGATAGCTGCCCAGGGTCATGTTGTAGTCGGGATCCCACAGCCGGTCGTCAGAGAAGGACATGCCGAGCTGGCGCGCGACCATCGCTCCGGTCGACGGCAGGAACTGCATCATGCCGCGGGCGTCGGCGCCGGACCGGGCCCTGGGATCGAAGCTGGACTCCTGACGGGTGATGGCGAGGGTGAACTCCAGCGGCGCGGCGCCGCCGACCTGTGGCGGGATGCGGACCGGGTACTGGCGCTCCGGCATCAGGAAGCCGCGCTGGCTGGCGGCGCGGCCGACCATCATCGCCGTGAAGCCTTCGCCATAGGCGCGTGACAGGTCCATCAGCAGGGCCAGGTCGGAGGCGGTCGGCAGATCGTCGTCGAGCTGGTAGGCGAACACCCGGAACAGGCTGGTCTCGCCGGTCTCGCCGAGAATGCGCAGGGCGCGGACGATCTCGTTGGCCTCGAACGCCGCGCGCTCGCCCTGGGTGGGCGTCGGGTCGCTCGGCAGGGTGAGGGTGGTCATCCCGGCCTTCTCGGCGGCGAGCTGACCGTAGAAGCTCTGGATGTGCCGGGCGCCGTCCCGGTAGAATTGAATCGCCGACGGCGTATTGCCCTGGGCCTCGGCCGCGCGGCCCAGCCAGTACATGGCCCGGCCCTGGGTGATCGGGGTCGAGGAAGACTGGCGCAGGATCTCGAAATGGTTGGCCGCGCGGGCCGGGTCGTTCAGCTTGGTCAGCGCCACCCAGCCGGCGAAGAACTCCGCGTCCACCTTGCGCTCGCCCGAGGGGAAGCCGTGGCCGGCCATGGCGTCGTAGGCGGCCCGCCAGTTGCGGCGCTCGAGGGCGTCGAGGAAATAGTTGCGGCGCTCGCTCCACAAGGTGTTCTGACCCTCGGTGTGCGAGGGGGCGGCGGGGAGGGCGGCCAGCAGGGCGAAGCCTTCGGACTGGCGGCTCTGCGAGCGCAGGACGCGAACCCGTTCCAGCACGACCGCCGGGTCCATCGCCTGGGTCGAGGTGAGCCCGGCCACCACGGCGTCGGGGCTGTAGGCGGTCCGCAACGCCATCGCCGCCTCGGCCACCGCCCGGCGTTCCGGCGAGACCATCTGGGCCATGGCCCGCGTCGCCGGTCCATGCGGACCGAGCAGCAGCATGTTGAGCCGCGCCTCGTGGTCGGCCTGGGTCAGCCAGCCGCCCCAGCGGGTCAGGATACGGGTCTGCACCGGCTCATCGAATGAGCGGGTCCGCCACCAGTCGGTGATTAGGCGGCGGGCCTCGTCGCCGCGGCCGCGCTGCTCAAGCGCGCCGGCGAGGGCGATGGCGCCCTCGGCCGTCGTCGGCGGCGTCTGGGCGAACAGGCTCAGGGCGGCGTCCGGGCCGGCGTAGGCGAGGTCGAGCGCCCGCTCGGCGGCTTCGCGGCGGCTCTCGGCCCGCGGCCAGCCGGCGAAGGCGGTCTGGGCGACGGCGAGATCGCTGTAGGGAAGTTGCGGGGCGGAGGTGTCCAGCAGCGCCCACTCGACCAGCTTGCGAGCGGCGGGATCGCGGATCTGCGCGGCTGTCGACCGGGCGCCGACAACGTCGCGGGCGCGGGCCTGGGCCAGGCCTTGGCGGAAGAGGGCGGTGTCCTGATCGTTGAGCGTCCGGGCCTGCGTCCCCTGCGGGGCGACGGCCGCGTACGGCGTTTCCTGCGGAACCAGCGATTCGGGCGCGGGGGCGAGCAGAGCCAGGGCGGCCGCGAGACTGGTTGCGATCATACCGTGTCCGATCCCCATTCCATGATGGTTGCGGCGACGTCGCCGGCAACCTAACCTCCCACGCTTCGCTTCAGGGCGTCGTCGCCCCTTTCCCACGCAGGACCATCGTTTCAATGACCGCCCCTTTGTTCAAGGGCGTGATCACCGCCCTGATCACACCACTTCGTGACGGAAAGGTGGACGAAGCCGCCTTCAGGACGCTGCTGGAACGCCAGATCGCGGCCGGGGTTCACGGCGTCGTCCCGATGGGCACCACGGGCGAGAGCGCTTCCCTGCATCCCGAAGAGCACAAGCGGGTCGTGGAGCTTTGCGTCGAGGTCGCCGCCGGGCGGGTCCGGGTGATCGCCGGGGCGGGTTCGTCCGCCACCGACAAGGCCATCGAACTGGTTCGTCACGCCAAGACCGTCGGCGCCGACGGGGCGCTGGTCGTGACGCCCTATTACAATCGGCCGTCGCAGGCCGGGATGGCGGCGCATTTCGAAGCCATCGCCGAGGCGGTCCAGTTGCCGGTGCTGCTCTACAACGTGCCGGGCCGCACCGGAGTCGACCTCGCCAACGAGACGGTGGCGCGGCTGGCGTCGCACCCGAACATCGTCGGCATCAAGGACGCCACGGGCGACCTCGCCCGGGTCAGCTGGATGAGGGCCAATATCCTCGACCAGCAGTTCGACCTGATCTCGGGCGACGATCCCAGCTACCTCGGCTACCACGCCCACGGCGGCGTCGGGGTGATCTCGGTGACCTCCAACGTCGCGCCCGAAGCCATGGTGGCGCTGCACGAAGCCGCGGCCCGCGGCGACTACGCCGCGGCGCGCGACTGGCAGGACCGGCTGATCGGCCTGCACAAGGGCCTGTTCCTCGACAACTCGCCGTCGCCGGCGAAATACGCCCTGTCGCGCCTCGGCCTGTGCACCGAGGAGGTGCGCCTGCCGCTGGCCCCGACCGCCGATGCGGTGAAGCCCGCCATCGACCGGGCGCTGGCCGAGGCGGGGCTTTAAACCCGGGTAAAACTCGGCAATTCGAGTCCGAAGCGTCCGAAGCGTCCACTCCGTCCGGTTCAGACGTGAAACGCCCTGGTCATGACGAGCGCCGCGGATCATGGCCCGAGCCTGGCAGATAGGTGCGTCAAATTCGGACGCATGCCCGGACGCCGTCTTCGCGAGACCGGGTGTTGCGTGTAGGAGGGCGGGAATGGCCGCCGAGAAACCCAAGACCAAAGTCATCGCCGAGAACCGCCGGGCGAAGTTCGACTACTTCCTCGAGGACTATACCGAGGCCGGCATCCAGCTGCTCGGCACCGAGATCAAGGCGTTGCGCGACGGCCGGGCCAACATCGCCGAGAGCTATGCGGCGGTGGAGGGGCGCGAGATCGTGCTGATCAACGCCGACATTCCGCCCTACAAACAGGCCAACCGCTTCAACCACGAGCCGCGCCGGCCACGGAAGCTGCTGCTGCACCGCAAGCAGATCGACAAGATGATCGGCGCCGTCCAGCGCGACGGCCAGACCATCATCCCGGTCAAGCTGTACCTGAACGAGGCGGGCAAGGCGAAGCTCGAGATCGCCCTGGCCAAGGGCAAGAAGTTGCACGACAAGCGCGAGGCTACGGCCCAGCGCGACTGGCAGCGCGACAAGGCCCGGCTGATGAAGGAGCGGGGCTGACGCCGTTCTAGAAGGCCGAGGCCGCGACCGGCTGGGCGTCGAGAACGTCCGGCATCGAGGCCGCCGCCTGGTCCGTGCTCCATGGCCCCAGCGACGGCCCGATCGATTGCTGGACCATCGTGGCGAGCAGCGCGATCCCGATCGCGATCAGCAGCGCCAGAACCGCGGCCTTCCGTTCCTCCGGGGTGAACGGGCCCCGTTCGCTCGTACGCATGACAACCTCCCAATCCCGCTCGATCAACGCGGGCCCGACGACGCTGTTCCTGAGGATGGAGGCTACACCCGAAGATCGTCGATTCGCGTGTCGGGGGAACCACAGTCGCCTCCCGGGCGACCGATGTTCGATCACGTTTCGAGGAGCGCCCGCGCGCGCTGGAAGACGGCCTCGAACATCTCCGCCGTCAGCCGGCCGGTGTTCGTGTTGAGACGGGAGCAGTGATAGCTGTTGAGCAGCACATAGGGTCCGACCTCCGCCTGCGCCCCATGGCCCGCCGGCATGGCGCTGGCCGGTTTGCCGAGCGCCCTCAGCACATTGCGGCGCGACACGTCGCCGAGCGTGAGGATCACCTTGAGCCGGGGCAGGGCGGCCAGTCGCGATTGCAGGAACGGCCGGCAGGTCGCCTCCTCGATCGGCAGGGGCTTGTTGCCGGGCGGGGCGCAACGGACCGCATTGGTGATCATGCAGTCGACCAGCTCCAGATCATCCTCGCCGTTCGGATCGTAGCGGCCGCGCGCGAAGCCGGCCTTCTGCAGCGTCTCGTAGAGCAGCCAGCCGGCGTGGTCGCCGGTGAAGGGGCGGCCGGTGCGGTTCGCGCCGGTGCGGCCGGGCGCGAGGCCCGCGATCAGCAGCCGGGCCTCCGGATCGCCGAAGGACCGGACGGCCCCGTTGTGCCAGTCGGGATTCCGGCGGACGTTGTCGAGGCGGTACTCGACCAGTCGGGGACAGAGCGGGCAGTCGCGGGGCGCCTCGGGCGGATAGGGGGTGGTCATGACAGGGCTCTACCGTTCCGTTCCTTGCCGCGAAAGCTACCCAGCGTATCGTCATCCTCGGGCTCGACCCGAGGATCAGACCATCCGGTGCGCGGTGCATCGCGATTTCCACGCCATCAGGGCCGCCACGAACGCACAGCCTGAGGCCGCCTCTGATCCTCGGGTCAAGCCCGAGGATGACGGCGGAGAGGTTGAATGTGGCGGGGATCAGACTCTCAGGATGTCTTCGGCCGACCGATCTCCGGCAGCAAATCCTGCAATTCGACGAACGCATCCGCCTGCCGCCTCAGTTCGTCGGCGATCTGGGGCGGCTGGCTCTTCATCGTCGAGACGACGGTGACCCTCACGCCGCGCGCCTGCACCGCCCCGACCAGCCGGCGGAAGTCGCCGTCGCCGCTGAACAGCACCATGTGATCGACGCGCGGGGTCAGCTCCAGCATGTCGACGGCGATCTCGATGTCCATATTGCCCTTGATCCGGGAGTGGCCCTGGGCGTCGGTGAAGCGCCTGGCCGGCTTGGTCACCACGGTGAAGCCGTTGTAGTCGAGCCAGTCGACCAAGGGCTTGATCGGCGAGAATTCCTCACCCTCGATCACGGCGGTGTAATAATAGGCGCGAACCAGAACGCTTTTCGCGCGATACATCTCCAGCAGCCGGCTGAAATCGAGGTCGGCGTTCAGCGCCTTGGCGGCGGAATACAGGTTGGCCCCGTCGATAAACAGGGCGATGCGCTCGGTTGGACAAGGCGTCATGGAAAGCGGCTCCGAGAATATGGATGTCCCGGTCGCCGTCGAAATAGACGGCGCCGTCGATCTGGACGACGCCGTCATCGTCGCGCTGGGATGCAATGACAAGGGGGCGTGGCGGGATTGCCGCGAGGCGCTGGAGGCGGCGCTGGCGCGGTTCCGGGCCGAAGGCGTCGATGTGGTGGCCCGTTCGTCGTGGTGGCGCTCGGCGGCCTGGCCAAATCCCGACGATCCGCCGTTCCTGAACGGGGTGGTCATCGTCCGCACCGCCCTCGGACCACATCAGTTGATGGCCGCGCTCGGGCGCATCGAGGAGGCGTTCGGCCGCCGGCGGGGCGCGGCGAAGGCGCCCCGCACCCTGGATCTGGATCTGATCGCCTACGGCCGGCTCAGCGGCGACCTCGACGGCCTGATCCTGCCGCATCCGAGGGCGGCCGGGCGGAAGTTCGTCATGGGACCGCTGGCCGAGATCGCGCCGGACTGGACGGATCCGACCGGCGCCGGCGCGGCGGCGGACCTCGCGCGCATGGCCCGGATCGGCGCGGACGCGCACCCACAGGTCTGAGCCGCCTCCAGGAGTTCGCCTGTCAGGTTCGGTGGGTTGCCTCCCGAATGAACGCGGGTATTCCTGACTCCGGGGGCGTCACGGGGACGCCTGGGGGATATCCAATGATCATCTGGTCCGGCTGGGGCTTTCTCGTCATCTTCTTCTTTCTGCTTGGCGCGCTGATCGGCCTGCCGGTCGGGGCGCTGTTCCCGACCGATCCGGACGCGTCCGCCGCCGCGACCCTGATCGTCGGGGGTCTGGTCGCGGGCCTCTGTTCCTTCCTTTTCGCCCGCAAGATCGAGGGCGGGGAGGGGCGGGCCTTCATCGACGAGGCGACCCAGCAGCGCATCGTCGTCAAGCGGTCGGCGGGTTCGCTCTTCTTCATTCCGACCCGCTACTGGGCCTATGTCGCCCCGGTGTTGGCCATCGCCCTGGCTGGCGTTATGATGATGCCCACGGCGACCGATACCGCCGCGGCGGCGCCCGTGGAGACGGCCCCGGCCGACGCTTCGGCGCCGGCGAACTGACAGCACGGGCTTCGGCCCGCGCCGTTCCGCGCCTCATTCCCGCCCATGCGGCGTTGCACAATCGCGTCCAACCCTATATTTTGTGCGGTTCTCCCCCGCGCTCGAGGAATTTCATGGCCCGCGTCACTGTCGAAGACTGCATCGAGAAGGTGCCGAACCGTTTCGGTCTGGTTCTGCTGGCCGGCCACCGCGCCCGCTCCATCGCCAACGGCGCGGCGCTGACGCTCGATCGCGACAACGACAAGAACCCGGTCGTGGCCCTGCGCGAACTGGCGGAAGACACCGTCAGCCCCGACGAGTTGCAGGAGAACATCATCGTCACCCTGCAACGGGTCGATGAGCGCACCGAAGCCGAGGACGAGGCCGAGGTCGTCGCCCTCCTGGCCGAACCGCAGCACATGAACATGGCGGAAGCCGAGCTGATCCGCGCGCTGCAGAGCGACCGCGACGGTGGACAGGAGGAACGATACTGACGGCTGAACCAGCCAACGGTATCACCATCCTGCCGGCGCGGACCTCGCAGCCCGCGCCGCCTCTGAAAGCTGCCAATCTCAATGACCCGGAGGGCGATCGTCCTCCGGTCGAAGGCCCCGAGCCCGTCAAGGCCCGGGTGCTGCGGCAATTCGAGCTGGTCGAGGCGGTCAAGGCCTATGACCCGACCGCCGACGAGGCGCTGCTCAATCGCGCCTATGTCTATGCGATGAAGATGCACGGCTCGCAGCTGCGGGCCTCGGGCGATCCCTATTTCGCCCATCCGATCCAGGTCGCCGGCATCCTGACCGACTACCGGCTCGACACGGCCACCATCGTCACCGCCCTGCTGCACGACGTGGTCGAGGACACCTCGGCCACCCGCGACGACATCGCCGGTATGTTCGGCGAGGAGATCGCCTCGCTGGTCGAGGGGGTCACCAAGCTGTCGCGCCTGGAACTCCAGGCCGAGCACACGCGCCAGGCCGAGAACCTGCGCAAATTCATCCTCGCCATCTCCAAGGACGTGCGCGTCCTGCTGGTCAAGCTGGCCGACCGTCTGCACAACATGCGGACGCTCAAATACGTCAAGCCGGAGAAACGCGAACGGATCAGCCGCGAGACGCTGGAGGTCTACGCGCCGCTGGGCCGCTCGATCGGCATCCACTCGATCGCCTCCGAGCTGGAAGAGCTGGCCTTCGAGCACCTGAACCCGACCGCCCGCACCGCCATCGAGCGCCGTCTCGAGGCGCTGAAGCTGGAGCACGGCCGGGCCATCGACGGCGTCTCGCGCGAGGTCGAGCGGGTGCTGGAGGAGGCGGGGGTGCACGCCCGCGTCTTCGGCCGGCAGAAGACGCCCTATTCGATCTGGCGCAAGCTGCAGCGCAAGTCGGTCGGCTTCTCGTCGCTGTCGGACATCTACGGCTTCCGGGTCATCGTCGAGGCCGAGGACGACTGCTACCGCGCCCTGGGCGTGATCCACCGGGCCTGGCCGATGGTGCCGGAGCGGTTCAAGGACTTCATCTCGACGCCCAAGTCGAACAACTACCGCTCGCTGCACACGACCGTGGTCGGCCCATCCGGCCTGCGCATCGAGATGCAGATCCGCACCGACGCCATGGACCGCGTGGCCGAGGACGGGGTGGCGGCGCACTGGGCCTACAAGAACCAGTCCTACGGCTTCGACAAGGAGGCCATGGAGAAGGACGGCGGGCGCGATCCGCTGCAGAACCTGCGTCATCTCGTACAGGTCATCGAGCACGGCGAGGGCGGCGAGGACTGGGTCGAGCACGCCAAGCTCGAGATGTATCTCGACCAGGTGTTCGTGTTCACGCCCAAGGGGGCGCTGATCACCCTGCCGCGCGGCGGGATGCCGCTGGACTTCGCCTACGCCGTGCACACCGAGGTCGGCGACACGGCGGTCGGGGCCAAGATCAACGGCGAGCTCAAGCCGATGCGGACCCAGCTCCAGAACGGCGACGTGGTCGAGATCATCCGCGGGGCCAAGCGCGAGATTCCGGTCGACTGGCGCTCGCTGACGGTGACCGGCCGGGCCCGCTCGGCCATCCGCCGCCACATCCGCACCTCCGAGCGCGGCGAGTTCCAGAAGCTGGGCCGGGCGACGCTGGAGCAGACCTTGTCGCGGGCCGGCAAGGCCGAGGCCGAGGTCACGCTGCGCCCGGCGCTGGAGCAACTGGGCTTCCCGAACGACGACGAGCTGTACGAGGCCGTCGGGCGCGGCCGGCAATCGGCGGCGAAGATCGCCGAAATCCTGTTCCCCGCCCTGAAGGGACGCCTCAAGGCGGGTCCCGACCGCAAGCGCATCGGGGGCGACCAGGGCCGGCTGTTCGTGCGCGGCGGCGGGCTGACGCCGGGGGTCAGCGTCCATTTCGGCCGCTGCTGCTCGCCGGTGCCGGGCGACCGCATCGTCGGCATTCTCGAGCCCGAGGCCGGGCTGACGGTGCACACCATCGACTGCCAGCGGCTGGAGGAGTTCGCCGATGACGACTCGGTCTGGCAGGACCTGCAGTGGACGCCGCAGGCCGAGCAGGGGGCTGTCGCCTCGGCCCGCATCCGCGCCACCATCAAGAACGCGCCGGGCGTGCTGGGCCAGGTGGCGACGATCATCGGCGAGGCCGGCGGCAACATCCTCAACCTGGTCATGAGCCACCGGCAGCAGGACTTCTTCGACGTCGACATCGACATGGAGGTCGAGGACGCCAAGCACGCCACCGCCATCATGGCGGCCCTGCGCACCAATCCGTCGGTCGACACGGTCGAGCGGGCGCGGGGCTGAGGGCCGGCACGGTTCCAGGCTGCCGCCCGGGGCCGGTTCGCGCGTTCGGAGGCAAGGTTCAACATCACCCGCGGCTGGTCTCGCGGCGGTTCAAGGTTCGAGATGACTCCGGAAGAACAGGAACGGGCCAATGCGGCGCAGCTGGCGTCGCCCTCCTATCGCATCGCCGCCATGGATCAGGACTTCCTGCTCAGCGACGCGCTGCGCGGGGTCCGTTTCCTGCTGGAGTACGAAAAGACCGAAAGCGCCCTTAGGGCCTGGGGCGTGCGCTCGACCCTGGTGGTGTTCGGCAGCGCGCGGGTCGGTGCGGACGGGGCCGGCCGGCATTCCTACTGGTACGAGGAGGCGCGCAAATTCGGCAAGCTGGCGTCCGAGCGGGGCGGGGCGATTCGCGGCGAGGTCGGCCAGCCGCGCGACAACGTCATCGCCACCGGCGGCGGGCCCGGCATCATGCAGGCCGCCAACCAGGGGGCGTTCCAGGCCGGAGCGCCCTCGATAGGCTTCAACGTCACCCTGCCGCACGAGCAGTTTCCCAATCCGTGGTCGACGCCGGAGCTGACCTTCCAGTTCCACTATTTCGCCATGCGCAAGATGCACCTCGCCATGCGCGCCAACGCCCTGGTCGTCTTCCCGGGTGGGTTTGGGACATTGGACGAACTATTTGAAATCCTGACCCTTCGCCAGACGGGTAAGGCGCCGGCGATCCCTATCGTCCTGTTCGACGAGGCCTATTGGCGCTCGGTCCTCCATTTCGAGGCGCTGATCGAGCACGGCATGGTCAAGGCGTCGGACATGGAGCTGTTCGCCTTCGCCGACGACGCCGAGGGCGTGTGGGCCGCGCTGCTCGCCGGCGGGCTCAAGCCGGGCGAGAGCATCGAGAAGCCGGCATTGTCCCACACCAAGCTGGCGGCTAAGCGGGACCTATGACCTCAGAAGACGTTCTCGACGAATTCCGCGACGCCGGCGCCCTGCGCGAAGGCCATTTCGTACTGTCCTCCGGCCTGCACAGCCCGGTCTTCCTGCAGAAGAACCTGGTGTTCATGGACGCGGGCCGGTGCGCCCGGCTGTGCAAGGCGCTGGCGGACAAGATCACCGCCGCCGTCGGCCCGGTCGACGTGGCGATCTCGCCCGCTGTCGGCGGCATCATTCCCGGCTATGAGACCGCCCGCTGGCTGGGCGTGCCCTCGATGTACGTCGAGCGCGAGGGCGGCGCGTTCAAACTGCGTCGCGGCTTCCATGTCGAGCCGGGCCAGAAGGTGGTCATGGTCGAGGACATCGTCACCACGGGCCTGAGTTCGCGCGAATGCATCGCGGCCATCCAGGCGGCCGGCGGCGACGTGGTCGCGGCGGCC